>DWWX01000021.1 GCA_019119495.1 Candidatus Gemmiger stercorigallinarum | reverse complement strand
TCGGTGATCGAATCAAGCGTGCCCGCAACTTTCGAGGCATGACCCAGAAAGAGTTGGGCATTGCCGTTGGCTTTGATGAAAAAAGTGCAGATATCCGTATTGCACAGTACGAAAGCAACACTCGCACCCCCAAAGAAGACTTGCTCCGTAAGCTAGCAGAAGCTCTGGATGTCAACTACCGCTCCTTATATGAGCCCACCTTGTATGCTGCAGAAGACATCATGTACACCCTGTTCGAGTTAGACGAGCACTACCCTGGCACCAAGCTATATGAAGTCACCGACCCTGATTCCTCCAGTTCTCACATGGCGGTCAGCTTTAACTACCGGCTTCTGGATGAGTTCATGCGGGAATGGCAGCAGCGGAAAAAGGAGCTGCAAGCCGGTCAGATCACCAAAGAGGAGTATCAAGAGTGGAAGCTCAACTGGCCCCAAACTTCTGATGGATGCGGGAAGTTCCAACCCAAGAAAAAGTGGAGAAAAGAATAAGGGACACAAAAATGCCCTCTGAAAAACTTACCGTTTTCCAGAGGGCATTCTCATGTCCCTATGTTTGGAGTAATCCCCATTAGTATCAATTCGGTATCAAGAAGGCGTATCGCATTCAAAATATCGCGTAGATACCAAGTTTTTCAAGGAAGTTTGATTACTCCATCTCAATCGTTGCCGGCGGTTTGCCGGTGCAGTCATAGAACACGCGGTTGACGTGCTTTACCTCGTTGACGATGCGGCTGGTGACGGTGCCCAGCACGTCCCAGGGGACGTTGTAGCTCTCAGCCGTCATGAAGTCGGTGGTGGTCACAGCGCGCAGCGCCACGGCGTAGTCGTAGGTGCGCTCGTCGCCCATGACACCCACGCTGTGCATATTGGTCAGTGCGGCGTAGTACTGGCTGATCTCCCCTGCCAGGCCGGCCTTGGCGATCTCCTCGCGCCAGATGGCGTCCGCATCCTGGACGATGGCCACCTTCTCGGGAGTCACCTCACCGATGATGCGGATGGCCAGGCCCGGGCCCGGGAAGGGCTGGCGGCTGACGATGTATTCGGGCAGGCCCAGCTCACGGCCGGCCTGGCGCACTTCGTCCTTAAAGAGGTTGCGCAGGGGCTCCACCAGAGCCTTGAAGTCCACATGGTCGGGCAGGCCGCCTACATTGTGGTGGCTCTTGATGACGGTGGACTCGCCGCCCAGGCCGCTCTCCACCACGTCGGGGTAGATGGTGCCCTGTGCCAGGAAGTCCACATGGCCGATCTTCTTGGCTTCCTCCTCAAAGACGCGGATGAACTCCTCACCGATGATCTTGCGCTTGCGCTCCGGCTCGGTGACGCCGGCCAGCTTACTGAAGTAGCGGGCGCGGGCGTCCACACAAATAAAGTTGATGTCAAAGTTGGGGTTGCCCGGGCCAAAGACGGCGCAGACCTCCTCCTTCTCGTTCTTGCGCAGCAGGCCGTGGTCCACAAAGACGCAGGTCAGCTGCTTGCCCACCGCCTTGGCCAGCATGGCCGCCAGGACCGACGAGTCCACGCCGCCGGACAGAGCGCACAGCACCTTGCCGTCGCCGATCTGCTCCCGCAGGGCCTTGACGTTGCTCTCCACAAAGGAGTCCATCTTCCAGTCGCCGGCGCAGCCGCATACGTTGTACACGAAGTTGTGCAGCATCTTTTTGCCCTCCGCGGTGTGCAGCACCTCGGGGTGGAACTGCACGGCATACAGCCCGCGGTTGGTGTCCTCCATGGCTGCCACCGGGCAGTTGGCGGTGTGGGCCGTGATCTTGAAGCCGGGCGCCGCCTGCTCGATGTAGTCGTTGTGGCTCATCCAGCAGATGGTGGACGGCGACACGCCCTCGAACAGCTTGCTGCTGGTGTCCACAAAGACCTCGGTCTTGCCGTATTCGCGCTCGGGCGCGCGGGTCACTTTGCCGCCCAGCAGGTGCATCATCAGCTGGCTGCCGTAGCAGATGCCCAGAATGGGCACCCCCCAGGTGAAGATCTCGGGGTCGCAGCTGGGAGAATCCTCCAGATATACGCTGTTGGGCCCGCCGGTGAAGATGATCCCCTTGGGATTCTTGGCGCGGATGACCGCGGGGTCGGTCTTATAGGAATAAATCTCACAGTAGACGTTGTTCTCACGCACACGGCGCGCGATCAGCTGGTTGTACTGGCCGCCGAAGTCCAGTACGATCACAGTTTCATGCTGCTGCATTCTCTTTCCTCCTGTATGTATTCAAAAACGAATGTATACTATTATAGTATACCATATTCCACGCGGAAAAGCGACTGTATTCGCCTTGAAATTCACTCAGGTACAGCGATTTATTTTTTCTTATCCCAAAACGGCACAGCAAAAAGCCCCTTTCTGCTTTGTGGGCAGAGAGGGGCAAAGGTGCTATAGATCAGTCTTCAGCGCACAGGGCAAAATCACTCAATGATCTTGCTGACGACGCCGGAACCAACGGTACGGCCACCCTCACGGATAGCGAAACGCAGGCCCTCTTCCATAGCGACAGCGGTCAGCAGCTCAACGGTCATGACAACGTTATCGCCAGGCATGCACATCTCGGTGCCCTCGGGCAGGTTGATGATGCCGGTCACGTCGGTGGTGCGGAAGTAGAACTGAGGACGATAGTTGGAGAAGAACGGAGTGTGACGGCCGCCCTCTTCCTTGGTCAGGACGTAGACCTGGCCCTCGAACTTGGTGTGGGGGTGCACAGAACCGGGCTTAGCCAGGACCTGGCCGCGCTCGATCTGAGAGCGGTCCACGCCACGCAGCAGGGCGCCGATGTTGTCGCCAGCCTGAGCGAAGTCCAGGCTCTTGCGGAACATCTCCAGACCGGTGATGGTGGTGGTCATCTTCTCTTCCTTCAGGCCGACGATCTCCATCTGGTCGCCGACATGGGCAGTGCCGCGCTCGACACGGCCGGTAGCGACGGTGCCGCGGCCGGAAATGGTCATAACGTCCTCAACGGGCATCAGGAAGGGCTTGTCAGCAGCACGGTCCGGGGTGGGGATGTAGCTGTCAACAGCGTCCATCAGCTCCCAAATGCACTTGTACTCAGGAGCGTCGGGATCGGTGGAGGTGCTCTCCAGAGCCTTCAGAGCGGAACCGCGGATGATCGGGGCGTTGTCGCCGTCGAAGTCCTGGCTGCTCAGCAGCTCGCGGATCTCCATCTCGACCAGATCCAGCAGCTCGTCGTCGTCGACCATGTCGCACTTGTTCATGAAGACAACGATCTTGGGCACGCCGACCTGACGGGCCAGCAGGATGTGCTCGCGGGTCTGGGGCATGGGACCATCGGTGGCAGCGACGACCAGGATAGCGCCGTCCATCTGAGCAGCACCGGTGATCATGTTCTTGATGTAGTCAGCATGGCCCGGGCAGTCAACGTGGGCGTAGTGACGGGTGGCGGTGTGGTACTCGACGTGCGCGGTGTTGATCGTGATGCCGCGGGCCTTCTCTTCGGGGGCCTTGTCGATGCTGGAGTAATCCATGAAGTCCGCGTCGCCCTTCAGCGCGAGGACCTTGGTGATCGCAGCGGTCAGAGTGGTCTTGCCATGGTCGACGTGACCGATGGTGCCAATGTTGACGTGCTCGAGCGAGCGGTCAAATTTTGCCTTTTCAGCCATTGGAATTATCCTCCTTTGATTCAGACGGGTTTTGAAGCCTCGTTTAAGGCTATCATACTAGATTCGGGCACAAAAATCAAGCATAATCGCAACTTTTGTGCCGGTTTACGCCTTGGAGCGATCGGTGATGATCTTGTCGGCGATGTTCTTGGGAACCGGCTGGTACTCGGCAGGCTCCATGGAATACTGGCCGCGGCCCTGGGTCTTGGAACGCAGATCGGTGGCGTAGCCGAACATCTCGGACAGGGGGACCATCGCGTTGATGCGCTGGGTGCCGGGCATGGCTTCCATGCCCTGGATCTGGCCGCGGCGGCTGTTCAGGTCGCCGATGACGTCGCCCATATACTCGTCGGGGACGATGACCGAGACCTTCATGATGGGCTCCATGATGATGGGGTCCGCCTTCTTCATGGCATCCTTGAACGCCATGGAACCGGCGATCTGGAAGGCCATTTCAGAGGAGTCGACCTCGTGGTAGGAACCATCCCACAGCGTGACCTTGACGTCCTCGACCGGGTAGCCGGCCAGAACGCCGGACTTCATCGCGCCCTGGATGCCCTGATCGACAGCGGGGATATACTCCTTGGGGATCGCGCCGCCAACCACAGCGTTGACGAACTCGTAACCCTTGCCGCTGTTGGGCTCAATCTTGATCTTGACGTGACCGTACTGGCCCTTGCCGCCGGACTGACGGGCGTACTTGGTATCCTGGTTGGCTTCCTTGCGGATGGTCTCGCGGTAGGCGACCTGCGGCGCGCCGACGTTGGCCTCGACCTTGAACTCGCGCAGCAGACGGTCGACGATGATCTCCAGGTGGAGCTCGCCCATGCCGGCGATGATGGTCTGGCCGGTCTCCTCATCGGTCCAGGTACGGAAGGTGGGGTCCTCCTCAGCCAGCTTGGCCAGGGCAATGCCCATCTTCTCGGAACCGGCCTTGGTCTTGGGCTCGATGGCCACGCGGATGACCGGCTCCGGGAACTCCATGCTCTCCAGGATGATGGGGTGGTTGGGATCGCACAGGGTGTCGCCGGTGGTGGTGTTCTTCAGGCCGACAGCGGCGGCGATGTCGCCGGCGTAGCAGATGTCGATGTCCTTGCGGTGGTTGGCGTGCATCTGCAGGATACGGCCGATGCGCTCGTTCTGATCCTTGACCGAGTTGTAGACGGTGGTGCCCGCCTCGATCTTGCCGGAATAAACGCGGAAGAAGCACAGCTTGCCGACGTAGGGGTCGGTGGCGATCTTGAAGGCCAGGGCGGAGAAGGGAGCGTTGTCGTCCGAGGGACGGGTCTCCTCCTCGCCGGTCTCAGGGTTGGTGCCCTTGATGTCCTCGATGTCGGTGGGAGCCGGCATGTAGTCCACGATGGCGTCCAGCAGCTTCTGCACGCCGCGGTTGCGGTAGGAAGAACCGCAGACAACAGGCACAACAGTGTTGGCAATGCACTCACGACGCAGGGCAGCCTTGATCTCTTCCTTGGTCAGCTCCTCGCCTTCCAGGTACTTCATCATCAGCTCCTCGTCGTTCTCGGCAACTGCCTCGATGAGCTTGTCGTGGTACTCCTGCGCCTGGGCCTTCATGTCCTCCGGGATCTCCTCCACGCGGACGTCGTTGCCCATGTCGTCGTAGTAGACGTCAGCCTTCATGTCGATCAGGTCGATGATGCCTTTGAAGGTATCCTCCTGGCCGATGGGCAGCTGGATGGGCACGGCGTTGGCGTGCAGGCGGTCGTGCAGCATCTGCACGCAGCGGAAGAAGTCGGCGCCCATGGTGTCCATCTTGTTGACGTAGACCATGCGGGGGACGTGGTAGTTGTCCGCCTGGCGCCAGACCGTCTCGGACTGGGGCTCGACGCCGCCCTTGGCGGCCAGGACGGTCACAGAGCCGTCCAGCACGCGCAGCGAACGCTCGACCTCAACGGTGAAGTCAACGTGGCCGGGGGTGTCGATGATGTTGATGCGGTGACGGTTCGCCTTGAAGGCGGCCGGGTCATGCTGAGTTTCGGTATGGCTCCAGTAGCAGGTGGTAGCGGCGGAGGTGATGGTGATACCACGCTCCTGCTCCTGCACCATCCAGTCCATCGTAGCGGCACCGTCATGCACTTCGCCGATCTTGTGGTTGATGCCGGTGTAGTACAGGATACGCTCGGTGGTGGTGGTTTTGCCTGCGTCGATGTGAGCCATGATACCGATATTTCTGGTCTTTTGCAGAGAAACGTCTCTCGGCGTTGCCATGGCTGAAACCTCCTAAGGTCAAAAACGGATCAATAACGATAGTGCGCGAAAGCCTTGTTGGCCTCGGCCATCTTGTGGGTATCCTCGCGCTTCTTCACGGCGTTGCCGGTGTTATTGGTCGCGTCAATAATCTCGGCGGCCAGGCGCTGGGACATGGTCTTTTCACCGCGGCTGCGGCTGTACTGGGTCAGCCAGCGCAGGCCGAGAGTCTCGCGGCGGGCGGGGCTGACCTCCAGGGGGACCTGGTAGGTGGAGCCGCCCACACGGCGGGCCTTGACTTCGAGGCTGGGCATGATGTTCTCAAGGGCCTTCTCGAACATTTCGAGAGGATCGTTGCCGGTCTTTTCCTTCACGATGTCAAAAGCATCGTAAACGATCTTCTGGGCGACGCCCTTTTTGCCGTCGAGCATGATCGAGTTGACCAGGCGGGTGACGATCTTGGAATTATAAATAGGATCAGCCAGAACTTCGCGCTTGGCGATGTTACCTCTTCTGGGCATCTTTCTTCCCTCCTTCACAAAAATGATATCATCGGTACTCGAAAGTATAGAAACTCCCGTAAGGCCACAAGAAGAATCATTGCTGATCCTTTCTTAATGGCGAAAAGATGTTTCCTTACTTCTTGGCACCGGCCTTGGGACGCTTTGCGCCGTATTTGCTGCGGGCCTGGTTGCGGTTGGCAACGCCCTGGGTGTCGAGGGTGCCGCGGATGATGTGATAACGCACACCGGGCAGGTCCTTGACACGGCCGCCGCGGATGAGGACGACGCTGTGCTCCTGCAGGTTATGGCCGACACCGGGAATGTAAGAGGTGACCTCGATACCATTCGTGAGGCGGACACGGGCAACTTTGCGCAGAGCAGAGTTCGGCTTCTTGGGGGTCATGGTACGGACAGCGGTGCAGACGCCGCGCTTCTGGGGGCTGTTCAGGGTGGTGTACTGCTTCTTCTGGGAGTTGTAGCTGCGCAGAAGGGCAGGCGCGGTGCTCTTTTTGACCAGGACCTCGCGGCCTTTGCGAACAAGCTGGTTAAAAGTAGGCATTTCTTTTCTCCTTTCTCTCGTATTCACATCGGAAAACGGGGCGGACTGGGCCGGAAATTGGCGCAATACACCCAGACCGACGCAAGATTTATTGTAATCGATTGGACAGGCCCTGTCAAGAGTATTCACAAAAAAATGGCGAAAAAATCGTACAAAACAGAGATTTTTTGACGCGGCCTTTGCCGGTCCTGCAGGCCGGGGCCGCCCGGTCCGCCAGGCGCGGAAAACGGCGGGCAGCCCCGCCGTCTGCCGGCGTTTCGGCTGCCCGCCGTGTGCAGCGGACTTGCGGCAGGGCGCGCTCCCCTGCCCCTTGGCTTACAGCCGGGCCAGGGTGGCCTCGGCGTCGTCCAGGATGCGCTCGAACTTGTTCAGCGCGGCGTCCACCGGGGCGGGGGTGGTCAGGTCCACGCCGGCGTGGCGCAGCTCGTCCAGCGGGTAGGCGCTGCCGCCCATGGACAAAAACTCGCGATACCGCTTGACGGCGGGCTCGCCCTCGTTCAGGATGCCCTCGCTGAGGGCCACGGCGGTGGAGTAGCCGGTGGCGTACTTGTAGACGTAGAAGTTGCGGTAGAAATGCGGGATGCGCGCCCACTCGTACTGCACCTCGTCGTCCATGACCAGCTCGGGTCCGAAGTAGTCGGCGATCAGCCCGCGGTACAGCGCGTTGAGGGCGGCGGGGTTCAGCGCCTCGCCCCGCTCGGCCATGGCGTGGGCCTCGCGCTCGAACTCGGCGAACATGGTCTGGCGGTAGACGGTGCCCTTGAAGTTTTCCAGGTACTGGTTCAGCAGAGCCAGGCGGGCGTGGGGCTCCTGCTCCTTCTTCAGCAGCTGCTCGATCATCAGGTTCTCGTTGACGGTGGAGGCCACCTCGGCCACGAACAGCGTGTAACCGGCGTACTGCGGCGGCTGGGCGTGGTTGGAATGCCAGGTGTGCATCGAGTGGCCCATCTCGTGGGCGATGGTGGAAACGCTGTCCAGCGTGCCGGTAAAGTTGGTCAGGATATAGGGGTCGGAGTCATAGCTACCGGAGGAGTAGGCGCCGCCGCTCTTGCCGCGGTTGGGGTAAACGTCGATCCAGCGGGTGGCAAAAGCCTTTTTGACCTGTTCGACATAATCCTCGCCCAGGGGGGCAACGGCGTCCAGCACCATCTGCTGGGCCTGCTCGTAGGTGTAGCGGGCCTCGCTGTCGGGCATCAGCGGGGCGTAGACGTCGTAGTAGTGCAGCTCGTCCACGCCCAGGATCTTTTTGCGCAGCGCCACATAGCGGTACATGGCGGGCAGATGCTTGCGGACGGTGGCGACCAGGTTGTCGTAGACCGAGGCGGGGATGTTCTCGCCCGCCATGGACATGGCGCGGGAGGACTCGTAATGGCGGGCCTTGGCCTCGGCCGCGGCGGCCTTGACGTTGGCCGAGTAGGTGGCCGCAAAGGTGTTGATGTGCTGGCGGTAGCCCTTGTAGTAGCTGCGGAACGCGTTCTGGCGCAGCGTGCGGTCGGTGGAGGACTGCAGCAGGATATAGTTGGAGCCGGTGACCTCCACCCGGCTGCCCTGGCTGTCGGTGACTGGGTCAAAGACCAGGTCGGCGTCCTGCAGGTTGTCCGAGATCTCGCCGGGGGCGGAGATCACCTCGCCAAAGCTGGCAAGCAGCTGCTCCTCGGCAGCCGAGAGGGTGTGGGGCTTGCGGCGCAGCAGGTTCTCCATCAAAAAGCGGTAGGGTTTGAGCTGCTCGTCCTCCAGCATAGCCTGCAGGGTCTCCTCCGGCAGGGCCAGGATCTCCGGCTCGGCAAAGGCGGCAGTCTCGCCGTACTGGACATACTTGGCCATGGCGCGGGCGTACATGACCTGGGCAGCCTCGGCGCGGGTGTCCTCGCTGCGGCGCAGCGAGGCATAACAGAACAGGTCAGACAGGGTGCGCTCGGCCCGGGTCTGGGCGTCAAACCAGGCGCGCAGGCCGGCGGCGGTGTTCAGCTTGCCCGCATAGGCGGCCAGGGCCTGGAGCTGGGCGTCAAACGCGTCCAGGGCCTTTTCCCAGGCGGCATCGTCCGCGTACATGCGGGTCAGGTCCCACTTGTACTGCTCCTGGATCTCGGAGCGTTCTTTCAGTGCTTCGGGCATGGGTATCTCTCCTTTTTGTGTTATTCAGGGCGCACCGGATGGCCGGCGCGCCCGGTATCTGCAGTTCAGGGCCGCAGCACCGGGCCGGCGGTGCGGCAGCGGCCCGGCGGTGCAAGAAACATTGTACACCATCCGCCGCCAAAAGGCAATGCGCGGGGGCGGGTGCAGCCCTGCTCCGCGCAGAAAGGCCCCGCCGGGCCGGCTGCCGGTGGGCAGCGCGGGCGGCGGGGCCTGGGTGTTATGCGGGGGTTACAGCGCCTGGTCGTAGGCCAGGTTCTCGGCGTTGCGCTCGACCTCGGCCTGTTCCAGCTCGGACTCCACCTCCGGCAGGCCGGTGCCTGCGGGGATCAGCTTGCCGATGATGACGTTCTCCTTCAGGCCGGAGAGCGGGTCGACCTTGCCCTTGATGGCGGCTTCGGTCAGCACGCGGGTGGTCTCCTGGAAGGAAGCGGCGGACAGGAAGCTGTCGGTGGCCAGGCTGGACTTGGTGATGCCCAGCAGCACCTGGCTGGACTGCACCAGCTTGACGCCGTCCTCGCCGGCGTCGATGCGCTCCTGCAGCTCCTCGTTCTTGATCATAACGTCGCGGCGGTCCACCACGCTGCCAACGATAAAGTCGCTGGTGCCGGCGTCCTCGATGCGCACCTTGCGCATCATCTGGCGGACGATGACCTCGATGTGCTTGTCGTTGATCTCCACGCCCTGCAGGCGGTAGACCTTCTGGACCTCGCTGATCAGGTAGTTCTGGGTGGCGACGCGGCCCAGGATGGCCAGGATGTCCTGCGGGTAGGCATGGCCCTCGGTGATGGAGGCGCCCTTTTCCAGCACGTCGCCTTCCAGCACCTTGACGCGCTGGCCGAAGGGGATGACGTAGCTCTTGGTGACGGGGGCGCCGTTGTCGTCCACGCCGGAGACCTCCACATGGCGGGTCTTTTTGGTATCGTCGATGTGGACGGTGCCGGCGATCTCGGACATGATGGCCATGGCCTTGGGACGGCGGCTTTCGAACAGCTCCTCGACGCGGGGCAGACCCTGGGTGATATCTTCGGCGGAAGCAATGCCGCCGGAGTGGAAGGTACGCATGGTCAGCTGGGTGCCCGGCTCACCGATGGACTGGGCGGCGATGATGCCGACCGACTCGCCCACCTTGACGCACTCGCCGTTGGACATGTTGGAGCCGTAGCAGCGGGCGCAGACGCCCACGTGGGCGCGGCAGGTCATGACGCTGCGGATCTGCAGCTCGGTGATGCCGGCGGCCTCGATGCGCTCGGCGTCGAACATGTCCATCATCTTGTCCTTGGAGACCAGCAGCTCGCCGGTCTTGGGGTCCACCACGTCGTTGAGGGCGTAGCGGCCGATCAGGCGCTCGCTGAAGCTCTCGATGGAGGCGTTGCCGTCGCGGATCTCGCGGACCCAGATGCCCTCAGTGGCGTGGCAGTCTTCCTCACGGATGATGACCTCCTGGCTGACGTCCACCAGGCGGCGGGTCAGGTAGCCGGAGTCGGCGGTACGCAGCGCGGTGTCGGTCAGGCCCTTGCGGGCGCCTCGGCTGGAGATGAAGTATTCCAGGATGTTCAGGCCTTCGCGGTAGTTGGCGCGGATGGGCATTTCCAGCGTTTTGCCGGCGGTGTTGGCCAGCAGGCCGCGCATGCCGGCCAGCTGCTTGATCTGGTCCATGGAGCCGCGGGCGCCGGAGTCGGACATCATATAGATGGGGTTGCGCTGGTGGTGCTGTTTCAGGTTGGTGGACAGCGCGGTGGAGACCTGCTCGGTGGCGTCCAGCCAGATGTCGACGGTCTTTTTGTAACGCTCGTCGTCCGAGATCAGGCCGCGGTTGTACTGCTTGGTGACCTTTTCCACCTTTTTGTCGGCGGCAGCCAGGATGTCCGGCTTTTCATCGGGGATGATGGCGTCGGGCACCGCCACGGTGATGGCCGACAGGGTCGAATACTTGTAGCCCTGCGCCTTGATGGCGTCCAGCATGATGGCGGTGGTCTTGGTGCCGTGCTTGGTCAGGCAGCGGCTGATGATGTCCGGCAGCTTTTTCTTGGTGACCTGGAAGCCGATCTCGTAGTCGAACTTGTGGGCGGGGTCGGTGCGGTCCACATAGCCCAGGTCCTGCGGGATGGGGGTGTTGAAGATGATGTTGCCCACGGTGGTATCCACCAGGGCGCTCTCCTCCTTGCCGTCGAACACCATGGTGCGGCGCACCTTGATGGGCGCCTGCAGCGTGACGTAGCCCTCGGCGTTGGCCATCAGGGCCTCGGCCTCGTCGCGGAACACCTTGCCGTGACCCATGTCGTCGGGGTTGACCATGGTCAGGTAGTAGCTGCCCAGGATCATGTCCTGCGTGGGCACGGTGACCGGCTCGCCATCGGAGGGCTTGAGCAGGTTGCCGGAGGCCAGCATCAGCATGCGGGCTTCGCGCTGGGCCTCGGTGGACAGCGGCAGGTGGACGGCCATCTGGTCGCCGTCGAAGTCGGCGTTGAAGGGGGTGCAGACCAGCGGGTGCAGCTTGATGGCGTGGCCCTCCACCAGCACCGGCTCAAAGGCCTGGATGCCCAGGCGGTGCAGGGTGGGCGCGCGGTTGAGCAGCACCGGGTGGCCCTTGATGACCGTTTCCAGCGAGTCCCAGACCTCCGGCCGGACGCGCTCGACCATCTTGCGGGCGGACTTGATGTTGCTGGCGATGCCTTTTTCCACCAGGTCCTTCATGACAAAGGGCTTGAACAGCTCCAGCGCCATCTCCTTGGGCAGGCCGCACTGGTACATTTTCAGTTCGGGGCCGACGACGATGACCGAACGGCCGGAATAGTCGACGCGCTTGCCCAGCAGGTTCTGGCGGAAGCGGCCCTGCTTGCCCTTGAGCATGTCGGACAGGCTCTTGAGGGCACGGTTGTTGGGGCCGGTGACCGGGCGGCCGCGGCGACCGTTGTCGATCAGGGCGTCCACGGCCTCCTGCAGCATCCGCTTTTCGTTGCGGACGATGATGTCCGGCGCGCCCAGCTCCAGCAGCCGCTTGAGGCGGTTGTTGCGGTTGATGACGCGGCGGTACAGGTCGTTCAGGTCACTGGTGGCAAAGCGGCCGCCGTCCAGCTGGACCATGGGGCGGATATCCGGCGGGATCACGGGGATGACAGTCAGGATCATCCACTCCGGCCGCTGGCCGGACAGGCGGAAGGCGTCCACGCACTCCAGCCGCTTGAGCAGGCGGACCCGCTTCTGGCCGGAGGCATTTTCCAGCTCCTCGTGCAGCTCTTTGGACAAAGCTTCCAGGTCGATCTCGGCCAGCAGCTTCTGGATGGCCTCGGCGCCCATGCCGGCCTCAAAGGTGTCCTCGTACTTTTCCCGCATCTCGCGGTACTCGCGCTCGGTCAGCAGCTGCTTCTTTTCCAGCGGGGTAAAGCCGGGGTCTGTGACGATATAGTTGGCAAAGTACAGCACCTTGTCCAGCTGGCGGGGGCTGATGTCCAGCATCAGGCCGATGCGGCTGGGGATGCCCTTGAAATACCAGATGTGCGACACCGGCGCGGCCAGCTCGATGTGGCCCATGCGCTCGCGCCGGACCTTGGCGCGGGTGACCTCGACGCCGCACTTGTCGCAGATCTTGCCCTTGTAGCGGATGCGCTTGTACTTGCCGCAGTGGCATTCCCAGTCCTTGGTAGGTCCAAAAATGCGCTCGCAGAACAGGCCGTCGCGCTCCGGCTTCAGGGTGCGGTAGTTGATGGTTTCGGGTTTCTTGACCTCGCCATAGCTCCAGGCACGGATCTGGTCCGGGGAAGCAAGGCCGATCTTGATCGAAGCGAACTCTTTATTTTCCATTCAGCGAACCCTCTCATTTCACTCAAGACTTAACGCGTGGTGCGGCGGTCATTCGCCGTCGAACAGATCCTCGATGCTGGCCAGGTCGTCGGCGCCGGGCTCCATGTCCTCGTCGTCCAGGTCGCTGCCAAAGCCGTCATCGGCGTCATGCACGCTGTAATCGTCCTGCAATTCGCTTTCCACCAGAACGTCGTCGCCCATGGGGATGTCGCGGGCGTCAAAGCCGGTGTCGTCGTCGTCAAACTCCTGCCGCATATCGACCTCGTTGCCCTCGTGGTCCTGAACGATGATGTCCAGACCCAGGCTCTGCAGCTCTTTCAGCAGCACGCGGAAGCTCTCCGGGATGCCGGGCTTGGGCACGGCCTCGCCCTTGACGATGGCCTCGTAGGTCTTGACGCGGCCCACCACGTCGTCGGACTTGACGGTCAGGATCTCCTGCAGGGTGTAGGCGGCGCCGTAGGCTTCCAGCGCCCAGACCTCCATCTCGCCGAAACGCTGGCCGCCGAACTGGGCCTTGCCGCCCAGCGGCTGCTGGGTGACCAGGCTGTAGGGGCCGGTGGAGCGGGCATGGATCTTGTCGTCCACCAGGTGATGCAGCTTGAGGTAGTACATATAGCCGACCGTGACCTTGGAGGGGAACTTCTCGCCGGTGCGGCCGTCGTAAACGGTGGTCTTGCCGTCGTCGGTCAGGTCGATCTTGCTGAAATCGATGATGTGGCCCTTCTCGCCCATCAGGCGGTCCAGCTTGGTGGGGTACTCCGGCGCGTTGTCGGTGTGCCACTTTTCGCGGGCCTCGTTGAAGCAGTCCTGCAGGTCGCTCTCGTGGGCGCCGTCAAAGACGGGGGTCTGGACCTTCCAGCCCAGCGCCTTGGCCACGTAGCCCAGGTTGACCTCCAGCACCTGACCGATGTTCATACGGGACGGAACGCCCAGGGGGTTCAGCACGATGTCCAGCGGGGTGCCGTCGGGCAGGAAGGGCATATCCTCCTGCGGCAAAATGCGGGAGACAACGCCCTTGTTGCCGTGGCGGCCGGCCATCTTGTCGCCCACGCTGATCTTGCGCTTCTGGGCGATGTAGACGCGGACCTGCTCGCGCACGCCGGGCTGCAGCTCGTCGCTGTTGTCGGGGGTAAAGACCTTGACGTCCACCACGATGCCGTAGGCGCCGTGGGGCACGCGCAGCGAGGTGTCGCGCACTTCGCGGGCCTTCTCGCCGAAGATGGCGCGCAGCAGGCGCTCCTCAGAGGTCAGCTCGGTCTCGCCCTTGGGGGTGACCTTGCCCACCAGGATGTCGCCGGCGGTGACCTCGGCGCCGATGCGGATGATGCCGCGGTCGTCCAGGTCCTTCAGCGCGTCGTCGCCCACGTTGGGGATGTCGCGGGTGATCTCCTCAGGTCCCAGCTTGGTCTCGCGGGCCTCGGTCTCGTACTCCTCGATGTGGATGGAGGTGTAGACGTCCTCGCGCACCAGCTTCTCGTTGAGCAGGACGGCGTCCTCGTAGTTGTAGCCCTCCCAGGTCATAAAGCCGACCAGCGCGTTTTTGCCCAGGCTGATCTCGCCGTTCTTGGTGGCGGGACCGTCGGCGATGACCTCGCCGGCCTTGACGGTGTCGCCCACAGCGACGATGGGCCGCTGGTTGTTGCAGGTGCCCTGGTTGGAGCGCATGAACTTGATCAGCTCATAGGTATCGGCGGAGCCGTCCTCGCAGCGGACGACGATCTTCTCGGCGTCCACGTACTCGACGGTGCCCGGCCGGGCGGCCAGGATGCAGACGCCGGAGTCGGTGGCGGCCTTGTACTCCATACCGGTGGCGACGATGGGCTGCTGGGTGACCATCAGGGGCACCGCCTGGCGCTGCATGTTGGAACCCATCAGCGCGCGGTTGCAGTCGTCGTTTTCCAGGAAGGGGATGGACGCGGTGGCCACCGAGACCATCATCCGGGGCGAAACGTCCATAAAGTCCACCTGCTCGCGGGCAAACTCCTGGATATCGTCGCGGTGGCGGCCGGAAACGCGGGGACGGGCAAAGCAGTTGTTCTCGTCCAGCGGCTCGTTGGCCTGGGCGACGATGTACTCGTCCTCCACGTCGGCGGTCATGTAGACCACCTCGTCGGTGACATGGCCGGTGCCCTTGTCCACCTTGCGGTAGGGGGCCTCGATAAAGCCGTACTTGTTGATCTTGGCAAAGGTAGCCAGGTAGGAGATCAGGCCGATGTTGGGGCCTTCCGGCGTCTCGATGGGGCACAGGCGGCCGTAGTGGGTGTAGTGTACGTCGCGGACCTCGAAACCGGCGCGGTCACGGGACAGGCCGCCGGGGCCCAGGGCGGACAGGCGGCGCTTGTGGGTCAGCTCGGCCAGGGGGTTGTTCTGGTCCATGAACTGGGACAGCGGGCTGGAGCCGATGAACTCCTTGATGGCCGCCACGACGGGGCGGATGTTGACCAGGCTCTGGGGGGTGATCTCGCCGGACTCCTGGTTCTGCAGGGTCATGCGCTCGCGGATGACACGCTCCATGCGGGAGAAGCCGATGCGGAACTGGTTCTGCAGCAGCTCGCCCACGCTGCGCACGCGGCGGTTGCCCAGGTGGTCGATCTCGTCGGTGGTGCCCACGCCGTGGTCCAGGCCCAGCATGTAGTTGACCGAGGCGAAGATATCGTCCACCGTGACGGTGCGGCTGATCAGCTTGTCGCGGTTTTTGCGCAGCAGCTCCTTCTGCTCCTCCGGGTTGGAGGTGGCGTCCAGGATCTCGCGGATGCCGGCCAGGCTGGCGCGCTCGTTGATGCCGGCCTCCTTCTCCACGTCGAAGCCGAAGAAGGGCTGGGCGTCCACACAGCCGTTGGAGATGACGATGAAGGGCACCGGGTCCCCCATCTTCTGGTCGATCAGCACCTTGATGCGGGTGACGCCGGCGGCGTCGATCTCCTCGGCCTTGGCGCGGTCGATCTTCTCGCCGTTTGCGATCAGCAGCTCGCCGGTCAGCGGGGCGATCACATCCTCGCCGGCGCGCAGGCCGGTGATGCGGCGGGCCAGCGCCAGCTTGTTGTTCATCTTGTAGCGGCCAAAGCGGGCCAGGTCATAACGGCGGGGGTCAAAGAACAGCGCATCCAGATGGCTGCGGCTGCTTTCCACCGTCGGGGGCTCGCCGGGGCGCAGCTTGCGGTAGACTTCCAGCAGGCCTTCCTCGGTGGAGTGGGTGGTGTCCTTCTCCAGCGTGGCGTTGATCTTGGGCTCCGAGTCGCCGAAGAACTGGCGGATCTGCTCGTCGGTGCCCAGGCCCAGCGCGCGCAGCAGCACCGTGACGGGCAGCTTGCGGTTTTTGTCGATGCGGACATAGTACACGTCGGAGGAGTCGGTCTCGTACTCCAGCCAGGCGCCGCGGTTGGGGTTCATGGTGGCGGTGAACAGGTCCTTGCCGGTGCGGTCCTTGGTGGAGGCGTAGTAAACGCCGGGGGAACGGACCAGCTGGCTGACAATGACACGCTCGGCGCCGTTGGAGATAAAGGTGCCGGAGTCGGTCATCAGCGGGAAATCGCCCATGAAGATCTCCTGCTCCTTCACCTCGCCGGTCTGCTTGTTGAACAGCCGGGCGGTGACGTACAGCGGGGCCGCATAGGTGGCGTCGCGCTCCTTGCACTCCTTAATGGTATACTTGGGGTGCTTGTCCAGGCGGTAGTCGATAAATTCCAGAACCAGGTTGCCGGTGTAGTCCTCGATGGCGGCGATGTCGTGGAACACCTCGCGCAGGCCTTCCTCCAGGAACCAGTTGTACGAGTTTTTCTGGATCTCGATCAGGTTGGGCATATTGATGACTTCGTTGATCCGAGAGAAGCTCATTCGGGTCGTTCTGCCGTTTTGTACGGGCCTGACCTTTACCATAAAACGCAACCACTCCTATTCTCAAGATTGACTGGGGCGCCGCTGAAACGCCGCGGCCGCACGCCGCGCTTATCCGCACGGGAACGCGCAGGGCGGCCGTTTTGTTTCAGTTTTGCACCAAACTGGTCAAAGCGGCTTCAAACCAGCGGAAGGGCAGGCCAAATCTTCGTCGTTTTGTACAAACTTTTCGACTTCGCTTGCACAGCCAACTGCCTTTAGGGCGCTCTATTCCATTTTTGTGATACTAGGCCAGTATACCCCATCCAACCCGCATTGTCAAGCGGTTTTTCGGCATTCGGGCGGAAATTTCCATTTTGCATCGAACGCCCGGCAAAGTGTGATGATTTTGGTCAAATTGCTGTGCCGCCGCCCAAAATCGGGGCTTGACAAATCCGATTTTGCCGGGCGGTATGGGCATTTTGGCAACACTCCCGCCGGCCGCCGGGCTTGACAAATCCCGGCGGATGTGGTAGCGGGCAGGGTTGCTGCCGGGCTTTGTGGGATATCTCCGCCGCAAGCCGGCAATGCACCCCTCAGGCGGCTTTGCCGCCATTACCGGTTTGCGGTGCCCGCATCACGCGGCGCATGCTGAAGCATGCTTGCATTCTGCGACCGCTGCACCTGCTCCGTCTCGCTTTCTCCGCCGCAGGCGGCGCTCGACTCCGCAGCCCCTTGCAGGGGAGCCTTTCAAACGGCAGACCCCCAAAAGCCTCCCCTGCAAGGGGAGGTGGATGCGCCGCAAGGCGCAGGCGGAGGGGTGCGGCGCTCCGTCTTGCCAATATCCTTCCGGGCCGGCGCAGACCTTTCCGGCGGGCGTGAACGCCCGCCCTACAATACAGGGCATACGGGCGGCATAACCGGGGAAAGCAGGCCGCCGCTGCCCCTGCGTAGGGACCGATGATTTTCATCGGCCCGCCGGCGGGCCTGACGGACAGCGGGCACTCATCTGTCGCCGCCCGTTCCCGGCCACAATGTAGGGCGGGCGTTTTCGCCCGCCGCCTGGGGTTTGCGGCGTGGCGGGGTCCCGGGACGATGCAAGCATCGTCCCGGGACTACGGATGCGGGGCATAGCCCTGCCGAACTTTACAAGTTATCTCCGCCGCAAGCCGGCAATGCACCCCTCAGGCGGCTTTGCCGCCAGCTCCCCTTGCAGGAGAGCCTTTTTGGGGGGATCTGTTTGCAAAGCCTCCCCTGTAAGGGGAGGTGGATGCGCCGCAAGGCGCAGACGGAGGGGTGCGGCGCTCTGCCTTGCCAATATCCTTCCGGGCCAGCGCAGACCTTTCCGGCGGGTGTGAACGCCCGCCCTACAATACAGGGCCACCGCCGGGGATGATAAGCCGCCGCAAGCCCCTGCGTAGGGTCCTGACGGACAGCGGGCGCTCATCTGCCGCCGCCCGCAAAAAAAGAGAAGGCCCCGGGCTGGCAGATACCCGGAAGCCTTCTCCGTCGGCTTGTCTCTTATGCGCAGGCGCGGGCGCGCCGATCAATCCAAAAAGTCGCGCAGCTTTTTGCTGCGGCTGGGGTGGCGCAGCTTGCGCAGCGCCTTGGCCTCGATCTGGCGGATGCGCTCGCGGGTGACGTTGAACTCCTTGCCCACTTCCTCCAGCGTGCGGGGACGGCCGTCCTCCAGGCCAAAGCGCAGGCGCAGCACCTTCTCCTCGCGGGGGGTCAGGGTTTTCAGCACCTCGGCCAGCTGCTCCTTCAGCAGGGTCTGGCTGGCGGCCTCGGCGGGGACGGGGGCCTCGTCGTCGGGGATAAAGTCGCCCAGGTGGCTGTCCTCCTCCTCGCCGATGGGGGTCTCCAGGCTGACCGGCTCCTGGGCCACGCGCATGATCTCGCGCACCTTGTCCACCGGCATCTCCAGCCGTTCGGCGATCTCCTCGGCGGAAGGCTCGTGGCCGTTCTCGTGCAGCAGCTGGCTGGACACCTTTTTGACCTTGTTGATGGTCTCGACCATATGCACCGGGATGCGGATGGTGCGGGCCTGGTCGGCAATGGCGCGGGTGATGGCCTGGCGGATCCACCAGGTGGCGTAGGTGGAGAACTTGAACCCCTTGGTGTGGTCAAACTTTTCCACCGCCTTGATCAGGCCCAGGTTGCCCTCCTGGATCAGGTCCAAAAACTGCATGCCGCGGCCCACATACCGCTTGGCGATGGAGACCACCAGGCGCAGGTTGGCTTCCGACAGGCGCTGCTTGGCGCGCTCGCCCTTGGGGCCGCCCTCCTTGATGTCCAAAGCCAGCTGCACCTCCTCGTCGGGGGTCAGCAGCGGCACGCGGCCGATCTCTTTCAGGTAGACCTTGACCGGGTCGTCGATGGTGACGCCCTCGGCCGAGAGGGTGTCCTCAAACTCGTCCGCGCTGTTCTCAGTCAGGGCGGCCTCCACCGCGTCGGCGGCAGGCTCGTCGTCGATGACCTCAATGCCGTGGCTCTCCAGAGACTCGTACAGCTTTTCCATCTGGTCCACGTCGAAGGAGCTGTCCTCCATTGCGTCGTTGATCTCGCTGGCGGTCACCTTGCCGTTGCGGCGGCCGTTCTCGATCAGTTCACGGACTGCATTTTTCTTTTCTGCCATAAGTACATTCTCCTTTGGATGTTCTTGCCCGATGGGCGGTCTTTGCGGCGGCGCGCCGCGCTTGAACAGGTTCTGTCAAAAGGCTGCCGGCAGGCAGCCGCAGATCGTCGAAAAGTTAAAATCTGTCTCCGTCGGCGGACAATCTCCGGCTTAAGATCCGGGCCTGCGGCCCGGTCGGTCTCCGACACGCTGAGGCTGCCGGCAGGCAGCCGGGGGATGTCTAGCCGGGTTCCTCCCCGGCGGTCTTTTCCTGCCGGATGGAATTGAACAGGCGGCGGAACTCGTCATCGCTGGTCTTGCCGGCCTGGGCGCTTTTGGGCCTGGCCTGGCGGATGCGCTCCAGGTACATATCGATGTCCCGCCGGGCGGGGGTCAGGTCGATGTTCTGGGCCAGCACCATCGAAAGCTGGGGCAGCACGCCCTCGTCCACCAGCGGGCCGATGCTGGTCAGGTTGACCGGCTGGCCGGCGTCCGCCAGCTGCCAGATGGCCCTGGCGGCCTGCTGCATCTCCGGCAGGATCAGGTCGTCCGGCGTCAGGTGCTGCCGGATATAGGGGATGGTGTCGGGGTCCTTGATCATGGCGGCCACCAGCTGCCGGCCGGCGGACGCCGCCCCCAGCGCCCCGTCGCCGCCCTTGTCGTAGGGCACCCGGATGGTCCCGGCTATCCCCTGCCCCGCCAGTTCCCGCTGCTGCCTGCGGTAGGCTTTGCGGCCGGCGGTGCGCTGCGCCGTCTTCAGCTGGTTCAAGATCGCGGTCTTGCTGACGTTGGTCTCCTCGGCCAGGCGGCCGGCGTAAACGTCCTGCGCCACCGGGTTGGGGTTGCCCGCCAGGATCCCCACCGCGCGGTTGAGGTACTCCATCCGGCCGCCGTCCGATTTCAAATCAAACTGGCCGCGCAGCTTGTTCAGCTCAAACTCGGTGGGGTTGGCGGTGCCTTCCAGCAGCGCCTCGAACCGGTCCCGGCCGTATTTTTTGATGTACTCGTCCGGGTCCTTGGCGCCGGGGATGGAGAGCACCTTGACCCGCAGGTTGGTGCTGGCAAACAGCCCCAGGCTGCGCTCGGTGGCCTTTTGGCCGGCCTCGTCCGAGTCGTAGCTCAGCACCACCTCGTCGGCGTACTCGGTCAGCAGCTTGACCTGTTCGGCGGTCAGGGCGGTGCCGCAGGCGCAGACGGCGGTGTCAAAGCCGGCCTCGTGCATGCTGATAACGTCCATGTAGCCCTCGCACAGGATATACCGCTTGGAGGGGGACTTTTTGGCCACGTTGAGGGCGAACAGCGTGCGGGACTTTTTGTAGACCATCGTTTCGGGGCTGTTGATGTACTTGGGCTTGGAGTCGTCCAGCACGCGGCCGCCAAAGGCGATGATGTTGCCCCGCACGTCGATGATGGGCACCATGACCCGGTGTCGGAAGATATCGTACAGGTTACCCTTGGCGCTGCGCTTGACCAGGCCGGACTCCTCCAGCTCCGGCTCTGAAAATCCGCGGCGCTTGAGGTAGTGCAGAAGCCCGGTAAAGCTGTCCGGCGCATAGCCCAGCCCGAACCGGCGGATGGCCGCGTCGGACAGGCCGCGTTTCTGCCGCCAGTAGCCGCGGGCGGCGCCCGCCTCCGGCGTGGGGGCGTTGAGCTGCTCGAAAAAATAGCGGGCGGCGCAGCGGTTGATCTCCAGCAGGCGGCTGCGGCGGCGGCTTTCCTGGTCTTCCTCCTCCGGCAAGGGCATGCCGGCGCGGGAGGCCAGCTGCTTGACCGCCTCCACATAGCCCAGGTTGGAGATTTTGCGCACGAAGGTGATGACGTCCCCGCCGGCGCCGCAGCCAAAGCAGTAAAAGCTCTGCGTTTCGGGGTAAACCACAAAAGAGGGCGTCTTTTCGTTGTGGAAGGGGCACAGCCCCGTGCAGGTGCGCCCCCGCCGCCGCAGCTGCACATACTGGCCGACCACGTCGGCGATGTCGTTGCGGCGGACGACCTCCTGCACGTATTCATGGGGGATCATTGCGGGCACCTCCTTCCCGTCGTGCCGTCAGGGCAGCAGCAGGGCTTGCAGCTGCTGCCTGCTGCCGGAGAACACATTCCGGTCGATGTTTGGTTCTTCGCCGTCGTAGCCGTCCAGGCGGGCGGTGTCGGTGTATTGCCAGAACAGCCATTCCTGTCCGGGCAGCGGCGGCGTGTACACATTGCGCAGCCAGAGCGGCACATCGTCGAACGCGCCGCGGAGATAGCGGATGTAAAAGGGATAGGTCGTATACAGGATGGGCGCTGCGCCGTACTCGGCCTCCAGCAGCTCCAAAAGCCTGCGCAGGTTCCGGCGCACCGTTTCCTTTGGAGGCGGGTCGGCAAAGTAGCCGCCGTAATACTCGGCGTCCACCACCGGCGGCAGCCGCCCGGACAGCGCCCCGACCGTCCCGATAAAATGTTCCGCCTGGGCTTCCGGCGCACTGTCAAAGCTGAAAAAATGGTACGCCCCGGACGGGATGCCCGCCTCGGCCGCGCCGCGGAAATTGGCCTCGAACTGCCCGTCCACCGTCCCGCTGCCCTCGGTCGCCTTGATAAAAGCAAACCCGACGCCCTGCTCCGCCATCTTCTGCCAGTCCACCGTCCCCTGATAGCGAGAGACATCCACGCCCCATACCGGGTAGCGCCGCGCCAGCAGCAGATTGGGCTGCAGGACTTTGCCCAGCACCAGCACCGCCAGCAGCGCCAGCAATGCCGGCAGCACCGCCGCGGCCAGCAGCAGCCGGCGGCGCCTTACAGCACCGCCCATTTTTTGGGGACGAACAGCTCCTCGAACAGGTGGGTGGCGAACTCGTCGCTCATGCCGCTGATGTAGTCGGCCACGGCGCGGTCGATCCCCTCGTTGAAGCTGATCTGCAAATAAAAGTTGGGCATCAGGTCGGGCTCGGCGCACAGGCGCTCGTACAGGGCGCCCACCAGCTTGTCCACCTTTTTCTCCTCCCGCTTGGCCTCCTTGTCCACATAGACGGTGGCATACATAAAGTCCTTGAGGGTGTTGTAGGCGCCCTCCACCTCCGGCGAAAACTGCAGGGTATCCCGCGGGCTGTGGGCCACCAGGTCGGTGATCATGGTGGTGATGCGCTGGCTTTTGGTGACACCCAGCACGCGGGTGGCCTCGCCGGGCAGGGCGGCGGCGTCCAGCACGCCGGCCGAGACGGCGTCCTCGATGTCATGGTTGAGGAAGGCGATGTGGTCGGCGATGCGCACGGTGCGGCCCTCCATGGTGCGGGCCCAGGCCCCCTTTGTGTGGGTGACGATGCCGTTGCGCACCTCCCACGAAAGGTTCAGCCCCCTGCCCTCCTTTTCCAGCACGTCCACCACACGCAGGCTCTGCCGGTAATGGGCAAAGCCGCCGGGGCACAGCTGATCCAGCGCGCGCTCGCCCGCATGGCCGAAGGGGGTGTGCCCCAGGTCGTGCCCCAGGGCGATGGCCACGGTCAGGTCCTCGTTCAGGCGCAGGGCGCGGGCGATGGTGCGGGCGATCTGCGCCACCTCCAGCGTGTGGGTCAGCCGGGTGCGGTAATGGTCGCCCTCCGGCGAGAGAAAGACCTGGGTCTTTTGCTTGAGCCGGCGGAACGCCTTGCAGTGGATGATGCGGTCCCGGTCCCGCTGGTAGCAGGGCCGCATGGGGTCGGGCGGCTCCGGCCGGCGGCGGCCCCGGCTTGCCTGGCTCAGGGCCGCATAGCGGCTGAGGGTCAGGCGCTCGAGCGTCTCGGTCTGTTCCCGTATGGTGTTCATGCGTTCTCCTTCCCCGGCGATGCGGCAGCTGTAACTTCCCTGCAGCGCGGCGGCAGTGCGGCGTCGCGCCCCTGCTTTTCGGCAGCCTGGGAGGCCTGTTTGGGGCCTCTATTTTATAAATACGATAAAAATCCAAAAAACGCTTGTGAAAATTTTAAATTTTTTCTGATTTTTTTCTCCGCCGCGGCGGACAGGGGCATTTTGGGGGCGGGCCGGCGGCAAATCTCCTGTCAAAACGCCGCGTATTCCGGCGGGGAGACCTGCACCTGGGCATCCCCGCGAGTCAGCTCGCCCAGCGCGGCGCACAGCGGCGCCTCGGTGCCGGCGGGCATTTTCCAGCACAGGGTCACGGCGTCGTCGTAGACGGGGTCCTCCAGCCGGCCGCCGGCGGCGGCCACCAGCCGCTGGGCCTGCTCGAACCGGGCGTAGGGCAGGCGCACCCGGCAGCGCACCACCTGCCGCATGGTGACGATGCGGGCGGCGGCCAGCGCCCCTGACGCCGCCGCGGTGTAGGCCCGCACCAGCCCGCCGGTGCCCAGCAGGATGCCGCCGAAATACCGGGTGACCACCACGATCACGTCGGACAGCCCCGCGTGGCCGATGGCCTCCAGCACCGGGGTACCGGCGGTCTTGGCGGGTTCGCCGTCGTCCGAGTAGCGGGTGCGGCCGCCCTGGCGCAGCACATAGGCATAGACGTTGTGGCGGGCGGTGCGGTTGGCGGCGCGGACGTGCTCCAGCACCGCCAGGGCCTTGTCCTCGGTGTCGGCAAAGGCGGCGGTGGCGATAAACCGGCTGCGTTTTTCCTCGTAGGTATAGGCCGAGGTCCCCTCGATGGTGCGGTAGTCTGGCATGGCGTCTCCTTTTGGCGGCGGGGCCGGCATACGACGAAAAGCGGTGCAGCAGACTTTAGGTTCTGCGGCACCGCCGTTTTGGTTATTCGAATCACTTGCCCAGGTTGTAGCGGCGCTTGAAACGCTCGACACGGCCGCCGGTGTCCACCAGCTTCTGCTTGCCGGTGTAGAACGGGTGGCACTTGCTGCAAACTTCGACACGGATCTCCGGCTTGGTGGAGCGGGTCTGGATGACGTTGCCGCAGGCGCAGGTGATGGTGCAGTCAACGTATTTGGGATGGATGCCCTGCTTCATGGTTTTCACCTCTTTCTCGATCATGACTTCGGGAGCCATACTTGATATATGTGCTCATCACAATCTCCGGATTTCGGCTACCAGCGCCCGCCATCCTGTGCGAGCGGAGCAGCCTTCGTGAACGATTGCCATAGCAGTATAGCAGACCCGCGGCGGAAAGTCAAGTTTTTTTGCAAAGGGCGCAAAAGCGGGGCGGCGGGGCCTTCAGGCCGTGGTTTCCGCGGTCGGCAGGGCGGGGTCGCCGCCGGTTTCGGCGCTCTCGCACCAAATGCCGTGGGTCGCCTCCTCCCGGCCGATGGTGCCGCATTCCGTGCAGTGCCAGTACCGGGTATAGACCACCATACAGGTAGACGGATGGGCTTCCGCCTGGGCATGGGCCCTTGTCGCTGTCACGGGGCTGTCGTACACCTTGCCCCTGTGGCTGCCGCCGGAGCAGCCGTCCTCCGACGCCGCAAACCCGGCCGGGTGCTGCTCAACGGACGCCGCGCCGACCTCCAGTGTCCGGCCCTCCAGCTCGATCTCCTGATTGCCGAAATAGGACACCCCGTCATACCGCTCGGTTTGGCCGCCGTCCGTTTCTTTCTCCGTTTGCCCCAGGTCAAAGGCTGCCTCGTAGTCTGCAAAGTCCACGCAGTCCAGCAGCGACGGCTGCCGGGCGACGGACGTCTTCCCTGCCGCGTCCGGCTGCGCGTATGCGGCGGCCGGCATGGCCGCCACAAGCACGGCCGCCGCCAGCATGGCCAGCAGTTTTTTCCGCTTCATGTCAGGCTCCTTTCCTGTGCGCCCCGCCGGGCGGGGCTGTCCTGTTCCCGTTTTGCGTCCGGGCCGGTCCCGGCAGCGGGCAGCACCGCCCGCCGCTGTTATTTTTATTGTAAGGCGGCCATTTGCCCCCGTCAACGGCAGCGGATGCACTTTTACATCGATTTTACGCAGATTTTGCATGAGCTGTCCGCCGCACACGCTGCGCCAAAAAGGCAACAGGCCGCCCCGTTGGCAGCGGGGACAGCCTGTTGTGGGACAGCCTTATTCCTGCTCCGGTGCGGGCGGCTCGTCCTCCTCCACATGCTCCAGGATATCCCCCGGCTGGCAGTGCAGCACATGGCAGATGGCGTCCAGCGTGCTGAAACGGATCGCCCGCACCTTGCCGGTTTTCAGGTAAGAAAGATTGACGTTGGAGATGCCCACCAGCTCCGCCAGCTGGTTCAGCTTCATTTTGCGGTCCGCCAGGACCCGGTCCAGACGTATGACGATCATAGCGTGTGGTCCACCTCATCCTGCAGTGTGATGCCGTAATGGATGATGTACGCCGCCACCAGAAACGCAATGCTGGGGAACAGCTTGTCCGGCCCGATTTGAACCGACCACGCCGCGATTTGACTGTCCGAAACCAGATTGGCAAGATTGCAGATCAGCAGCTTTACAAACGGCAGGAGAAACACGGCATAGATTTGCAGCAGGCCGTAGCCAAGCAGGCCGCGGGCGTTTTGCTCGACAAAAATCCTGCCCTGCGCGATATTGGCAAACACTCGGCTCAAAAGCCAGTACCCCGCCATCCCTGTCAGCGCCTGCGCCGCAAACATCAGCGTAAGGCCGATGTGCGTGGCCAGATCGACCCCGTCATCGCTGTTGGCTGTAACGCGGATACTGTCACTGGCTGTCACGGTAAAGCTATGAGAGAGCCACCCCTGGTCCCGTTCCGCATAAATGGCCCCTTCGTACACATCCGTGCTTGTCACCAGCGTAAACTGCTGCCGCCCCAGGCAGGCCAGCACTGTGACCAGTGCAAAAAAGCAGATGGCCAGCCAGCAGGCAGCCTGCAGGAAGGACGCGGCCTTCCGGACAAACCTTTCATTCAACAACGGTTTCAGCATTTTCATGGTCCTCACCTCACTGATATCGTATCAGGATGATTCGCATTTGTCAATAATTTTTTAATGTTAATCGTTAATTCTTTGCATGCAAACAGCGGGGGCTGCAAACCTTGCAGCCCCCGCTGAACCAAAAACATAATGCGCCGCGGCGGCGGGATATTCCCTTACGCCAGGATCGGCTTGAGTGCCTCGGCCAGGGCGTCCTTCTTGGCCTGGGCCTCGGCCAGGTCCTTGCCCAGCGTGGTGAAGTAGGTCTTGATCTTGGGCTCGGTGCCGGAGGGGCGCACCACCACGGTGGAGCCGCTTTCCAGCGTGTAGATCAGCACGTTGGCGGCGGGCAGGCCGGTCTCCTCCGGCTTCTGGTAGTCCACCACCTTGACGACCTTGTCGCCGGCAAACTCCTTGGGCGGGTCGGCGCGCAGGCCGGCCATGATGCCGGCCATCTTGTCCATGCCGGACAGGCCGGGGAACTCAAAGCTGTCCACCTTGTTCAGGTAGCGGCCGTACTGGGCGTAGATGCGGTCCAGCTCCTCCTTGATGGAGCTGCCCTTCGAACGGTAATAGGCGGCCATCTCACAGATCAGCATGCTGCCGATGATGGCGTCCTTGTCGCGGACGTAGGGCCCTGCCAGATAGCCGTAGCTCTCCTCAAAGCCAAAGATAAAGCGGTCCACCTGGCCGGCGGCCTCCAGCTTGGCGATCTGGTCGCCGATCCACTTGAAGCCGGTCAGCACGTTGCGGCACTCGACGCCGTAATGCTCGGCGACTTTATCGGCCAGCGGGGTCGAGACGATGGACTTGCACATGACCGGGTCCTTGGGCATGGTGCCCTGCTCGATGCGGCCGGCGCAGATGTAGTCCAGCAGCAGCACGCCCACCTCGTTGCCGGTCAGCAGCTCGTAGCTGCCGTCCTTGCACTTGACGGCGATGCCCACACGGTCGGCGTCGGGGTCGGTGGCCAGCATCAGGTCGGCGCCGTCCTTTTCGGCCAGCTCCAGGCCCAGCTTGAGGGCCTCGAAAATTTCGGGGTTGGGATAGGGGCAGGTGGGGAAGTTGCCGTCCGGGTCCTTCTGCTCCGGCACGATGGTGATGTCGCTGATGCCGATCTCGCCCAGAACGGTGGTCACGGGAACCAGGCCGCTGCCGTTCAGCGGGCTGTAGACCAGCTTCAGGCCGGCGGTCTTGCAGATGCCGGGCCGGATGGAGCGGGCCTCGATGGCGTCGTACAGCGCGCGGATGCAGTCGTCGCCCACATACTCGATCAGGCCCTGGGCCATGCCCTCGGCAAAGGGCATGGTCTTGGCGCCGGTGAGAATATCGGTTTTCTGGATCTCGGCGTAGACGATGTCGGCGGCTTCGTCGGTCATCTGGCAGCCGTCCGGGCCGTAGGCCTTGTAGCCGTTGTACTTGGCGGGGTTGTGGCTGGCGGTGACCATGATGCCCGCGTTGCACTGGTAGTAGCGGGTGGCAAAGGAAAGCGCAGGCACCGGCATCAGTGCCTTGTAGATGCGGACATGGATGCCGTTGGCGGCCAGCACCTCGGCGGCCGTATGGGCGAACAGGTCGCTCTTGATGCGGCTGTCGTAGCTGATGGCGACGGTCTGGCTGCCGCCCTGGGTCTTGACCCAGTTGGCAAGGCCCTGGGTGGCCTGGCGCACCACATAGACGTTCATGCGGTTGGTGCCGGCGCCGATGACGCCGCGCAGGCCGGCGGTGCCGAACTTCAGCGCCACCGCAAAGCGGTCCTGGATGGCCGCGTCGTCCTCACGGATGCTTTCCAGTTCCGGCTTAAGGTCGGCGTCGTCCAGATCGGCGGCAAGCCACCGCTCGTACATTTCTTTATACATTTGTAACACCTTCGCTTTCCAAGTAGTGAAATTTTCTGGTAAAATTCACCGTTACAGATTAACTATACCAAGGTTGGCGGGCGTTGTCAATCGAAAAGGCGAAAACGGCGGGCCAAACCGTTTGCATAGGGCAACATTCGGGGCGTTTCGCCGCTTTTTGCCGGGCAAGGCCTTCAAAAGGCCGCAGAACGCCGCCCCGCCGGGACGGCCCGGAATACCATCTTCCCGCCCGCCCCGCCGCTGCCGCCGCGGGCGCAAAACACGCTATTTCCACGCCTGCGGAAATGTGGTAGAATGGAAAAAAGCGTCAATGCCATGCGCTTTGACCGAAAGGCGGTGTCGGTTTTGGAGAGACTCCGGCGTTTGGACCGGTACCAGAAAGGCGTCCTGCTTGTGCTGGCCGCCATGGTGCTGGTGTTCAGCGTGCTGTACCCCGTTACCCTCTCCCGCAGGGGCTATGCCTACCAGGGCGCCCTGCTGCTGCCCCGGCAGGAAAACGGCGGCACGGTATACGCAGGCAGCATCCGGGGGCAGCAGGCTGCCTTTGCCGTGCAGGAGAACGGCACGGTGACCTTCCGGTACGGCAGCCGCAGCTACGGCCCCTACACCGTGCGGCAGGACCCGTCCGCCCTGCCGCCGGGCGGTGCGGCCGACGTCATGACCGGCGTGGAGCTGCGCCGGGACGGGGAGCTGCTTTTCCGCGGCGGCATGCTGCGCGGCAGCGGCACGGTCTTTTTGTACAACACGGACGGCAGCCTGGCGGACCTTGGCCTTTCGATCGCCTTTGACGGGGTGCTGACCGATGCAGCCGGCAACGAGATCGACGGCATGGCGCCCTCGGCTGCCACGCTGATCGACCTGGCCACCGGCCCCGCGCTGACCCACAAGGGCAGCTGGGCCGGCTGGTTCTGCGGCGTGCTCCTGTGCATTGCAACGGCGGTTTCCATTTTGTTTGCCGACGAGCTGTTCCGCTGGGGGCTGCGCTTTCAGATCCGCAACGCCGAGCTTGCCGAACCGTCCGAGTGGGAACTGGCCAGCCGGTACATCGGCTGGACCGTGCTGCCGCTGGCGGCGCTGGCGGTGTTTGCGGTGGGGCTTCAGTGACGCGGCGGCCGGGCAGGTGCGCCGGGTCAAACAAATGCCGGCAGGCCGGACGGACGGCCGCCGGATCGAGAAAGCGGCGCGTCTGCACGCCGCACAGGAGGACGTGTCTATGTTTGCCAGGGTGATGAGTTTTGGCGTCAGCGGGCTGCAGGGCTACGCGGTGGGCGTGGAGGTGGATACCTCCGGCGGGCTGCCGCAGTTTGCCATTGTGGGCCTGCCGGATTCCGCCGTCAAAGAGAGCAGCGAGCGGGTGCGCAGCGCCGTCAAAAACCTGCAGTACCCCTGGCCCGCCAGCCGCATCACCGTCAACCTGTCCCCCGCCGATGTGCGCAAGACCGGACCGGTGTACGACCTGCCCATCTTTTTGGGCATCCTGGCCGCCGAGGGCCCCCTGCCTGCGCCCGGCCCGCAGCAGGCCTTTGTGGGCGAGCTGAGCCTGGACGGCACGCTGCGGCCGGTGGCGGGCGTGCTGCCCATGGCGCTGGCCGCGGCGCGCAGCGGCGTGCAGGAGCTGTTTGTCCCCGCCGAGAACGCCGAGGAGGCCGCCGCGGTGGAGGGCCTGACCGTCTACGCCGCCCGCACCGCCCGCCAGGTGGCCGCCCACCTGACCGGGTCGGCGCCGCTCTGCCCCACCCTGCCCGCCGTTTACGACGCCGACGGCCAGTGGCGCGGCCCCGATTTTGCCGACGTGCGCGGCCAGGAGGAAGCCCGCCGGGCGCTGGAAGTGGCCGCCGCGGGCGGGCACAACATCCTGCTGGTAGGCCCGCCGGGCACCGGCAAGAGCATGCTGGCCAAGCGGCTGCCGGGCATCCTGCCGCCCATGAGCTATGAAGAGGCGCTGGAGACCACCGCCATTTACTCGGTCGCCGGGCTTTTGCCGGGCGGCGGACTTTTGAAGGCGCGGCCTTTCCGCAGCCCGCACCACACCACCAGCGCGTCGGCGCTGTCCGGCGGCGGCACGGTGCCCCGCCCCGGCGAGGTCAGCCTGGCCCACAACGGCGTGCTGTTTCTGGACGAGCTGCCGGAATTCTCCCGCGAGGCGCTGGAAGCCCTGCGCCAGCCGCTGGAGGACCGGGTGGTCACCGTCAGCCGGGTGCACGGCAGCGCGGCGTTCCCCTGCCGGTTTATGCTGGCCGCCGCCATGAACCCCTGCAAGTGCGGCTACCTGGGCCATCCCACCCGCGCCTGCACCTGCACCCCTGTCATGGTGGAGCAGTACCGGCACCGCATTTCGGGGCCGCTGCTGGACCGCATCGACCTGCACATCGGGGTGCAGCCGGTGGAATATGACGCGCTGGCCTCCGACCGGGGCGGCGAGCCCACCGCCGACATCCGCGCCCGCGTGGCGGAGGCCCGGCGCGTCCAGGCCGAGCGGTACGCCGGGCTGGGGGTGCGCTGCAACGCCGACCTGCCGGGCAACCTGCTGCGCCGGTACTGCCGGATGGACGCCGGCGCCGAGCGGCTTTTGCGCGGCGCTTTTGAGCGGATGGGCTACAGCGCCCGCGCCTACGACCGCATTTTGCGGGTGGCACGTACCATCGCCGACCTGGCCCACAGCGAGACCATCACCGCCGCCCACCTGTCCGAGGTATTGCAGTACCGCAGTTTGGACAGGGAAGCACGGTGACAGGGCGGTGCGGCCGCCGGCCGCGGTTTTGGCATTTTCTGAATCTGGCGGCGGCAGAGAAAGGCGGATCATGGAAAAGAACGGGTTAGGAAAGCGGATCAACGCTGTGAGGAAGGACCGGGGCTTTACCGCCGACCGGCTTTCGGAACTGTGCCATATCAATGCAACATACCTTCGGCAGATCGAGGGCGGCGCAAAAATGCCCAGCCTGCCGGTATTCATCGACATCTGCCGGACGCTGAAAATATCGCCGGATTATCTCTTGCAGGACGAGTTGGGCGGCAACGAGATCACCGCCATCCGGGAGATCGAAACGCTCTGGAAAGAGGTTTCCCCCGGCAAACAGGCGCTTGCCCTTGCCATGATCAAAGCAGTGCTGGAGTACGACGAATAAAATGACCGCTGCCTCCCAAACCGGGAGACAGCGGTCATTTTTGTCTTGTGATTTCCGTATCAGCGGCGCGGGGCTTTTCAGTCCAGCTCCTCCGCCAGGCCGGCGGTGCGGCGGGTGTGCAGCGATACGCTGAGCACCAGCCCCACGCACAGGTACATCATCACCACGCTGGAGCCGCCGGCCGAGAAGAACGGCAGTGTCACGCCGATGACCGGCAGCACCTGCAGGTTCATGCCGATGTTGATGACGGTCTGCAAAAACAGCGCCGCAAAAATGCCCACGCAGATGTAGCGGCCCAGCGCGTCGGGGCTGTGCAGCGCGGTGGTCAGCGTGCGGGCGGCAATGGCAAACAGCAAAATCAGCACCGCCGCCGCGCCCAAAAAGCCCAGCACGTTGGCCAGGTAGCTGTAGATAAAATCGTTCCAGGCGTTGGGCACAAAGATATGCTCGCCGGTAAACAGCCCCTGCCCGGTCAGGCCGCCGGTGCCGATGGCCATGGCCCCCTTGTTCTGCTGGTAGGTAAAGTCCGCCAGCGCCGGGTCGGCCGGGTTCAGCACCGCCAGGATGCGTTTGAACTGGTAGCCTTTCAGGATATCCGGTTTCAGTGCCAGCAGCAGCGCGCCGCCGCCCACCGCGCAGCCGGCCGCGCCGCCCACCAGCCAGGGGGACAGCCCGCCCGCAAACAGCATCACCAGCCCGATGCCCAGAAACACCAGCGCGGTGCCGTCGTCGCCCTGGATGTGGATGGCCAGCACCGGCAGCAGAATGTGCGCCAGCAGGGCCAGCAGGTTGAGCGGCTTGTTCACCCGGCCGCGCACCCGTTCCAGGTGCCAGGCCAGCGTCAGCACAAAGCTGATCTTGGCAAGCTCGGTGGGCTGGAAGGTCATGCCGCCCACCCGATACCAGCTGTAGTTGGAGGTGCCGCCCGCATCGTAGCCAATGGTCAAAAACCCGGCGCGGAAATTGTGCAGGAACAGCGTGGGCAGCACCAGCCCCCAGGCCACCGCCGCGTGCAGCGGCCAGGCGCGGGCCAGCGTGCGGTAGTCCACCGTGGACATGATAACGGCCAGCATGACCCCCAGCAGGCTGGCGATCAGCTGCACCGACGCCTTGTTGTTGGAGCCGCCCAGCTGGCTTTGCCCCACGCTGACCAGCACCACCACGCTGATGGCCGAGCACACCGCGCACAGCGCAAGAAACGGCAGATCCGCCCGCCTGGCATAGCGGCGCATCAGATCAAGCATGGGTATACCTTCTTTCCCGCAAAGCCCGCTGCCGCCGCGCCAGTGCGCAGGGTGCAGCCGGGCAGAATATCGCATTTTCATTATACTGTCTGCCGCCCGGTTTCGCCAGCTTTGCGCAAAAATTTTACAAAGCCGGCCCGGTGCGGTATAATCGGCAGTGGAATCGACGAACCGGCAGAACTGTGCTATAATCGGTTCGAACTTGTTTATACTACGAGGCTGCCCGCCGCCATTTTGCGCGCGGCGGCCCGCCCCCCATAAAGGAGTATGCGCCGTATGGAAGAATATAGTACCCACAGCCGCGGGGAGACCGTCGCGCTGGGCCGCAGCCTGGCTGCCCGGCTGTACCCCGGCGCGCTCATCACCTTTACCGGCGGGCTGGGCGCCGGCAAGACCGCGCTGTGCCAGGGCATTGCCGAGGGGCTGGGCTGCACCGACCCGGTCTCCAGCCCCACCTTTGCCATCGTCAACTATTACCGCGGGCCGCAGCCCTTCGCCCACTTTGACCTCTACCGCATCCATACCGAGGGCGACCTGGCCGCCGCCGGGTTCTACGATTACCTGGACCTGGGCGCCGTGGTGGCGGTGGAATGGAGCGAAAACTGCGCCGAAGTTCTTGCGCGGGAAAGCCCCATCGCCATCGACATCCAGCGCACCGGCGAAAACGACCGGCGCATCACCGTTACCGGGCTGTGACGCCCGCACCAACCGGAAGGGAGAATTGCCCCGCATGAACATCCTTGCCATCGACACCGCCGGGCGCAGCGCCTCGGCGGCGCTGCTGCGCGACGACGCCGTTTTGTACGAGACCGTCTGCAACTGCGGCCTGACCCACAGCGAGACGCTGATGCCCATGATCGACGCCGCGCTGAAAACCGGCGGCGTCCGCCCCGACCAGCTGGACCTGTACGCCGTCACCGCCGGCCCCGGCAGCTTTACCGGGCTGCGCATCGGGCTGGCGGCGGTCAAGGGCATGGCGCTGGCGGCGGGCACCCCCTGCGCCGGGGTCTCGACGCTGGAGGCGCTGGCCTGGTGCCACACCGGCAGCGGCACCGTGATCGCGGCGCTGGACGCCCGCCGCGGGCAGGTGTACTGGGCCGCCTTTGACCTAAAGACCCACGCCCGCCTGACCCCCGACGCCGCCGCACCGGCCGCCGAGGCCGCCGCCTTTGCCCAAAGCTGCAAAAAACCCGTTTTTTATGTTGGCGACGGCGCCGCATTGTGCTACAATAGGGATGAGCAGGCGCTGCCCTGCCCGCCGGCGCTGCGTGTCTGCCGTGCGGCGGGCGCGGGGCTGGCCGGCCGGGCTTTGCACCTGGCCGGGCAGAGCGTTCCCCCTGCCGCGCTGACGCCCAACTACCTGCGGCTGAGCCAGGCGGAGCGGGAGCGGGCCGAGCGGGAAGCCGCCGCTCAAACTGGTGAGAAGTAAAACAGAGAGAGGTACCCACAGATGTCTAACGAGATGAAACCCATTGCGCTGGGCGCAGACCACGCCGGCTTTTCGCTGAAAGAGGAGCTGCGCCGCCACCTGGAGGAGCAGGGCATCCCCTACCGGGACTTTGGCTCCTATGACGGCGAGCGGTGCGACTACCCGGACAAGGCCGTGCCCCCCTGCGAGGCGGTGGTGCGCGGCGATTGCAGCTTTGCGGTGCTGTGCTGCGGCACCGGCATCGGCATGGCGATGTGCGCCAACAAGGTGCCGGGCATCCGCGCCTGCAGCTGCAGCGACAGTTTCAGCGCCGAGTTCACCCGCCGCCACAACGACGCCAACGTGCTGTGCCTGGGCGCCCGCGTGGTAGGCCCCGGCCTGGCCTGCCAGCTGCTGGACCTGTTTTTGGACGCGCCCTTTGAGGGCGGCCGCCACCAGGACCGGGTCGCAAAGGTCAACGCGCTGGACGCCCGCCGCGGCTGAGCAGCCCGGCCGTTTCCCGTTTTTGGTATCTTGCCCCGCGGGGCAAAGGATATTATTTTGTCTGCTCGTCTGCCCGGTGCAGGCGCAAACCATGTGATGTAAGGAGTTGCCTACTATGAGCGTTGTTGAAATCGTCGAGCATCCCCTGATCCAGCACAAGATCAGCCTGATGCGGGACCGCCGCACCGGCACCAAGGAGTTCCGCGACCTGGTCAGCGAGGTCGCCACCCTGCTGTGCTACGAGGCCACCCGCGACCTGCCGCTGGAAGAGGTCGAGGTGGAGACCCCCATCGCGCTGGCCCGCACCAAGGTGCTGGCCGGCCGCAAGCTGGCGCTGGTGCCCATCCTGCGCGCCGGCCTGGGCATGGTGGACGGCATGCTGAACCTGATCCCCGCCGCCAAGGTGGGGCACATCGGCCTGTACCGCAACGAGGAGACCCTGCAGCCGGTGGAATACTACTGCAAGCTGCCCAACGACATTGCCGAGCGCGAAGTCATCGTGCTGGACCCGATGCTGGCCACCGGCGGCAGCGCCGCCGACGCCATCAGCCTGATCAAGCAGCGGGGCGCCAGGCACATCAAGTTCATCGGCCTGATCGCCGCGCCGGAGGGCCTGAAGGCACTGCACGCCGCCCACCCCGACGTGGACATCTACGTGGGCGCGCTGGATGAAAAGCTCAACGACCAGGGCTACATCGTGCCCGGCCTGGGCGACGCCGGCGACCGCATTTTCGGCACCAAGTAAGTTTTTTGCAAACCGCATACCACGGCAACGCCGGCCCCGGCAGGGGGTTCTTCCCTGCCGGGGCCGGCGCTTTGTTTTTGTTTGCAAGGGGCCAGGGGGCGGGGCGCTCACAGCTGTTCCCGCAGCAGTCCGGCGCGGTAGGCGGCCAGCAGCCGCTCCAGATCCCGGATCAGGATGCGCTTTTCGATGCCCTCGTCGGTGTCGCGCACCAGCACCCGGTGGGGCGCGCTGTAAATGTACTCACTGCGGGAGGCAATGTCCTCGTCCTCGCGAATGGCTTTCTCGGCGCTCTCGAAAGGCTGGTGGGTGCGCAGCGTCAGGCCGCGGCTGTTGTACACCAGCGTGTAGCCCGCAATGCCGGTGCGGCTGTGGTAGGCCCGGCAGAACCCGCCGTCAATGACGATGATCTTGCCGCCGCCCTTGACCGGGCTTTCGCCCTCGATGGCCCGCACCGGCACATGGCCGTTGATGATGTGGCAGCCCTCGCCGGTCAGGCCGAACTCCCGCAGGATGCGGTCGGCGGTCTCGGCGCTTTGGATATGGCGGTAATAGGGGTTTTTCACCTCGGCGTGGGTGGCTTTGTCGGCAATGTACAGCCGCTCAAAGGTGGTCATGGCGCTGCGGCCGAAGATGGGCGAAAGCCGCCCGCACCACAGATACCACAAAAAGTCCTGCCCGGCCTGGCGCTGCGGGCTGCCCGGCGCGGCAAAGTAGCCCGCGCGGGCACGGCGGTCGCAGTAGTCAAACAGCGCTTTGCCGGCATAGCTTTTGCCCTCAAAGGTCTCGGCGGCAAAGCTGCCGTCCTCGGTCATGGGCACCGCCCCGTGGTAGAGCAGGTTGCCGTTGCACACCTTGTACACCGCGCCCTTGGCATACAAAAACTGCACGTGGCGCTGCAGGCGCTCGCTCTCGGTAAAGGCGCGGACCAGGCCGTCCAGCACGTGCTGCTCCCACTCGGTCAGGCGGGCGGGGTGGGCCGGGTCCACGGTGGGGAACACCGGGTCCAGCAGCGGATAGACTTTGCCGCCGCAGCGCACGGTGCCGGCGGCGTAGTCGATCTGGTTCAGGTAATCCCGCCCCTGATACTGGAAATCCGGGTTGCGGGCAATGACCTGGGCCTCCAGCTTGAGCATCATCACCGTCACCGCCTTGTGCATGCGGGCGGTGCGGGCAATGCTGTCGGCGCCGGGGTTGGTGCGCGGGTCCACGTGGGGCTGCCACCGCTCCACGTCGGTGTCGGCGTAGCATCGCTCGGCCAGGTGGTCCAGCTCCCGCAGGCTGATGCCGTAGCCGTTTTCCAGCGTGGGCATGTTGTTGTAGGCAACGGTGGTTTTCAGCACCGTCATAATGCAGATGGGGCTGCCGGCGGCGGCGCCCATCCAGACCACGTCGTGGTTGCCCCACTGGATGTCCACGTCGTGGTGGGCCATAAGCCGGTCCAGGATCTGGTCGGGGCGGGGGCCGCGGTCGAACAGGTCGCCCACAATGTGCAGCCGGTCCACCGCCAGCCGCTTGATGACCTCGCAGAATCGGATGATGTAGGCGTCGGCCCGGTCGTAGCGGATGATGCTGTCAATGATCTGGCCGTAGTACAGGTCCTTGTCGTGGTCCTCAAAGTGGGCGTGCAGCAGCTCGTCGATGATATGCCCGCAGTTCTGGGGCAGGCACTTGCGCACATGGTCGCGGGTGTGCTTGCTGGAGACAAACCGGCACAGCTCGATCAGCCACAGCAGGTTTTTGCGGTACCAGGCGTCCAGATCGTCCTGCTTGGCTTTCAGCTCCGGCAGTTTCTGGGCCGGGTAGTAGATCAGGGTGGCCAGCTCGGCGCGCTCGGCGTCGGGCACGTCCGCCCCCAGCACCGTGTCGATCTTCTCGCGGATGACGCCCGACGCGCTGTTGAGGATGTGGATGAACGCCTCGTTCTCGCCGTGCAGGTCGCTCATAAAATGCTCGGTGCCCTTGGGCAGGCGGGACAGGGCTTCCAGGTTGATGATCTCGCTGGACGCCGCGGCGATGGTGGGGTACTTTTCGGCCAGCAGGCGCAGGTAGCGCAGCTGTTCGGGGGTGGGGGTCAGGGCCTCAGGCATGGGGCGCCTCCTTTCCGGTCCGATCATTTCCGATCATTTTTGCGGCGCGGCTTACACCGGCGGCGGGGTGGTGGGCAAAAACTGGATGCCGGCCCCCAGCAGATGGGGGCCCAGATGCACGGCCAGCGTGGCGTCGATGCTGCCGTGGAGCAGCTGGTGGAACCCCGGCACCCGCTTTTTCAGCTGTTCCTCCAGCCGGCGGCCTTCCTCCGGCCAGGCGCCGTCGCAGACCACCAGGTTGAAAGCCGGGGCGGGCGGCGCCTCCTGCCGGACCTCCTCCACCAGGTCCAGCAGCTTGGCAAAGGCGGCGCTGCGGCCGCGCACCTTGGCGGCGGTGCCGATGACGCCGTCGCTGCCGATGGTCAGGATGGGCTTGATCTGCAAAAGCGAGCCGGCCACCGCGGTCACCCGGCCGATGCGGCCGCCGCGGCGCAGATATTCCAGCGTATCGATGCAGAAAAAGACGGTGGTATCCTCGATCAGGCGGGCCACCACCTCTTTCAGCCGCACAAAAGCCATGCCGGACACCGCGTACTGGGCCGCCTGCACCGCCAGCATGCCCAGCCCTGCGCTGGCGCAGCGGCGGGTGTCAAAGACGGTGATCTCCAAATCGGTGCGCTCCGCCGCGATCAGCCGCAGCTGGTTGGTGGTGCTGGACAGCGCGCTGGAAAGCGGCAGCACCACCACCTGCCGGTACCCGGCGCGGGCGATGGCGTCAAAGGTGGCGTTCACATCCTCGCGCAGGGGCAGGCTGGTCTTGAAATCCTCGTCCGGCTGGCGGCGGTAGACCTCGTCGGCGGTGATGTCCACCCCGTCCCGGTAGGCGGTCTCGCCGCAGATAACGATCAGCGGCAGCCGGAAGATGGGGTATTTTTTGAAATATTGCTGCGGCAGGTCGCAGCTGGAATCCGTCAGGATGGCAATGTCGCCTTGGGGTTGGGTCATATGCAGGTCTCCTTCCGATTTGATGGGACCGGGCTGCTGGTTCGGGTGCTGCAGAATGGCAGCACGCATACGAGAGGAAACCCAACAGCCAACATAAAAATATATCGGTACGAATATGCAATGGGAACAGCCAGCATCAAAACCGCCCAGCTTGCGGCAAAAGGTGCCAGGATCAGCAGGCGGCGGCGGTCGCGGCCCTGGGCAAGGATCAACACTGCAGCCAGTATCATCAACCATACCGCCGTGCCGGACGCGACAAACCGGGTATTTCTCTGCAGGGTCTGTGCAGGCGAATACCCGATAAGGAAATAGATCCAGTCGCTGAGGTGCCAGCCGCGGTCCGCAACGTCCTGCACGCCGATCCAATAATCATTGTAATTGCCCAAAAACGCCCCCGGCTGCCAGAATCCCAGCGTCTGCATCAGGTAGGCTTCCACATAGGTGCCGAAATTGGCCGGCAGCAGCTGCGCCCAGACCTTCAGGAACTCCCCGAAACGGGCTTCCAGCTGTTGTGTATCCAGCAGGTCATTTCCTTTCAGGTCATCCGACAGCGAGGGATGGTAACTGGCGATCCATTCTTCCCGCGGCAAAAGTCCGTACAAAAATTCCTGCTGTTCCTCCGTCAGCTCTGCGCCGGAGACAATGGTCGCCGCGATCTGCTGCAGGGGGATGGACAGCGACTCTGAAATGCTGTCCTTTCTGATATGGAGCGCATCATATACCGGACCAGTCACCACCACAGTGAACACTGCCACTGCCAGGCCGCAGGCCAGCAGCCGCACCGATTTTCTGCGCAGCAGCACCGCCACTGCCGCCAGGCACAGCACCAGCACGTACAGCCCGTTATTGCGCCAAAAGCAGAGGAACAATGCCGTCAGAGAAAACCTGACGCACCATTTCCAGTCCGGGCCGTTTTCCTTCAGCTCCCACAGCTGAAGCGCCAGCCACACCACCGCGGCCGAAAACAGGGTGTCCTTCCACAGCACCATGCCGTAGGAGGCAAAGAAGCCTGACAGCGCATACATGGCCGCGCTGCCCCAGGCCGCCCAGCGGGGTGCCCCCACTCGCCACAGCCGGTATGCCACCGCCGCGCAGACTGCCGAAAACAGCAGGCTTTGGGCCAGCGCATACAAAAACACGCCCACATGCAGGTCGGCCGAGATCAGCGACCCCAGCCACAGGAAAAACCGCATGGTCAAAATGACCGGCACCACCCAGTGATTGCTGGAAGGCACGCCGGGGGTCAGGGCTTCCTCCAGCGTCAAAGCGCCGTCACCCACGATACCGGCGGGGTAAAAGGTCAAAAGATAGGGCGTCCAGCAAACAAAGATCAGCGCCCACATCGCAAACCAGACGGAAAGCCGGGACGGCCGATTCTGCACCGGCGTCAACTGCCGGCGCAGCGCAAACCGGTACAGCGCCAGCACCGCCGGGCAGACCAGCACGGCCAGCGCCAGCGAAGCCAGCAGCGAGTCCGCGCCCCCGTCGATAAAATTGACATCAGCGCCTCCCTCCATGCCGGCATAGTGCACGTCCCTGCCGGCGACCACCGCCAGCGAGAACAGTGCTGCATAGCCGCCGCAGCACAGCCAGGCACGGCGGGGCGTGCCCTCTCCGCCGGCGCGGCGATAGCCGTACAGCGCGGCTGCGGCAGCCAGCACTGCCGCCACGGGGCCCAGTTCCAGCTTGTAACAGGCCAGAAGTGCGCACAAAAGCAACGCGGCTCCTGCCAGCGCCGTCCGCGGCGGCAGGGTCTGCGGCTGGGTCATCGGTACAACCTCCCGTTTCGTTTTGTTTTTGCCGTGCTGCAGATCAGTGCCCCAGCTCCTGCATGGCGGCGATCAGGGGCGGGATCAGCTGCTTTTTGCGGCTGACCACCCCTTCCAGCACCGCCTTGCCGTCCTGCGGCTCGACGCCGAAGGCGGCGCGCAGGATACGCTCGGCCTCGTGGCCGGTGTACATCAGGTCGGTGCTTTCCTTCTGCACATCGGTGAACATATAAAACACCAGCGGCAGGCCGGCGTGGGCGGCGGCTTCCTCCAGGTAGGGGCCCACCAGCGCCTCGGCGGCGGCGCGGGATCGCTCGGTCATGTAGCTGCTTTGGCCCACGCCGAACTTGACGTCCCCTCGGCTGAACACCTTAAAATCCGAGAGGAACACTTCCTCGGCGGTCTTGCCGGTCAGGTCGCCGCCGGCCTCGAACATCTGCTGGGCGTAGGCGGGGATATCCTCCCCCGCCATTTTGGCCAGCGCGGCGGCGGCCTGCTCGTCCTGGGGGGTGGAGGTGGGCGAACGGAACATCAGCGTATCGGACAAAATGGCCGACAGCAGCAGCCCGGCGATCTGTTTGGGGATGTCCACCTCGTTTTCCAGGTACATCTGGAACACGATGGTGGCGGTGCAGCCCACCGGCACGTTGCGGAAATACACCGGGCCGGTGGTCTCCAGCGTGCCGATGCGGTGGTGGTCGATGATCTCCAGGATCTCGGCCTGGTCCAGGCCGTCCACCGCCTGGGTCTTTTCGTTGTGGTCCACCAGGATGATCTGCTTGCGGTGCAGGTTGAGCAGGTTCCGGCGGGATACCACGCCGCAGTATTTGCCGTCGTTGTCCAGGATGGGGAAATACCGGTGCCGGACGCTGGCCATGACCCGGCGGGCGTCCTCGATGGGGGTGTCCACATTGAACTTGAGCAGGTTTTCGGTCTGCATAAAGTGGCGCACCGGCGCGGACTGGCTGACCAGCCGGGCGGCGCCGTAGGTGTCGTGGGGGGTCAGGATGATGCGGCAGCCCTTCTCGCGGGCCAGCGCCTCGATGGTGCGGGGGGCGGTCTTGCCGTTGCAGATGACGATGCAGCCGGCCTGGCACTCGATGGCGCAGAGCTGGATGTCGTAGCGGTTGGGCACCAGCACCAGGTCGCCGGGGCGCAGCACCTCCTCCATCACGTCGGGGCTGCCGCCGATGTAGATGTGGCCGCTGACGGTATCGGCGGGGTCGCCCACGATCATCTCTCCGTCCAGGGTGGAGACGACGTTTTTGTAGCTGGTTTTGGCGTCGGCCAAAACGCCGGTGTCCATCATGTCCATGTTGGCGTTGGCAATGTCCCGCACGGTGATCAGGCCCAGAAGCTCCTGCTCCGGGTCGGTGATGCACAGGGTATCGATCTCCACGTCCCGCATCAGCGACAGGGCGTCCTTCAGGCTCATCTCGCCGTCGATGCCCGGCTGCTGGCGGATATCGATGTCCTTGATCTGCGGGCTGACGTCGGTGCACAGGCGGGGCGGGTTGACGCCGAAATGCTTGAGCACAAACTCGGTCTCGCGGTTGAGCTGGCCGGCACGGCGGGGCTCGCAGGCCATCTCGCTGGCCTGGTTTTTCAGGTAGGCGTAGGCGATGGCCGAACAGATCGAATCGGTGTCCGGGTTGACATGGCCGATGACGTTGACTTTGCGCCACACCTTGGCGCTTGGCATGGTTGACATGGGATACCTCCCTTTGGGCAGAGTTTCGCTTTTTCACCGACCGCACCGCGGAAAGGCCGCACCGTCCGGCGGGGACGCCGGGCCGGCAGCAGGCGGTAAAATTGAACACTTTTGCCCGCGCAGACTTATATAGTATAGTATAACACAGAAAAAACTGTTTTGCGATTCTTGACAAGCAGGGTACTGTGACGTATGATTATTTCGTATGCGAGTTTTGCCCACGCGGACGGTTTTGGCGCTGTACCGCCGTCCTGCGCCGGCGCCGCAATGGAAAGTTACCTGGATCGATTCAAAATAGTAAGGGGTACTGTAAGGAATATGGTAAGAGAAAATCTTCGCAACATTGCGATCATCGCCCACGTCGACCACGGCAAGACCACGCTGGTGGACCAGATGCTCAAGCAGTCGGGCGCTTTCCGTGCCAACCAGCAGGTGGCCGAGCGCGTGATGGACTCCGGCGATATCGAGCGCGAGCGCGGCATCACCATCCTGGCCAAAAACTGCTCCTGCGAGTACGAGGGCGTCAAGATCAACATCGTTGACACCCCCGGCCATGCCGACTTTGGCGGCGAGGTGGAGCGCGTGCTGAAGATGGTCAACGGCGTGCTTTTGCTGGTGGACGCGGCCGAGGGCTGCATGCCCCAGACCCGCTTTGTGCTGCAGAAGGCTTTGCAGCAGAACCTGTCGCTGGTCATCGCGGTCAACAAGATCGACCGTCCCGATGCCCGCATCAAGGAAGTCATCGACGAGATTTTGGAGCTGCTGATGGACCTGGGCGCCACCGACGAGCAGCTGGACAGCCCGATGGTATTCTGCTCCGGCCGCAACGGCACCGCCAGCTACGACTGGACCCACCCCGAACAGGGCACCGACCTGAAGCCGCTGTTCGACACCATCCTGAAATACGTCACTCCGCCGGAGGGCGAGCCGGACCAGCCGCTGCAGATGCTGGTGTCCAGCGTGGACTACAACGAGTTTGTCGGCCGCATGGGCGTGGGCCGCGTGCAGAACGGCGTCATCAAGGTGGGCCAGAGCGTGCAGGTGTGCGACTGGCACAACCCCGACGTGCGCATGAGCGGCCGCATCACCAAGCTGTTTGACTTCAAGGCCAACGGCCGCGAGCCCATCGAGCAGGCCGAGGCCGGCGACATCGTCGCCTTTGCCGGCCTGCCGGATATCACCATCGGCAACACCGTCTGCGACCCCGGCAAGGTGCAGCCGCTGCCCTTTGTCAAGATCAACGACCCCACGGTGGAGATGACCTTCTCGGTCAACGACAGCCCCTTTGCCGGCAAGGAGGGCAAGTACGTCACCTCCCGCCAGATCCGCGACCGGCTGTTCCGCGAGCTGCTGAAGGACGTGGCTTTGAAGGTGGAGGACTCCGCCACCACCGACTCCTTCCGCGTCATGGGCCGCGGCGAGATGCACCTGTCCATCCTGATCGAGACGATGCGCCGCGAAGGCTACGAGCTGCAGGTCAGCCCGCCCCACGTGCTGACCCACGAGGAGGACGGCAAGACGATGGAGCCTATGGAGCGGGTGGTCATCGACGTGCCGGAGGAGTATCAGGGCGCCGTGATGACCGCCCTGGGCAGCCGCAAAGCCCTGCTGGTGAACATGCAGCTGATGAACAGCCGCACCCGCCTGGAGTTCCGCATGCCCAGCCGCGGCCTGTTCGGCTACCGCAGCCAGTTTTTGACCGACACCCACGGCGAGGGCGTGATGAATACCATCTTTGACGGCTACGACGAGTGGCAGGGCGACATCGCCACCCGGTCCACCGGCTCGCTGGTCAGCTTTGACACCGGCACCGCCGTCACCTACGGCCTGTTCAACGCCCAGCAGCGCGGCACCCTGCTGGTCGTGCCCGGCGAGAAGGTCTATGAGGGCGAGGTCGTGGGCTACACCCCCACCGGCGACGACATCACCGTCAACGTCTGCAAGACCAAGCACCTGACCAACACCCGCGCTTCCGGCAGCGACGACGCGCTGCGCCTGACCCCGGTGACCAAGCTGAGCCTGGAGGCCTGCCTGGAGTTTTTGGCCCCCGACGAGCTTTTGGAGGTCACCCCGGAGAACCTGCGCATCCGCAAGCGCATTTTGAACCATGACCTGCGCATGAAGGCCACCAGCAAAAAAAACAAATAAGGCGGGAGTTTTACCGCCTGCACCCCCTGCGCCGCCCGGCGCGGGGGCTTTTTGTTTTTGCCGCGGCGCTTTGCCGGGCAGTGCCTTGACACGCATAGTACTGTGTGGTACGATGTACCCATACCAAAGCAGTACTCGACAGAAAGGGAGCCCGGCATGAACATTGAGGATTGGCGCAGCCAGCTTCGGCGCGGCACGCTGGAATACTGCATTTTGCTGATGCTGCACCGGCGCCCCTGCTACGGGTACGAGATTTTGCAGCGGCTGGGGCGGTGCGCGGTCACCACCGCCACCGAGAGCACCGTCTATCCCCTGCTGCGCCGGCTGCAGAAGGACGGCTGCCTTACGGCCAGCTGGCAGGACACCGCCAAGGGGCTGCCGCCGCGCAAGTATTACGCCCTGACTCCCGCCGGCGAGGAATATCTGCAGGCCATGCGCGCCGACTGGGCCAGCCTGCTGGACGCCGTCGCCCGGCTGAACAAGGAGGAATGACCGATGGACAAAGCTCTGGAACAGTACCTGAACACCGTTGACCGCAAGCTGCGGCCGCTGCCGGCGTCGGAGCGGGCGGACATTGTCCGTGAGATCAAAAGCGCCATGCAGGACATGGCGGCGGACGGCCTGCCGACGGAGGGCATCCTGGGCCGGCTGGGCAGGCCCGACGCGCTGGCCCGCGCCTATCTGAGCGACCTGCTGGACAAGCCGGAGCGGGGCGGCTGGCGCAGGCTGCTGACCATCCTGGCCTTTTACAGCCTGGCAGGGCTGAGCGGCATGGTGGTCATCCCGGTGCTGGGCATCTGCGGGCCGGTGTTCATGCTGTGCGGCGCGGCAGTGCCGGCGGCCGGCCTGATCGACCTGGCAGCATGGTACCTGCTGGGCATCAAAGTGCCCCACACCGTCATACAGCTGGGCCCCTACACGCCGCCGGTGGCGGTGGGGTTCCTCTGCTCGCTGGTGGCCGGCGCGCTGCTGTTCTGGCTGGGCCGCGCCTGCTGGCGGCTGCTTGTGCGCTACCTGCGGGCGGTAGGCCGCACCCGGCAGCAGCTGGGCGCGTAAGGCAGGAACGACCGGTTGGGCCTGCTGGCACCGCAAAATGAAAAATAGGAAAGACAGACAAGTCCCCTTCTGCTATCAAGCAGAAGGGGACTTGCGTATAAGCATCAAACCGATATATCGGAAATAAATACCGCTCCGCAAAAATGCAACCGCTTACCGTTCTCTATCCGTTTCCATTCTCGTCTTTCATCCATTCCCATTCTATCCGACGTTGTAACACCCGCATACTCCCCTCCCCCGCCGCATATCCATGCGGGAGAGCCATTCTGCCGCATCCCGGCCAAGGAGGGGGAACCGCCATGAAACCACGCCCGAAACCCGCGCCCGCGCCGCGGCACATCACGCCGGAGCAGGACCGCCACATGCGCCGCCGCACCAGGTTTTTCTGCCTGGCGATGGCGGTGGTCTGCTTCGGCGTGCTGCTGGCCCGGCTGTTTGTTTTGCAGGTGCTGGACCCGGAAGGCTACGCCGACCGCGCCGCCGACCAGCAGCTGCGGGACACTGTCATCCCGGCGGCGCGCGGCGAGATCTACTCTGCCGACGGCACCCTGCTGGCCGCCAGCGAGACCCGCTGGACCATCCGCGCCTCGCCCCGCGACCTGGCCGACGAACTGGTCCAGCCCGCCGCCCAGGCGCTGAGCGAGATCTTGGACATCGACTATGAAGAAACGCTGGCGGCCTTTTCTGACCGCACCTCCAACGACTGCCTGCTCAAGCGCCGGGTGGACAAAACGACCGCCGACGCGGTGCGCGCCTGGTGCGTGGAAAACGGCGCCGAGGGCATCCAGATCCGTCAGGACACCAAGCGCATCTACCCGGAGGGCGATTTTATGGGGGTACTGCTGGGCTTTACCGACGTGGACAACGCCGGCCTGTGGGGGCTGGAGCTGGAGTACGACGACCTGCTGACCGGCCAGAACGGCCGGGTGCTGACCGCCAAGGACGCCTGGGGCTACGATATGCCCCAAAGCTACAGCACCCTGGTGGAAGCCACCCCAGGCGCCACGCTGACGCTGACCATCGACGCCAACATCCAGCGGTACCTGGAAAGCGCGCTGTCCGCCGCCGTACAGGAGCACCACGTGGAGTCCCGCGCGGTGGGCATCGTGATGGACGTGGACACCGGCGCCATCCTGGCCATGAGCGTCAAGCCCGACTACGACCCCAACGCCCCCCGCACCATCGTGGACGGGGAGGTGCGCGCCGCGGTGGACGCGCTGGAGGGCGACGCCCGCAGCGAGGCCCTGCAGTCCGCCCAGCAGGCACAGTGGCGCAACAAGGCCATCAGTGATTTGTACGAGCCGGGCAGCGTGTTCAAGCTGATCACCGCCGCGGCGGCGCTGGACACCGGCGCCTGCACGGCGGACAGCCAGTTTGTCTGCGCCGGGTCCATCAACGTGGCGGGGACCCGGTTCCGCTGCGCCAACGGGCACATCCACGGGCTGGAGACCTTTGCCCAGGGGCTGGCGGTCAGCTGCAACCCCTGCTTTATCCAGATCGGGGCGCGGCTGGGCAAGGAGGCCTTCTGCGACTACTTTGCTGCCTTCGGCCTGCGGGAGGCCACCGGCATCGACCTGCCCGGCGAGATCACACGCAGCGAGTATTATACCTCCGATAAGATGGGCCCGGTGGAGCTGGCCAGCTGTTCCTTTGGGCAGAGCAGCAAGGTCAGCTACCTGCAGATGATCACGGCGGTGGCGGCCATCGTCAACGGCGGGCGGCTGATGCAGCCCTATGTGGTGGCCGGCGCCGCCGACGCCGACGGCATGCCGCTGTGGGAGACCGAGCCCACCGTCAAAGCACAGGTCATCTCGGAGGAGACCTCCGCCGTCATGCGCACGCTGATGGAGGGCGTTGTCACCGACGGCACCGGCAAAAACGCCGCCGTGGCCGGCTACCGGGTGGGCGGCAAATCCGGCACCAGCCAAAAGCTGGACAGCGAGGACGCCGGCGCCCGCATTGCCAGCTTTGTGGCGGTGGCGCCCATCGACGACCCCAAGCTGGCGGTGCTGGTCTGCCTGGACGAACCCCACAGCTGGACCACCTCCGGCGGCGCGCTGTCCGCCCCCGTCTGCGCCGAAGTGCTGGAAAAGTCGCTGCCCTATCTCGGCATCGAGCCCCACTACACCGAGGAGGAGCAGCAAAAGCTGTTTGCCGCAGTGCCCGACGTGACCGGCTGGCGCACTGCGGCCGCAAAGCTGAAGCTGCGGGAGTACGGCCTGGAAGCCCACATCGACGGCGACGCCGAGCGTGTGGTGGCCCAGTACCCCCAGGCGGGCGTGCAGGCACGCAAAGGCTCGGTGGTGATGCTGGACACCACCGGCGAGAATGACCCGACGCTGGACGAGTGAAGCTGCCGCAGTGCCGGCGCAGTCTGCCTTTTGCCGGCGGCGCCCCTTTACCCCGCCCCTGCTCTGTGCTACAATGGCGGTAACATCCTGCGCGGGCAGTGCCGCGCGGGGCAGGCTGCGCTTTGCAAAGAAAGGGGCCTTGGAATGGACCGCATCGACCGCAGGATCATCGATATTTTACAGGCCGACGCCCGCGCGCCGCTGAAGGAGATCGCCGAGCAGGTGTTTCTGTCCTCCCCGGCGGTGTCGGCGCGCATTGCCCGGCTGGAGCAGGCGGGCCTGCTGCGGGGCTACCAGGCGCAGGTGGACGCGCCGGCGCTGGGCTACGGCGTCAAAGCGTTCATCAACCTGGAACTGGACCCCCAGCGCAAGCCGGAGTTTTACCCCTATATCGAAAGCTGCCCCAACGTGGTGGAGTGCAACTGCGTCACCGGCGACTACAGCATGCTGATCGAGGTGCTGTTTGCCTCCACCCAGGAGCTGGACCACTTTATCAACCGGCTGCAGCAGTTTGGCCGCACCCGCACCCAGATCGTCTTTTCCACCTGTGTGGAGCACCGCGGCGTGCCGGTAAGCCGCCCGGAGGAGGAATGACCATGGTGCGCCCCTTTGCCCCTGCCGACCTGGACCGGGTCATGGAGATCTGGCTGGCCGCCAACCTGCAGGCCCACTGCTTTGTGCCGGCCGAATACTGGACCGGCAATGCCCCGCAGGTGCGGCGGCAGCTGCCGCAGGCCGAACTGCACGTGTACGAGGCCGGCGGTGCCGTGCTGGGCTTTGCCGGCCTGCAGGGGGATTATCTGGCCGGCATCTTTGTGGACGACTCCGCCCGCGGCCGGGGCGTCGGCCGGCAGCTACTGGACCGGTGCAAGGCGCTGCACCCTGCGCTGACGCTGCACGTCTACCGGCAGAACCCCCGCGCGGCGGCCTTTTACCGGCGGGAGGGCTTTGCCGTCGCCGCCGAGGGCATCGACCCGGACACCGGCCAGCCGGAGCTGACCATGGTGTGGCGGCGCGCAGATTGACCCCGCCGGGAAATTATATTGGCCAAAGCAAGGGCATCTTTTTACAAGATGCTCTTGCTTTTCTTGTTTTTCATTTCAAAAAATTAGACTTGTAAAAAGTGGATCTTCCCTATTGACAGCTGTGTATATACCGTATATACTGTGTATATAAGATATGAACAGTTCAAATCTTACCGGATGCCGCCCGCAGGGCCAATGCGCAGGGCTTTGCCGGCGGCATCCAAACCCAGCGAAGGGAGCAGCGCCATGGAGCTGTACATCTCCAACACCGGGCAGGAGCCCATCTACGCGCAGATCACGCGGCAGATCAAGGAGCAGATCCTGTCCGGCACATTAAAAGAGGGCGACGCCCTGCCCAGCATCCGGCTTTTGGCCAAGGAGCTGCGCATCAGCGTCATCACCACCAAACGAGCTTATGAGGACCTGGAGGCGGACGGTTTTATCGTCACCGCCCCCGGCAAGGGCAGCTTTGTGGCGGCGCAGAACCCCGAACTGCGCCGCGAGGAGATGCTCAAGCAGGTCGAGACCCACCTGCAGAACGCCGTCAACGCGGCGAAAACAGGCGGCGTCAGCTACGACGAGGTCCTGGATACCCTGAATGTATTATGGGAGGATTGACTATGGAAACCGCAGCCTGCAATGCCGTTTTGCGCGGCGTCGAGAAGCGTTATCCCGGTTTCACCCTTGGCCCTGTTGATTTGACCGTGCCCGCCGGCAGCATCGTCGGCCTGGTGGGCGAAAACGGCGCGGGCAAAACCACGCTGTTAAAGCTGCTGACCGGCATCAACCCCGCCGACGCCGGCGAGATCACCCTGCTGGGCGGCGCGCCCGGCGACCTTGCCAGCCGCGCAGACCTGGGCGTGGTGTTTGAGGACGCCTATTTTTACGAGTCGATGACCGCCAAACAGATCGGCAAAAGCCTGGCCGGCATCTTTGGCGGCCGGTGGGACGGCGAAGCCTACCGCGGCCTGCTGGCGCGGTTTGGGCTGGACGCCGCCAAGACAGTCAAGACTTACAGCCGCGGCATGCGCATGAAGCTGAGCCTGGCCACCGCGCTGGCCCACCATCCCCATCTGCTGGTGCTGGACGAGGCCACCGCCGGCCTGGACCCCGTAGTCCGCGGCGAGATGCTGGACCTGTTTTTGGACTTTATCCAGGACGAGAGCCGCAGCATCCTGATCAGCAGCCACATCACCAGCGACTTGGAGCAGGTGGCCGACAGCATCGCCTACCTGCACCGCGGCAGGCTGCTGTTCCAGGAGGACAAGGACGCCCTTCTGGCCGAGTACGGCATCCTGCGCTGCCGGCAGGAGCAGCTGGCCGCTTTGCCGGAACGCTGCATCATCCACACCCGCCGCACCGATTTCGGCTGCGAAACACTGGTAAAAGACCGCGCACAGGTATCCCGCCTGCTGCCCGGCGCGGTGCTGGACCACGCCGGCATCGACGACATCATGCGGTTTTATTCCGGGAGGGAAAAGCAATGAAGGGCCTGCTTTACAAGGACCTGTGCACCATGACGGCCCGGTACAAGAATAACTTTATCCTGCTGCTTGTGCTGTATCTGGGCATGGCGATCCTTTTGGATCTGTCGTTTATGCTGTATGCGCTGGTGTTTGTGCTGGGGCTGTATGTGCAGACTTCTCTCAGCTTTGACGAGCAGAGCCGCTGGGACGTCTACGGCCGCACGCTGCCGGTGACCCCAGCCGCCATGGTGGGCAGCAAGTTTATCCTGGGCGGATGCGCCATCCTGGCCGGCTGCCTGATCGCCTTTCTGGCGTTCGTGTTTGATCCCAGCGAGACGAAGGGCTCGCCGGAGGAGGTCCTGCTGGGGCTGCTGGCGGCGGCCTGCCTGACCTGCTTTTACTTTTCGCTCAGCATGCCGCTGGGCTACAAGTTTGGCAGCGACCGGGCGCGCACAGCGGTGATCCTTGCCATTTTTATGCTGGTGGGCGGCCTGGCCGCCGCGGCATTTGCCCTGCCCCAGGGGATGCAGGAAAGTCTGGGGCGCTTTCTCGGCCTGCGCGGCCCGATGGGCGCGGCCCAGGACCTGGCGGCCGGGCTGGCCCCCGGCACGGAGGTCTGGTACGGCAACCTGACCGTTGCGATCCAGGAAGGCGGGCGCATTCAGTGGACGATCCTGGTCATGCTGCTTGCCAGTGCGGCGCTGTACGCCGCCAGCTGGGCGCTGAGCACCGCGATCTACAAGAAAAAAGAGTTTTGACAGAGGGAAACCGCCTGACAAGGAGGGAACATTCCATGAAAGGTTTGCTTTACAAAGACCTGTGTACCCTGACATCCCGGTACAAGAAAAACTTTCTGGTGGTGTTTGTGCTGTACATCGTCTGGGCCATTTTGTTCGATATGCCGTTCATGCTCTATGCGCTGGTGTTTGTGCTGGGCATGTACGTGCAAAGCGCCATCAGCTTTGACGAGTACAGCCACTGGGACATGTACGGCCACACGCTGCCGGTGCGGCCGGCGGCGCTGGTGGGCAGCAAGTATATTTTGGGCGGCGGCGCCATCCTGGCCGGGTGCCTGCTGGCCGCCGCGGCGTTTGTTCTCTCGCCCGTGGCCAGCAAGGGCGATTCAGCCGAGATCCTGCTGGGCATCCTCTCGGCGGCTACCACCTCGACGTTTTATTTTTCCCTGAGCGTACCGCTGAGCTACAAGTTCGGCTGCGACCGGGCGCGCACCGCCGTCCTGCTGGTGCTGGCGGGCATCTTCTGCCTGGTCATGCTGGTGTTCACCCGCCTGCCGGACGGCGCGCTTGACGGCCTGAACGCCGCGGCGGATGCCAGCGGCCTTTCCGACGAAGTGCTTTCCCTGCTGGCATCCGCCGCGCTGGCCGGGGTCAGCCTGGTGCTGTTCCTGGCCAGCTGGGGCGTAAGCACCGCGATCTACCGGAAAAAGGAGTATTGACCGCGCCGCGCTTCGGGCGGCCGCCGGGCCGCCCAAAACGCCAAAAGGAGGCGTCTGCCCATGAAACACTATGAATACGCGTACGAACCCGTCCCGTACAATGCCCACGCCGCCGTGCTGGCCGTGGCGGAGGAGCACCGGGAGATCATCGCCCGCCGGGCCGCCGGGGGCTGGCGCTATGTGGGGCTGATCCCCACCGAGGTCAGCGCCAACGGCTGCCCGCGCAAAGCAGACCTGGTGTTTGAGCGGGAAGCCTGAACCCGGCCGCTTTTCGCCCTTCTGCACAGCGAAAGCCCTGCTGCTTGCCGCAGCAGGGCTTTCGTTTTATCTTTTTGGGGGTGCGTCGGTCAGTTTTCCGCCTCTTTCAGCAGCAGCGGGCGGGCGTCGGCGGCCAGATACAGGCTGCCGCACACCACCACGCCGGGCAGGTTATGGTCGTCGGCGTAGTCCACCGCCTTGCGGATGGCCTGCTCCACCGGGCCGCCCGCCTCGGCGTCAAAATGGAAGCGGGCCTTTTTCCGCAATTCTTCCGCAGGCAGCGCCCGCGGCGTGGAGGGCGCGGTGGTGAACACTTTTTCAAAGCAGGGTTCCAGCTTGTCCAAAAAGCCGTCGATGTCCTTGTCCGCCACCATACCGATGACCGCCACCAGGTTCCCCTCGTAGCCGGCGTCGGCCAGCGTCTGGGCCAGGCCGGCGGCGCCGTCCGGGTTGTGGCAGCCGTCCAGCAAAAGCAGCGGGTGGCGGCGCAGCACTTCCAGCCGGGCAGGCATCCGGGCGGCGGCCAATCCGTCCAGGATGGCCTCGTCCGAGATGGCAAAGCCGTGCTCCCGCCACAGGGTCAGGGCGATCTCCACCGCCATGGCGGCGTGCCAGCCCTGGTGGCGGCCGGGCATTTTGAGCATGACCTGGTAGCCGCCGTAGTCGATGTAGTTTTCCAGCGGGCGGCATTTGCGGCGGACCAGGTCGTCGGTCTCCGGCGTAACGATGGCGGCATGGGCGTTGGCCGCGGCGGTCAGGATGGGCCCCATGGCCTCCTGCGGCTGGTCGGGGTAGCAGACGACAGTGCAGCCGTCCTTGATGATGCCGGCTTTTTCGGCGGCGATGTCCGCCAGGGTATCGCCCAGAAATTCCATGTGGTCCATGCCGATGCGGGTGATGGCCGCCACCAGCGTGCGGGGCACGATGTTGGTGGCGTCGTACAGGCCGCCCATGCCGGTCTCCAGCACCACAATGTCGCAGGCCGACTGGGCAAACCACAGCAGCGCCACCGCGGTAACCGCCTCAAACTCCCGCGGGCTGTCGCCCCCGTCGATGACAATGGCGTCGATGACGTCCAGCACCCGCTGGGTCAAATCGGCCAGCGTTTGGGGCGGGATCATCTCGCCGTTGATCTGGAACCGCTCGCGGAAATCGGTGACATAGGGGCTGATGGTCAGGCCGGTCTTGTAGCCGGCCTTTTGCAGGATGGAGGCGGTCATCACCGCCAGCGTGCCCTTGCCGTTGGTGCCGGCGATCTGCACGCATTTCAGGTCCTTTTCCGGGTTGCCCAGGGCGTTCATCAAGGCGCGCATGCGGTCCAGCGTGCCGTGCCCGCCGCGGGGCAGCGCGTGCAGGGCGTCGATTGCCTGTTGCGGGGTCATTGGTATTCCTCCCCTTCTTCAAGTTCATAGTCGGTTTCGGCGCCGGCGGCGTCCGGGGCGTCGTGCCCGGCGGGCTGGCGGCGGATGCGTGCCTGCCGGCGGCGCAGCTCGTCCCGCTCCTGGCGCAGGCGGCGGTTCTCCTTCTTGATAGAATAGAAGGAGGTGACGGCGCGGACGATCAGCAAAAGCACCAGCGACACCAGCATGCCGGCCACCACGCCGGCAAAGTCGATCCAGACGTCGGTGACCTGGGACGAGCGCCCGGCCACATACCGCTGGATGGTCTCGTCGGTGACGGCGGTGAGCAGGCCGCCCAAAAGCGGCCAGCTGATGTGCCGCACAAACCGCCGGGTATAGACCCGCAGGCAGAGCGTGAGCAGCAGGCCCTCCAGGCAGTACTCGGCAAAATGGGCCAGCTTGCGGATGGTGTGCTCGGACACAGGGCCCAGGCCGATGCGGTCCAGGATGGCGTTCATATAGCGCATGACCGCCTGGCTGCGGGCGGAGGATTCCGGCCCGATCTCCAGCGAGTTGCTGAAGATGAACAGGATGCACCCCGCCACGGCGATGGTAAAGATCACCCGGAACGCGATCAGCCAGGGGCTGGTCTTTTCGGTTTCGTTGGACATGATACTTTGTTTTTCCTTTCTGCGCGGATGCCGCAGGCAAGCCGCGCATCTTTCCCTCTACTGTATGGCAGACACAGATATCGCACAGCGCAGGCCCTGCCGCAAAGCCGCCCGCGCTGTACCGACATTATAGCATCGGGCCGGCGGGATGGCAAGACGGGAACAGGGCGCAACAAGGCCGGCACGGCGTCTTGCCGTGCCGGCCTTCTTTCTTTTTTTACGCCGCCGGGCGGCTTTTCAGGCCGATCAGCCCAGGGCCTGGATGGACTGGCGGATGTTGGCCAGCTTGTCCCTGGCGGCGGCCTGCTTGGCGCGCACGTCCTCCACCAGCTTGGCGGGGGCCTTTTCCACAAACTTGGGGTTGGCCAGCTGATTCTCGAAGGTGGCCAGCTCTTTCTCTGCCTTGGCCAGCTCGCGGTTCAGGCGGGCCAGCTCCTTCTCGCGGTCAATCAGCTCCATCATGGGGATAAAACCGCGGGCGGCGGGGGTGTTGACCTGCACCATGCCGGCGGTATCGCCGTCGTAACGGGCGGTCAGCGTCACGTCGGTGGCAAAGGCGAACCGGGCCAGGTAGGCCTCGCCCTTGCGGAAGGCGTTTTCGTCCGCCGTCTCGATGACCATGCTGGTCTTTTTGGCCGGGTGGACGTTCATATCGTTGCGCACCGCGCGCACCGCCTTGATGTAGTCCATCAGCTTGTTGAAGTCGGCTTCCTCCTCCGGCCAGTCATGGGCGGCGTCAAACACCGGCCAGGCCTGGTCCATGATGGTCTCGGCGCTGCCGGGCAGGCTCTGGTAGATGGCCTCGGTGACAAAGGGCATGAAAGGATGCAGCAGCTTGAGCGCCTGGCTCAGCACATACACCAGCACCTTGCGGGCGGTGTCGGCCTGCTGCGCGTCGCCGGAGTTCAGCCGCGCCTTGCAGATCTCGATATACCAGTCGCAGTAGACCTCCCAGATAAAATGCTCGATCTTGTCGGCGGCCAGGCCCATCTCGTACTTGTCCAGGTTGGCGGTGGCGTCGCGGGCGGTGGCGTTCAGCTGCGAGAGCACCCACTTGTCGCTCATGTCCAACAGGCTTTCCGCCGGCAGGCCGGGCTGGAAGTCCTCCGGCAGGTTCATCTGCACAAAGCGGCTGGCGTTCCACAGCTTGTTGGCAAAGTTGCGGCAGGCCTTGACCCGCTCCTCGCTGTAGCGCATGTCGTTGCCGGCGGTGGAGCCCACCACCAGCATCATGCGCAGGGCGTCGGCGCCGTACTGGTCGATGACCTCCAGCGGGTCGATGCCGTTGCCCAGGCTCTTGGACATTTTGCGGCCCTGGCTGTCGCGGACGATGCCGTGGATCAGCACGGTGTCAAAGGGCGCCTTGCCGGTGTAGGCCAGGCCGGAGAAGATCATGCGGGACACCCAGAAACCGATGATGTCGTAACCGGTGACCAGCGTGCTGGTGGGGTAGAAATAGTCGTAGTCCTCGGTCTCGTTGGGCCAGCCCAGCGTGGAGAAGGGCCACAGCGCGCTGGAGAACCAGGTGTCCAGCGTGTCCGGGTCCTGGGCCAGGCTGGCGCCGCCGCAGCGGGGGCAGGTTTTGGGGGCCTCTTTGGCCACGATGGTCTCGCCGCAGTCGGCGCAGTACCAAGCGGGGATCTGGTGGCCCCACCACAGCTGGCGGCTGATGCACCAGTCGCGGGTGCCGCGCATCCAGTTCAGGTAGTTTTTGGTAAAGCGTTCGGGCACAAACTTGATGTCACCCTTTTCCACCGCCTCGATGGCAGGGCCGGCCAGCGGCTCCATCTTGACGAACCACTGCTTGGACACCATCGGCTCGATGACGGTGTGGCAGCGGTAGCAGGTGCCCACCTCGTGCTTAATGGACTCGGTCTCTTTCAGGTAGCCGCCGGCCTCCAGGTCGGCCAGGATGGCCTTGCGGGCCTGCATGGCGGTCATGCCGGCGTACTTGCCGCAGTCCAGCACATCCGGCTCGTCGGCGGCGGCCCGGCCGCTGGCTTTCAGTGCGTCGGCCTCGGCCTTGTCGGCGGCGCCGGTCATGCGGCCGTCGTAGGTCAGCACGCGGACCATGGGCAGATCGTGGCGCTTGCCCACCTCAAAGTCGTTGGGGTCGTGGGCGGGGGTGATCTTGACCACGCCGGTGCCCTTTTCCATGTCGGCGTGCTCGTCGCAGACGATGGGGAGCTCCTTGTTCAGCAGCGGCAGGATCACATGGCAACCGTGCAGGTGGGCGTAGCGGGGGTCGTCCGGGTTGATGGCCACAGCGGTGTCGCCCAGCATCGTCTCGGGGCGGGTGGTGGCTAGCTCCAGCATCTCGCCGGTCTCCTTGACCGGGTAGAGCAGGTGCCAGAAGCTGCCGTCCTTCTCCTCATATTCCACCTCGGCGTCCGAGATGGAGGTGTTGCAGTGGGGGCACCAGTTGACCATGCGGTTGCCGCGGTAGATCAGGCCCTGGTCGTACAGGCGGACGAACACTTCCTTCACCGCGTCGGAGCAGCCCTCGTCCATGGTAAAGCGTTCCCGCTCCCAGTCGCAGGAGCAGCCCAGCTTTTTCAGCTGGCTGACGATGCGGCTGCCGTACTTTTCCTTCCAGGCCCAGGCGCGCTCCAAAAAGCCGTCGCGGCCCAGCATGTCCTTGGTCAGGCCTTCCTTGGCCATCTCGGCCACCACCTTGGCCTCGGTGGCGATGGAAGCATGGTCGGTGCCGGGCACCCACAAGGCCGCGTAGCCCTGCATCCGCTTGTAGCGGGTCAGGATATCCTGCCAGGTCTCGTCCATGGCGTGGCCCATGTGCAGCTGGCCGGTGACGTTGGGCGGCGGCATAACGATGGTAAACGGCTTTTTGCTGCGGTCGATTTGGGTGTGGAAATAGCCCTTGTCGCACCAGGTCTGGTAGATCCGGTCCTCGGTGGATCTGGGGTCGTACTGTTTGGCGAGTTCCTTTGCCATAACGGCGTCCTCCTTCTGTCTGTGTGGATGTGTGGGGGTGGCCATTTGCAAAACAAAACGGCCGCCCCAGGAGAGATCTCTTGGGACGGCCGTGCATCATTTCAAAAAAACTGCACGAGTGGCCGCGGTACCACCCAAATTGCCTGCCCTAGGCAGACCACTTGAACGCCCGATAACGGGGGCGGGGCGGGGCCGGTTACCGGGTGCTGCGCACCGTTCGCCTGCCCTGCTTGGGGGCGACAACCGCCGGCGGCCTTTGCCAGGTTTCCACACCACCCGGCTTTCTGGAAAAGGCGCTGTGCCGGCAGAACTCCCCCGCACTGCATTTGCTTGCCTTTTAGTTTAGTGCAGTTTGGCGGCGTTGTCAAGCAAAACCCTGCCAAAACCGCCCCGCAGCGGGCAAAACGGGGACGGCGGCCGGCCCTCAGCTTTCTCACAGCCGGGCGATGCTGTTCGCCTCGATCCAGGCGGCGGCAAACAGCGCCAGGATGCCCGCGGCCAGCAGGGCGGCCTCGCCGCGGGTCAGGCGGATGTCCCGCAGGCGGGCGGCGGTCACTTCCCTGCCCCGCACCCGGACAAAGGCGATGTTGGCGGTGGCCGCCGCCGTGCAGCAGAAGGACGCCAGCTCCAGCAGGCCGGACGCTTCGCGCAGGTCGAACATCCGCCGGATGCGGTCGGCAAAAGGCAGGGACCCGGCCGCCATCTGGAAGGACCAGGTGCCGATCATCAGCCCGTAGATGACAAACAGCGCCGCCAGCGCCAGGTAGCCATAGGGCAGGTACACCCTGCTGTGCGCGCCGCACTTGGCAAACAGGTTGCCGCCAACGACCACCGCGGTGAACAGCAGGTTGAAGCCGAAGATCTGCGCCGCGCCGGTCAGCGGATCGGCCGAGACCTGCCAGTTCCACAGCGGATTGGCGTTTTTGAAGCTGCCCTCCGGCAGCAGCAGGCAGCTGACCGCCGCCACCGCCAGCGCGGCAGCCACGCCCGGCAGGTACAGCGCCAGCGCGCGCACCGCGGGACGGGGCGACATCAAGATCTTTTTGACAGCTTCCATGGTTTCCCTCCTGACGGCAGGCGACCCTGCCCTTGCGGGTATAGGGTTGGAACAAGCCTGATGGAAAGTTTGCTTTCCGTCATCTGTATTCTAGCACAGTCATGCGCTAATGTAAAGCGTGCTTTCCATTTTCCCGCAAAAAATTTTCCCTTACTTTTGGAGCGGGAACTGCGCCGGCTGCCCCGGCGTTTTCCCGGCGCAAACCTGTTGCCTTTCCGCCCAAAACCATGTATACTATGTTGGTATGTGCGTTTCCGCTGCGGAACGCGGATTTGCTGCAAAAGACAGAGCGAGGTGGACCCGGTTGGAGCCTTAAACAGACCGCGCACGGCCGATTTGTGTCACAGTTCAGTCCATACCAAGTGATAGAGAGCGTTTTGCGGTCAGCGCAGCGCGGGGCAAGGCCCCGCCGCCCGGCCGCAGCCAGAGAGTAAGGAGAGTATCAGACCCATGCCAACCATGCGCGAAGAAATCGAGAGCCGGCGCACGTTTGCGATCATCTCGCACCCGGACGCCGGCAAGACCACCCTGACCGAAAAGCTGCTTTTGTACGGGGGCGCCATCCAGACCGCCGGCTCCGTCAAGGGCAAGCAGAGCGCCCGCCACGCCGTGTCCGACTGGATGGACATTGAAAAACAGCGCGGCATCAGCGTCACCTCGTCGGTTTTGCAGTTCCACTACGACGGCAAGTGCATCAACATCCTGGACACCCCCGGCCACCAGGATTTCAGCGAGGACACCTACCGCACCCTGATGGCCGCCGACTCGGCGGTCATGGTCATCGACGCGGCCAAGGGCGTCGAGGCGCAGACCATCAAGCTGTTCAAGGTCTGCACGCTGCGGCATATCCCCATTTTCACCTTCATCAACAAGATGGACCGGGAAGCCCGCGACCCCTTTGAGCTGATGGAGAACATCGAGGAGATCCTGGGTATCAAGACCTACCCGATGAACTGGCCCATCGGCAGCGGCAAGCGGTTCAAGGGCGTGTTTGACCGTGGCAGCCGCCGAGTGCTTGCCTTTGAGGGCGACGGCCGCGCCAACGGCGTCAAGATGGTGGACGAGATCTCGGCCGAATTGGGCGACCCCGCCATGGACGAGCTGATCGGCGCTGAGAACCACCAGCAGCTGGCCGACGACATCGAGCTGCTGGACGGCGCCGCCGAGGAGTTTGACCTGGAAGCGGTGCAGAACGGCACCCTGTCGCCGGTGTTTTTCGGCTCGGCTCTGACCAACTTTGGCGTGGAACCGTTTTTGAAGGATTTCCTGCGCCTGACCCCCACCCCGCTGGCCCGGCCCGACGCCCTGACCGGCGAGCCGGTGGACCCCTGCCGGCAGGAATTTTCCGGCTTTATCTTCAAGATCCAGGCCAACATGAACAAGAACCACCGGGACCGCATCGCCTTCCTGCGCATCTGCTCCGGCAAGTTTGAGCGCGGCATGGAGGCGTTCCACGTCCAGCAGGGCAAGAACATCAAGCTGGCCACCGGCACCAGCCTGATGGCCGATGACCGCGCCATTGTGGACGAGGCCTACGCCGGCGACATCATCGGCCTGTTCGACCCCGGCATCTTCTCCATCGGCGACACGCTGTGCACCGGCAAGCAGCACGTGCAGTTTGCCGGCATCCCCACCTTTGCGCCGGAGCATTTTGCCCGCGTGACCCAGGTGGACACCATGAAGCGCAAGCAGTTCGTCAAGGGCATGGAGCAGATCGCCCAGGAGGGCGCCATCCAGATCTTCCGCGACCTGGGCGCCGGTATGGAGGAAGTCATCGTCGGCGTGGTGGGCGTTTTGCAGCTGGAAGTGCTGGAGTACCGGCTGAAAAACGAGTACAACGTGGACATCCGCCTGCAGAACCTGCCCTACGAGTATATCCGCTGGATCCTGAACAGCCCCGATGAGCTGGACCCCAAGATGCTGGATATCACCAGCGACACCCGCTGCATCGAGGACCTGAAGGGCAACCGCCTGCTGCTGTTCACCAGCCCCTGGAGCATCGACTGGGCCGCCCAGCACAACGACACTTTGAAGCTGAGCGAGTTCGGCAACCTGACCTTTTGATCTGCCGCCATGCAGACAAGGCGCGGCCGCCCCGGATGGGGCGGCCGCGCCTTGTCTGTTTTCTGGATGGAAGGTCAGGCGGTCACGCCTTGACGCTCTCCGTCTCGGCGTTTTTGCGGGAGGAAACGTAGGCTTTGACCGAGCTGACCACGATGGTCAGGCCCAGGGCGATCAGCAGCACCGCGATGATCAGCTGCAGGCCCTCGACCCAGAAGCTGGCGCTGCCGGCGGCCACCGCCTGCACCAGGGCGATCAGCCGCTGCACCAGCGCGGTGAAGGTGACGCACAGCATGATGACCAGCGGCGGGAACAGCATCTTGTTGCTGCGGCCGGTGACCTTCATAAAGACGCACAGGGTGGCCAGCACCAGCGCGCTGAGCAGCTGGTTGGCCGAGCCGAACAGCGGCCAGATGTTGGAGTAGCCGATCTTGGCCAGCACAAAGCCGCAGACCAGCGTGACGATGGTGGCAAAGTAGGTGTTGCAAAGCACCTTGCGCCAGCCCTCGGCGTTTTTCATGTCGTCCACGCTGAACAGTTCCTGGAAGCTCATGCGGCCGATGCGGGCCACCGCGTCCAGGCTGGTCAGCGCCAGGGCGCTGACGCACATGGTCATAAAGCACTGGGCCACGTAGACCGGCACGCCGAACATCTCGAAGAAGCCGGCCACGCCGGTGGAGAAGATCTGGAACGGGGTGCCGGCCGCCGGGGTGCCGTCGGCTGCGGCGGCCGCGCCGGCCACGCACAGCGCCAGCACCGCCAGCAGGCTTTCCAGCACCATGGCGCCGTAGCCGACCTTGGGCATATCGCGCTCGTTGTCGATGGTCTTGGAGGAGGTGCCGGAGGACACCAGGCTGTGGAAGCCGGACACCGCGCCGCAGGCCACCGTGACGAACAGGATCGGGAACAGGGTGCCCAGGCTTGCGTTGTCAAAGCCGGTGTAGGCTTTCAGGTTCATGGTGGGGTGGGCCACCAGCAGGCCCAGCACCGCGCCGGCGATCATGCCCACGAACATAAAGGTGGTCATAAAATCGCGGGGCTGTTTCAGCAGCCACATGGGCAGCGTGGCGGCAAAGAAGATATAGATAAAGGTGATGTACAGCCAGGCGTCCTTGCCCAGGGTGATGGGCAGCAGCATGCCCAGCGCCAGCGCGGCCACGGTGCAGGCCAGCCCGGCCGCGACCTCGCGCCAGCCGGTCAGGCGGAACTTTTTCTGGACAAGGCCCAGGATCATGGCAAACAGGATAAAGAACAGCGAGATGCAGCCCGCCGCCCCGTTGGTCTGGGCCGCGGCGGACAGCTGGGTCACGCCGTCCACCGTCTCGTAGGCGGTAAAGGTGCCGGCCACCATGTCGGCAAAGGCGGCAATGACCAGCAGCGTGAACAGCCAGCAGAACAAAAGGAACACCTTGCGGCCAAACTTGCCGATGTACTTTTCGATCAGCAGGCCCATCGACTTGCCGTCATTTTTGACGCTGGCATACAGCGCGCCAAAGTCGGTGACGGCGCCGAAGAAGATGCCGCCGATCAAGATCCACAAAAGCACCGGCAGCCAGCCGAAGGCCGCGGCCTGGATGGCGCCGGTGACCGGGCCGGCGCCTGCAATGGACGAAAACTGGTGGCTGAACACCGTCCAGCCGTCGGTGGGGACATAGTCCTTGCCGTCCTGAAAGCGATGGGCCGGGGTGACGGCCTTGGGGTCGATGCCCCAGCTTTTTGCCAGCCAGCGGCCGTACAGCGCGTAGGCGGCGATCAGGCAGACCGCCGCGATCAGCACGATGACGAGTGTGTTCATAACAGATCTTTCCCTCTTTCACGGGGAAAGGCTGCGTCCGGCCCCGCTTGGCCGCGCCGCGTCTTTCCCCCTGTGTTTTTTACCGCCCCGATGCCGCAAACGCAAAAACGAAACGGGCCTTCGTCTCTGGCAGCCTTACCTTCAGGCTGCCGAAGACGAAGGCCCGTAACACACCTCCGCGATACCACTTCGCTTGCCGGCGGGCCGGGCACCCCTGCCCTGCCTGCCGGCCACTCGGCCGCAGCGGCCCGCACGGCCGCCGCGCGCCCGGTAACGGCGGGCATCCGGTCCGGGTTACTGCCGCGGCGCGCACAACTGCCGCAGGTTCCCCCAAACTGCTTGCGGGCGATGGTCCGCGGCGCCTGGCTGCCGTCTTTCACAAACCGGCGGCTTTCTGCAAGCCGGTGGGCTGCGGATCGTGTCCCGTTCACTGCATTTGAACGATATGGGTATATCCTAGTCCTTTTGGTAACAGTTTGTCAATAATTCTGTCACATTTTGTCAGTTTGGGCAGATTTGTCAAATCATCGTCAGCATTTTCGTGCGATATGCGCATGCATTTGTCGCCATCTCACGCACACTTTGCCTTTGACATTCCCTGGCGCATGGAATACAATGGCAGTAGCAAATGGAACAGACAGCATCCGGCCGGGCAGGGCTGCCCGCCGGACCGGGAGGTTTTGTTATGTCCGACAAAAAAATCGTTTTCCTGGATGTGGACGGCACGCTGGTGGACTACAACGGCGATCTGCCCGATTCCGCCGTGCAGGCGGTGCGCGCCGCGCGGGCCAACGGGCACCGGGTCTACATCAGCACCGGCCGCAGCAAGGCCGAGGTCTACCCGGAGCTGTGGGCCATCGGGCTGGACGGCATGATCGGCGGCAACGGCAGCTATGTGGAGGACGGCGGCACGGTGGTGCTGGACCAGCATCTTTCCGCCGGGGACTGCCGCGCCATCGTGGACTGGCTGCACAGCCGCGGGCTGGAGTTTTACCTGGAAAGCAACAACGGCCTGTTTGCCAGCGAACATTTTGAGGAGCGCGCCCAGCGCACCATTCAGGACTACGCCGCCGGCAAGGGCGCGCCCAACGCCGGCGAGATGACGGTGCGCAAGGCTTTTCCGGACATGGTCTTTGGCGGCGAGCTGTACCGGGACGACCTGAACAAGGTCAGCTTTGTGCTGGACAGCTACCAGGACTACCTGGACGCCAGGGAGGCTTTCCCCCACCTGAAGGCCGGCACCTGGGGCGGCAAGGGCGAGCACGCGCTGTTCGGCGATTTGGGCGTAGCCAACATCAGCAAGGGCTATGCCATCGAAAAGCTGCTGGAGCACCTGGGCGCGTCCCGCGCGGACACCATCGCCTTCGGCGACGCCAAGGTGGACATCCCCATGTTCGAGGCCTGCGCCGAGAGCTGCTGCATGGGTTCCGGCGGCCCTGAGGCCAGGGCCGCCGCCGGCTGGGTCACCGGCGACGTGGACAAGGACGGCCTGTACGAGGGCTTTGTCCACTTTGGTCTGATCGAGGGGTAAGGGCGCGGCCCCGAACCGTCTGTTTTCCGTTTGCGGTGATGTGCCCAGCCTGTTATCCCGGATTTTTTCATTCTAACAGGCATCTCCGCAAAGCGAAACTGCGCGCCATGCAGCTGCCCCCACACAAAAAGCGCCAGAACAAAACGACCCGCAAAACAAGCCCTGGTAGCGGCTTCTTTTGCGGGTCGTTTTTGCGTGATCCCGGGGGCGGGCTTTTTTTGCGGCCGTCGCCGGCAAAGCGGCGGTGTTCAGCGGCGCGCCACCGACTTGCGCACCAGCGCGCGGTGCAGGCGGGCGCGGGCAAGCTGAAGCTCCCGCTCGTCCAGGCCGGTCTCCTTCAGTTTTGCCTCGGCGCGCTGGCGGCTGCGCTCGGCCCGGTCGGCGTCGATCTCCTCCGCCCACTCCCAGGTGGTGGCGATCAGCCGCACCCGGCCGCCCAGCACCGTCAGCATGCCGCCGATGCAGGCGGCGGAACGGGTATTCCCGTCCGGCGTGACGATGTGGGCCTCGCCCATGGCAAGGGCGGTGCAGTAATCGCAGTGGCCGGCCAGGATGGCCGCGTCCCCGCCCACGGTGCGGCAGACCAGCCGGACGGCGGGGCCGTCGAACTGGCAGCCGTCCGGCGTGACCACGGTGAGGGGGTAGGGTTTCATGGCAGGGCGCCTCCTTTGACGGTCAGTTTTGTTGGGACGGCGCCGCAGGCCGCATCCGGCGCTTATTTCTTGGCCCTGGCGTACACGTCGTCGATGGTGCCGGCAAACAGGAAGCTGCTTTCCGGCAGGGCGTCGCAGTCGCCGCCCAGGATGGCCTCAAAGCCGCGCAGCGTCTCGGCCAGGGGCACGTACTGGCCCGGCATGCCGGTGAACTGCTCGGCCACATGGAAGCTCTGGGACAAAAACCGCTGGAGCTTGCGGGCGCGGGCAACGGTGACCTTGTCCTCCTCGCTCAGCTCGTCTATGCCCATGATGGCGATGATGTCCTGCAGCTCCCGGTACCGCTGCAGCACCCGCTGCACGGCGCGGGCGGCGTCGTAGTGGCGCTGGCCCAGCGTGCCGGGGCTGAGGATGCGGCTGGTGGATTCCAGCGGGTCCACCGCAGGGTAGATGCCCTGGGCGGCAATGTCACGGCTCAAAACCGTGGTGGCATCCAGGTGGGTGAAGGTGGTGGCGGGGGCCGGGTCGGTCAGGTCGTCGGCCGGCACGTACACGGCCTGCACCGAGGTGATGGACCCGTTTTTGGTGGAGGTGATGCGCTCCTGCAAAGCGCCCATCTCGGTGGCAAGGGTGGGCTGGTAGCCCACCGCGCTGGGCATGCGGCCCAAAAGCGCGCTGACCTCGCTGCCCGCCTGGGTAAAGCGGAAGATATTGTCGATGAAAAGCAGCACGTCCTGGTGCTGTACATCCCGGAAATATTCGGCCATGGTCAGGCCGGACAAGGCCACCCGCATACGGGCGCCGGGCGGCTCGTTCATCTGGCCGTAGACCATGGCGGTCTTGCTGAGCACGCCGCTCTCGGCCATTTCCAGGTAAAGGTCGTTGCCCTCGCGGGTGCGCTCGCCCACGCCGGTAAAGACCGAGTATCCGTTGTGGGCGGTGGCAATGTTGTAGATCAGCTCCTGGATCAGCACCGTTTTGCCAACGCCGGCGCCGCCGAACAGGCCGATCTTGCCGCCCCTGGCGTAGGGGCAGATCAAGTCCACCACCTTGATGCCGGTCTCCAGGATCTCGGCGGCGGGCTGCTGCTCGTCAAAGGGGGGCGGGGCGCGGTGGATGGGCCATCGCTCCACCCCTTCGGGGGCGGGCTGTTCGTCGATGGGCTGGCCCAGCAGGTTGAACACCCGCCCCAGGCACTTTTCCCCCACCGGCACGGTGATGGGGCCGCCGGTGTCCACCGCCTGGTCGCCGCGGACCATGCCGTCGGTGCTGCTCATGGCGATGCAGCGCACCACGTTGTCGCCGATCTGCTGGGCCACCTCGGCGATCAGCGGTTCGCCGCGGTTATCCAGCCGGATGGCGTTGTTCAGCGCAGGCAGCCGTTTTTCCGGGAAGCGGATGTCCAGCACAGGCCCCATGACCTGCACCACATGGCCGATGGTTTGTTCTGGCATAGGGACACTCCTTTGGGGATAATTTCATATACAGGGCAGACCGCCGCAGGCAGATTTTGCAGGCGGGCCGCCGCGCTACATGGCCTCCGCGTTGGCGCCGGCCACGATCTCGGTGAGTTCCTGGGTGATGGCGGCCTGGCGGGCACGGTTGTAGTTGAGGCTGAGACGGTCGATCATCTCGGCGGCGTTCTTGCTGGCCGAGTCCATGGCGGTGCGGCGGGCGCCCAGCTCGCTGGAAACGCTCTCGCACAGGGCGCCGTAGACGATGCCGGCCAGATATTCGGGGATGATGGCGTCAAACACCGTCTCGCCGTCCGGCTCGTACAGCACCATGGGGTGGGCGTTTTTGCCGCCCTGCTCCGGCGGGCGGAAGGGCAGCACCGGCAGCACCCGGGCCGTCTGGGTCAGCATCGAGACAAAGCGGGTGTAAACGATGCGGATCTCGCACAGTTCGCCGGCGGCAAGCATCCCGCAGAGCATGCGGCTGATCTCAAAGCAGTCGCTGACCGAAAGCTCCCCCGCCACGGCAAACGCCCTGCTGACGATGGGGGTCCCCTGCCGCTCAAAGTGCTCGACAGTGCGGCGGCCGATGGGCAGCACGCAGACGTCCCGCCCTTCGGCGTCAGCCGCGGCGGCGCGGAACACGTTGGCGTTGTAGCCGCCCGCCAGGCCGCGGTCGCCGGCTATGACGATGTAGCAGGTCCTGCCGGAAGCGCGGTGTTCCAGATAGGGGCTTTGCAGCCGGGGCTCGGCGGCGGCCATATCGCACAGGGTGGCGTACAGCGTCTCGAAATAGGGGCGGCTGTGCTCCACCCGGTCGCGGGCGCGCCGCAGCTTGCTGGAGGCCACCAGCTCCATGGCCCTGGTGATCTGCATGGTGCCCTGCACGCTTTTGATGCGCAGCTTGATGTCCTTCATGGACGCGGGCATGGCGGGGCCTCCTTTCTTGCCTGCGGGCGGCGGGGCGGGCGGACGCCGCGGCCCCGCGCTCAGCTGTGGGTCTTGGTAAAGGTATCGGTGTACTCGCGCAGGGCGCCGGCCAGCGCCTGCTCGTTTTCCGGCGAAAGCTGGCCGGTGGCGCGGATATCCGCCAGCACGGCGCCGGCCGCTGCGCTGCCGTCCAGCCAGGGGGAAAGCTCCTGCTCATACCGGCGGACGTTTTCCACGCTGATCTGCTCCAGCATGCCGTGGACGGTGGCATACAGCAGCGCCACCTGCTTTTCCACCGGCACCGGGCTGCCCCGGCCCTGCTTGAGCACCTCCACGATGCGCGCGCCCTGGGCCAGGCGGGATTTGGTGTCGGCGTCCAGGTCGGAGCCGAACTGGGCAAAGCCCTGCAGCTCCCGGTACTGAGAGTAGACCAGCTTTAAGGTGCCGGCCACCTTTTTCATCGCCTTGATCTGGGCGTTGCCGCCCACACGGGAGACCGAGATGCCGGGGTTGACCGCCGGCATGATGCCCGCATGGAACAGCTCGGTCTCCAGGAAGATCTGGCCGTCGGTGATGGAGATGACGTTGGTGGGGATATAGGCCGACACGTCGCTGGCCTGGGTCTCGATGATGGGCAGCGCCGTCAGCGAACCGCCGCCCAAAGCGTCGGACAGCTTGGCGGCCCGTTCCAGCAGGCGGCTGTGCAGGTAGAACACGTCGCCGGGGTAGGCCTCGCGGCCGGGCGGACGGCGGATCAGAAGCGACAGCGCCCGGTAGGCCACCGCGTGCTTGGACAGGTCATCGTAGATGACCAGCACGTGCCGGCCTTTGTGCATGAAATACTCGCCCATGGCGCAGCCCGCATAGGGCGCGATATACTGCAGCGGCGAAAGTTCCGACGCGGTGGCGGACACCACGATGGTGTAGTCCATGGCGCCGGCGGCAGAAAGTTCCTCCACCAGTGCGGCCACGGTGGACTGCTTCTGGCCGATGGCCACATAGATGCAGATCACGTCGCCGCCCTTCTGGTTCAGGATGGTATCCACGGCGATGGCGGTCTTGCCGGTCTGGCGGTCGCCGATGATCAGCTCGCGCTGGCCGCGGCCGATGGGGATCATCGAGTCGATGGCCTTGATGCCGGTCTGCAGGGGTTCCCGCACCGGCTGGCGCTGCAAAATGCCGGGGGCCGGGCTCTCGATGGGGCGGTAGTCGGCGGCGTCGATGGGGCCTTTGCCGTCGATGGGCTGGCCCAGCGCGTTGACCACCCGGCCGATCATCGCCTCGCCCACCGGCACCGAGACCACGCGCCCGGTACGGCGGACAACGCCGCCCTCCGAGATGCCTGCCTCGCTACCCAGCAGCACGATGGCGACGGAGTTTTCCTCCAGATTCTGGGCCATGCCGTAGGCGCCGTTCTCAAACTGCAGCAGCTCGCCGGCCATGCACTTGTCCAGGCCGGCGGCGCGGGCAATGCCGTCGCCCACCATGGTGACGATGCCGGTCTCGCTCTGCTCGATGGCGGCGGCGTAATTTTTGATCTGTGCCCGGATGATGCGGGAGATCTGTTCAGGTTTCAGCTGCACGGGGATGGATCACCACCTGTTTTCTATGGATATGGGAAATTGGCGAAATCAAAAAACACACCGCCCCGCGGCGTGCTTTCCGCCGCGGCGGGGCAGGGCCGCGCCGGATCACAGCGTCAGCGCATCCAGCCCCTCCCGGATCGCGTCCAAGCGGCGGCGCAGGGTGCCGTCCAGGCGGGTGCCGTCCATGTCCAGGCGGATGCCGCCCAGCAGTTCCGGCTCCACCGTCACCGTCAGGTCGATCTGTCTGCCGGTCACGGCGGCCAGCTTTTCTGCCAGGCGCTGCCGTGCGGCGTCGTCCAGCGGCACCGCGGCGGCGGCCCGCACCTCCAGGATGCCATGGGCCCGGTTGTAGCAGTCCCGGTATGCCCTGGCGCAGGCCGGCAGCTGCGCCGCCAGCCCCTCGTCGCACAGGATCTTCAAAAAGCTGACGGTGTAGGGGTGCATCTGCCCGCCGAACGCCTCGTCCAGCAGGGCGCGCCGCTCCCGCCTGGGGATATTGGGGGCGGACAGCAGCCGGACATAAGCCGGTTCCGCCGCAATGCAGCCGGCGGCACAGTCCAGCTCCTGCAAAATGCGTTCGTCCAGGCGCTCCTCGGCCGCCAGTTCAAACAGGCTGGCGCCGTAGCGCGCTGCCGCGGCGGTCATGAGGCATCACCCACATGGGCGATGAACTCGTCGATCAGGGCCTGGTGGTCCTGCTCTCGCACCTCCCGCTCCACCACCTGGCTGGCGATCTCCATGGCAATGCCGCCGATCTCGCCTTTCAGCTCGTTGACGGCCTTCTTTTTCTCCTGGGCGATCTGGGCCTCGGCGCTTTCCCGCAGGGTGCGGGCCTGCTGTTTGGCCTCGGCGACGATCTCCGCCTCCCTGGCGCGGGCGCGATCCGCAGCCTGGCGCAGCAGCGCATCGCTCTCCTGCTTCACATCCTCCAGGCGGGCCTGGTACTGCTGTTCCAGCTCGGCGGCCTGCTGCCTGGCGGCGTCCGCCTGGGCGTACATGGCGTCGATCTCGGCCTGGCGGTCATCGATCATCTTTTTGACCGGCTGGAACAGAAAATGTCTCAGCACCAGGAACGTGACCATCATATTGCAGAAGGTGAACAGCGCCGTCCAGGGGTTGACGCCCACAAAGCTCTCAAAGGCGCTCTCAAATTCAGGCAAGGGCTTTCCCCTCCTTTCTTGCGGCGCGGGATACGGGGGCCTGCGCGGCCGGCAATGGCGGCTGCAGCTCCCCCGGCGGATGCGCGCGGCGGTCTCAGAACACGAACAGCATCAAAAGCGCGATGACCAGCGAGTAGATGCCGGTGGATTCGGTGATGGCGCAGCCCAAAATCATGTTGGTGCGCAGGATGCCGGCGGTCTCCGGCTGGCGGGCCATGCCCTCCAGTGCCTTGCCCACCGCGTGGCCTTCGCCGATGGCCGGGCCGATGGCGCCCAGGCCCATGCAGATGCCGGCGCCGATGGCGCAGGCGGCGCGTACGATCGCTTCTTCCATAATTTGCCTCCTGTCGGATGGTAGAGTTTTGGATATCTTCACATCGATGCCGATGTTGAATTTGGTCGTGTGCGGTTTTGGACGGCCGGGCGGCGGCTTACTCTGCCCCCGACGCCGGTTCCGTCTCCTCCGGGGGCGGGCAGCAGTTGCCGATGTAGACCATCGTCAGCAGGCTGAACACCAGCGCCTGCACGCCGCCGGAGAACACGTCGAAATACAGGCTCAGGATGCCGGGGACGCCCACCTGCAGGTAGGGCACGCCGGTCAGGCCCAGCAGCGCCAGCCCGCCGGTGACGGCAAACAGCACGCCCGCGATCTTGCGCCCCGGCTTTTTGACCCGGACGCCCCAGACCAGCAGCGCAAGGCCCAGGGCCAGCAGCAGCGCCGAAACGACCGCATTGCTGCCCACCGCCCCCAGCACCATGCCGGACAGCGTGGCCAGCGCCGTGTATAGCAGGCTGGTCAGCACGCCGCCGCCGGCAATGTTGCCGAAATGACGGAAAGCCATCGAGATGGGCTGCGAGATCTCTGAGATGATGTTCATGGGCAGCATGACCGGCACCGGGTCGGCAAAGCCTTTCAGCCAGCCGGCAAAGCCGTTGGCGCGGATGCCGCACCCCCAGCACAGCACGCTGGTCATCACCGCCCAGGTGGCGGTGGTGGACAGGTCGGCGGTGGCGGAGCGCAGGATGCCCGTCATGCCGATCAGGGTGCCCCCCAGCGAGGACAGGAACAGCGCGCCGATGTAGGGCGCCCAGTACAGATTGTGCGCGCCCATGGTGTCGCGCACCATGTCGTACAGCATGCCGACGCCCTTTTCCACCAGCACCTGCCGGCGGGAGGGCCGCTTTTGCAGGTTGCGGCCCAAAAGCACCCCCGCCGTGCACAGCAGCACCATCACCACAAAGGAGGACACCGCCGTCTGGGTGACGGGGATGCCGCCGAACAGCGGGATGGTAAAGTAGATCTTGGGACCGTTCAAGGCTTGTCGTCCCCCTTCCCGGCGCGGAGCAGGTCGATGAACTTGAGGGCGAACTGGGCGAACAGCAGCGGGATCATCGCCGCCACCGGGTCGCAGATGTCAGCCCGGAACAGCAGGATCAGCACCACGGCGATGAACAGCAGCCGGATGCCGGTGGACGCCTGGATGGAAAGCTGCAGCCGCGCGGGGTCACTGTCCTCCGCCGCGCGGTCCAGCGCACGGGCGATGGTGATGGAGAGGAACAAAAAATGCCCCACCGCAATGCCGCCCCCGATCAGGCCGCCCAGCAGCACCTTCCGGTCAAACCGCCCCAGCAGGGCATACACGCCGAACATGACTGCCACACAGACGGCAACGATCAGCGCCAGGCGCAGCACCTGGCCCAGCACGTCGCGGTATTTTCCCATAAGGGTGCCCCCTTTCAGTATTGCCCGGTTTGCAGGGCCGGAATGCAGGCCGCCTGCGGGCGGCTCAATGGCTGTTGAAATAGACCGGGGACTCCCCCGTTTTTTGACGCTTCTGCTCGGCCGCCCCCTGGCGGTCCATCCGGCGCAGCGACGTGACCAGCCCGCCTGCGGCGCCCATCAGCCCCAGCGCGATGCCCAGCACCACGACCCAGCCGCCCAGGCCGAACTGCCCCCGCAGCCAGACCGCCAGCAGAATGCACCCTGCCAGCGGCGCCGCCACAGAAAACCCGAACTGCGTCACCCAGGAAAGCAGCCGGGCGGCACGGTAAAATTCTTTCATCCGGGTCTCCCTTCCGGCGCAAAGCGCCCTGCTGCCTGCCGCAGCGGTCTGTGTTTAGTATATCGCAACCGTGGCGTGTTTTTCAATAGATAAATTCCTCAAGATAAATTCCTCAGTTTGTGATTATTTTTATGCATTTCGTTTTATGCGGAGCAAAAAAAGACGGGCCGACCGGGTCGGTCCGTCCGGGCGCATTTTTTTGCAAGGCCCCGTGCAGGGTCAGCGTTTTTCCAGGGGGATATACTCCCGCGGTTCCATGATGCTCTCGTAGGCGGGGCGGATGATCTTGTCCACGTTGACCAGCTCCTCCATACGGTGGGCGCTCCAGCCGACGATACGGGCGATGGCAAAGATGGGGGTGTACAGTTCCAGCGGGATGTCCAGCATATTGTAGACAAAGCCGGAGTAGAAGTCCACGTTGGTGGAAACGCCCTTGTAGATGTGGCGTTTTTCGGCAATGACCTGGGGCGCCAGGCGCTCGATCATATTATAGAAGTCAAAGTCCTTTTTGCGGCCCTTGGCCTCGGCCAGCTGCTGCACAAAGCTCTTGAACACCACCGCGCGGGGGTCGGACAGAGAGTAGACCGCGTGGCCCATGCCGTAGATCAGGCCCTTGTGGTCGAATGCCTGCTTGTCCAGGATCTTGCCGAGGTAGTCCTTGACCTCGTCCTCGTCGGTCTCGTCGCGGATGGTCTCGCGGATGTGGTTGACCATCTCCACCACCTTGATGTTGGCGCCGCCGTGCTTGGGGCCTTTCAGCGAGCAGAGCGCCGCCGCCATGACCGAGTAGGTGTCCGACCCGGAGGAGGTGACCACGCGGGTGGTAAAGGTGGAGTTGTTGCCGCCGCCGTGCTCCATGTGCAAAAGCAGGGCGGTATCCAGCACGTGGGCTTCCAGCGGGGTGTAGCTGCGGTCGGGGCGCAGCATCTGCAGCAGGTTTTCGGCGGTGGAAAGCTCCGGCTGGGGGCGGTGGATGTACATGCTGTCGCCGTTGACATAATAATTGTAGGCGTGGTAGCCGTATACCGCCAGCATGGGGAACACGCTGATCAGCTTGATGCACTGCTCCAGCTGGGTCTGCAGGCTGCTGTCGCCGATGGTGTCATCGTAGGAGGCCAGCGTCAGCACGCTGCGGGTCAGCGAGTTCATCAGGTCCCGGGTGGGGGCTTTCATGATCACGTCGCGGGTAAAATTGGAGGGCAGGTCCCGGCACTTGGACAGCACGTTGCTGAACTCGGCCAGCTGGCCGGCGTTGGGCAGCTCGCCCATCAAAAGCAGGTAGGCGGCTTCCTCAAAGCCGAAGCGTTTGCCGTGCAGGCCGCGGATCAGGTCGTAGACGTTGTAGCCGCGGTACCACAGCTTGCCCTCGCAGGGGGTCTTTTTGCCGTCTACCATCTTGAACGCGTCGATGCGGGAAATATGGGTGATGCCGGTCAGCACGCCCTTGCCGTCCTTGTCGCGCAGACCGCGCTTGACGCCGAACCGGTCATACAGTCCGGGGTCGACGCGGTCGTGTTCGACGCAGATGTCCAGGTAGCGTTTTGCTTCGTTTTCGATCTCTGCGTAGTTTGCCATGGCTGCCTCCTTTTCCGTTTGCATACTGCTCTCTTTTTCGCGGTCGGTTTTGGGCCTTGCAGCCGCCGTCTGTTCCGCCTTACGGCAGCCGGCGGGCCATCTCGGCCAAAAGCTCGGCGCACTGCTGTGCGGGCAGGACCGAGGTGTTCAGCTGAATGTCGTAGTTGGTGCGGTCGCCCCAGTTCTTCTGGGTAAAGTAGCGGAAATACTGCTCCCGCTCCTTGTCCTTGTGGCGGATCATGCGGCGGGCTTCGCTCTCCCCCACCCCCTCGGTCTCCATCACGCGGGCACAGCGGGCCTCGGCGTCAGAGGCATAGATAAAGGTGCGCAGCGCCCGCGGGCCGCCGTCGCGGCCGGAAAGCGCGTCGGTGGAGCAGCGGCCGATAAACACCGCCGGCCCCTCCCCCGCCAGGCGGCGGATGGTATTCTGCAAAGTGGCAAACATCTCGTGCAGGCTGGTGCGCTCGCTGTACTGGTTGGGGCTGCCTGCCAGCGCCAGGTCATACAGCAGGCTGCCGGCCTGGCGCTCGTCAAAATTGCGCAGGCGGCTCAGATCTGCACCGCCGTGTTCGGCTGCGTCCAGCAGCAGCTCGCCGTCGTAAAAGGGCACGCCCAGCAGCTGGGCCGCCAGGCGGCCGACCTCCCGGCCGCCGCTGCCAAATTCCCGTTCAATGGCAATGGATCTCATGGAAACTCCTCCATTCGGCCCGGTTGGCCGGGTCCGTCATTTCGTGCCGCCGTCCACCTGCTGGATGTTGCGGTACATTTTTTGCAGCGCGGTGTGGATCAGCCGCTGTTCCTCCGGGCTGATGCCCTCCATCAGCCGGCAGGCAACGCCGCGGCGCACCTCAAAGTAGGCGTCGGCGTAGGCGCGGCCCTGCGGCGTCAGGCTGAGATGCAGGCAGCGGCGGTCCTCCTCGTCGTGGCGCAGCGTGATGCACCCGGCGCGGCGGAGATTGTCCACCGCCTTGGAGATATGCGCCTTGGAGATCTTGCGCGCCTCGCTGATGTCCCTGGCGGTATCACCGGCGCCGGCGTTTGCCAGAAAGCACAGCACGTCCAGCTCCACAAGGCGCAGCCCGCTCTGGCGCAGCAGCCCCTGGCTGGCGTGCTCCAGCATCCGGCGCGCGCCCTGCACCACCAACAAGATATCATTTTGCAGCATGCCGATCCCTGCCTGTTCCCGTCCGCCCGCGCCCATCAGTTCACTGGCGAACTTTCTTCTATCATACACGATTTTTCCGTCCGCGTCAAATATATCTTGTGATATCTGCGGCGTTTTGCGCAAATTTTACACAATTTGTCTGCAATGGGTGCCGGGCTGCCGCCCCGGGGCGGCAGCGGAGAGATCCCCGGCATTGTCCGGTCCCGGCAAGGCAGCCCGGCACCTCCCGCTCCGCCGCGCGGGGTCTGCATTTTTTTCAGGATGACAGTTTTTTTGGCGGGATGCGCTCTTTTTTCGCATGATTTTACAGTTTTTTGACCAGTTTTTTATTTTCTATTGACGCAGTTGCATTTTAGTGTTACCCTTGATACGTCAGGATGAAGCGGAATTGCCTGCCGTGCGCCTTCCCGGGCGCAGACGGGAGCTTTTGATCAATTGAACCCCGCAGGCCGGCCTCCTTTTCCTGAGGGCCGGTCTTTTTTTTCGCAGCCGTCCCTCCGCGCCCGTGCGGATGCAACGCGAGTTCCGGCCGGCTGCCCTGCCCTTCTGGTTTTTGACCGCCCCCATTCCCGGTCCCAACCGGTCCCGGCGGCTTCCGGCCCAACGCAAGGCAGGTATCGTATATGGATGTATCATTTTCGTATTTTGTCAGCGCCATGTCGCAAAGCCCGGTGCTTTTGATCACCGTGGTCCTGACGCTGGGCGTCATCTTCGTCAACGGATGGACCGACGCCCCCAACGCCATCGCCACCTGTATCACCACCCGGTGCATGGCGCCGCGCCCGGCCATTCTGCTCAGCGCGGTGTTCAACTTTCTGGGCGTTCTGGTGATGACGCAGATCAACAGCTCGGTGGCGTCCACCATCAGCAACATGGTGGATTTCGGCGGCGACACCCACGAGGCGCTGATCGCCCTGTGCGCGGCGCTGTTCTCCATTGTGGTGTACAGTGTCACGGCGTCGGTGTTCGGCATCCCCACCAGCGAGAGCCACAGCCTGATCGCCGGTCTGTCCGGCGCGGCCATCGCCATCCAGAACGGCGTGGGCGGCATCAACATGAACGAGTGGGTCAAGGTGCTGTACGGTCTGGTGGCCAGCCTGGCCATGGGCTTTGCCATTGGCTGGGTGGTCTGCAAAGGGCTGACCATTCTGTGCGCAAACATGGACCGGCGCCACACCAACAAGTTCTTTACCGGGGCCGAAATCTTTGGCGCCGCCGCCATGAGCTTTATGCACGGCGCCCAGGACGGCCAGAAATTTATCGGCGTGCTGTTTTTGGGCGTGGCCTTCAGCAACGGCATGAACAGCGTGGCCGGCGTGACCATCCCCATCTGGCTGATGCTTTTGTGCAGCGCCGTGATGAGCATCGGCACCAGCGTGGGCGGCGAGAAGATCATCAAGGCCGTGGGCATGGACATGGTCAAGCTGGAAAAATACCAGGGCTTTGCAGCCGACCTTTCGGGCGCGCTGTGCCTGCTGATCTCCAGCCTGTTCGGCATCCCGGTGTCCACCACCCACACCAAGACCAGCGCCATTATGGGCGTAGGCGCCGTCAAGCGGTTAAGCGCCATCAACTTCGGCGTGGTCAAGGACATGATGCTGACCTGGGTGTTCACCTTTCCCGGCTGCGGCCTGATCAGCTTTGTGATGGCAAAGCTGTTTATGGCGATCTTCTAAGCGCGGAAACCGGCAAGTTACTGTAGTATCCTGCCGGCGGCCCGCAACGGCAAGCCGCTGGCCGGCACGCGGCGCATCTGCTGCAAGCAGCGCGCCGCCATATAAAAAGGAGTGGCCTTTATGTCAAAAAAGCAAGACGCCTTCTATTTCGATAACTTTATCGCCTGCGCCTCCTGCGCCTGCGAGGCTGCGCACTACCTGGAAGAAGCCTTCAAGAACTTTGACCCGGAGCATTTGCACGAAAAGCTGGACGGCCTGCACCAGGTGGAGCACGCCGCCGACGGCAAAAAGCACGAGCTTTCCAACGTGCTGGCCCGCGCGTTCATCACCCCCATTGAGCGGGAGGACATCATCCTGCTGAGCCAGAGCCTGGACGAAGTGGTGGACAAGATCGAGGACGTGCTGGTGCGGATGTACTGCAACAACATCCAGGTCATGCGCCCCGACGCCATTGAGCTGGGCGCCGTGCTGATCCGCTGCTGCGAGGAAGTCCGCATGCTGATGAACGAGTTTTCGGACTTCCATCACTCCAAAAAGCTGCGGGAGCATATCATCCACATCAACACCATGGAGGAGCAGGCCGACAAGCTGTTTATTGCCGCCATGCGCAAGCTGCACACCACCTGCACCGACCCCATCGTCATCATCACCTGGCGTGAGATCTACATCTACCTGGAAAAATGCGCCGACGCCTGCGAGCACGTGGCCGACGCCGTCGAGAGCATCGTGATGAAAAACACCTGATTTCTGCCTTTTCTGATGTTCCGGGCTTTGCCCGGACGCAGATGCCATTTCTTCCTTGATTGAAACAGGGCCGGGCCTTTGCCGTTTGGCAAGGGCCCGGCCCCGTTTTATGTTCCCGTCACTCAGCCCTGCGCTGCTGCGGCGGGATCTGCTCCAAAATGGACTCCACCGCCCCGGTAAAACGGCGGAACTCGGTGGTCAGGTAGCCGAGATACCGCCAGCCGTCCGGGGTGATGGCAAAATACACCCGCGCTGCCATACCGCCGGGCGGGGTCTTGGCCCGGCAGATATAGCCCTGCCGTTCCAGCCGGCTGAGCGGCGTCTGCAGCTTGACGTATGCCAGCGCGTTGTCGGTCAGCTCGCCCATACGGGCCAGAAGTTCCGGCGCGCACATGGTGCTGCTGCTGAGCAGCGCCAGCACCAGCATGTCCAGCGTCTGCATCCGCAGGATCTCACGCCCTTTTTTGGTCTCGTAGATATGGTGCAATTTGCGCGGCACGGCGCTCCCCTTTCCCGTCAGGCCGCATTTCTCTCTGCTCCGCAATGGCCTGCGACAGAGATATTATGGGGGATGGCAGGCAGGGCTGTCAATAACAAAAGATAATTCCGATATCCGCTCTTGTCTGCAAACGGCCGACAAAAAATGCCCCGCCTGCAAGAGCGGGGCACGAAAAAAAACTTTTTTCAGCTATTTGGCCGCCGGCGGCGGACCGTGTTCTCAGTGGATGAAGGCGTCGTGGATGGCCGCCACGGCGCGGTCCGCGTCGGTCTTGTCGATGATGACGCTGATCTTGATCTCGCTGGTGGAGATCATATGGATGTTGATGCCCTGGTTGAACAGCGCCTCGAACATGGTGGAGGCCACGCCGGAATGGCTCTGCATGCCGGCGCCCACGATGGACACCTTGGCGTATTCGGTGCTGAGCGAGATGGCGCCGCCGCCAAAGCGGTTCTTGTTTTCCTCCAGCACCGAGATGGCGGTCTGGGCTTCGGTCAGGGGCACGGTAAAGGTCAGGTCCTTATTGTTGCCGCGGCCGGAGCTTTGCAGGATGATATCCACATTGATGTTGCGCTGCGCCAGCAGGCTGAACACCTTGAAGGACATGCCGGGCACATCCGGCACCTCCAGAATCGAAATGACGGCGACGTTCTCGTCCTTGGCGACGCCCTTGATCAGCATACCTTCCACTTTGGTTTCCTCCTTCACAACAGTACCGGGCATGGGGTTCAGGCTGGAAAGCACTTCCAGCTCCACCCCGTATTTCTTGGCAAGCTCCACGCTGCGGTTGTTCAGCACCTGGGCGCCCAGGCTGGCCAGCTCCAGCATCTCGTCAAAGGTGATCTCTTTGAGCTTGGTGGCTTTGGGCAGCTTGCGGGGGTCGGCGGTGTAAACGCCCTCCACGTCGGTGTAAATCTGGCAGCGGTCGGCGTGCAGCGCGGCCGCCAGCGCCACGGCGCTGGTATCGCTGCCGCCGCGGCCCAGGGTGGTGATATCGTCGTTGCGGTTCAGGCCCTGGAAGCCTGCCACCACCACCACGCGGTTGCGGGCCAGCTCGCTTTCCAGCCGCTCGGTGTTGATGCGGCGGATGCGTGCCTTGGTGTAGGCGCGGTTGGTGGCAAAGCCGGCCTGCCAGCCGGTCAGGCTGATGGCCGAGATCCCCAGCTCCTGCAGCGCCATGGTCAGCAGCGCGATGGAGATCTGCTCGCCGGTGGAAAGCAGCATATCCATCTCCCGGTCAGAGGGGTTTGCGCTGATCTCGGCCGCCTTGGCGATCAGGTCGTCGGTGGTATCGCCCTGGGCGGATACCACCACCACCACGTCGTTGCCGGCCTTGCGGGTGTTGGCCACAATGCGCGCCACATTAAAAATGCGGCTGCGGTCCCTGACCGAGGTACCGCCAAACTTTTGCACAATAAGTCCCATTCGTTTCTGTCCTCCCCTTTTCGTCTTGCTTGCCGGGGGCGCCGCCGGACGGCCTGCCTCTCCGGCCTGCGCCGTTCCGCTGCCGGGCGGCAGCGGGGCGGCACGTTTTGTATATGCTCACGTTCCCTGCACGGTGGCGCCGATATTGTCGGCCAGCAGGCGGTGAACGGTAAAAGCTTTCAGCGTCTCGTGCCGGGGCAGTGCCGCGGCGGCGCGCTCGAAAAAGTTTTTGTCGCTGCGGCGGACCACCGCCATGATGGTAGGCCCTGCACCAGAAATATACACGGCCAGCGCCCCCAGGTCAAGTGCAAAATCAAACAATTCGTCCCCGCCGGGGATCAGCGGCAGGCGGTAGCTCTGGTGCAGCGCGTCCTTGGTGGCCACGCCCAGCAGCTCGTAGTCGCCGTCGCAGAAAGCCGCGGTGGCCAGCGCCGCGCGGGACAGGTTGTAGACCGCGTCCTTGTGGCTGACCATCTGGGGCAGCGCCGCGCGGGCCTTGGCGGTCAGCAGCGGAAAATCCGGCACAAAGGCCGCAAAGGCCAGCGCCTCATCGATGTCCTTTTTGACGGTGTAGACCTGCCCCTCGTCGTAAACGCTGGTGACAAAGCCGCCCAGCATGGCGGGGGCCACGTTGTCCGGGTGGCCCTCGATGGCGGTGGCCAGCGTCAGCATCTGGCGGCGGGTCAGCCGGCCGCCCAGCAGCGCGTTGGCGCCCAAAATGCCCGCCACGATGCAGGCGGAGCTGGAACCCAGCCCGCGGGCCATGGGGATGTCGTTTTTCTGGGTGATGCGCAGGCCCGGCAGCGGGATGCCCAGCTGGTCGTAGACGGCGCGGGCGCTGCGGTAGACCAGGTTGTTGTTGCCGGCGGGCACGTGGGTGCCGTCCACCGAGGTGATGTCGATGTGGTCGCACTCCTCAAAGGTAAAGACGTTGTGCATGGACAGCGCCAGCCCCAGCGCGTCAAAGCCGGCGCCCACGTTGGCGCTGGTGGCAGGTACGGTGACTGTTATCATGGTATGCGGCAGCTCCTTCCGGCGTTATTCGGCCAGCTGTTTCATGGCCAGCAGCAGCTGGCAGCCGCGGGCCTGCAGTTCGGCGGCCAGCGCATCGATCTGGGCGGGGGTGGCGTTGTCCGCCCGGTAGACCGTCTCGCCGCCCTCGCTGCGCACCGGCTCCAAAGGCAGCCGGAGCCCGTAGGCGGCGCCCCGCACCCGCAGGTGCCAGGTGTAAGCAGCGTTGTCCGGCAGCATGTGGTCCAGCTTTTCGGCCGGCTGCCAGAACAGGCTGTCGTGGATGGCGGCGCCCTCCTTCAGGGCGTCGATCACGTCGGCCACCACGGCGCTGGCGGTGGGCAGCTTGCCCGCGCCCTTGCCGTAGAATACCACGTCGCCCAGCATATCGCCCTTGACCAGGATGGCGTTGAACACATCGTCCACGCCGGCCAGCTGGTTGTGTTCCGGCACCAGCATCGGCTCAACGCCGGCGGCCAGGCTGCCGGCGGCTTCCTCGCGGTACCAGGCGATCAGCTTGACCACGCAGTCGCGGCTTTCGGCCGCGCGGACGTCCAGCGGGGTCAGCTCCCGGATGCCCCGCGCGGGGACGTTGTCCGGGTAGATGTGGTGCCCGCAGGCCAGGCTGCCCAGAATGGCGATCTTGCGGCAGGCGTCGCGGCCGTCCACGTCGTCGCCGGGGTCCTTGGTCTCGGCGTAGCCCAGCTGCTGGGCCAGCTTGAGCGCCTCGTCAAAGCGCATGCCGTCCCGCTTCATCTTGGTCAGCATAAAGTTGGTGGTGCCGTTGACGATGCCCTCGATGCGGCTGATGTGGTTGGCGGCCATGCACTGGTGCATCGGCGTGATGATGGGCGTGCCGCCGCCCACGCTGGCCTCAAACAGGAAGGCGCAGCCATGGGCCTTGGCCAGGGCCAGCAGTTCGGCGCCGTAGGTGGCCACCATCTCCTTGTTGCTGGTGCAGACGCTGCGGCCGCTTTCCAGGCAGCGGCGCACATACGGGTAGGCAAACTTTGTGCCGCCGATGGTCTCGACCACGGCGCGCACCTCCGGGTCCGCCAGGATGACATCCAGGTCTTTGACAAACAGCGCGGCGTCGGGGCTGGCGGAAAAGTCCCGCACGTCCAGGATATATTTGACCTCCACCGGCTCGCCGGCGCGGCGGGCGATGGAGGCCGCGTTTTTGCGGCAGACCTCCAGCACGCCGCTGCCCACGGTGCCAAAACCAAGGATCGCAATTTTTGCCATAGGTTCCCTTCCCCCTTTTGCTGCGGCGCGGCTGCGGCCCGCCGCTGTGGTTTCCCGCACAGGCAGCGCCTGCCGGGCCGGGCGTTTTTGATGCGGGGCGGCGTCAGGCCCCGCGGTGGACTTCGACGACGTTGGGCTGGCGCGAAAGATGCGTCAGCAGATTGTCCACGGTCATCTGCATCATGCCGGTGCGGACGGTGACTTCCACCTGGGCGGTGCCGTTTTCCGGCCGGGACTGGGTGATGGTGACGATGGACGCCCCCGCCGACGAGATGCCGGACAAAAGGCTTTGCAGCGCGCCGGTCTTATCCAGCAGCGTGGCGATGACGGTGATGGTCTCGCGCCCGGTCTCGGCGTCGAACACACAGTCCTTGTATTTATAAAAGGCGCTGCGGGAGATCCCTGCCCGGCGCGCCGCGGACGAGATGTTGGTCACCTCGCCGGAGGCCAGCAGCTGCTTGGCCTCCAGCACTTTGAGGAACACGTCCGGCAGCACCGAGGTATCTACCAAAAGAAAGCGGCGCTCGCTCATGTTGTTTGTTTCCCTCCCGTACACAAATGTATTTCATACAAGGATTATCATACCACGACTGTACGCGGCGTGCAAGCAATTTTGCCCGTTTTGGGGGCCGCGGCCCCGCTTTTCAGCGTGTGGCACAAGCCGGCTGTGCGTTGGCGGCGGATTTTGTCGCTTTTGCACAGGTCGGCCCGCCGCTGCGGGCTGTCTTGCAGCGGCAGGCATCCGCACGCACCGGGCGGGCAGTACGCCGCACAAACACAGCGCCGTGCGGGTGGCGCGGCACTGGCCGCTGTGCGCCCGCACGGCGCTGTGGGGTATTGATCCTGTGGCCTTTCTATGCTCTCCCGTCCGGGTCAGGCGGCAGGGGCGTTGGCGGCGTCCTGCGCGGCCTGGGCATAGGGGTCGGTGGTGGTGTCGGTATAGCTTTCGGGCAGGTTGTCGCTGGTGTAGTAGCCCACCTGGCCGCCGCTGGACACAATGGAGCCTGTGGCAGGGTCAAAGCGCAGTTCCTGCACATCGTCCGCCATGGGGAAATCCTGATAGGGCGCGTCGGCCAGGACCGCCTCGCAGAACTGCTTCCACAGTACCTGGGTGGGCCGGCCGCTGGTGGTGCCCATCTTCTGCGGCTGGTCGTAGCCCCACCATACCGCCATGCTGAAATAGGGCGTCAGGCCGGCAAAGGTAAAGTCGCGGTAATCCGACGTGGTACCGGTCTTGGCGGCGGCGGGCAGGTCGTTGGTGGTCTCCGGGGTCATACCGCTGGCCGTGCCGCCGCTGCGCAGCACGTTCTGCAGCATGCGGTTCATGATCGTCGCGGTGGAGGGCTTGATGGCCTGGGTGGTGGAGATGCGCTTGGAATTGTCCAGATACAGGTTGTCCTGGTAGTCGTAGACCTGGGTGAAATAGTGGGGCGTGGTGAAGGTGCCGTCGTAGAAGATGGTGTAGGAGGCGGCCAGCTCCACCGCGCTGAGACCCTGATACTGGGAACCCAGCACCATGGGCGCCAGGTCCACGTCGTTCTCGGCATCCAGGGATTCGCACTGCAGGGTGTCGTGGACAAAGTTGAACATCATCTCGGCGCCCACCAGCGAGCCGATGCGCACCGCCACGGTGTTCAGCGACTGGCGCAGCGCGTCGTAGACCAGCACCGTCGAGTTGGTGTAGCTGCCACTTACGTTCACCGGCCAGTCACGCCAGACGTCGCTGCGGTTCAGCGCCTCGGCGGAGAAGGGGTCCATATAGGAATACTTCGACTTGAGCACCTTTTTGTCCGCCGCCGTATAAAGCGGCGAGTCCACCTGCTGGGAGGAATAGGTGATCAGGCCGTTGTCCAGCGCCAGGCAGTAGGCGGCGATGGGCTTGGCCGAGGAGCCGGTCTGGTGGGGCGTGGTGGCGCGGTTGAGCACCAGGTCGTTGGTCTTTTCGCCCAGGCCGCCCACAAGGGCCAGCACCTGGCCGTCGTAGTCCACCACGGCCGCCGACGCCTGGGTACGGACGCTCTCGTAGAAGATCAGCGTGTTGCTGTCCTCGTCCACGTCGGTCTTGAAGGTGACGCCGTCATCCTCGTAGACAGGCGTCTGGTCGTCGCGGAACACCGACACCATCTCGCCGTCGGAGTTGGGCTCCAGCGGCATGCCATTCTCGTCGTAGGTGATCTCGCTGTCGGCGCTGATGGTGGAGCTGACCTCCTGCTCGGTCCAGTAGGCCGGGAAGATGGCGTCATCCTCGTTGAGCATCAGCGTTTCCAGCTCGGTCTGCATATCGGGGTCAACGGTGGAGTAAACCTGCAGGCCGCCGTTGAGGATCTCCGAGCGGGCGGCGCTCTCGTCCAGGCCGTACTCCTCCATGATGGCCTGGGTCAGGTCCTCGAACAGCGCGTCGGTGAAGTAGGAGTTGTTGGAGGTGACGGTGGCCGTCCGGGTGGAGGCAGAGTTGTCCACCACCGTGATGGACTCGGCGCAGGCCGCGTCATACTCTTCCTGGGTGATATAGCCCTGGTCCAGCATCTCCCACAGCACATGGTTGCGGCGCTGGATCAGGTTTTCCGGGTTGGTAAAGGGGTTGTAGGCGGTGGGGTTGTTGGTGATGGAAGCCAGCGTGGCGCACTCGCTCAGCGTCAGCTCGGACACCGTCTTGCCGAAGTAAGTGTTGGCGCCCACCTCCATGCCGTAGATCTGGCCGGTCAGCGGGATGGTGTTCAGGTAGGCTTCCAGGATGGTCTCTTTGCTGTAGCGGTTGCACAGGCCGATGGCACGGAAAATCTCGCGCACCTTGCGCATGTAGCCGGCGATGCCGCTGTCCTCGTTGTCATTGGTCAGGTTTTTGACCAGCTGCTGCTCGATGGTGGAGGCACCGGTGGTGCGGCCGTAGATGCGGTTACCGGTAAACTCGTTGAGGGCCGCGCCGATGGTACGGGTGATGTTGATGCCGGGCTCGTTGTAAAAGTCCTTGTCCTCAATGGCGATGACCGCGTGCTGCAGATCCTCCGGGATCTGCTCCAGGCTTACCCAGATGCGGTTGTCGCTGCCGGAAAAGCGGGCATATTCGACCCACTCGCTGGTATCGCGGTCCATGGCATAGACAATGGTGGTCTGTTTCAGCTTCTGGTTGTCCAGATCCAGCTCGCTGTCATCGGCAGTGGCCTGCACGATATACATGGCCAGCACCACGCCGCCCACGCTGCACGCCATAATGCCCACACAGAACAGGCAGGCCAGGGTACGCCAGATATAGCCCCACACGGTAAAGTGCCTGCGGGACTTTTTCTTCTTTTTTTCGCCGCTGCCGGACGCGGCGGCATTCTGCGGATCGGGCGCTTTGGCGCCGTTCGTTTGGATATGCCGGGGCTTTTTGGGGTCTATGGGGACCGCCTCCTTTGCAAGGATTATGGAAAGGGCCAAGGGGCGCTGTGCGCGCCCGGCCGGCCCGGTCTCTGCTGCGGCCTGCCGCGGCGGCGGGTGGCCGCCCGGCGGGGATACCGGCTGATATTACAGCTTGCATTATAGCACAAAGTATTGCCAAAAGTACAGCGATGCATGAAAAATTCACAACGGCGCAGGATTGCACAACGGCCGCGCCGGGCATACTGTGTGTAAGGACGTTGAATTTTGCAAAGTATCAAAACGGATACAAAACCGCCGGCCCCGGCTGCCGCAGCCGCCCGGCAGGGTTGCCCGGAAGGAGGCTGCGGTATGGGACACAGGCAGGACCGCGGGCGGAACTTGTGCTGCTCGCTGATCGCGGCGCTGGCGCTTTTGTGCATTGTGGCGGCGGCGGTCTGGTTTGCGCTGGAGGCGCGCCGCCCGCCGGAGGAGCCTGCCGGCTATCTGCTGATGGACAACGGCGGCCGGCTGGCCCTGTACGCCGCCGACGGCACCGGCCCGCTGGCCGAGTACGACATCTACACCCGGCTTTTGCCGGAGCAGGATTTTCTGGCCCTGCAGCAGGGCGTGGCCGTGGCCGACGAGGCCGATCTGCAAAAGCGGCTGGAGGATTACGGCTGGTAAGGTGTGCGCCGTGCGCCGTCTACGGCTCAGGCGTCCGCCGGCAGGTTGGGCCGGTCCTGGTCGCCGTCGGCCTTGAAGATGACAAAGTTTTCCGGCTCACTGGTAAAATAGTAGTAGTCGGTGTTTTCCCGCAGCGGCGGGGTCAGGTAGTTGGGGATGACCACGCCGTCCCCCGGCTCCCGCTCCACCAAGCCGGCTGCGCGCCAGACCTCGGCGGGGATGCCGGCGTTGTAGCAGTCGATGTACTCGGCGCCGGACTGCTGCAGGATGCCGTCGATGGCGCGGCCCAGCTGGGGCAGCAGCTCGTCGGGGCCGATGTAGTCCACCAGCCGCAGCACCGCCGCGCTGCCGGTGTCCGCCGCGGGCACCGTGCGGGTGACCACGTAGCCGTCCGACCGGCCGTAGTTCAGCGCCGCCCAGACGTCATACCGGAAATGCGGAAAATGGAAATACCGCCGCAGCATGTACCACATGTCCTTGCGGGGCGTGTGGTTTGTTTTTGGCATGCCCAGGGGGATCAGGTCGGCGGCCGAGTCCACATGCTTGAGCACCCGCGCGCCGGTGACGGGCAGGATGGTTTTGGGCCCTGGCTGGGCCAGCTGATAGGCGGGCAGGTCGGCCAGGCGGTAATAGTGGCCCATCCGCTCGGCCTTCCAGCCCAAAAAGCGGTACATGGCGCAGGTGGCGGCGCGGATGTTGTTGCAGGCCAGCACGCGGGCATGGGTCAGGCCGGGCAGGGCGTTCATCAGTTCCAGCCCCACGCCGTTGTGCCCCTTGACCGCCACCCACACCGACACCCAGACGTCGGGGCGGGCGCCGGTGTTGGCCAGGATGTAGCCGGCGGCGCTCAGGTAGCAGCCGTCCTGCTCCGCCACCGCAAACTGCGGCACGCCGCCGCGGCCGGCATAATAGTAATGGTAAAACTCCGGCCGGTTGACCAGCGGCAGGCGCATGTCAAAATGCCGGTTGATAAAATCGATGATGGCGGCGTCCTCGCCCAGGCGGGCCAGCCGGAACGTGACCTCAGACAATGGCCGACCCTCCCGTGACGGGCAGCGTCACGCCCGTGATAAAGCCCGCCTCGTCCGAGAGCAGGAACGCCATGGCCGGCACCACGTCGGCGGGGGCGGCGTTGCGGCCCATGGGGTTGTCCGCCGCGGCGGCCTGGACGATCAGGTCGGGGGTGTCTTTCAGGAAATTGGTCTCCATCATGCTGGGGGCCACGCAATTGACGGTGACGTGCTTGGGGGCATACTCCACCGCCAGGCTCTTGACCAGGCCGCCCAGCGCGCTTTTGGCGATGACATAGGCCGCGGTGTTTTTGGGCGGGCAGCCGATGGTGTAGCTGGTCTGGATAAACAGCACCCGGCCGAAATTTGCCTTGGCCATCTTGGGCAAAAACACCCGGCAGATGGCGATGGCGCTGTTGAGCTGGATGTTCAGGTCCCTGGCAAACCGCTCCTCGTCAAAATTTTTGAAGCGGGCGTTCACCACCGGCAGCGCCGGCAGGTGGACAAAGTGGGTGGGCGCCGGGGCGGTCTGCTCCAGCAGGCGGACAAAGGCGTCCACCTTGAGCCGGTCGGACAGATCCACGTCAAAGGGGCGCACCTGGCCGGGGTACTTCTGCACCAGCGGGGCCAGTTTTTCCACGTCGCCGCAGCCCTGGGCCAGCACCAGCGTATCGGCCGGGGCGCTTGCCAGCAGGCGGTGGATCAGTGCGGTGCCGACGTCGCTGGTGGCGCCGGTGATCAGATAGGTATATGCCATAGGGTTTGCCTCCTGTGGGTGCGGCGCGGCGGACCTTACTTTGCCAGCCCCGCCCGGATAACGCCGCGGGTAACTTTTTTGCCGTCCTGGTTGGTGATGACCGCTTTGATCTCCGCCTCGGCCACCGCTTCGCTGACGTCGGCGACGGTGCCGGTGACGGTCAGCGTGTCCCCCACAAAGATGGGGCGGGCGAACTTGCACTCGACGCCGTGGAGCAGGCAGTGCTCGCCGGGCAGATAGACGCCGGCCAGCGTGGAGAAAAAGCTGGCCCCCAGCATACCGTAAACAACGCAGCCGGGGTAGCCGCGGCCTTTGGCGTAGTCCGCGTCCACATGGATGGGCGAACAGTCGCCGGTGATGGCCAGGAATTGGTCCATCATCTCCTGTGTGACGGTGACGGTAAAGCTTTCGGCCAGGCCGGGCTTCATGTCGGCCAGGGTGTAGTGGTTCATGGAATGTCCCCTTCCGCCGGGCGTGCCGGCCGTTTTTGCCGCCCCGCCCTGCGGCCGGGGCATAGGATCAGAGGGCGGGCGCATGGCCCGCCCTCCGGCTGTATGGTTTGTTTTTTGTACGGCGCGGCAGGCTCAGCCCACCATGCGCCCCACCAGGTCCAGCAGGTCGCCCACGTCCTTCAGACCGCGGACGTCCGCCAGCTTGAACTTGATCTGGAACTTTTTCTCGATGGCCGTCAGCAGGTTGATCTGCTCCAGGCTGTCCCAGTCCTCGATGTCATCGGCGCAGGTATCGCGGGTGATGACCAGGGTGTCGTCGTCAAAATTATCGCGGAAGATCTCCTGTACGGCTTCCAAAATAGCTTGCTCCGTCATTGGGCAACTCTCCTTAAACATAAAATAGCATTGCTGCGGCCGCGCGGCGGGCAGGCGCCGGGCCGGCGGCAAAATTTGTCAGATACAGTGTACCACAACCGGGGCAGGATATGCAAGGCGCATCCCGCCCTGCCCCGCCGCCGGCGCAAAGTTTTACAGGATTTTCATTTCCTGGCCGGGATGCCCCGCGCCGCCAGCGCAGCCTGCAGGGCGGTAAACTGCTCCAGCGTCAGCTGTTCGGGGCGCAGGCGGGCGTCCAGGCCGGCGTCGGCCATGGCGGCCAGAACGGCGGCCTTGTCGGCGGCAAGCCCCGCCGAGATGCCGTTGGCTGCGGTCTTGCGCCGCTGCGAGAACGCCGCCCGGATCACGGCAAACAGCGCCCGCTCCGCCGCCGGGTCCAGATCCCCCGCGGGGGTCTTGCGCACATCCAGGCGGATGACCGCGCTGGTGACCTTGGGGGCGGGGTAAAAGCTGCCCGGCTGCACGGTAAACAGCTGCCGGGGGCTGGCGTAGTAGGCCACCGCATAGCTGATGGCCCCGGCCTGCCGGGTGCCGGGCGGGGCGCACAGCCGCTGGGCGGCCTCGCGCTGGACCATGACGGTGATGTTTTCCACCGGCAGGCGCTCCTCCAGCAGGCGCATCAGGATGGGGCTGGTGATGTAGTAAGGCAGGTTGGCGCAGACCGCCACCGGCCGGCCGGCAAACTCCTGCCGGATCAGCGCGCGCAGGTCCACCTTCAGCACGTCGCCCTCCACGATCTTGACGTTGCCGTACCCGGCCAGCGTCTCGTCCAGCAGCGGGAACAGCCGGCGGTCGATCTCCACCGAGACCACCTTGGCCGCCCGCTTTGCCAGCTGCTCGGTCAGCACGCCGATGCCGGGGCCGATCTCCAGCACGCCCCAGTCGGGGCCGATGCCGGCCGACTCGGCAATGCGGGGGCAGACGCCGGGGTTGATGATAAAGTTCTGTCCGAACCCCTTGGACAGCGAAAAGCCGTACCGGTCGCAGAGGCTGCGGATGGTGGAAAGGTCGGTCAACGCGGGCATGCGGCATTCCCTCCTGCGGGTCTGTGTGGATGGGTCGGGGCGCAAAAAGCGGCGCGCGGAACGCGGGGCGGGCCGGCGGCGCCTGCCCTGCCCCATCCGCAGAGCACGCCCAAGGGATCTTTGCCGCAAAATCCGACCAAAACAGGCCGCTGGCTGCGTTTCCGTCCGCTTGGCGTCCGCAAAGGGCGCCAGCGTTCCGGCGCCTTGCCACCGGCCTGTTGCTGCGATTTTGCTGCTTTGCAGTTTTGCCGCCTGCACGGCAAAACCAATGCTTCCCTGTGCTTGCCCCGCTTTGCCGTGCGCCGGCTTTCCGGGGATCGGATGCTGTCAGCCCGCCTGGGTCTGCACCGCGCTGAGGGCGCGCTGGATCTGCGGGTCGGTGTCAACGGTAAAGTCGTAGTAGCTGTTCTGCTCGTCGGAGGTCAGGGCCGCGTCCACGTCCGGCGTCAGGCCGGTGCCGTTCCAGGACTGGCCCTCGTTGTCCAGCAGCAGGCCCACCGTGATGACGATGGCGCTGCCGTCCGAAAGGCTCTGCGGGTCGCTCAGGACAACGCCCTGGCCGGCGGTGGTGCTGCCCAGCAGCGTGGCGCCGCCCATCTTGCGCAGCGCGTTGGCAAACAGCTCGGCCCCGCCGGCGGTGCTGCCGTTGACGATGCAGACCATGGGCTGGGTGATCTCGGTGTCGTCCGAGACGCGCAGGTCCTCGGTGGTGCCGTCCTTGGCCTGGCTTTGGGCGATCAGGCCGGAGGGCACGCAGTAGTCGGCGGCGATCAGCGCGGCGTTCAGGTTGGTGCCGGCGTTGTCCCGCAGGTCAAAGATAAAGCTGACCGCCCCCTGGCTGCGCAGATCGTCGATGACATTGCGGAACTCGGTGCCGGTGTTGGCAGAGAAATCGTCGATCTCCACATAGCCGCAGCTGTCGCCGATCAGCTGGCCGAACACGGTGGCAACGGTGTAGTTGGCGCGGGTGATGTCGTGGGTCTGCTCCTCGCGGGCGGGGGTCAGGTATCCGATGGTGACCACGCTGCCCTCCTCGCCCAGCAGGGCGGACTGGATGGCGGCGGTATCGCTCAGGCTGCGCAGGCTGGTGTCCCCGATGGAGGTGATAAAGCCGCCCGCCTCCAGGCCGACCTCGGCCGCGGGCGAGTTCTCGTACACACGCAGGATGCGGGCGTAGCCGGAGGAGCTGTCCTTGACCACCGAGACGCCGATGCCCATCAGCCGGCCGGACTGGGTGCTTACCAGCTCGTTATAGCTTTGGGCCGAGTAGTAGCGGGCGTAGCGGTCGCTGATGCCCAGCATATAGCCGGAAGCGATGGTGTCGTTGAGGGTATCCTCGTTGATGTCAAAATATTCGTTGGCGCGGACATAGCGGTCGATCTCGGACAGCTTGTTGTACATGCGCTCGCGGCTTTTGACGCTGGTGACGCTGTTGTTGAACATGTTCTGCGAGAAAGCCATGGTGACCGAAAAGGTCACCGCCATGGCGATGAACATGATGGTAAGCGCCACGCCCAGGCTGATCTTTTTGCTCATGTGGGGTCGTTCTCTCCTTTTTCTGCGCCGGCCTTGCCGGCAGGCGTTACAGCATCGCCGCCGAGGCGATGGCAGAGCCGAACAGCGTCACGCACAGCAGCGCGGCGATGCACAGGCAGGCAATGCGCACAGAAAGTTTATGCTTCATGGGTAGTCCCCCTTATTGTCCGGGCCGGGGTGCGGCCTTAGGCATGGTACGAGATATAAGGCAGCACGCTGGTGCGCACGCCGTTGATGCGCATTTCCAGATGCAGGTGGTTGCCGGTGGAATAGCCGGTGGTGCCCACGTAGCCGATGGTCTGCCCCTGGGTGACGGCCTGGCCGGCGCTGACCAGCGGGGCCGAGTTCATGTGGGCGTACAGCGTGGCGTAGGTGTTGCCGTCGTCGGCGGTGCCGTGGGTGATCATGACGTAATAGCCGTAGCTGTAATGGTAGGTGGCGTTGGTGACGATGCCGTCGGCCATGGCGTGGATCTCGGTGCCGCCGGGGGCCGCAAAGTCGGTGCCGCCGTGGCCGCCGTCGCCAAAGTAGCAGGAAATGTACTTGTAGCTGTTCAGCGGGTTGATAAAGTTCAGCGAGCAGTGGATCTGCGCGGCGTTATCATACTGCTGCAGCGATTCCCGCAGGGCGGCGTCCAGGGCGTCGGCCGCCTCGTTGAACTGCCGCTCGATCTCCTGCTGCTCGGCAGTCAGGTTCTCGGCCAGGGCCTCGGCCTCCGAGATCTGGGCCTCGGTCTGCGTCAGGTTAGTCTGCAGCTCGTTCTGCTTGCTGTCCAGCTGGCTGCCCAGGTCCTGCAGGGTGGCCAGGTTGGCCTCCAGGTCGGCCATCTGGGTCTCCAGCTCCTGCTTCTGGGTGTTCAGCTCGTCATACTGGGCGTCCAGCTCCGCCAGGACCTGGTCGTCCTTGGAGTAGATATCCTCCAGCGTCTGCTGGAAGCTGAGCAGCTCATACAGGTTGGTGGCCGAGCTGAGCAGCGCGATGGAGCCGCCGTCGTTCAGGCGTTGCATCGCCTTCATGCGCAGCTTGAAATCGCTCCAACGCTGGTCGATGTCGGCCTGCTTTTCGTTGATCTCCACCTGCTTGGCGTCCACTTCGGCCTGCTTGGCGGTGATCTGGTTGTTCACATCGCTGAGCTGGCTCTGGATGACCGAGATCTGCTGCTGGATGACCTGGCGCTGCTGCTGCAGCAGGTCGCGCTGTTCCTCGGCGTCGGCCAGGCCGGCCTGGTTGTCCTCGATCTGCTGGTTGATGGCGTCCAGCTGCTGCTGGAGCTGCTCCTTCTGCTGGCGCAGTTCGTCCACATCGTCGGCCTGCGCCGGCATGGCCGCCGATACGGCCAGCACCGCCGCCATGACCAGGCTGAGCAAAAGCGCGATCCCTTTTTGGGCTTTGTCTGCTTTACAATGCACGGCTGTTTCCCTCCTCTGCCCGGCGCCCCGCGGGGCGGCCGGCCGGTTTTGACTTCCCGGGGCCTTTTGCGCCCCCTGCGGTCAGACGTTCAGGTGTTTGCGGATGCTGGTGGCGGTGCCGATGCCGCACAGCACAAAGCCCAGCAGCACAAAACCGATGACGATATAGTACCACACCGACGACAGCGGCACCAGCTGGCCGCCGAACATCTGCGAGAAGGTGGAGGGATTTTCGGTATACCAGCGGCACAGCGCATAGTAGGCGCCGCAGACGATACCCGACGAGATGGCCGCCGAGATCAGGCCGGAGGTGGTGCCCTCCACAAAGAAGGGGAAGCGGATAAAGCCGTTGGTGGCGCCCACCAGCTTCATGATGGCGATCTCCTTGCGGCGGGCAAACACCGTGATGCGGATGGTATTGTTGATGACCACGATGCTGACGATGGCCAGCACCGCCACCAGACCGTAGCTGGCGTAATTGATGACCCGCTGGATGGAGGTGAAGGTGCGGGACAGCTCCAGCGGGGCGCTGACCTCGTCCACGCCCTCGATCTGGCTGAGCTGGCTCGAGACCTCCTGCAGGCGGGAGATATCGTCAATGACCACGCGGTAGTTGGCCGAGAAGGGGTTGTCGTTGGCAAAGGCCTCGTACATGTTGGCATATTCGTCCAGCATCGAGCTGTAATTGGCCAGCACGTCCTCCGGCGAGACGTAAGTGACCGAGATAACGCCCGGCGTGGCGCGGATGGCCGCGTCGGCGTTGGCGATCTGCTCGTCCGTCAGGCCGTCCTGCAGGTAGACGATGGTCTCGTTCTGCTCGCCGATGTACTCCACAATAGCGTCCACATTGGCGCCCAGCAGGTAGGCCACGCCGATCAGGATCATGCAGACGGTCAAAACGCCCATGGAGGCAAAGGTCATCAGCCGGTTGGCCCGCATATTGTGCAGGCCCTGGCGGACAAGATAAGTAAAACTGGAAAAACGCATAACAGTCCTGTCCCTCCCTTGCTCAGTGCGCGTAGTCCACGTCGCGGGGCAGCACGCCGCCGGCGGCGATGAACTGCTCGGCCACTTCGGGGTGGGCGGTGTCCGACGCGATGTGCCCGTGGGACAGGGTGACCACCCGCTTGTTGAAGCGGTGGACCAGCTCGTGCTCATGGGTGACGACGACAACGGTGATGCCCACGCTGTTGATGGCGGACAGCAGCTCCATCATCTCAAAGCTCATCTCCGGGTCGATGTTGCCGGTGGGCTCGTCGGCGATGATCAGCTTGGGGCTGTGGGCCAGCGCGCGGGCCAGCGCCACGCGCTGCTGCTCGCCGCCGGAAAGCTCGTCCGGCAGGCGGTCCATCTTGTCGCCCAGGCCCACCAGGCCCAGCACGTAGGGCACCCGCTTTTTGATGTTGCGGGTAGAGATGTTGGTAACGCGCATGGCAAAGGCCACGTTCTCGTAGGCGGTCATGGTGGGGATCAGGCGGAAGTCCTGGAACACCACGCCCATCTGGCGGCGCATATAGGGCACCTTGCGGCGCTTGAGCTTGCCGATGTCCTGGCCGTTGATGACGACCGAACCCTCGGTGCATTTTTCCTCCAGCAGGATCAGCTTGAGGAAGGTGGATTTGCCGGCGCCGGAATGGCCCAGCACAAAAACGAACTCGCCGTCGTCGATGTGGAGGTTGATGTCCTCCAGCGCGACGTTCTCGTCGTTCTGCGTTTCATATACCTTTGTTACATGTACAAAGTCGATCATGTTTGAACTCCTGTTACACCCGTCGACATTCCCCGGTGCGCGCCGCCCGGCGCTTTCCGCCGGCAGCCGCGGGCCCTGCCCGCAAAGCGCCCCGATCTATATTTCAGCAACGGGTTTTGTGCAGAAATGTTACAGGGGGACGCCGCCCGCCGCTATACATATTCTAGCTTACCATGCCCGGCAACCCTGCGTCAAGATGGCCCTCCGCGGCAAAAGCGCCAATTTTTACCATATGTACGCGTAAATTTTTGTGCGCCGCCTCTCCCGCCGGGAATGTGGAAAGTTTGTAAATTTTTTGAGCCGGCACGGCACGCCCCTGCCCCGCCGGGGCGCAAAAAGGCGGCGCCCGCCGGTGCATTGCACCGAAAGGCGCCGTCGGAGCGTATTTTTTGCCGCCCGCCGCGGGCGCGGCGGTCAGTACTTGGCCGGGTTGGCGGACAGGTACTTTTTGACCATCAGCGCCACCTTAAAGACGATGGCGTCGTCGAACTTGCGCAGATCCAGGCCGGTGAGCTTTTTGATTTTCTCCAGCCGGTAGACCAGCGTGTTGCGGTGGACAAACAGGCCGCGGCTGGTCTCGGACACGTTCAGGTTGTTCTCGAAGAACCGCTGGATGGTGAACAGCGTCTCGGAGTCCAGCGAGTCGATGCTGTCCTGCTTGAACACCTCGCGCAGGAAGGCCTCGCACAGGGTGGTGGGCAGCTGGTAGATCAGCCGGGCGATGCCCAGGTGGTCGTAGGAGATGACCTGGCGCTCGGTGTCGAACACCTTGCCCACTTCCATGGCGATCTGCGCTTCCTTGAAGCTGGCGGCCAGGTCCTTGATGTTGTTGATGGGGGTGCCGATGCCCACCACCGCCTTGATGTAGTGCTCGCCCGAAAGGGTGTCCACAATGGAGGCGGCCAGCTTTTCCATATCGCGGGTGCTGTTGTCCGGCTTGATCTCCTTGACCAGCACGGTGTCGGTCTCGCTGATGTTAAAGACAAAGTCCTTCTGCTTGTCCGGGAACAGGCTGCTGACCACGTCGTAGGCCGAGATATCGTTGGAGCTGGTAACACGGATCAGCAGCACCACCCGCTGCACGTCCGAGACAAAATGCAGCTCCCGCGCCTTGGCGTAGATATCGCCGGGCAGGATATTGTCCAGCACGACATTTTTGATAAAGTTGGTCTTGTCAAACTTTTCGTCGTGGTACTGCTTGATGCTTTGCAGGCTGATGGCCAGCATGGAGGCAAACTGCTCTGCCACCTGGTCGGAGCCTTCCACAAAGACAGCGTAGTCGTTGTGCTTGGAACCGGAGAACTGGTGGTAGGCGTAGCCGTCGCGCACAAAGGCGTCGCCGGAGGTCAGCCGCTGGGCGGCAAAGCCCTCGCGCACCTCGCCGATCTGGCCCAGTTCCGAGCAGGCGATGACCGCCCCGGTCTCGTCCGCCACGCCGACGACCCGGTCCACCGCGTCCTTCATCTGGTATACCACGTTCTGGAACACCCTGTTTGCCATAACAGTCTCCCCTTACCTGAACCATATGCTGGCAGTTTGTACAGCCGGGCTGCGTGCCAGCGCAGCCGCACGGGGCGTTGTGCAGTTTTGCCCATCACCCGGTGGCTTGAACAGTTGTGAAATTTACCAAATACCAAACTCTCTGATGTATATTTTACACAATCCAGTTGTGTTTTGCAACATATTTGACCGATTTTTTTTGCGCTTTCTTGGTCAAAATTTTAACTTTTGTTTTTGCTGGCAGTTCGACGGAACAAACCGGCCGGAAGCCTGTCCGTCATTTTGCCCATGCAATGGCGGCCGGCTGCGGCCCCGCAGGGGATGCGGGCCCAAAAACGGGACCCGCCCGCACCGGCGCAAAAAAACAGCAGCCCGGCTGCCGGGCTGCCTGCCGCACACAGGGTCAACGGCCGGTGCCGTCCCGGCCGTCCTGCCGGTCCTGCATGGCGCCAGTGCCGCCCTCGACGACGCCGCGGCGCTGGAACACATAGCCGATGGTGCGGAAAAAGATGGACACATCCATGCCAAAGGTCACATGGGCGGCGTACTCGCCGTCGTAGCGGGCCTTGACGTCGATGGGCAGCTCGTCCCGGCCGTTGACCTGGGCCAGGCCGGTCAGGCCGGGGCGCACGTCGTTGGCGTGGACCTTTTCCCGCGCCTCGATCAGGTCGTACTGGTTGTACAGCGCCGGCCGCGGGCCGACGATGCTCATCTGCCCGGCCAGGATGTTGTAGATCTGGGGCAGCTCGTCCAAGCTGGTCTTGCGCAGGAACGCGCCGCTTTTGGTAATGTAGGAGTCGGGGTTTTTCAAAAGATGGGTGGGCACGTCATGGGGGGTGTCGCCCCGCATGGTGCGGAATTTCAGGATGTTGAAATGGGTGCGGTCGCGCCCCACGCGGCGCTGGCGGAACAGCACCGGGCCGGGGCTGTCCAGCTTGATCCACAGCGCAATGATCCCCATGGGGATGGCCAGCACAATGACCGCCAGCAGCGAAAGGATAAAATCCAGCGCGCGCTTGACATAGGTTTGGTACAACACGGTTCCCTCCTTGCTTTGCGGGGTCAGGCTGTGGGCTTTTGGGCGTCGTTCAGGGCGCGGGCGACCTCGGCCTTGTCCAGCAGGCCGGTGTTGCCGCTTTTGGCGCTGACGGTGTGGTCCTCGTTGACATGGCGGTTGGGGTGGTAGCTGCTGACCATCTTTTGCAGCTGCTCCACAATGGCGTCGTCCTTGTTTTCCAGGTGTTCCTGCAGCTCCTGCAGCTGGGCGTAGAAGCTGGGCAGATCGATCTGCATGGGCGGCGCCACAAAGATCTTGTCGTGGGCGGTCTTGCCCATCTTGTCCTGCTCGGCGTCCATCATCAGCTCCTCGTACAGCTTTTCGCCGGGGCGCAGGCCGGTCACCTTGATGTCCATGTTCACGCCCGGCTCGTAGCCGTAAAAGCGGATCAGACGGGTGGCCAGGTCCATGATCCTGACCGGCTCGCCCATGTCCAGCACGTAGATGCTGCCGCTTTTGGCCAGCGCGCCGGCCTGCAGCACCAGCTGGGCGGCCTCGGTGATGGTCATAAAGTAGCGCACGATCTCCGGGTGGGTGATGGTGACGGGCCCGCCCTGCTTGATCTGCTCCTCAAACAGCGGGATGACGCTGCCGTGGCTGCCCAGCACGTTGCCGAACCGCACCGCCATGCACTTCATGGTGGTGTTCTGGGCAAAGGTCTGGATCAGCATCTCGCAGATGCGCTTGGTGCAGCCCATGACGTTGGTGGGGTTGACCGCCTTGTCGGTGGAAAGCTGCACAAACCGCTCGACACCGTGCTCGGCGGCGGAGGTCAGCAGGTTTTTGGTGCCGAACACGTTGTTCTTGACCGCCTCGGCCGGGCTGACCTCCATCAGCGGCACGTGCTTGTGGGCGGCGGCGTGGAACACCACCGACGGGCGGTAGATCTCGAACACCTCGTCCAGCCGCTGCTTGTCCCGGATGGAGCCGATCAGCGTGACCACCGGCACCTTGCTGCCGTACTTGTTGCGCAGCTCCATCTCCAGCTCGTAGGCGCAGTTTTCGTAAATATCAAAGATCAGCAGCTGTTTGGGGCGGTAGCGGATGATCTGGCGGCACAGCTCGCTGCCGATGGACCCGCCGCCGCCGGTGACCAGCACCACCTTGTCGTGCAGGTACTCCGAGATCTGGGCGTTGTTCAGCTGGACCTCGTCGCGGGAAAGGAAGTCGGCGGTGTTCAGCTCCCGCAGGCCGAAGCCGGGGGCCGCGGCGGGGTTGCCGTTCTCGTCCACCGCCTGCGGGTCGGACAGCATCCGCACCCGGCAGTGGGTGGAATTGCACAGGTTGATGACTTCCCGCAGGCGCTCGCCCTTCAGGCTGGTGATGGCGATGACGATCTCGACGATGTGGTACTTGCGCACCAGCTCCGGGATGTCCGAGATAGTGCCCCGCACCGGCACGCCCTGCACCCGCAGGTTCTTTTTGGTCAGGTCGTCGTCCACGATGCAGACCGGGTCGCCGAAACTGCGGTTTTTGTTTTTGCACAGGTTGACCGCCCAGGCGCCGGCATTGCCCGCGCCCACGATCAAAAGCGGGGCGGCGCGCTCGCCCTTGCGGCGGCGGTCCTTTTTGCTGCTGCGGGCCTGGGCGGCCAGGCTGCGCACCCCGCGCCACAAAAAGCGCACGCCGCCCACCAGCGCCACAATGAACACCGCGCCCAGCACCAGCACGGTGCGGTACAAGACGCCCTCCAGCATCAGGTCGATCAGCATGACGATGCCGGTGGCAAGCCCGGCCAGCAGCGTCAGCTGGGCCAGGTCCCGCACGCCGGCGTATTCCCACAGGATCTCGTACAGGCCGCCGAACCAGAACACGATCATATAGATCAGCAGGATATAGGGCAGCCAGGGCAGCATCGTCTCGATGACGCCGGGGCGCATGTAGGCGTTCTCGGCGTCAAACCGCAGCATGATGGCGATCAGGTAGGACAGCACGATCAGCCCGCAGTCCAGGCACATCAGCGCGATGCGGCGCGGCAGCCCCTTTATGATTTGTCGGTTATCTTGTTTCATTCCGCCATTCCCATCTCCCGCCGCCGTCCCGGCGGCGGGCAGTGCTTTGCGCAGGCCGGCCGGGCGCGCTTGCGCCGCCGGCCGCCGCGTTGTCTATGTCAGGCCGCGCCGGCCGCGGCGGCCGGCACGACCGTTTTTTATCCTCTGCCCGCCGCAGCGGGGCACGGCACAGCCGCAGGGCGGCCGCACCGCCCTGCAAAGGGCAACTCTCTTTTTTGTATTATAACACAAGTTCGCTCCGTTTGCCGGGTGGTCGGCCCGCCAAACGGAGCAAAAGTTGCACAAAAATCCGCTTGAATGTTTGTATGCTATGCCATAATCAGCGGCTTATTCCACCGTCACGCTCTTGGCCAGGTTGCGGGGTTTGTCCACATCCAGGCCCTTGGCGCAGCTGACATAGTAGGCCAGCAGCTGCAGCGGGATGACCGCCAGGCTGGTGGCAAAGTGGGGGTCGGTGCGGGGCACGTAGACGGTAAAGCCGGCGGTGTCCTCGATGTTGTAGTTGCCGTAGCTGGTCAGCCCCATCAGGAAAGCGCCCCGGCTTTTGGCCTCCACCATGTTGGAGATGGTCTTTTCGTACAGGCCGGGCTGGGTGGCAATGCCCACCACCAGCGTGCCTTTCTCCACCAGAGAGATGGGGCCGTGCTTCATCTCGCCGGCGGCAAACGCCTCCGAGTGGATGTAGCTGATCTCCTTGAACTTCAGGCTGCCCTCCAGCGCCACGGCGTAGTCCAGCCCGCGGCCGATGAAGAAAGCGTCCTTGGCGGCGGCGTACTTGCTGGCAAACCACTGGATGCGCTCCTTGTCGGCCAGCGTTTTCTCGATCTTGCCGGGCAGGGCTTCCAGCTCCTGCACCAGCGCGGCGTACCGCTCCTCCTCCAGCACGCCGCGCACCCGGCCGAACTCGGTGGCCAGCAGGTAGACGGCCGCCAGCTGGGTGGAGTAGGCCTTGGTGGTGGCTACGGCGATCTCCGGCCCCGCCCAGGTGTACAGCACCGCGTCGGCCTCGCGGGCGATGGAGCTGCCCACCACGTTGACGATGCCCAGCGTGCGCACGCCGCGGGCCTTGCATTCCCGCAAGGCGGCCAGGCTGTCGGCGGTCTCGCCGCTCTGGCTGATGATGATGGCCAGGGCGTCATCCTCCAGCACCGGGTCGCGGTAGCGGAACTCGCTGGCCACGTCCACCTCCACCGGCAGGCGGGCCAGGCTCTCGAACACGTAGCGGGCCGCCACGCCCACATGGTAGGCCGAGCCGCAGCCGATGATGTACAGCCGGCGGACGGCGCGGATGGCCTCCCCGTCCAGGCTGACCTCGGACAGGTCGATGCGGCCGTCCTTAATGCGGGGGGACAGCGTTTCCCGCACGGCGGCGGGCTGCTCGTGGATCTCCTTCATCATAAAGTGCTCGAAGCCGCCCTTCTCGGCCGCCTCGGCGTCCCACTCGATGGTGGAGGGGGTCTTTTCGATGGGTTCCTTGTCGATGTTGAAAAACTCGATGGAGTCGGGCGTCAGCCGGGCGATCTCCAGGTTGTCGATGTAGTAGACGGTGCGGGTGTACTTGAGCAGCGCCGGCACGTCCGAGGCGATCAGGCTGCCGTTTTCGGCCCTGCCCACGATCAGCGGGCTGTCCTTGCGGACGGCGTAGATGACGCCGGGCTGGTCGGCAAACAGCACGCCCAGCGCGTAGCTGCCGCGCACATGCAGCATCATGCGGGTGATGGCGTCCAGCGGGTCGCCGGCGGACTCGCCGGTATAATAATAGTCGATCATCTGGGCGGCCACTTCGGTGTCGGTCTGGGAGGTGAAGGTAAAGCCGCGGGCGGTCAGCCGGTCTTTCAGCTCCTGAAAGTTTTCAATGATGCCGTTGTGTACCACCGCAATCTTCTGGTCGCGGGAATAATGGGGATGGGCGTTGATGACGGAAGGCTCGCCATGGGTGGCCCAGCGGGTGTGGCCGATGCCGCAGCTGCCGGGCACGGTGCTGCCGCCGTCGGTCATCTCGGACAAAACGCGCAGGCGGCCCTTGGCCTTGACCACCTCGATCTTGCCGGCGGCGTTCTCCACCGCGATGCCGGCGGAGTCATAGCCGCGGTATTCCAGTTTTGCCAGGCCGTCCAGCAGAATGGGCGCAGCCTGGGCCGCGCCGGTAAATCCAACGATTCCGCACATGGGTATTTCCCTCCCGTTTGCTGTGATAGTGTGTGCCGTGGTAAAGCATATGCGGCGCGGCGGCGGGCCTTGCGGCGGCCGCGCCAAAAACAAAATGCAGGGCGGCCCTGCGCGCAGGGTGCAGCGGCCGCCCCGATGCGGTAAGTTCTGCGTATTGCACGTTAACAATATTAACCGAAATCGTCCCGGATTGCAAGTGCCGGCGTACCCGCGGCCCTTGCCCTGCCGCCGGGCTGCGTTATATACTGGTGGAAAAGAACGCATTTCCACTTGCAAACAGGTGACTGCCATGACGATCTTATACCTGGAGGACGACGCCGCCATCGCCGCGGCGGTGCGGGATTTCCTGGCCGAAAAAGGCTGGCGGACGGTATGGTGCCCCACCCTGGCCGAAGCGCGGCGCGCCCTGGCAGAGCGCCTGCCCGACCTGGTCCTGCTGGACTGGAACCTGCCCGACGGGGAGGGCACGGCTTTCTGCCGGGCGCTGCGCAGCCGCAGCCCGCAGCTGCCCATCCTGATGCTGACGGTCCGCAGCGACACCAAAGACATTTTGGACGGCTTTGCCTGCGGCGCCGACGACTATGTAGCCAAGCCCTTTGACCGGGAGGTGCTGTTTTCCCGCATGCAGGCGCTGCTGCGGCGCAGCGGGCAGCAGGGCGGGCCGGTGCTGCAATGCGGCGGCATCGCCCTGGACGAGAGCCGCCAGGCCGTGACCTGCCGGGGCCGGCCGGTGAGCCTGGGCTTTCTGGAATACCAGCTGCTTCGCCTGCTGCTGAAAAACAAGGGGCGCACCGTCACCCGGCAGCAGCTGCTGGCCGAACTGTGGGACCACAACGGCCGCTTTGTCAACGACAACACCCTGACCGTGACCATGAAGCGCCTGCGCGAAAAGCTGGGCCAGCCCCGCTGCCTGAAAACCGTGCGCAGCTTTGGCTACCGTATGGAGGAGGATGCACCGTGAAGCACACCCGCCGGGCGCAGCGCGCCGCCCCTGTCTGCCTGATCCTGGCCGCCTGCCTGCTGGCGTCCGGCCTGACCGCCCTGCTGCTGGCCGGCTGGCACGCCCGGCGGCAGCTGGCGCTTTTGGACGGGTTCTGCACCGCCCTGGTGGCCGGCGCGCCGGACACGGCGGAGGCGGTCTTCCGGCTGGCCCGGCAGCGCAGCTTTGCCGCCGGCCCCGGCGTGCTGGCGGCGCTGGGCTACGACGCCGGGGATTTTGCCGCCGGGGCCGGGGCGCTGGCGGCAGCGGCAGCGGCCGGCCTTGCGCTGGGCGGCGGGCTGACCGTGCTGGCCTGGACGCTGTGCCGGCGGGCGCAGGCGCGGCAGCTGCGCCGGCTGACCGACGCGCTGGAGGCCGCCCGCGCCGGCGGGGCGATGCCGCTGCTTGACGGCGGCGAGGGCGAGGCCGCCCGCCTGGCCGACGAGATCGGCAAGACGGTGACCGAACTGACCCGCACCCGGCAGGCCGCCCTGGCCGCCCGCGACCGTTTCGCCCAAAACCTGGCCAACATCGCCCACCAGCTGAAAACGCCGCTGACGGCGCTTTCGCTGGCGGCGCAGGCGGCGGGCGGCGAGGCACGCCGCCGGATGGAGCCCCAGCTGGCGCGGCTGACCCGCCTGGAGGAATCGCTGTTGCTGCTGGCGCGGCTGGATTCCGGCACGCTGCAGCTCTGCCCCGCGCAGGCCGACCTGTTTACGCTGCTGGCGATGGCCGCCGACAATTTGGAGCCCCTGGCCGCGCAGCGGAAGGTGAAGCTGGAGGTGCCGGAAGGCCCGCCCGTCGCCGTGCAGGCGGACCCCGACTGGACGATGGAGGCCCTGCTGAACCTGATGAAAAACTGCGTGGAGCACAGCCCGCCGGGCAGCGCCGTCCGCTGTACCTACACCCAAACCCCGCTGTACGCCGATGTCTGCATCCGCGACCGGGGGCCGGGCTTTGCCCCTGCCGACCTGCCCCGCCTGTTTGAGCGGTTCTACCGCGGGGCCGGCGCCGGGCCGGGCAGCACCGGCATCGGCCTGGCCATCGCCCGCGAGCTGCTGGAACGCCAGAACGCCCTGCTGACCGCCGGCAACGCCCCCGACGGCGGCGGGCAGTTCACCGTGCGGTTCTACTTTGCCTGACACCGCCCTGTCACCGGGATGTCACTTTGCCCTGCTACAATGGGGGCATACCAGATCCCGGCGCGGCGGCCCTTTTGCCGCGCGGAAGGAGGCATTCTTTATGGCATTGCTGCAATGCAGCGGTCTGCAAAAGATCTACGGCCGCGGCGACACTGCCGTCCGTGCGCTGGACGGCGTCGACCTGACGGTGGAGCGGGGCGAGTTTGCCGCCATCGTGGGGGCGTCCGGCTCCGGCAAATCGACGCTTTTGCACATTTTGGCCAGCGTGGACCGCCCCACCGCCGGCACCGTTTTGGTGGACGGCGTGGACGTGGGCGGCCTGGACGCCACCCGCGCGGCGCTGTTCCGCCGGCGCAAGGTGGGGCTGGTCTACCAGTTTTTCAACCTGATCCCCACCCTGACGGTGGAGCAGAACATCGCCATGCCGCTGCTTTTGGACAAACGCCGCCCGGACCCGGAGCTGCTGCGCCGGCTGACGTCCACTCTGGGCCTGCAGGACAAGCTGGGCGCCCTGCCGGGGCAGCTGTCCGGCGGGCAGCAGCAGCGGGCGGCCATCGCGCGGGCATTGTGCTATCGCCCCGCGCTGCTGCTGGCGGACGAGCCCACCGGCAACCTGGACCGCCGCAACAGCGCCGAGATCCTGGACCTGCTGCGGCGCTGCCACCGCGACCTGGGGCAGACCATCCTGCTGGTGACCCACGACGAGCGTCTGGCCGCCCAGGCAGACCGGGTCATCACGCTGAGCGACGGCCGCATCGTCAGCGACCGCAGGCGGGGGTAAGGCGTATGTGGAAGGACTTTTCCCGCAGTTATCTGGCCCGCAACCGCGCCGCCGGGTGGACGGTGGCCGCCGCTGCACTGGCCGCCGCCTTTTTCCTGTCGCTGCTGTGCAGCCTGGCCTACAACCTGTGGGTCTACGAGATCCGGCGCATCACACAGGAGGAAGGCGGCTGGCACGCCCGCGTCACCGTGGCGCAGGACGGCGGCCAGCCGGACGAAACGCTGCAAAAGCTGACGCAGTTTGCCAACGTGGAAACGGCGGTGCTCTCCCCCGCCCCGGCGGCGGAGGGCAGCGCCGTCATTGAGCTGACCTTCCGGGACCGGGGCAGCATCTACCGGGACCTGGCGCTGATCCGGGACGCCCTGGCGCTGCCGGCGGATGCGGTCCAGACCCACAGCACGCTGCTGGCCCTTTATCTGGTCACCGACCCGCAGGACCCCAGCCCGCCGCTGCTGCTGCCCTTTTTGCTGGCAGTGCTGGGCGCGGCGGCCGCCGCGCTGGTGCTACTGATCCGCAGTTCTTTCGAGATCACCATGCAGGCACGGCTGCACCAGTTCGGCATCCTGGCCAGCATCGGCGCAACGCCCCGCCAGATCCGCGCCTGCCTGCTGCAGGAGGCCGCCGCCCTGTCGCTGGCGCCGCTGGCTGCGGGCACGGCGCTGGGCCTGGCCGCCTGCCGGGCCGTGCTGGCCGCCGTAAACGCCGCGGCCGCCGACGTGGCCGGGCGGCTGCCGGCCGTTTTCCAGCTGCATCCGCTGGTGGCCGCGGGGGCGCTGCTGGCCGCCGGGCTGACGGTGCTGTTCTCGGCCTGGCTGCCGGCCCGCCGCCTCAGCCGCATGACGCCGCTGCAGGCTTTGCGGGACGGGCCTGACCCCGCCCCCGCCGCCCGCGGCAGGCGCCGCCGGCCCGCCCGGCTGCTGGCGCTGCTGTTCGGCATACGGGGCGAGTTGGCCGGCGGCGCGCTGAAAGCCCAGGCAAAGTCTCTGCGCATCGCCAATGTGTCGCTGCTTTTGTCCTTTCTGGGGTTTACGGCCATGCTGTGTTTCTTTACCCTGTCCGGCATCAGCACCCAGATGACCTACTTTGCCCGCTACCAGGACGCCTGGGACGTGATGGCCGTCCTGCCGGATGTGCCGCTCTCGGAATTTGCGCTGACGCAGCAGCTGCAGGACCTGCCCGGCGTTGAGAGCTGCGCGGCCTACAGCCGGGCCGACGCCGCCTGCCTGCTGCCGGCCGACGCCCAAAGCGATGAACTGCAGGCGCTGGGCGGGCTTTCCGCCCTGGCCGGCAGCGACGCCGTGCCCCAGGGCAGCGGCTGGCTGGTGGACGCGCCCGTGGTGGTGCTGGACGACGCCAGCTTTCTTGCCTACTGCCGGCAGGCGGGCGTGGAGCCGTCGCTGGAAGGGGCGGTGCTGCTCAACCGGGTATGGGACAGCCTGCACAGCAATTTCCGCGACCGGGCGTATCTTCCCTTTGTACAGCCGGACCTGGCGGCCCTGCCGCTGGCCGGCCCGGACGGCAGCCCGCTGGGGGAACTGCCGCTGCTGGGCTGCACCGATACGCCGCCCGCCCTGCGGGAGGAATACGACCAGTACACGCTGGTGCAGTTCTGGCCGCTGAGCCTGTGGCAGAGCCTGGGCGGCCGGCTGGGCCTTGCCGACGCCGGCGGGACGAACCTGCGCATCCTGGGCGGGGAGGGCATCACCCTGGCCGGGTGCGAGGCGCTGGAAGCGCAGATCCGCCCCCTGCTGGAACAGGCCGGCTATGCCTTTACCATCGAGAACCGCATTGGCGAACAGCTGGCCAACGACCGGATGATCGCCGGCGCACAGGGGATCCTGGGCGGGTTCTGCCTGCTGCTGGCGGCCATCGGGCTGGCCAACGTCTTTCTCAACACGCTGGGCTATGCGGGCCAGCGCCGGCGGGAGTTTGCCCGCTGCCTTGCCGTGGGCATGACGCCCGGGGAGCTGCGCAGCCTGTTCTGGATCGAGGCCGCGGTGCTGGCCGGGCGGCCGCTGGCCGTCACCCTGCCGCTGACCGCCCTGATGGTGGCCTTTATGCTGCGCGCCAGCTATCTGGACGCCGGGGTGTTCCTGGCCCGTGCGCCGGTGCTGCCGGTGGCACTGTTTGCCGCGCTGATCGTCGCCGCGGTGGCCCTTGCCTACGCCCTGGGCGCCCGCCGGGTGCTGACCGGCGACCTGACCGGGCTGCTGAAGGACGACAGCCTGCGGTAAACCATCGTGCAAAGCACGCAAAACGCAAAAAGAGGGCGCTGCCGTCAGGCAGCGCCCTCTTGCTGTGTGTCAAACGGCCATGCGGCGGCTGCCCCCTTTTTCCCGGAGGGCGCGGCCCTGTGCGGCCTGCGCGGTTCAGGCCAGGTCCTCGCCGTTGGTCTCGATGACCTTTTTGTACCAGTAGTAGCTGTCCTTTTTGCTGCGGGCCAGCGTGCCGGCGCCGTCGTTGTCTTTGTCCACGTAGATCATACCGTAGCGTTTTTTCATCTCGCCGGTGGAGGCGGAGACCAGATCGATGCAGCCCCAGCAGGTATAGCCCATCAGCGGGATGCCGTCCAGGTTGACCGCGTCCCGCATGGCCTTGATATGCTCGCGCATATAGTCGATGCGGTAGCTGTCGTGGATGGAACCGTCCGGTTCCACCACGTCGTTGGCGCCCAGGCCGTTTTCCACAATGAACAGCGGCTTCTGGTAGCGGTCGTACAGCATGTTCAGCGTGATGCGCAGGCCCAGCGGGTCGATCTGCCAGCCCCACTCACTGGCTGCCAGGTAGGGGTTTTTGACCGACTTGACCACCGCGTTGCCGCGGGCGTTCTCTTTGAGCACCTCCGGGTCGGCCGAGATGCACCGGCTGGAATAGTAGCTGAAGCTGACAAAATCCACCGTGCCCGCGGCCAGGATCTCGTCGTCGCCGGGCAGGGCGTCCAGCGTCACGCCGGCGCGCTCCATCCGCTTTTTGGCCCACACCGGGTAGGCCCCGCGCACCTGGGCGTCGATGAAGAAATAGTTGTCGCGGTCGCACTCCATGGCGTCGTACACATCCTGCGGCGCGCAGGTGCAGGGGTAGAACTGGCCGGCCGCCAGCATGCAGCCCACCTGGCAGCCGGGCATTTTCTCGTGGGCCAGCCGGACCGCCAGCGCGCTGGCGATCAGCTCGTGGTGGGCCGCCTGGTACTTGACCTGCTCCCGGTTTTCGCCCGGCTCAAACACGATGCCGGCCCCCATAAAGGGCATGTGCAGCAGCATGTTGATCTCGTTGAAGGTCAGCCAGTACTTGACCAGGCCGCCGTAATTGTCAAACAGGACCCGGCAGTATTTCAGGAACGCGTCCACCATGCGGCGGTCCTTCCAGCCGCCGTACTTTTTGATCAGCGCAATGGGCGCATCAAAATGGCAGATGGTCACCAGCGGCTCGATGCCGTATTTATGGCATTCCTCAAACAAACTGCGGTAGAAGGCGACGCCGGCGGCGTTGGGGGTGTCGTCGTCGCCGTTGGGCAGGATGCGCGTCCAGGA
>DWWX01000020.1 GCA_019119495.1 Candidatus Gemmiger stercorigallinarum | reverse complement strand
CCCCTGAAAATGGTGTACATCCCCGTTCCGCCAGAGGAGTAAATGGGAACCTGACAGGAAATTAAAAAGAGAACGGAGAGGTACCGATGGCAATCAAAAAGAGCGAAATTTACAGCCAGATATGGGCTGCGTGTGATAAACTGCGGGGCGGTGTGGAACCGGCTCGTTATAAGGATTACATTCTGACGCTGCTGTTTGTAAAGTATGTGTCCGACCGCTTCAAGAGCAGTGACAACTGGGACATTGAAGTGCCGGAAGGCGGCAGCTTTGACGATATTATTGCTCTAAAATATAAGAAAAACATTGGTGAAGGCATCAATATCATCATTGGTAAGTTGGCAGAAGCCAACGACTTGAAAGGCATTATCGACATTGCCGATTTCAATAGCGAGGAATTGGGCACCGACAAGGAAGCGGTAGATAAGCTTTCTGGTCTCGTAGAAATCTTCCAGAAACCGGAATTGGACTTCACCAACAACCGCGCTGGCGGTGATGACATTCTGGGTGATGCCTACGAATTTTTGATGCGGAAATTTGCTCAGGATTCCGGCAAAAGCAAGGGCCAGTTCTATACGCCGGGCGAAGTCTCTCGGATTATGGCAAAGGTGATTGGTATTGATAAAGCCACCGATCCCAGCATGACAGTCTACGATCCTGCTTGCGGTTCCGGTTCGCTGTTGATTCGTGCGGCGGATGAGGCCCCTTGCGAGATCTCCATCTATGGACAAGAAAAGGATAACTCCACCGCCGGTCTTGCCCGCATGAATCTGGTCCTGCACAACAAGGGCGCTGGTGTCATTGTCGGCAATAAAAGCACCTTATCTGCACCCCAGTATAAAGATGAGAACAACCCTGAACTGCTGAAAACCTTCAACTACATCGTAGTCAATCCGCCTTTCTCGGATAAATCCTGGATGGACGGCATTACGATCCCTGATTCTTATGGGCGATACAGCGAGACTGTGTTGGGCGTGCCGCCGGAGAAAAACGGCGACTACGCTTGGCTGCTGCATGTCCTGAAATCTTTGAAATCTACCGGCAAGGCAGCAGTCATTCTACCCCATGGTGTGCTGTTCCGTGGCAATGCCGAGGCTAACATCCGCAAAAAGATCATTGACCGGGGTTATATCAAAGGTATTATTGGTCTGCCTGCTAACTTGTTCTATGGCACAGGAATTCCTGCCTGTATTCTGATGCTGGACAAAGAGGATGCTGCTGATCGTACCGGCATTTTCATGATTGACGCCAGCAAAGGCTATGTAAAGGATGGCAACAAGAACCGCCTGCGGGAACAGGATATTCACAAGATCGTGACCACCTTCCTTACAATGGATGAATCGGACCCCAAGTATGCCCGGTTTGTTCCGAACGAGGAGATCAAAGTTACCAACGAGTACAACCTGAATATCCCGCGCTATATTGACAGCAGTGAGCCGGAAGATTTACAGGACATCAATGCTCACCTGAACGGCGGCATTCCGGAACCCGATGTGGACAGCATGGCGGAATATTGGGTGGTATACCCATCTTTGAAGGAAATCCTGTTCCAGCCGCTGCGTCCGGGGTATCTGCGTCCGGCGGTGGGCAAGGACGAAGTGGTTTCCACGATTACATCCCACCCGGAATTTATCCGCCATGCCGACCAGGTGGACGATGCCTATGCCCGATGGAAGGAGAACGTTACCCACGATTTGATGCAACTCGGTCGGGATATTCACCCCAAAGAGCTGATTGCCAAAATTTCCGAGCAGCTTCTGGATGATTTTGCCCAAGTGGCTCTTCTCGACAAATACGATGTCTATGAAGTGCTGATGGAGTACTGGGCGGAGACCATGCAGGACGATGTGTATGCGGTCTGCTATGACGGCTATGAGGCCGGGCGAGAAATTGCCTATGAATATGTGACCAAGAAGAAAAAAGAAAACGGCCAGACCATCGAGGTCAAGACCGATAAGATCAAGGGCTTTGAGGGTAAGCTGCTCCCCAAGGCTTTGATTGCCGCACACTTTTTGGAGGAGGATGTCAAGGCGCTGGATACCCTTCGGGGCCAACTGGATGAGGTGTCCGCCAGGCTGGAAGAACTGGCCGAAGAAAATGGCGGTGAGGACGGACTGTTTGCTCAGCTGGATGATCTGAAAAAAGCCACCGTCAGTGCCCGGATCAAGGCAATCAAGAAAGATCCCGCTGCCAAGGAAGAATTGGCTGCATTAAAAGAGTATATGTCACTGTTGGATGCCGAAAGTAATTACAAAAAGGCAATTAAGCAGGCCGAGGCAGACATGGATACCAAACTGGAGAAAAAATACCCGCAGCTAACGCTGGAAGAGATTCGCCATCTGCTGGTGGAGGAAAAGTGGTTTGCCGCTATTTACAGTGGAATTGATGCTATTCACGAGGCGGTGTCTCATCACCTTTCTGCCCGTGTAACCCAGCTGGTAGAGCGGTATGAGTATACCCTGAAGGAATGCGAAGATGAAGTGGAACAGTATGAGGCCAAGGTCAAATCTCATCTGGAAAGGATGGGGTTTGTATGGTGAAAAAGCATTGGATTCCAGGTCATTTAAATGATGTGATTGATTCACTTGTAGCGGGAGTTAGCGTTAATTCTGGCGAGGATGATACTTCAGGCAATTTTTTTATATTAAAAACTTCTGCAATTTCAAAGGGAAAATTAAATTTTTCTGAGAAAAAGCCTGTGCTTCCCCGAGAAGTTGCACGATTGAAGTGCAGCTTACGGAAAGAAACCATTTTGATTAGCCGTATGAATACCCCTGAATTGGTTGGAGAATGTGCCTATGTGCCATGTGATGATCCTCAAATTTATTTACCAGATCGAATCTGGCAGACCAATTTTAAGAAAGATGTTGATGTCAGTGCCAAGTGGTTGAACTACCTTCTCAGCTCTAAAAAATATCGCTCGTTAATTCAGAACTGTGCTACTGGAACGAGTAATAGTATGAAAAACATCAGCAAAGAGCAACTACTTGGGTTAGAAATTTTGTATCCTTCTTTTCGTGAGCAAACCTCCATCGCTGAAGCCCTTTCCGATATAGATAGCCTGATTTCCTCCCTGCAAAAGCTGATTGAGAAAAAGAAAGCCATCAAGCAGGGGGCCATGCAGGAACTGCTCACCGGCCAAAAACGCTTTCTGGGCTTTTCTGGGGAGTGGGAAACCAGAAAAGTAGGTGAACTTTGCAGTATAGTTACGAAGCAAACAGGTTTTGACTATACATCTACAATTAAGCCAAATTTGATTGAACATCCGCAGTCTAACGCACTTCCAATGATTCAAACCAAGAATTTTGAGGGGAGAAAGTTTAACTTTTCTACAGATTACTATATTCCCACTGATATTGCCAAAGAATTTGACAAAATAGTTTTAGATACGGTTTGTTTGCTTTTTTCTATCGTAGGTGCAAGTGTGGGAAATATTGGATTGTTCCCCGGAGACAAAGTCGCATTTTGTGGTGGAGCGATTGGAATTGCTAAATTCTATCATGAAATAGATGCCATTTATGCTTTTTATTATTTTTTATCTGAATCTGGGCAGCAGCAAATACGCAACGTTACAAAAGGTGGGGCACAAGCTACTGTGACAATTGAAGATATTCGTGAGTTTACAATACCATATCCCAATCTCAAAGAGCGTACACTGATTGCTCAAACGCTTTCTGATATGGACAATGAAATTGAGCAGCTAGAAAAAAAACTAGCAAAGTACCAGCAGATCAAGCAAGGAATGATGCAGGAACTACTCACCGGACGGATTCGGCTGGTGGATGCAGATAGAAAAAAACAGCCGAAAACACAGATTCTTCAGGAAAGGCAACCGGCACACAATCAGCATTTTGATGATGCAGTCATGATTGCAGGAATTGTGAATGCTTTCTATTCCGAGAAGTACCCTCTGGGACGTAAAAAAGTTCAGAAGCTGCTTTATCTCGTTCGCCGCAAGGAGCAGGCGGATATTTCCGCCTTTCATAAAAAAGCGGCTGGTCCCTACGCTGATGAAGTCCGCTATAAAGGCGGCGAGCCGATTGCTCAGAAAAACAAGTATATCCAAGTCAAAAAAAGCGAAAAGGGCAGCCGTTTTGAAAAAGGTGTGCAGATGCAGCAGGCGATGGCCTATTTGCAGGAATGGGGCAAGCAGGCAGATATTGATTGGTTGGTGTCACAGTTCCAGTATACAAGTGTCGATGAGCTGGAGCTTTTGGCAACAGTAGATATGGCGATCTGCGATTTGCGGCGGGAAGGCAAGGAAATTTCCGTAGCCTCGATTAAAGGCTTGATCCGTTCCAATAAAGAATGGAGAGATAAGCTGAAAAAGACCTATTTCCGAGATTCGGATATTCAGCGAGCAATAAAAAAGTGCCAAGATCTTTTTGAAAGCTAATATTCACAGGAGGTGACATATTGAATGCGTTTATTTCTAGATGAAGCGGGAAACACTGGTGGTATCCTTGATAAAAATGAAAAACTCAATTATGGAACACAACGCCATTTCTGTTTGGCAGCTGTTGTTATTGATGATAGCCAAGGCGAACAGCTGCTTCGTCAGAAATATGCAGCATTTAAGAGTCGATTTGCAACTGAGAAAGAACTGAAAGGAAACTCCCTGTTCGCAAAAGAAAACAACGATGCTTTAGAATATTTTTTGGACAATATTCTAAACAACGTTCATTTTTCTATATGTTTGTACGATAAAAAATTTTATCTGGCATCGCTTTTGCTATTTGCCATTTTGGGAGAACAAGCAAGAGAAGAAAACCCGGTAGAATACTACTCGCTAGTGAGTGACCTTTCGCAAGAAAAAGATGAGTTATTTGCAACATTCTGCAGACTAACAAAGCGAGCTACAGAGACAAGTGTGCATGAACTGTTTGAATACTTAAAGACCTATTCATATCAACATATTCCCCCGGCTGGAAATGGATTGGTTTGGGCTGTTTCAGAGATCCAGAAACGAGGAATTGAAAAAACGTTTGTAAAGGACTTTTTAAAGTTTGGAAGTTATTCAAATCGGAAATTTGCTAATCTTATCAATCTTAATGCTCTCTCAGAGTTGTTGGAAGTAATTGAAATTGAGCGAAACTGTGATACCAGAAAAATTGATATTGTTCATGATAATATTTCAGGTATCGATGAAATGCTAAAGCAAGAGCTTAAACATTTCGATGTGACTGTTAAGTTTGCAGATAGTAAAGCGGAAGAGCTAATTCAACTGGCAGACAATGTCGCAAGCATTTTTTGTAAATTAATAAATACTATCGTGCGATGCTGGGATACAAAAACAGAGTGGTCGCCTGAAAATGAATGGATATTAACGCAGTCCGCACGATTCTTGAAAAAAATAGGAACAAAAAATATAAAGTTTACTGTTCCAATCCAAAGTTGGGCATTGGCCCTTTGTGTGATGGATATGTTTGATCCTAAATTTCCAAAGGAAATGCGCAAGAATTTGTATTTTAACCCTAGATACATGTATTGGAGCCAAGCGATAGTTCAAAATATAGCACAGTTGGATTTTTCAAAACATGCAGCTTGCTTCGACGAATTATATTCAAATGAAAGCGGACAGGTATGAGTATTGGACAACGAGAAAGGGCACACAGAAGCGAGAAAGTTGAGTATACCTATCTGTAAAATTTCCCTGAGCGGAAAACTCAATTATTGAAATTGAACACTTGGCGTTTCTTGAACCTAATCATTATAGAAGGTGATACTTTGAAAGAAAGGTGCGAATTGCTATTACTAAAAATCGTGGGAATATTGAAGATGTATTGTATATATATTGTGATTATGTTTGTTTCCGTTCTAGTTCGAGCGATTCCCTTTTCATCAGGAAACCTTAGCCTTGATGGAACGATAAATGATATTGCAATTGGGGCTTTTGCATCTACATTAGTCGCATGGTTGGTTTTTGTACATGATCAAAAGCAAATGAAAAATCGAAATCGAGAATTATGTGAATATACGATATCTCCTCTGCTGGAAGCTTTGATAAATTATATGCAAAATTTTTGCCGCTCTGTCGCAATTGAGGATGTTGGTATGCGTAGTGAAACACATACATTTTCAGAGTGGAGTAGTTTATATTTTTCACGATTATCAAAATCCACAGATTCTCCGACAGGAGAATTTCATGGTATGGATAAAGACTTTTTGAAAGCTTCATTAGATCGAATTTGTGTTGCAAGCAAGCGTATATTATCTAATGAGATTTGGTTCCAAAAAGAGGAAGTGATGGAAAAAGAAGAATGTGACTTAATATATGAAATTGAGACACTCTGCGAATCTGCTAACTTATTTACGATAAATGATCAGGCTACTATGAATGTGAATATGATTAATCAAGAGTTGTGTAAGATTATTCAACAATCCAAGTGGAGAGCATTAATAGAGGTAAAGTATTCGCATTATGCACCTTTAGAAAATCATTTCACTAAAAGGGGAATGAAAAAATGAGTGTCGGCCAACGGGAAAAAGCCACGCACAAGCGTGTCATAAAGCTATTTGCCCAGGAACTTGGGTACACTTATCTGGGCGATTTCACCGAGCGGAAAAACTCCAATATTGAAACCGAACTGCTAACGAAATTCCTGACCCGCAAGGGTTATTCGCCGGTGCTCATCAGTCGTGCCTTGAAGGAACTGCAGGATGCTGCCGGCGATCAGTCGGTGAACCTCTACGATCTGAATGAGCAGACCTATAAAAAGCTGCGCTATGGGGTCAAGGTCAGCGAGTCTGTCGGTCAACATAAAACCACCGTCCAGTTTGTAGATTGGGAGCATCCGCTGGAAAATGACTTTTACATTGCCGAGGAAGTCACTATCAAGCATAAACGTCCAGATCTGGTGCTGTATATCAACGGAATCGCTTTTGCTGTCATCGAGCTGAAGCGCAGCACAGTTTCTATGTCGGAGGGGATTCGCCAAAATCTGACTAACCAGCGCCCTGATATGATTATGCAGTTCTTTGCCACCATTGGGCTTGTCCTGGCAGGCAATGATTCTGAAGGGGCACGTTACGGCACCACTGGCACGCCAGAAAAGTATTATCTTTCCTGGAAAGAAGATCCCAATGCCAAAGATGATGTTTCTGTAGCGGTACGCGCTCAAATCGAAAAATATCCTTTGCGTCTGGACAAAAACCTGATTTCGCTGTGTCGGAAAGAGCGGCTTGTAGAGCTGCTGCACAATTTTATCGTATTTGACAGCGGAATAAAAAAGACCTGTCGGCCTAATCAGTTCTTTGGCAATATGGCAGCGCGGGATTTTGTGCGGCGTCATGAGGGAGGCATCATCTGGCATACTCAGGGATCTGGAAAGTCTCTCACCATGGTGTGGCTCAGCAAGTGGATCAAAGAAAATATTTCTGACAGCCGTATCCTAATTATCACCGACCGAGACGAGCTGGATGTGCAGATCGAGCAGGTGTTCGCAGGGGTAAATGAGAGCATTGTTCGTATTCGACGGGGAAGCGAATTGATTCAGAAGATCAATGACACCTCGCCCGTCATGATGTGCTCCCTGATTCACAAGTTTGGCAAGAAAAACAGAGGCAAGAGCGGCGAGTCCGATTATACTGGATTTATTGAGGAACTGAAACGCTCGCTGCCGGAAAACTTCTCTCCCAAAGGAGATTTCTATGTCTTTGTGGATGAATGTCACCGTACCCAGTCCGGCAAGCTCCACAAAGCGATGGAAATCATTTTGCCGAATGCCACCTTTATCGGTTTCACTGGTACTCCATTGATGAAAAAGGATAAGGAGACCAGTCTGGAGGTATTTGGCCCTTACATTCATCGCTACAAGTTTGATGAAGCAGTGCGGGATAAAGTGGTTTTGGATCTGCGCTATGAGGCCCGAGAAGTGGAGCAGAATGTTGTCCAGCAGGATCGAATCGACGCCTGGTTTGAGGCAAAAACGCGCGGGCTGACCGGTGTGGCAAAAGCCAAGCTGAAACAGCGCTGGGGCAATCTGCAAAAGATGTTCAGCTCCAAGGCACGGCTGGGACAGATTGTAGCGGATATTGTTTTTGATATGGAGACAAAACCGCGCCTGCACGATGGGCGAGGGAATGCCATGTTGGTGGCTGGCAGTATCTATCAGGCGTGTAAATTCTATGAATTGTTCCAGGAGACCGAGCTGAAGGGAAAGTGCGCCATCGTGACTTCTTACGAACCGGCGGTGGGCGATATTCGCACTGAAACCGTAGGTGATGATGGCGAGACAGAGGCTGTGGAACAATATGAGATCTACATGAAGATGCTGGGCGGAAAAGACCCGAAGACATTCGAAAAAGAGGTCAAGGAAAAGTTTATCAAGCAGCCGGAACAGATGAAACTGCTGATCGTGGTGGACAAGCTGCTGACAGGCTTTGATGCTCCGCCTGCCACTTATCTGTATATTGATAAGTCTATGCGAGACCATGGCTTGTTCCAAGCAATCTGCCGCGTCAATCGTCTGGATGGTGAAGATAAGGAATTTGGGTATATTATTGACTACAAAGACCTGTTTCGCTCCTTGGAAAATGCGGTTGCAGACTATACCTCCGAAGCATTTGACTGTTACGATAAGGAAGATGTCTCCGGCCTGCTGACAGATCGTTTGGACAAGGCTAAGGAACAGCTGGAGGATTCGCTGGAAGCTCTGCGTGCACTGTGCGAACCTGTGGCTCCGCCTAAAGATATGGTGGACTACTACCATTATTTCTGCGGTGCCAACACCGAAGCCTTTGACTTGGATGAATTGGAAGAGAATATGCCCAAGCGGGAACAGCTTTACAATCTGTCAGCGACAGCTCTTCGCGCTTTTGGTGAAGTATCGGGCGAATTGCAAGAAAAGTACCACTATACCGTGGAACAGATCAAGGCGCTAGAGAGAGAAGTTACCTACTACATCAAAGTGCGTGACGATGTGCGTCTGGCCAGCGGTGACTATGTGGATTTGAAGAAATATGATCCGGACATGCGCCATTTAATCGATACTTATTTGTCGGCTGATCCAAGTCGTGTGTTGACCTCCTTTGGAGGAGCAACACTGGTCGAGTTATTGGTAGACAACGGGATTTCCACATTGAAGGATATGCCTGCCTCTACACCCAAAGAGCAGGAAGCGGTTGCAGAGACTATTGAAAACAATATTAGCAAGGAAATTGTTGAGAGAACCCAAAGCAACCCCAAATACTACGAGAAGATGTCTGCACTTCTTCATGAGTTGATTGAAAAACGCAAAAATGACGTGATCAACTATGAGGAGTATTTGCGTCAGATTGTGGAACTGGCAAGGAAGGTACATAAACCAGAAAGCGGCACAGAATATCCTCCGGAAATCCGGGAGAGTGCCGCCAAGCGAGCCTTTTATGACCATCTCAACGGGGATACGGTTGTGGCCAATCAGATATATGACGCTGTCATGTCCAGCAAACAGGACAATTTCCGGGGAAGCAAAATCAAAGAGCGCAAAATCTGGCGTGCTATTCGTGCTGTCGTAAAAGATGATCAGGAAGCCGATCAGTTACTTGCATTAGTAAAGGAGCAGAGTGAATTCTAGTGGATGAACTGCAAATCGGCAACATGAGTATTGCCATTACAAAAAAGAATATCAAGAATATGTACATTCGTGTTCTGCCGCCCGATGGAAAAGTCCAAATTACTGCGCCATACTCTGCTGGGGACGATGCGATCAGGATGTTTGCTGTATCCAGAATTTCCTGGATCAAAAAGCAGCGTGCAAACTTCGCAGCACAGGCACGACAAACGAAGCGACAGTATGTGACCGGAGAGAGCTACTATGTCTGGGGGCGTCGTTATCGTCTGGATGTGCAATACTCAAATGTTAGGAATGAGGTGTCCCTTACAGGCGGGCATCTGATTTTGCAAGTGAGGCCTGAAAGCACCCCGGAGCAGCGCGAGCGTGTTTTGAATGATTGGTATCGGAAGCAGCTAAAAAGCAAGCTGCCGGAAGTGATTCAAAAATGTGAACAGGTTGTAGGTGTCCATGCATCTGAGTGGAAGGTCAAAAACATGCGTACCAAATGGGGGACCTGCAATATAGACCGAAAAAGGATTTGGATTAACCTCCAGCTTGCAAAGAAAACTCCAGAGTGTCTCGCTTATGTCGTGACCCATGAATTGGTGCACTTGCTGGAGCGAAATCACAATGAGCAATTCCAGAAGTATATGGACGCCTTTTTCTCGGAGTGGCGAGTAGTAAAGGAAACACTGAATCAGCAAATGCTGGATTATATGAGCGAGTAAACTTACACATCATTTTAAGTTGGATGCCGCAGCCGTCAACATAAAGTGTTGCAAAATTTCATCGCTTCTTTGGTCTCGTGCTTAACCACATTTATTCTTAGTATGCGAAAGTTCATACCTGACAACTAAAAAGCTAGATATTTATATCTTTTTTGTCTTGGAGGGATAAATATGGAACTTGAAGAAAAGTTTAAAGAAGCAAAAGTGCCGATGATAGTCGTACATTTTGACGAGGACTTTGAGACAACGTATACTGAAGAATATAACTTGGGAAATTTTGAATTGTCAGAATGCCAGATTGAGAGCTTTGCCAGAATTTTATTGCCTTCCATTCGTGAGTATTATAAAGATCCCAAACATGTGTATGAGGCTAATGAATGGGCAAAACAGCAAAATAAGCAATCGATAGATACTTGAAGTGAATAGCAGAAAGTATTCAAGATTAGCGCAGTAATAAATTTGCTGAGCGACTTTTTGTATGGTATAATGATTTTTGCATAGAGTTTTGCAGCTACACTGCTGGCAACACTATGGCAACAAAAAATCAGATAGCCTCTACTATCTGAATAATGAAAAGAATACCAATACCCTGAGCAAAATCGTACAAACAAATTTGTTTAGAAGACGCTTGGCAGGAGCGAGTTCGAATGACGCTCAAAATGGCGTAAACTCGCATGAATACGGGCTTTTGTGCCCGTCCATGTTGCTCTTGATACTGGATAGAATATGATACATTTTTATGACGAACTTGTCGCCAAGACATTAGAATCAATCAAAGATTCCTATGATTGTGCAGATGTTCTCAATGACTTGAATCGTATCGATCAGGCCATTGCAAATGTCAACTTGTATGGGAACTGTACGGCAGCTTACCAGCTCGACCAAGAGCTGCGGCAGAAATACCCGTGCATAGACAAGATGGTCGATGCTGCCAACGCAATGCTTACTCCAGCGCCCCAAGCAAGAAAAATGTATTCTATAAGCGAGGCAGTCATATCGAATCTGAACCAAGATCATTACGGTATCCTTTGCGATGCAGCCCTCAAAAAGCGATTGGTTCGTAGTATAAAAGAATACATCAAAGACGCAAAGCCGGATTAAAATACAGAAAAGCCGGAGGGCCAAGACACATCGTGTCTTGGCCCTCCGGCTCTGTCTTGACATCACATCCGCACCCTGACGGCAAAGCCGCCTTTGAAAAAGCAGGTGCTCGTGTAATGTCCATCTGGTGGAGATGAGGGGAGTCGAACCCCTGTCCGAAAAGAAAGCGGTTAGAGTATCTCCGGGCGCAGTGTGCTTACTTTAGTTTCCCGCGGCAACGGCGAACACACGCGCAGTTTGCGTTGGTAGCTTCATGAATACCTGACGGACGGCAAAGCTTAGGCCCGTACATGTTCAGCACCTGTCGACGCCCTGGCCCCACGCGGTGCTAAAGTGGGCAGGACGGCAGCCTTTAGTTAGGCCGCGACTGCAACAGTGTTGTTGTCAGTTAATTTGTTTTGAGGCTTTTTTCGTGGGTCCCCGCCACGGCCCGCTGCTCACGCCCCTCTCTCCCCGTCGAAACCAGTACATCCCCATGGTTTCAAGGGGCAAAGCCCCTTGAGGAAAGTGACGCGCTTTGCGCGTAAGAAAAACGCAAGAAAGAAAATTGTTTGGATGCGGCACCTGGCGCCGGTTACCGCTGGGTCTTCAGCGCGCGGTCAATGTCGCGCTTGGCGTCCCGCGCCGCGGCGCTGGCCCGCTTGTCATAGAGCTTTTTGCCCTTGCACAGCCCCAGCTCCAGCTTGACGCGGCCGTGCTTGAAGTAAAGCGACAGCGGCACCAGTGTGTAACCCTGCAGCTTGATCTGCTGTGCCAGGCGGCGGATCTCGCCCTTGTGGGCCAGCAGGCGGCGGGGACGGCGCGGCTCGCGGTTGAAGATGTTTCCCATCTCGTAAGGGCTGATGTGCATGCCCTTGACGATCAGCTCGCCGTCGTCCACGTCCACCCAGGAATCCTTCAGGTTGCAGCCGCCGTTGCGCAGGCTTTTCACCTCGGTGCCCACCAGCTCAATGCCGGTCTCCAGCGTTTCAATGACGAAATATTCGTGGCGTGCCTCCCGGTTTTGGGCAATGATCTTGCGGGGCTCGCCCTTTTTGTCCGCTGCCAGGATGCTCACCTCCTTTATCCCGTCAAAGATCCAATGCAGTGTGGGATACCAGTATATCGCCTGCAGGGCGGGAAGTCAAGCAAAAACAGGCGAAACGCCCGCCGCTTACAGCTCGCCGCGGCCCTGCATGGCGCGGTAGATGGTGGTCTCGTCGGCGTATTCCAGGCTGGAACCCACCGGAAGGCCGTAGGCCAGGCGGGTGGTCTTGATGCCCAGCGGCTTGATGAGCTTGGCCAGGTACATGGCCGTGGCCTCGCCCTCCACCGTGGGGCTGGTGGCCATAATGACCTCCTGGACCGTCTCGTTCAGGCGGGCCAGCAGTTCCTTGATGCACAGCTGCTCGGCGCCCACGCCGTCCATGGGGGAGATCAGGCCGTGCAGCACATGGTACAGGCCGTTGTACTCGTGGGTGCGCTCGATGGACTGGATGTCCCGCGGGCTTTCCACCACGCAGATGACGGACCTGTCCCGCTTGGGCGACGCACAGATGCCGCATACCTCGCCGGAGGTGTAATCCTGGCAGATACGGCAGCGGTGCAGGTCGGTCTTGGCGTGCTCGATGGCTTTGGCCAGGGCCATGGCCTGCTCGTTGGACATGGCCATGACCTCGTAGGCCATGCGGGTGGCGCCCTTGCGGCCGACGCCGGGGAAACGGCCGAACTGGTCGATCAGGTTTTCCAGCGGTTCAACATTCTGGGGCATGGTGTCGCTTCCTCTCAGCCGATGCCGGGGATGTTCATGCCGCCGGTCAGCTTGCCCATCTCCTCCTCGGCTTCCTTGTCGGCAGCCGAGACCGCGCTGTTGACGGCGGCGGCGACCAGGTCCTCCAGCATCTCGATGTCCTCCGGGTCCACGGCCTCCGGCTTGATCTTGACGGCGGTGACTTCATGCTTGCCGGTCATGGTCACGGTGACCATCTCGCCGGAGGCGGTGCCGGTATACTCTTTGGCTTCCAGCTCGGCCTGTTTCTCGCGGATGGCGTCCTGCATCTTCTGCACCTGGCGCATCATGGCGTTGGGATCGGGGCGGCCGTAGCCTTTGGGCATTCTTGCTTTCATGGCGATTCCTCAATTCTGATTAAGATAGTATTGGCGTATTGGCATTTTGGCGGGAAAAAATCTCCCGCCGGCGGCGCGGCGGCCCGCACCCTGTCCACAGGGCAGGGGACACCGCGCAAAACGGGCGAAACGCCCGGAACAACAGATCATTTGTCCTCCACGACCACGTCCACGCCCAAACTCTGCATGGCCTTGAGCGTGTCCTCCACCGGCGGCGCGCCGGATGCGGCGGTTGCCTGGGGCTTTTCGTAGGGGCCGATTCCGCAGCGGATGCCGGAAACTTCCAAGATCACCTGCTTGAGCAGGCGGTTGGTCTCTTTGTTTTGGCGCATATAATCGCGGAAGGTCTCGTTGCAGTCGATCAGCACCCGCCTGCCGTCGTAGAAAGCCCCGCTGCCCCGCAAAAACGAGGACATGGCCGGGTCCCGGCCGCTGAGGGCTTCCAGCACCTGGGGCCAGGGGGCAAAGGGGCGCAGCGTCCGGTCGGCAGGGGGGACTGCCGGCGCGGCAGGCGCTGCGGGCGGCGGGGACGGTTCCGGCGCAAAGGCCTGGGGATTGGCCGGCGCGGCCTGCCAGGGGGCAGCTTCTTCTTCCGGCTGCGCCACCGGCGGCTGGACTGGCTGCCCGGCGGGCGGGACCGCCGGTGCGGCAGGGGAGGGCACAGCCGGCTGGACCGGCTGCGCGGCAAAGGGGGCAGGGCCGCTGGCAAATGGCGCAGGCTGCCCCTGCGCCGCAGGCGCCGCCTGCTGGACCACCTGCACCGCCGGCTGTGCCGCGGGCTGGGTCAGCGAAAAGATGGCCAGCTCCAGCTCGATGCGCTGGTCGGCGCCGCGGCCCATCTTTTCCAGCGCCTCGCCAAAGGCCTCGATGCCGCGCACGGCGTCCGCCTGGGGCGTGGAGGCGCGGGCAGAGTAGGCCGCTTCCTCCTCCGGCGAGATGCCGGACAAAAGCGCCGTGCCCTGCGGCAGCGAGGAAAGCATCAGGTTGCGGTAATGCCCCGCCAGCTCGGTACACAGCCGGCGCATATCCACCGACTGCTGGCGCAGCTCGGCCACCTTTTGCAGCGCGGCCACCGCGTCGCCTTTGGCAATGGCGTCGCTGATCTCAAACAGATAGGCCCGGTCGGTGACGCCGGCCATGCGGCGGACCAGCGCCTCGTCCACCTGGGTGCTGACGCCGGCGCAGGTGTCCAGGATGGACAGCGCGTCGCGCATGGCGCCGTCGGCCAGGCGGCCGATCAGGGCGGCGGCCCCTTCGGTCAGGGTAAAGCTCTCCTGGCTGGCCACATACAGCAGCCGGCCGGCGATCTTGTCCGCGGTGATGCGGGCAAAGTCGTACCGCTGGCAGCGGCTCAAAATGGTGGCGGGGACCTTCTGCACCTCGGTGGTGGCAAGGATAAAGATGACGTGGGGCGGCGGCTCCTCCATCGTCTTGAGCAGGGCGTTGAACGCCGAGGTGGACAGCATGTGCACCTCGTCGATGATGTAGACCTTGTACTGGCAGACGGTGGGCAGAAAAGCGGTCTCGTCCCGCAGGTCGCGGATGTCGTCCACGCTGTTGTTGGACGCGGCGTCGATCTCCGAGATATCCAGCACGGTGCCTTCGTCAATGCCGCGGCAGACCTCGCACTCGCCGCAGGGGTCGGGGCTGGAATGGTCCAGGCAGTTGATGGCTTTGGCAAAGATCTTGGCGCAGGTGGTCTTGCCGGTGCCGCGGGTGCCGGTAAACAGATAGGCATGGCCGATGCGCCCCGACGCGATCTGGTTTTGCAGCGCCGTGACAATAGGCTCCTGCCCGACAACGTCGGCAAACTTCTGCGGCCGCCATTTGCGGTAGAGTGCGTGGTACATCTGCCTGCCCTCCCCAGCCAGAAACTGCGGCAGACGCCGGCAGGCGGAAAACCGCCGCCTGGCGCTGCCCGGATACAACAAAACGGACCGGCCGGCTGCGCTGCTTTGTATACGGATGCAGGCTTGCCGCGGCGCCGGGTACGCACCGCTTAATGCTGCTCGGTTCCCCGCCTGACATGGTTCACGGGGCACCCGCGCACGGGGCCCGCATCCGTATGCAAAACAGCGCAAATACAGCCCTGTCCGCTTTGGGTATTATACAATAGTTTTGCCCCAAATGCAAGAGGGGAAAAGGGGCGGGAACGCCATGCCAAAAAAGCGCCAAACCGCCGTCCCCGGCACGGCGGGGCAGCGGAGCAGCCTACCAGGAATAAAGCGGGATCAGCATGGTGTAGGGCGCGGTGGCGATGGCCAGCGCCAGGCAGACCTTGTGCACCGTCTGCGCCGGCAGGCCGGTGCGGCAAAGGGCAAAGCGGCGGTCAAACCAGTAGATCAGCACGCCGGCCAGCGCCGCGCCGGGGATGGCGAACACCGTTGCGCCGGGGAAATTCAGCGGGTGCCAGAAGCCGTACAGCGCCTCGGCCCAGACGCCGCCCAGGTCCGCCAGCGCCACGGTCCCAAAATAGACGGCAAGGTTCAAAAGCGCGCCCAGGATATCTGCCGAGAACCCCAGCAGCCAGACCCGCAGGATGGTCTGCTTCCACAGCCGCCGGATATCGCCGATCTTCTGCCAGCGGGCCGCCAGCGCCAGCACCAGGCTGTCGAAAGCAAAGTTGAACGCCAGCACAGCCAGCGGCAGCCAGGAGGGATACAGGTACATCAAAAACCAGATGGGGAACAGCACGTTGTACAGACGGACGGATCTGCCTCGCTTCACGGGGGATCATCTCCTTGCTTGCCGGGTTTCCATAAGCGGTTTGCTGCAGTATTTTCTTAACTATAGTATACCATGGCAGGGCAGGGGGCGTAAAGTATACCATGGCAGGGCAGGGGGCGTAAAGCGAAAGCGGCATCGGCTGCCGGCCCGCCGCCGGGTACTCCGCCGCCGGCGGGAGAAGGGGGGCTGCTGTGCGGATTTATGCGCCGCGGGAAGGGCAAAAATGAAACTTTCCCCGTCGATTCCTTGAAAAAAATGAGAAAATACTTGTAAGTTGCCGCTCTTTCGAGTATACTCTAATGTATGTCTGGCACTGCATATTGTGTATTTGTACTCATAGAGGGGGTACACGATATACAAGCAAACGACGCATTTATGATCGAGGGGGAAGCACGATGGCAGAGTATCGCAGCATGAGCAAACCGGAGCTGGAGGCGGAAAAGTCCAAGCTCGAAAAAAAGTATAACGAATTCAAGGCCAAGGGCCTGAAGCTGAACATGGCCCGCGGCAAGCCCGGCCCGCACCAGATGGACCTGGCCATGGACCTGTTCAAGACCACCGACTATACGGCGGAGGACGGCACCGACGCCCGCAACTACGGCAACCTGGAAGGCCTGTACGAAGCCCGCCAGCTGTTTGGCGAGGTGATGGGCGTCAAGCCGGAAAACGTCTTTGTGGGCGGCAACTCCAGCCTGCAGCTGATGTATTTCCTGGTCGGCATCGGCTATACCTTCGGCTTCCCGGAGTCCGAGCGCCCCTGGTCGCAGGTGGACCATCCCAAGTTCCTCTGCCCGGTGCCCGGCTATGACCGGCATTTCCGCATCACTGAGGAGTTCGGCATCGACATGATCAATGTGCCCATGACGCCGGACGGCCCCGACATGGATATGGTCGAAAAGCTTGCCGCCGAGGACCCCTCCATCAAGGGCATCTGGTGCGTGCCGCAGTACTCCAACCCGGACGGCTACACCTACAGCGACGAAACGGTGCGCCGCTTTGCCGCAATGAAAACGGCGGCCCCGGATTTCAAGATCTTCTGGGACGAGGCCTATATCGTCCACCATCTGACCGACGAGATCATCGAGACGCCGGTGCTGCTGGAGGAGAGCAAAAAGTACGGCAGCGAGGACCGCGTCTTTATGTTCACATCCACCAGCAAGATCACCTTCCCCGGCGCGGGCGTCTCGGCGCTGGCCTGCAGCGACAACATGATGAAGTATGTCTGCAAGCGGTTCGAGGTTATGATCATCAGCTATGACAAGATGAACCAGCTGCGCCATGTCCGCTTCTTGAAAAACAAGGCCGGCGTGCTGGCCCACATGCTCAAGCACCGCCGCCGCCTGGTGCCCTGCTTTGACGCGGTCAAGACCACGTTTGCCCAAAAGCTGACCCCCTGCGGCGATATCGCCCGCTGGACCAACCCCAAGGGCGGCTACTTTATCAGCCTGTATGTGATGCCCGGCTGCGCAAAGCGGGTGGCCCAGCTGTGCAAGGAGGCCGGCCTGGTGCTGACCGGCGCAGGCGCGTCCTACCCCTACGGCAAGGACCCGGAGGATTCCCACCTGCGCATCGCGCCCACCTATCCCAGCCTGAGCGAAGTGGAGCAGGCGTCCGAGCTGCTGACCGTCTGTGTCCGGCTTGCCGTGGTGGAAAAGCTGCTGGCGGATGCGGAATAACGCGCCCGCGGCGCTTTACGGGCGTGTCCGGCGCCATCCCGGCCGCCGCAAACGCTGCCCCGGCTTTGGCCCGGCGGAGCGGGACGGCGCAGGACAGGCGGCGGATACGCCCCAATATAGGATAACTGCCCGCGCCTGGCGCGGGCAAAATTCTGGAGGTACGTATGAACAGAAAAGGCAGGCCATGGCATTTTATCGTCGTGGCAGTTCTGATCCTGGTGTTTGCCGTGACGTCGCTGTTTGGCGTCAGCTATCAGTATGGTGATATCAAGACCACCTATATCAAGGGCGTGTCGGACATCCGGTTCGGCATCGACATCCGCGGCGGCGTCAGCGTCACCTTTGTCCCGGCGGAGGAGATCGACGCCACCGACGAACAGCTGGACGCGGCCCAGACCGTCATCAACGAGCGTCTGATCGGCCTTGGCGTGACGGACTACGAAAGCTACATCGACTACAACAACGACCAGATCATCGTCCGCTTCCCCTGGCGCAGCGACGAGACGAACTTTGACCCCCAGCAGGCCATTGACGAGATCGGCACCACCGCCCAGATGGTCTTTCGCGAGGGCAGCACCGCCGACGGCGCGCAGATTTTGACCGGCGACGAGGTGCAGTCCGCTTCCCCCACCTACGACCAGAGCGGCAATTACGCGGTGGCCCTGTCCTTTACCAGCGACGGCGCGGCCGATTTTGCCGATGCGACCACCCGCCTGGCGGAGGAGGACGGCGTCATCAGCATCTGGCTGGATGACGAGAACATCAGCACCGCCACCGTCAACGAGGCCATTGTGGACGGCAACGCCATCATCCAGGGCGATTTTACCCTGGAGGAAGTGGAAACGCTGGCCAACCAGATCAACTCCGGCGCGCTGCCCTTTGCGCTGACCGCCGGCAGCTTCTCCACCATCAGCCCCACGCTGGGCTCCCGCAGCCTGGACGTCATGGTCCTGGCCGGCGTGCTGGCCTTTGTGCTGATCGCCGTTATGATGATCGCCCGCTACCGCCTGCCGGGCGCGCTGTCGGTCATCTCGCTGCTGGGTCAGGTCACCGCCACGCTGGCGGTGGTCTCCGGCTGCTTTGCCGTGTTCCCCGGCACCACGCTGACGCTGCCCGGCATCGCCGGCATCATCCTGGGCATCGGCATGGGCGTTGACGCCAACGTCATCATTGCCGAGCGCATCCGCGAGGAGCTGGGCAAGGGCAAAAGCCTGGACGGCGCCATTGCCGGCGGCTTCCACATGGGCCTGGCCCCGGTCATTGACGGCAACGTGACCATCGTCATCGTGGCCGCCATCCTGATGGGCGCCTTCGGCCCCACCGACGGGTTCTGGGCCGGCGTGTTCTCGCCCATCTTTACCTGGTTCGGCGCCTCCACCAACGGCACCATCTACTCCTTCGGCTACACGCTGCTGACCGGCGTGGTGCTCAACTTTGTGTTCGGCGTCGGCGCCACCCGCCTGATGATCCGCGGCGCGTCCCGCCTCAAGGCGCTGCGCAACCCCTGGCTGTACGGCGGCGAGAAAGACCCCGCCAAGGTCTGGAAAACCCCCAAGATCAACTTTGTGGGCCGCCGCAAGCTTTTCTACACCATCAGCTGTGTGCTGGTGGCGGTGGTGCTGGTGTTCGCGGCGGTGTTCGGCGTTTCGATGGACGTCGAGTTCCGCGGCGGCGCTATGGTCACGCTGAGCTACCAGGGCGACGCAGACCTGAACGCGGTCCAGTCTGAGGTCGAGAGTTCGCTGTCCATGTCCGACACCACGGTGCAAAGCGGCACCGACGTTTCGGGCAACCAGACCATGACCATCACGCTGCCGGGCAGCCAGACGCTGACCACCCAGCAGCTGGACGACCTGCTGGCAGACTTGAACAGCCAGTTCCCGGACAACGCCTTTGAGCAGACCTCGGTCAGCAATGTGGACGCCGCCATCGGCAACTCCTTCTTTGTCAAGAGCCTGGTGGCGGTCGCCGCAGCCTGTGTGCTGATTTTGATCTATATCGCGTTCCGCTTCCGCAAGATCGGCGGCTGGCCCGCCGGCTGCATGGCCATTGTGGCGCTTCTGCACGATATGTTCGTGGTGTTCGCCGTCTTTGTTGTCTTCCGCATCCCGCTCAACGGCAACTTTATCGCCGCCATGCTGACGATCTTGGGCTACTCCATCAACGATACCGTCGTCATCTACGACCGTGTGCGGGAGAACAGCGCCCTGTACGGCAAGCGCATGCCGCTGGTCGACCTGGTCAACCTGTCCATCAACCAGAGCTTTGCCCGCTCGCTGATGACCTCTGTCACCACCTGTGTGGCGCTGGCCATCATCTGTGTGGTGGCGGTGGTCTTCCAGATCGAAAGCATCTTCACCTTTGCCATGCCGCTGATGTTCGGTATGGTCAGCGGCGTGTACAGCACCATGTGCATCGCCACCCAGCTGTGGGTCGACTGGAAGAGCCGCGGCAAAAAGACGGCCCGTCTGCCCAAAAAGGCAGCGCGATAACAACGCAACCGAGACAGGAGGGAACCCCGGATGAAATGCCCGTTTTGCGGTGCGATCGACTCTAAGGTCATCGACTCCCGCCCCACAGAGGACGGCGAAAAGATCCGCCGCCGCCGCGAATGCCTTAGCTGCAAAAAGCGTTTTACCACCTACGAGATCGTCGAGACCGTGCCGCTGATGGTCGTCAAGCGCGACCGCTCGCGGGAGGCCTTTGACCGGCAGAAGCTGCTCAACGGCATGCTGCGCGCCTGCGAAAAGCGCCCGGTCAGCTACCAGCAGCTGGACGCCGCCGTCAGCAACATCGAACAGACGCTGCTCAGTTCCTACGACCGCGAGGTCTCGTCGATGTACATCGGCGACCTGGCCATGGACCAGCTCAAGCATATCGACGACGTGGCTTATGTGCGCTTTGCCTCCGTCTACCGCCAGTTCAGCGACGTCAACACCTTTATGGAGGAGCTGAAGGACATGCTGGACAGCCGCTCAAAAGGCGGCGAGAAATGAGGTCTCCAGCTGGTCCAGCTGTGCGCTGACGCGGGCGGTCTCGGCCCCCAGGTCGGCCAGGTTGTCCGGCTGCACATAGTATTCCAGCAGCCCCAGCGTTTCGTTGATCTCGTCCAGTAAACTGCGGCGTACAAACAGGCCCAGCAGCCTGCTTTGTGCGCCGCAGTTTTCGCTTGCGGCCCGAAACGCCAGCCGTGCCTCGGCGTACTCTCCGGCCAGCGCCGCGCTGTACGCCTGCCGCACCTGGTCCTGCGTCTGCGCCACGCTGCGGCTGACAAAATGCCCGGAGACCGCCACGATCACGCAGACGGCCGCCAGCAGGATCACCGCGTAAAGATTCCGTTTCAAAAAAACTTCACTCCCTTTTTGTGCCGCCCGCCGAAAGCGCGTCTTTCGGCGGGCGTTTGCTTTGCCGGGGCGGCTCATGCGCCCGTTGCCGCCTGCTTTTTGGCGACCAGCAGGGTGCGCTGGCCGTTTGCCAGCAATACCAGCACCTGGCTGCGGGTAAGCTCCTTTTTGGCCAGCGTCTGTTCCAGCCAGGTCTCGTCCAGGTGCAGCGCCTGCAGGTTGTCGCTGTACAGGTGCCGGTCGATCAGGATGGGCAAAAGCGGCGGCTCCTGCCCGTCCTGGGGCGTGCGGGCCACGCTCAGGGTGCCGTTTGACTCCACCACGCCCCACAGCACCTCCTCCGGCGAGAAGATCTCCATCCCCCGCAGCGACTCGGCCAGGTCGTTGGGGGTGATGCGCAGATGCCGCAGCCCCGACTCCTGGATCTGCCCGTTGCGGATGACCGTCACCGGCTTGCCGAACAGCAGCCGCGCATAGCCGGGCAGGTACCAGGCCAGGGTCGAGTTCAGGATCTCCAGCGCGCTGATCAGCAGGATGGTCACCAGGCTGGACAGGATCGGCAGCTCCGGCTCCTCGATGCAGATGGAGGCGACGTTGGAGATCAGGAAGGTGGTCACCAGCTCGGACGGCTGCAGCTCGGCCAGCTGCCGTTTGCCCATCAGCCGCATGGCGACGATGACGACGATGTAAATGACGAGCGCCCGTGTAAGAAAGGAAAGCATGGATCTCCACCTCGCAGCAGGGGATGGGAAAGGTCCCCGGCATTTTTTGATTTTTGATAATTCGGCCCGCGCCGGCAAACACTATACCCGGCCCCGCATCCGCACAAAAGGGTGCCGGCCGGGGAGGTAAGGCAGTTGTCAAACCAGAGTCTGAGCCGTTCCTTGCAGGAAAATCTTTCCCGCCTTGACGGTATTTTTGGCGCGTCGTCCGACTTTTATACCAAGCGCATCCGCCTGGGCAGCATCCCCTGCGCCATCACGCTGTTCACCGGCATTTCCTCGCCGGAAAAGCTGTGGGTTATGGCGCTGGACGCTTTGCAGCGCAGCCGGGTGCGTGTGCCGGACGGCCCGGCGCTTTTGGACTACCTGCTGACCGAGAGCGTGATCCCGGCCGAGAGCACTGCCATCACCGACATGACCGACCTGGTCGAAAAGCTGTCCAACGGCATGTCGGTGCTGCTGATCCAGGGCTGCGCAGGGGCGCTGGCGGTATCCACCCAGGAGATGCCCCAGCGCGCGGTCGGCCAGCCCAACGGCGAGGGGGACATCCGCGGCTCGCAGGAGGCGTTCACCGAGCTGCTGCGCAACAACATCTCGCTTTTGCGCCGGCAGTTCCGCACCGACAGCCTGGTGGCGGAGGTCCACACCGCGGACAGCCGCGCCAAAACCGAGTACGCGCTGTGCTATGACCGCAGCCGGGTGCCGCCGGCGCTGATCCGTACGCTGCGCCGGCAGCTGGCCGGGGTGCGCATCCCGGTTCTGCTGGACAGCGCCTACTTTGCTTCCTTCCTCAAAAAAGACAAGCTGAACCTGTTCCCGGCCGCCGCCTATACTGAGCGCCCGGCCACCGCCTGCGCCCGCCTGTGCGAGGGCAAGGTGGTCATTCTGGTGTCCGGCAGCCCCAACGCCATGGTGGTACCCAGCTTTTTCAGCGAGCATTTTGAAAGCCTGGACGACTACTCCTCCGGCGCGGTCTTTGCCGGGCTGATCCGGATCTTGAAATATATCGCCTTTCTTTTGTCGGTGTTCGGGCCGGGGCTGTATGTGATGGCGGTATCCTTCGCGCCGGAGACCATCCCCATCGAGCTGCTGGCCAAGCTGGCACGTGCCGAGGCTGCCACGCCGCTGCCCCTGATGCTGGAAATGCTGGCCATCACGCTGCTTTTGGAGATCGTGCGGGAGGCCGGGCTGCGCGCGCCGAAATCCATCGGCCACACCGTCAGCCTGGTGGGGGCGCTGATTGTGGGCGAGACGGCGGTCTCGGCCGGGATCGTCAGCACGCCGGTGCTGACGATGGCCGCGGCGGCCACCGTCGCCACGCTGGCGGTGCCCTCGCTGTACGAGCAGTCGATCCTGTTCCGCTTTGTTGTCATCCTGCTGGCCGGGGTGTTCGGCCTGCCGGGGCTGGCCTGCGGGGCGGTGGTCATCCTTGCCATGGCCTGCGGCACCGAGCCCTTCGGCTACGATTATCTCTATCCGTTGATGCCGCCCGGCCCGGCCGCCTGGCACGACGGCGTGGTGCGGGCCATCTGGAGCACCCTGGCCGGGAAAGGATATGCGGTGGACAAGCATGAAAGGGAATGATCCAAGCCTGTTCGGCGCGCTGCTGCTCAGCCTGCTGGTGCGCATCCTGCTGCGGACGCAGACGCTGTTCTTTAGCCGGGCGGGGCTGCTGACGCTGCTGCCGGGCATTTTGCTCTCGGCGCTGGGCGGCGTGCTGTTTGCACGCGCCTGGGGGCGGGCGCAGGGGCGCGCGGCGTCGCTGCTGTTTGCCGCGCTGCTGGTCTTTGGGGCGGTCGTAGAGATCCTGAACCTGTGGCAGCTGTACACCGCCGTCTATCCCGACGCCGTCAGCCTGCTGGGCGTCTGCCTGACCGTGCTGATCCCGGTGGTCTACCTGCGGCGGGTGTCGGCCATCGCCCAGACAGCCAACGTGGTGCTGGGGCTGCTGGCGGCGGCCTGTGCGCTGCTGGTGGTGTCGGTGGCGGGGCGGCTGCGGCTGGTCAGCCTGCAGACCGATGTGCTGGACGCCGCCGCGCTGCAAAGCGCGCTGGCCGCCCAGTGCACGCTGTACCCGGAACTGCTGCTGCCGGCTCTCTGGCAGGACAGCGCCAAGCGGGGCCGGCACACGGTGCTGCGGCTGGCTGCTGTGGGCGGCGTATTCAACATCGGGGTTCATCTTCTGCTGGAACTGTTTTTCGGCGCGGCCATGCCCCAGGCCATCGATCCGCTGCACCAGGCGGCAAGCCGGGGCAACCTGTCGATCTTTGACCGGCTGGAATGGCTCCAGCTGATCGTCTGGACGATGGCGGTCTCGGTCAAGCTGGGGCTGTACCTGTATGCGCTCACGCGGCTGACCGGGGCAAAGGGCGCGGACGAGAACAGCCTGCACGGCCTGCCGGGCTTTGCCGGCGGTGCGGCGGTGCTGGTGTTTTTGTGCGCCGCGGCGCAGCACTGGGACCTGGCTGCCGCGGCGCGGCTGCAAAACCTGGCCGCATGGGCCTTTGCCGCCCTGACGGTACTGATGGGAGGGATACGATGGCTTGCCGCCGACCGAAAAAAGCACGGCTGATGCTGGCGGCGCTGTGCGCGGCGCTCTGCCTGACCGGCTGCGCCGGAAAACCGCTTGCCGAGCGCGAGATCGTGCGGGCCGTCTTTTTTGCCCGCGAGGGCGGCCGGTATCAGGCGGTCCTGCTGCTGCAGGACCAGCAGAGCGAGGAAGCCGCCGCTTACCGGACGTCGGCAGGGGAGGGGGACACCGCCGCGCAGGCCCTGTCCGATGCGGCCGGCGGGCTGGACGGCACGGTGTTTTACGGCGCGATGGACACCGTCGGCCTGCCACCGGGCAGCGGCTGGGAGGAGCTGCGGCAGTTTGCCGAGCTGGTGGGCGACACCGCCCGGCCCGCCCCGGATGTTTCGCTGTTCCTGCTGGACCAGCGGTCCGCGGCCCGGCTGGAGGAAACGGCGGGGGAACTGTACGACGACCTGCGCCAATGCGAAAAACGGTACGCCGTCCACTGCGGGCTGGAGATGCCGGCCGCCCAACCGGACGCCGCGGCACTGCCCTGCTGGCAGGGCGGCGGCTACGGGTTTGCCATCCTGTGCCGGGACGCCGAGCCGCTGCGCTACACCGAGGCGCTGCGGGCCCAGCTGGCGGCGATCCTGTGCGGGCAGGCCGGCCGCCTGGATCTGCAGCTGGACGGGGATGCGGTGTCCTGCCAGGCGGCGGTGACGGTACGGTGCCAGCCGTCGCCGGACTGCCTGCGGGTGCAGCTGGTGCTGGCGGATGCCCGCCTTGCGCCGCTGACGCCCGACGCCCCGCAGCAGGAGGATGCCCTGCGCGACCTGCTGCGGCAGGAACTGGAGACCGCTTTTGCCCGGCTGTGCACGGATGCCGGGGCCGCCGGTGCCGACCCGTTTCGCTTCTCGTTCTGGGCGCAGAACCTGCTGGGGCCGGGCGCCGCGCCGTTGCCGGCCGTGTTGCAGGTGATATTCGCCTGACCGGCGCCGCCCAGGATGCACAAAAAGCAAGGCCCTTTCTGCGTGGGCAGAAAGGGCCTTGCGGATTTTGTCAGCTCTCGCTGGCGGGGCGCACCAGGCGGTTGACGTAGCGGTCGGTCAAAAAGGTCTGGAAATTGTACAGGATCAGGATCTGGTCGTAGCCTTCCTTCTCGATGGTGTTGTCCAGGCCGTAGGCAAAATTGCGGAAATCCACCACGCCGATCTTGGCGTAGTTGGCGGTCAGGTAGGGGATAAAGCTGTTGGCGTAGCTGTCCTTGACCACCAGGATGGAACCCTCGCCGTCGCCCTCGATCACCGAATAGCCGTTGTTTCCGCCCAAAAATGCGCCGTACTTGTCGCGGGTGTCAAACTTGGCGGTGTCCACCATGCCGGTGGTCTGGGCCGGCTCAAACACGCCGTCGCCGGTGATGGTGTATACCGTCATCGGGTTGTCCAGCGGGTACCAGGTGATGGTGTCCGGCCGGGTGTTCCACCACCGGGTGGTGGAGTAGTGGGTGCCGTAAAAGCCGGTCACCTCCTGCGATTCGTGCGCCGCGGTGTCAAAGGGCGTCAGCCCCTGCCGGGCGCAGAACTGCTCGTAGGCAATGTAAGCGCCGTGGGTGGTCCAGTGGTGGTCGGTGCGGAAATACAGGTACTCGTCCTTGCGGGCGGTGTACACCTCCCGCAGGTCGATGACATTGGCGTAGGGCGACACTGCGGCAAACACCTGGTCCAGCAGGGCGTTCTCGTCCGTCATGGGCGCGCCGGCGGGCAGGTTTTCCGGGTAGATCACGCTGGCCGAAGGCGCCAGCAGAAAGGTCACCCGGCCGGGATACCGCTGGGCAAACTGGGCGGCGAAGTCGGCGTTCTGCATCAGCTGGGTGGTGTCGGGCGTGCCGAACTGCTTGGTGAACATCCAGTGGTCGCTTCCCAGCAGAATGTCCCCCTGCTCCACCTTCTGCAGCGCCAGCGTGTTTACGCCGCTTTGCAGGTCGATCCACAGGTCGCGGAAAGCCACCTGGTCCTGCAGGTACTCGCCAAAATCGGCCGTCCAGCTGCCGTCCAGCAGGCCCTGCCACGAAAAAGCGGGCATTTGCGCCAGGCGGCGGTTCTCCAGCTCCGAGATGGTCCGCTTGGGCCAGAACAGGTTCAGCACCGCAAAGCCGAACAGCAGCAAAAAAAACAGAATCAGGGCAGGGCAGCCGCGGGGGGATCTCCTCTCTTTGGCGCGGTAAACGTATTTCAAGGCGCACCCTCCTCTCAGAAATTGCCGTACAGCGGCGCGTTGTTGGTGGATGCCACCACAAACGCAACGGACAGGATCATCGCGGCGGCCAGCAAAACCAGCCGCACCGGCGTGTGCCGCCTGGCCCACTGCCAGATCTTCCGGGGCAGGGCGGTGGAGCAGAAAGCGCACAGCACCAGCAGCACGCCGTAGTTGCGCAGATAATACACGGCCGAGATGCCGCCGGAGGGCAGGAACAGCCGGCTCATCAAAAGCGGCAGGGCGGCGCCCTCCACATTGGCGGTAAAGATGCCCCAGCCCAGCACCACAAAGAACAGGGTATAGATGTGCGGCCAGATCCGGCCCTTTTTCAGGTATTTCAGCAGGAATACCTTCTCGATGGTCAGCAGCACAAAATAGTACAGGCCCCAGCAGATAAAGTTCCAGTTGGCGCCGTGCCAGATGCCGGTCAGCGCCCAGACCACCAGCATGTTGAACAGCTGCCTGGGCAGCCCGCGGCGGTTGCCGCCCAGCGGGATGTAGATGTAATCCCGGAACCAGGACGACAGCGAGATGTGCCACCGCCGCCAAAACTCGGTGATGCTGGCGGAAATGTACGGCAGGTCAAAGTTGGCGGGGCAGTCGAAGCCCATCATCCTGCTCAGGCCGTTGCTCATCTCAGAGTAGCCGGCAAAGTCAAAGTACAGCTGGAACGAGTAAGCCAGGATGCCCAGCCAGGCCAGCGGCGTCGAGACATTGGCAAGGCCCACGTCCGCCGCCAGCAGGTCGCTCCACAGCGCGCCGATGGAATCGGCCAGGATCACCTTTTTGGCCAGGCCGAACACAAACATCTCGGCGCCGGCTTCGATCTGGGCGGCGCTGCAGCGGTTTTTGACGTTGTGCAGCGCGGGGGCCAGGTCCCGGTACTTGACGATGGGCCCCAGCATCAGCTGCGGGAACAGCATCACATAGGCGGCAAAGGCGATGGGGTCGCGTTCCGGCTCCGTCTTGCCGGTGTAGACGTCGGCGATATAGCTGATGAGCTTAAAGACATAGTAGCTGATGCCCAGCGGCAATACGTCCAGAAAGCTCAGCGTTGACAGCTGGGCCGAGGCGATCTGGTTGAAGGTCTCGATCAAAAAGTTGGTGTACTTGAAAAACACCAGCGCCGCCGCGCTGACCGCCACAGGCAGGATCAGCAGGGCCAGGCGGGCGGCCCGCCCCTTTGCTTTGCCCAGCAGCAGGCCGGCAATGTAGTTGACCGCGACCAATATCAGGATCAGCGGCAGATACCGGACGCCGCCCCAGCAGTAAAAGACGATGCTTTCCAAAAGCAGCACCGCATTTTTTGCCCGGCCCGGCACAATGTAATACAAAAGCAGCGCGACCGGCAGAAAGCAGAACAGAAACACGACGCTGTTGAACACCAAACCCTGGGATTCCACGGCAGGACCTCCTTACGAAAAGGCAGGCCGTTGCCCGGCAAAAAATGCGGGCAGCGGCCTGCTTTGTCTTGTTTGTGCGGGGCGGCAGGCCGGCAGATCAGGCCAGGGCGCTCTCAATGGCGGTGTCGATCTCGGCGTAGTCGGGGCCGTTGACGCCGGCAATGACCATCACAACAAAGTTGCCGCTGGAGACGATGCGCGCGTCAGCGGATTTGGCGACCTTGTCGGCAAACTCCACATACATATCGTTGGAGGCCAGGCCGTCCCGATAGGCGGTCAGCTCCTCCACCACCTGGTCGGCGGTGCCTTCCTTGACCTGGGCGGCAAAGACCAGCGCGCAGTCGGACTGGTTGTTGGTCACGTCGCCCTTGTAGGCGACGATGTTGTCGGTGGTCAGGTACATGTCATAGGTCAGGGTGTTGTCATCGATGGCGCGGGGGTTCTCCACCGGGTTCACGGCCTCAATGGCAGCGACGATGGCGTCCAGGCGCGCAGTGTCGGCAGTCTCGGCCGAGGTGTCGCCGGACTCGGCGGTGGTGCTGTCCTCCGAAGCGGTGCTGTCCGCAGCCTCGGAGCTGGAAGTCGCAGCCGAGGAAGAGGACGGCGCGGAAGAAGAAGCGTCGCCGCCGCAGCCGGCCAGCAGCGCGGCGCACAGTGAAAGGGCACAGACGGTGCAGATCAGTCGTTTCATGGTAAAATCCTCCGGATCTCTAAGATTAAGATTACAGATCAGTATGGGCAGGCCGGCCCGGCCGCATTCCGGCATTTTGCCGGCGGGAGCACAAGACCTGCGGCAGCCTCCGCCGCAATGCCGGGCCCCGGCGCGGGGGCCAAAGGGCACACGGACGGGGATTGCGGCGGAATACCTATAAGATACACCATTTCAGCCCCTTTTTCAAGACCTGCCGGATGTAAAATCGTCGCCGCGTTCCGGCGGGCTGCGCGCGGGACCGCGCTTTCTTGACAAAGACGGGCCGCACAGGGTAGAATGCAGGCAAAGGCGGGCGGCCGGACCTGCGGCGCCCGCGCAGTTTTTTCAAAGGAGGGGGGCGCCTATGCGCGGGCAGAAAAGCCGCCGTGCGGCACAGCTGGGCATGCTGTTCGCGCTGGCCATCGCCCTCTCTTTTGCCGAGTCCGCCATCGCCCCGCTGCTGGGGCTGATGCCGGCCATCAAGCTGGGGCTTTCCAACATTGTGGTCATGTACGCCCTTTTGGGCCTTGGCCGGAAGCAGGCGGCCGCGCTGGCGGTGCTCAAGGCGCTGTTTGCCTTTTTGACCCGCGGCTTTACGGCGGGGGCGCTCTCTTTTTTGGGGGGCGCCTGTTCGCTGGCCGTCATGTGCCTGCTGCTGGCCTGGCCGGGGCAGCGCAGCGGATATGTTTTTTCGGCCAGCGGCGCGCTGGCGCACAACCTGGGGCAGCTGGCCGGCGCGGCGGTGCTGCTGTCCAGCCGGGCGGCGCTGGGGTACGCGCCGGTGCTGCTGATCGCCGGGCTGGCGGTCGGCGGCGTGACCTGGGGGCTGCTGCGGGCATTGCTGCCGTATCTGGCGCGCATCGCCCCGCAGGGGCAGGCCCGTGAAAATATGAACAGATTAAGATAAAATCTTAAAAATTTGGCAAATGCCATTGACTTTTTCCCGGCAAACAGGTATACTGAAACCATGGCAAAAATGCTGTATGCCAGGCTGCGTCCTTGCCGCCAAAAGCGGGACGCAGTTCTAAAAATATCCAATATCAAAACATCAGGAGGTTCGCATTATGACCAAGTATGTTTGCACCATCTGCGGCTACATCGCCGAAGGCTCCATCCCCGAGTTCTGCCCCGTCTGCAAGGCGCCCGCTTCCAAGTTCATTGAGAAGAAGGACAACTCCTACGTCACCGAGCATGTGGTCGGCATCGCCAAGGACGCCCCGCAGGAGATCATCGACGGCCTGCGCGAGAACTTCAACGGCGAGTGCAGCGAGGTCGGCATGTACCTGGCGATGAGCCGTGTGGCTGACCGCGAGGGCTACCCGGAGATCGCCGAGGCCTGGAAGCGTTACGCCTTTGAGGAGGCCGAGCACGCCGCCAAGTTTGCCGAGCTGCTGGGCGAGGTCCTGACCGACAGCACCGAGAAGAACCTGCGCATGCGTGTGGACGCCGAGTGCGGCGCCTGCGCCGGCAAGATGGACCTGGCCAAGAAGGCCAAGGAGCTGAACCTGGATGCCATCCATGACACCGTCCACGAGATGGCCAAGGACGAGGCCCGTCACGGCCGCGGCATGCAGGGCCTGCTGGACCGCTACTTCAAGGGCTGATCCAGTCTGAGCAAGCATCATCACTGACAGTACCGGGGCCCGGATCGTTTGATCCGGGCCCCGGTTTTGGCTGTGCGCCCTTTTGCCGGCCGGGATGCGGCTTGCTGTACGGCGCAGCGTATATTTTTGGGCGGCCCTGCCCGGAATGGCGAAAAAAGAGGGAAAAAGCAAGCCGCTTTTTCGGATGACAAATCCCAAAAAGTGTGATATCATTTCCGTTTGGGGCATATGCGTTCCGCTGAAAGTGCCCAAAATGCAAAAAAGCCTCGCTGAAAAGCGGCGGATGCCATGCGCAAAACCGCAGCCGCCCTTTGCGCATGGCAAGGCCCCCGCAACGCGGCGGGCGCTGTGCCGGACGCAGGCCGGGCATGATGCGCACACCGGACCGGGCTGTGCGGAAAATGCGCCGCAGCCGCCCCGCAACATCCTATACTGCAGATACATGGAGGGGAGAACATGGATCAACATACCCTGGTCATCACAGGAATGGGCGCCGTCACGCCGGTGGGCATCGGCGTAAACAATTACTGGCAGGCGCTGGTCGGCGGAAAGTGCGGCGTCGGGCCCATCACCCGCTTTGACGCGTCGGAGCTTCCGGTGCAGATCGCAGCCGAGGTCAAGGGGTTTGACCCTGCGGCATTTATGCCAAAGTCCCTGGCGCGCACCATGGCGCCCTTTATGCAGTATGCCTTTGCGGCGGGGGAGGAAGCCCTTGCCGGCTGCGGCCTGGAGATCGGGCGGGAGCCTGACCGCGTGGGGATCGTCATGGGCACGGCGATGGACGGCGTGACCACCGTGGCAGAGACCCAGGCGGCTTACGACGCCGGGCACAAGGTCGGGCCCCGGTTTGTCCCCATGACCATCGGCAACATTGCCGCGGCCCAGATCGCCATCGCCCACGGCATCCGCGGACCCAGCCTTACGCTGAACACCGCCTGCTCAGCCGGCGGCGACGCCATTATGACTGCGGCGATGCTTTTGCGCAGCGGCGAGGCGGACGCGGTCCTGGCGGTGGGCGGGGAGAGCATCCTTTGCCCCATCGTGGTGGCGGGGCTGGCCCAGGCCAAGGCGCTGTCCCGCCGCAACGACGCGCCGGAACAGGCCTGCCGGCCTTTTGATATGGACCGGGACGGCTTTGTCATCGGCGAGGGCGGCGGCGCGCTTGTCATCGAAACGCTGGAGCATGCCCGGGCCCGCGGCGCGCAGATCTATGCGGTGCTGGCGGGCTACGCCAACACCTCGGACGCCCACCACGTCACCGCCCCCTGCCCGGACGGCGCCGGCGCCGCAGCCTGCATGCGCCGGGCCCTGGCGCGGGCGGGCATACAGCCCGCCGACATCGGCTACATCAACGCCCACGGGACCTCCACCCGGCTGGGCGACGCCGCCGAGACGCTGGCCATCAAGAGCGTGTTCGGCGGCAGGGAATCCGCCCCGCCGGTTTCTTCCACCAAGTCGGCCACCGGGCACCTGATGGGCGCCGGCGGCCTGACCGAAGCCATCGCCTGCATCCAGGCGATCCGGGAGGGCGTCCTGCCGCCCACGCTGCATCTGGACACCCCGGACCCGGACTGCGACCTGGACTATGTGCCCAACACCGCCCGCCGGGCCCGGATCGACGCGGCCATGTCCAACTCGCTGGGCTTTGGCGGGCAGAACTCCAGCATTATTTTTGCCCGGTACCGGGGCTGATCCGGCGATCTGATCCGGAAAGAGAGGAATGGATTTGCAGCACCAATTTACTTATGACGTGACCATGTTCCGCGATACCTTCGAGACGCGGTTTACCTATCTGAACGGCTTTCTGCGCAATGTATCCCGCTTTGGCAGCAGGCCGGCGCTGTTTGACCCGCTGTCCGGCCGGCGCTGGAACTACCGGCAGCTGAATGCCGAGGCCAACCGCCTGGCAAACGCACTGCGGGCGGACGGCGTGGGGAAAAACGACGTGGTGATGTTTGCCCTGCTCAACTCGCCGGAGTTTGTTTTCTGCTACCTGGCGGCCCACAAGATCGGCGCCATTGCCTGCCCGGTGAATTACCGCCAGGGCGGGGGAGAGATCGCGCAGGTCATTGACGACAGCCGCCCCAGAGTTTTTGTCTACGACGCCCAGTTCGGCGCGCTGTCCGGCCAGGCGCTGGAACTGTGCAGCCACCGGCCGGAGATCGTCCTGGTGGCCGGCAAGGCCGAAGCGCCGCTGCCCGCCGGCCATACCGCTTACGGGGACTATGCGGCGGGCCGCCCCGAAACCGACCCGCCCATCGACTTTGACCCGCATATCTATGACGAGACGACCCGGCTGTATACCTCCGGCACCACCGGCCGGCCCAAAGGCGTGCCCATCAACAACATCAACGAGGTCCTCTCGGCCCACGATGTGATGATGCATTTCCCGCTGGGCCCGGACGACCGCACCATGAACATGACCCCCTGGTTCCACCGCGGCGGGATCCATTCGGGCGGCCCCTGCCCGACGCTGTATGCCGGCGGCGAGGTGGTGATCCTGCGGGACTTTGCCCCGCGCCGCTGCCTGGAATATGCCCAGCGGTATCGCCTTACCTTCCTGATCGGCGTGCCGACCATCCTTTCCATGCTGGCCCGCATGCAGGAGCGGATCCATGCGGACCTGTCCTCCCTGAAAGGCATCGTGACGATGGGGGCGCCTTTTGAGCGGGCCGCCTGCGAAAAGTACAGGCAGCTGCTGACGCCCAACATATTCAACGGCTACGGCACCACCGAGACGTTCTGGAACACCTTCCTGCGCCCGGCCGACCTGCCGGATCATGCGGGCGCGGCGGGCCGCTCCTGCACGGATGACGACGTGCGGCTGGTGGCGGTCCACGACGACGGGACCCGAGCCGAGCCGGAGGAGACCGTGCCGCAGGACGGCGAGACACAGGGCGAGATCCTGATCTCTGCGCCGGGCAAAAGCACCTTCTGCTACTACAACAATGCCGACCGCACCAGGGCCCGGTTTTATAAAGGCTGGATGTACACCGGCGACATGGGGACCTGGGACGGGGACGGCTTTGTCACCGTCACGGGCCGCAAGGACGATATGATCGTTTCGGCCGGCGAAAACATCTATCCCGTCCAGATCGAGGAGGTGCTCAACGCCCATCCCAAGGTGGCCGAGAGCGCGGTGGTCGGCATCCCCGACCGTCTCCGCGGCGAGGCGGTGGCGGCTTACGTTGTCCCCTCGGACGACAGCCTGACGGTGGACGAGTTAAAGAAATACTGCCAGCAGCAGTCCACGCTGGCCTCCTACAAGTGGCCGCGGGAATACCACCTGGTCCGCGAGCTTCCCCATACGGCCACCGGCAAGCTGATGCGCTACCCGCTGCGCAGCAGAAAGCCGTAACACGGCATCCAAAAAAAGCGCGTCAAAGCCCTGCCGCTTTGGCGCGCTGTGCTGTTTTTATCCTGCTGTGCTGCCGGTCTCGTATTCCAGCGAAAACAGGATGTCTGTGTGCGGCAGGTAGGTGATCTGCGCCCAAAGCTCCCCGCCGCCGCGCGACTGTTCCAAACCGGCAAGGTAGGCGTCGTGCGTAACGGAAAAGGAGAACCGGCCGCCCTCTTCACTGACGCCTTCCAGCGTGTAGCTGGCCGCGCCGTCGTGGAGGATATCCTCGGCAAAGCGGAGCTGATGCAGGCTGGCGGCGGCAGGGCGGCTCAGATAGGGGAGATCCAGCACCAGGTCGCGCAGCGAGAAAAAGGCCAGGGCACAGCCTGCCAGGATCACGGCGGCGCATACCAGGACGGTCTTGGCCGAATCGCTGCGCCGGCGCAGCGTCAGCGCACAGTAAGCGGCCGCCGCTGCGGCCAGAAGCGTCCAGCCCGCGCCCCGCAGTGCTTGCCGGGCAAACCCCGCCATCCCCATGGCAAACGCGGGACTGTCCGCAAAAAAGACTGCGGCGCCGCAGGCCAGCCAGACGGCCAGGCAGATTGCCGCCAGCACGATCAAAATGACCCTGGAACGGGTTTTCCCTTCGGTTTTCATCGAAACAGCTCCCCTGTATGTTTTCTTTCTATTATAGAAAACGCCGCAGCTCCGCCGCCACCATGGCAATGTAAAATCTGCGCAAAGATCGTGTTTGCCGCGGCGCCCGCCCCCGGCAGAGGGCCGGCCGAAACCGTTTGCAGTCCGCCGCGGGGCCGCACCGCAAACACGGCGCCGCAGGGCCGGCCCGCGCCCTTGCAGGATGGTCCCGTGCCGGGGCCTGCCCCCGGCATGGCAGAAAAAGTCCAACGCCAGACCCTTGCTTTTCTTTGGATTCTGGATTATATCATAATCATGTGGCTGCGCAAAATTACGCGGTGGGCCCATGCAGCCGCAGGGGAAAGCCTTTCCCGGCAACATCAAGAGTTTGGAGTGATCGATGTGAAGGAGACCGAATGGTGTGTGTTTGTCCGTGAATATTCCGCCCTGCCCGGATTGCAGCGGGCCGGGGCTGTGCGCTACGCCCTGGCGCAGCAGGGAACGCAGCTTTGCCTGACGGCGCAGCGGTTCGACGCCGCCGGCCGGGCGGAGGGCGGCGCGGCGTGCTGCCCGCTGACCGGCGTGGAGCGCCCCGCCGCGGAGCGGCTGCTGCGCTATCTGTACGAGAACTCGGTGGAGCCGGCGGCGATGCGGGACGTTGTGGCCGACTGCCTGGACGCGGCGCTGCAGCCGGCCGGCAGCCGGTGACCCGCCCGCCGCCGGGCACCATGCGGGCGGCAACGCAGGAATAGAAAACACAGGAGGCGGAAACACTATGACCAATGCAGCCGGAACGACCCTGACGGCGCTGTTTGCGGACGGCGACGGGAAGGTGTGCAGCGCGGTCGGACTGTATGCGCAGCTTCAGCAGGACATTCAGGTCACGGTGGCCGGCACCGGCAGGCAGGTGCTGGAACGGCTGCGGGAAAGCCCGCCGCCCGATGTGCTGATCGTGGATATGCTGCTGCCGGACATAAGCGTGTTTGAGCTGCTTGCCGGCGTGGGCCGCCTGTGCCTGAAGGACCCGCCCGCGGTCCTTGTGACGATGCGCGCGCCCAGCGAGGCGATGGCCCGCAGACTCTTGACAGCCGGGGCCGATTTCTTTATGCTAAAACCATATCGGTTGGAAGAATTGCTGGATACGGCGATCTATCTGGCGGCGGACAACGACACGCTGCGGCAGCGGCGGGTGCGCTCGCACATCAACTGGCACCTGCGGGCGTACCGCTCGCCGCCGGAGCTGGTGGGCGGCAACTACATCCGCTGGATGGCGGAGGAGCTTGTGCTGCGCGACCCGAACACCACCGCGGAGGAACTGTACTGCCAGCTGGCAGCCCGCTATTATACCACGCCCAACACCATCAGCAAGGCGGTGGGCCGCGCGGTGCGCGCCATGTGGAAACAGGCGACCCCGGCTTACCTGGAACTCTGCCGGCAGCTGGGCGAAAGCACCGACAAGCCGCTTTCCAACCGCAAATTTGTGATGAGTCTGGCGGAGCGTGTCCGCTGGGAGCTGGGGCTGTAACGCTCCGCCCGGCGGCCGGACCGGGACCGGGACCATTGTCTTTGAGCCTGTCCGCCTGCATCCGGGGAGGAAGACAGCATATGGAAAAGGACACCTGTGCCCCGCGGCAGCAGCATTCCGGCGGGGCGCCGGAGGAACTGGCGCTGCGCGGCGGCCTGCAGGGCAGGATGGCCGGCGGGTTCGGCGCGCTGCAAAGCTCGGTGGACGCGCTGCAGCGGTATCTTGCCTGCAATGCGCCGCCCCAGCTGCGGCAAACGGCGCTGGATCTGCTGGATGACATGACCGGGCGCATCGCCCTGTTGTACCGGCTTTCCTGCAATGCGGCGCGGCTGGCGGCCGGCGCGGGGATGCGCGGCGCCGACGAGGCCGCCCCGCTGGAAGTGTCCGGCTACCTGTCCGCCCTGGCGGGCTGCGCCAACGAGGAGCTTGCCATGCGCGGGTTTGCCGCCCGTATCCGGCTGGAAGGCGCCGGCCCGCTGTGGGTGCTGGGCAGCGCCAGCCTGCTGGACGGCATCTTTACCAACCTGCTTTCCAACCTGCTTTGCGCCCGCGCCGACGGCGAGATGCTCCTGACCCTCTCGCCCGACCGCACGCTGCGCTATGCCGACAACGGCCCCGGCATGGATCCGGCGGCGGCCCGCGCCCTGCTGGAGCAGGGCCGCCCCGCCGCCGAGCTGCTGGACCGGGGCGCCCTGGGCCTGCTGCTGGTGAGGGATTACGCCGCCGCGCTGGGCTGGCAGATCACGGTGGAGCAGGGCGCCGGCCTGCGGCTGTGCTTTCGGCTGCCGCCGCAGCCGGACCCTGCCGGCCTTGTGCTGCAGGACAGCGCCGGCGATGCGGTGCGCCGCGGCATCCTGGCGGCGGATCTGCGCCGGGAGCTGGACGGTGTGTTCGGCACCCTGCCCCGCAGGCCCTGACCCCTGCCGCTGCAAAGATCCCGCAAAACTGCCCGGAAAGCTTGTGTCACACAGTCTGCGGCTCAAACGAAAACACGCAGCGCCCTGCCGTTTTTCGGCAGGGCGCTGCGTCTGCGTATTGCGATGGTACGATGTGATATGGTCTCTGCGGCGGCCGGGCTGCCACCGGGGCTTACCGCTTTGTCTCCGCTGCCATAACGATCTTTTCCGGCGTAATGGGCAGGTCCCGGTGCCAGACGCCGGTGGCGCGGTAGATGGCGTGGGCCAGGGCCGGGGCCGGCGTGTTGATGACGATCTCGCCGATGGACTTTGCGCCGAAGGGGCCGGTGGGCTCGTAGCTGTGCTCAAACTCCACATGCAGCCGGCCCATGTCCAGCCGGGTGGGCAGCTTGTACTGCAAAAAGGAACTGCCCGCCGGCCGGCCGCTGCGGTCGTACTGCACGTCCTCCATCAGCGTGTGGCCGATGCCCTGCACGATGCCGCCCTCGGTCTGGATGCGCGCCAGCGCCGGGTTGATGGGGATGCCGCAGTCCACCACGGCCATGTAGTCCAGCACCGTCACGTGGCCGGTCTCTTTGTCCAGCTCAATCTCCACCATGCCCACCATGTAGGGCGGCGGCGAGACCGGGGAAGAGTGGCTGGCCGTCGCCACGGCGGCCCGGTTGCTGAACACCTGCGTCTTGCAGCCGATCTCCTCCAGGCTGACGGCCTGGCAGGTGCCGGCGCGCCGCACCTGCCTGCCGGCAAAGACCACGTCCGCAGGGTCGCAGTCCATCATCTCGGCGGCGATGGCGCAGATCTTCTCTTTCAGCTCGGCGCAGGCCTTTTCCACCGCCTTGCCGGTGATGTAGGTGGTGCTGGAGGCGTAGGAGCCGGAATCGTAGGGCGAGGCGTCGGTGTCCGCGCCAAAGACCGCGACGTCGTCCACATCGCAGTCCATGCATTCGGCGGCCATCTGGGCCAGGATGGTGTCGCAGCCGGTGCCCATGTCCGCCGCGCCGATGATCAGGGTATAGCTGCCGTCGTCGTTCAGCTTCATGGTGGCGGAGCCCACGTCCACGCGGGAAATGCAGGACCCCTGCATCGCCATGGCCACGCCGGCGGCGCGCACCTTGCCGTTGCCCATGTCCCGCACCGGGTATTTCTCGTCCCAGTGGAACATCTGGCGGCAGTGCTCCATGCAGCGGTCCAGCGCGCAGGCGTTGGCGGTCTCGCCGTAGTAGCTGGGCATGACCATTCCCTCGCGCACCATGTTTTTGTCCCGCAGCCGGGTGGGGTCCATGCCCAGCCGCTCGGCCAGTTCGTTCACGATGCTTTCCAGCGCAAAAATGCCCTGGGTGGCGCCGTAGCCGCGGTAGGCGCCCGCCGCCTGCAGGTTGGTGTAGACCACGTCGTAGCCAAAGCGGTAGGCCTCCAGCCCGCCGGTGTACATCGGGATGGACTTGTGGCCCGAAAGTCCCACCGTGGTGGGGCCGTGCTCGCCGTAGGCGCCGGTGTTGGAGAGGGTGTACAGGTCGATGCAGCGGATGCGCCCGTCTTTGTCGGCGCCCAGCCGGATGCGCACCTCCATCTCGTGCCGGGGGGACCCGGCGATCTGCGCTTCCTCGCGGGTGTAGATCAGCTTGGCCGGCCGCCCGGTCTGCAGCGTGACAAAGGCGGGGTAGACCTCGCAGACGGCGGTCTGCTTGGCGCCGAACCCGCCGCCGATGCGGGGCTTTTCCACCCGGATGCGGCTTTTGGGGATGCCCAGCGCGTGGGACAAAATGCGCCGGCAGTGGAAAACGATCTGGGTGGAGGAGATCACATGCAGCCGGCCGTAGCGGTCCATCTCGGTGTAGGTGCGGAAGGTCTCCATCATCGCCTGGCTGAAGGCGCGGGTGTGGTAGGTGCGGTCCAGCACGATGTCGCAGTTGGCCAGCACGGCTTCCACGTCGCCGTCGCCGTTCACCTCGCTGGCCACCAGGTTGCGGCGGTTGTCGCCGCCCACCGGGCAGGGCGGGTACCAGTCCTCCTCCGGGTGGACCAGGACGGGGTTGTCCTTGGCGGTGCGGAAATCCAGCACCGCCTCCAGCACCTGGTATTTGACCTTGATCAGCTTCATGGCGCGCAGGGCGGCCTTCTCGGTCTCGGCGGCGATGATGGCCACCGCGTCGCCCGCAAACCGCACATGCCGGTCCAGGATCAGCCGGTCATAGGGGGAGGGCTCCGGGTAGGTCTGCCCCGCGATGGTGAACCGCTTTTTGGGCACGTCCTGCCAGGTGTACACCGCCACGACGCCGGGCACCTTCAAAGCCAGCGCGGTGTCGATCTCCTCCACGATGGCGTTGGCGTGGGGCGAGCGCAGCAGCTTGACCACCAGCGCGTCCCGCGGGGTGATGTCGTCCATATATACCGGCTTGCCCAAAAGCAGCTGCATGGCGTCCTTTTTGCGCACCGGCTTGTGGATGGAGCGGTATTCGCCGCGGCGGGGGTCCTGTTTTTCATTGGTCATGGCGGTCGCCCCCTTTCTTCCGGCTGTCCAGATAGCTGCGGATGCCCCGCAGCTGCCCGTCGTAGCCGGAGCAGCGGCAGAGGTTGCCGGCCAGGAAAGCCCGGATCTCGTCGTCGGTGGGGTCGGGGTTTTCCCGCAGCAGGGCGATGGTGTTCATCACAAAGCCGGGGTTGCAGAAACCGCACTGGTCGGCGCCCTGGTCGGCGATGAACCCGACAAAATCGGCGGCTTCCTCCTGCAGGCCCTCCAGCGTCTGGACGCTGTGTCCCGCCGCGCGCAGGGCCAGCATCGAGCAGGAAAGGATCGGCCTGCCGTCCAAAAGCACGGTGCACAGCCCGCAGTTGGAGGTCTCGCACCCGCGCTTGACGCTGTAGCAGCCGTGGGCGCGCAGAAAGTCGATCAGCAGCAGGTCGGGGTCCGCGTGGTCGGTCACCGGCCTGCCGTTCAAAGTCAGTTTCAGTTCCATGCCTGCACACCTCCCAGCTCCAACAGGCTGCGCCGGGTCAGCACCCGGACAAGATGGGTACGGTAAGCCGCGCTGCCGCGCAGGTTGCTGCCGGTGGGGACGGTTTCGGCCGCAAAGTCGGCAAAGGCGGCGGCGCTTTCCGGCGTAATGCCGCCGGAAAGAATGCGGGCTTCGTCCCGCAGCACCACAGCCTTGCCCGGCCTTGCCCCGATCACGGCGCGGTACTCGCCGTCCAGGCAGGATACCGCGCAGGTCAAGGCGGGCAGGTCGGTGCGCTGGTTGCGCATGGCCCGGTAGGCAAACCGCCCCGGCGTTTTGCGCACCAGCACCCGCACCAGCAGGTCCCGGTCGTAGTCCATGGCGGCGAACTGTTCCAGCGGCACCACGCCGCCCCGGTAAAGCTCCACGGCGCTGTCCATGGCAAGCAGCAGCGTCAGCACGTCAGAGAAGCCGAACCGCCCCCACACGCTGCCGCCCACCGTGGCCATGTTGCGGAACTGCACGCCCACAATGTCCCGGACGGCTTTTTCGGCGGCGCCCCCGGTGTAGGCGTTCAGGCCGGGGTGCTGTTCCAGCTGGCGCAGCGTGACCATGGCCCCCAGCGAGAACTGCGTTTCGTCCTCCTCGATGGCGTCCAGCCCCAGGCGGCACAGGTCCACGGCGGTGCCCACGGTGTTTTTGGCCATCTTCAGCCAGAGCATGCCGCCCAAAATGCGGGTGCTCTTTTTCTGGTTCAGCTGCCAGGCCTGCTCCAGGCTTTCGGCCTGGACGTAGTTTTGGATGGTAAGCATAGCACGTTCCTTTTCCAGATCCCTGTCCCCGCGGCGGGGGACGTCCGGGCGGGCGCGCAAAGCGCCGCCCGCCGCAAAACCGCATGCCGCCGGCGCGAAAACCGCGCAAAACGGCACATTTCCGACAACATTATATCAGTACATCTTGCGTTTGGAAAGAGAAATTGCTATAATCGCGTTGTAGTTTCAAAAGAACAACGGGCGCGAGCCGCCCGCCAAAGGAGAAAACGACATGAAGATGAAAAAGACCCTGTCCCTGCTGCTGGCCCTTGCCATGGCCCTGTCCCTGGCAGCCTGCGGCGCACAGCCCGACGCTTCCGGCAGCGAACCGGCCTCCCAGCCGGAAGCTGTGTCCGAGCCGGCCGCCGACACCCCGGAAGCCGCCGACCCCACCGCCCAGCCTGACGGGGCGTCCGAGACGTCCTATCCCGTCACCGTCACCGATCAGGCCGGCCGCCAGGTCACCATTGAGTCCCAGCCGGAAACGCTGGTCAGCGGCTACTACATCACCACCAGCCTGCTGATCGCCCTGGGCCTGCAGGACGAGCTGGTGGGCATCGAGGCCAAGGCCGACACCCGCCCCATCTACGCCCTCAGCGCGCCGGAGCTGCTGGAGCTGCCCAGCGTGGGCACCGCCAAGGAGTTTGACCTGGAGGGGTGCGCCGCCCTGGCCCCCGACTTGGTCATCCTGCCCCTCAAGCTGGAAAGCGCCGCCGACAGCCTGGCCGAGCTGGGCATTCCCGCGCTGCTGGTCAACCCGGAGGACCAGGCCCTGCTGAACGAGGCCGTCACCCTGATCGGCGCCGCCACCAACACCCAGGCCCGCGCCCAGGCGCTATTGGACTTCTCGGCGGAGCAGGAGCAGCGGCTGGCCGATACGCTGGCCGGCGCCGAGACCCCCAGCGTCTACCTGGCCGGCAACTCGGACTTCCTCTCCACCGCCGGCGACGCCATGTACCAGTCGGACATGATCCGCATGGCGGGCGGCGTCAACGCGGCGGCCGAGATCACCGATACCTACTGGGCCGAGGTCAGCTACGAGCAGGTGCTGGCCTGGGACCCCGATTACATCGTGCTGGCCTCTGACGCCGACTACACCGTGGACGACGTGTTGGCCGACCCCAACCTGGCCGGCTGCGCCGCGGTGGAGAACGGCAACGTGTTCCAGATCCCCGGCGACGCCGAGGCCTGGGACAGCCCGGTGCCCGGCGGCATCTTGGGTGCGGTGTGGCTTTCCAGCGTGCTGCACCCTGACCTGTGCCCCGAAGCCGACAGCCTGGCCGTGATCGACGAGTTCTACCAGACTTTCTACGGCTTTGCCTACAGCGCGGCCGCCGGCGGGACCGATGCAGCCTGACCGCACAAAGATCAAACTGTTCTGCGCAGCCGGGGCGGCCCTTTTGGCCGTCCTGGCTGTTGCCGGTTTGTTCACCGGCAAGTACCCGCTCACGCTGGAGGGCATGCTGGCCGGCGACGAAATGCAGCTGCGGGTGTTCTGGACGCTGCGGGCCAGCCGGACGGCGGTGGGCGTTTTGGGCGGCTTTGCGCTGGGCGTGGCGGGCTTTGTCTACCAGACGGTGTTCCGCAACCCGCTGGCCTCGCCCGATGTGATCGGCGTTTCCTCCGGGGCCAGCGCGGGCGCGGCGGCGGGCATCCTGTTTTTGTCCGGCGCGGCGGCGGTCACGGCGGCCTCCTTTGCGGGGGCGCTGGCCGCGGTGGGGCTGGCGCTGGCGCTGTCGGCGCTGGACCGTTCCGGCCGGCACAGCACCATCGTGCTGGCGGGCATCGCGGTGCACTCGCTGGCGCAGACCGCCCTGATGTGCCTGAAACTCACCGCCGACCCGGAGCGGGAGCTGGCCTCCATCGAGTACTGGATCATGGGCAGCCTGAACGGCGTCAGCGGGTATTCCATCGGCGGCAACCTGGCGCTGTGCGCCCTCTGCGTGGCGGCGCTGTTCCTTCTGCACCGGCAGGTGCTGCTGCTCTCGGCCGACGAGGGCGAAGCCCGGATGCTGGGGGTCTCGGTGGGGCGGATGCGTTTGGCGGTGCTGCTGACAGCCACGCTGGCGGTGTCCTGCGTGGTCAGCCTTTCGGGGCTGATCAGCTTTGTGGGGCTGCTGGCGCCCCACGGCGCGCGGCTGCTGACAAAGCGCAGCGGCCCCGGCACCATGCTGCTGGGCGGGCTTTTGGGCGGCATCCTGCTGACCGGGGCGGATATCCTGGCCCGCAGCGCGGCCGCCGTCGAGCTGCCGGTCAGCATCTTTACCAGCCTGCTGGGCGCGCCGTTCCTTATCTTCCTTATCGTGAAAGGCAGGCGGCAGGCATGAGCTTTTTTGCAGTGGAAAACCTGACCGCCGGCTACGGCGGCAGGCCGGTCCTGGACGGCGTTTGCTTTGCGGTGGAGCCGGGGCGGATCGTGGGTGTCGTGGGGGCCAACGGCAGCGGAAAGACGACGCTGCTCAAGGCGGTGTGCGGTATTTTGCCCCACGGCGGCAGCTGCACGCTGGAGGGCAACCGGCTGGAGGAGCTTTCGCCCCGGCAGCTGGCCGGGCGGTGCGGCTACATCCCCCAGCGCAGCGGCATTGCCATCGACGTCACGGCGCTGGAGGTGGTGCTGATGGGCTTTAACCCGCAGCTGGGCCTGCTGGAACGCCCCACGCCGGCCATGCGGGAGCAGGCGCGCCGGGCGCTGGCCCAGGTGGGCCTTGCCGGGCGGGAGGAGGAAAACTACCTGCACCTGAGCGAGGGCCAGAAACAGCTTTGCATCCTGGCCCGCACGCTGGCGGCCGGCAGCCGGCTGCTGCTTTTGGACGAGCCGGAAAGCGCGCTGGATCTCCGCCACCGCTACCGCATGCTGGATCTTCTGCGGCAGTGGGTGGGGCAGGCGCCTGGGCGCGCCGTCCTGGCGGCGCTGCACGACCCCGCCCTGGCGCTGAACTGCTGCGACCGCCTGCTGGTGCTGGCGGGGGGCAGGGTACGCGCGGTGCTGGACCCCGCCGCCGACCCGCCGCAGCAGCTGGAACGGCAGCTGGCGGAGGTGTACGGGGCCATCAGCCTGCACCGCTGCGCCGACCGCAGCGGCCGGCAGCAGCTGGTGCTGTTGAAAGAGCCGGAGGGATGCGGTACAATAGACCCGTAAAACAAAGCCGCCCCAACCGCCCCAAAACCGGCGCACAGACCGGGAGGACCCGCCATGCAGGCAGTGACAAAGATCGTTTTTTATACCGACGAACAGGAAAAGTTTTTTGGCGAAGGCCCCTGCCGTCTGCTGCACGGGGTGGAGCGGACCGGTTCTTTGCGGGCCGCCGCCGGTGAGATGGGCATGGCCTACACCAAGGCGCTGAAGCTTTTGCAGAACGCCGAGAAGGCGCTGGGCTTTGCGCTGACCGAGCGCGCCGCGGGCGGCCGCTGCGGCGGCGGCAGCCGCCTGACCCCGGAAGGAAAGGAGTGGCTTGCCCGCTATGAAGCCTACCGCGACGCCTGCATACAGGCCAACCGCAGACTGTATCTGGACTTCTTTCCTGGCCAGCGGTAAGCGCCATCTGGTCGTGACGGGCGGCCGGCGCAGCGGCAAATCGACGCTGCTGGCGGTGCTGGCCCCGCGGCTGGGGGCGGCGGGGGCGCTGCCCGGCCTTACCACCTGGGCGCAGCCGGGCAGGGCGGTGTACCTGAAAGAAAACACCACGGGCCGTACCGCGGTGATCGGCCGGTTCGACCCGGCGCTGCCCGGCCCCGAAAACCGCATGCGCCCGGTAACGGAGGGCTTTTGCGCGCTGGGCGTCCCGGCGCTGCGGCGCTGCGCCGACGCGGCGGGGGAGTGGGCCCTTCTGGATGAGGCGGGCTATCTGGAAACCGCCTGCCCGGAATACTGCGCCGCCGTTTTGGAGTTGATGTCCCGCAAGCGGCTGGCCGCGGCGGTGCGCAAGCAGGATCTGCCCTTTCTGCGCCGGCTGTGCCGGCATCCGGATGTGTTCTGCGTCGATCTGGACGCGCCTTTCGGCAGCCTGGGCTGCGTCATCATGGCGTCGGGGCTGGGGCGGCGGTTCGGCGGCAGCAAGCTGCTGGCCCCCTTTGCGGGCAGGCCGCTTTTGCAGTACACGCTGGACGCCACGCAGGGCGTTTTCGCCCGGCGGGTGGTGGTCACCCGCAGCGCCGAAGCCGCCGCCTTCTGCCGCGGGCAGGGCGTGCCGGTCCTGCTGCACAGCCGGCCTTTCCGCAGTGATACCGTCCGCCTGGGCCTTGCGGCGCTGCGGGCGGACGCCGGCTGCCTGTTCTGCCCGGCCGACCAGCCGCTGCTGCGGCGGGAAACGGTGGCCGGCCTGGCCCTCTGCGCGGCGGACGACCCGCAGTCCATCTGGCGGCCCGCCTGGCAGGGAAAGCCCGGCGCGCCGGTGCTGTTCCCGGCCTGGGCCTACCCGGAGCTGCGCGCCCTGCCCGAAGGCCGGGGCGGCGGCGCCGTGGCGCAGGCCCATCCCGGCAGCGTCCGCCTGCTGCCGGCGGCGGACGAATGGGAGCTTGCGGACATCGACACCCCGGCCGACCTGGCCCGGCTGGAAGCAGCCCTGGCGGGGCGGCAGGGGAGCGGCCGCCCCAAAACGGCGGAATAGAGTTTTGTCATATCCCATAGCGGGGGCGGCGGCCTTTTGGCTGCCGCCCCCTGTTTTGCAGCCCGCAAAGCCCCCTGTGCCCCGGACGTAGCGGCCAAATGCCGGCAATGAACGCAATACGCCCGAACTTCCGGCCAAAAGCGGCAAAAAAGCGCAAGAATGTATTGCATAACCCTGCGCCATCGGATATACTGTCCAGTATTGGGTGTATCAACTTTTGGATTTGGAAAGTGAGGAAGATCGTAAATGAGTTCTGCAACCACGCAAACCAACTCGGAACTGCTGCGGTTTGAGGGCAAGCCCTCCTGGGGCGTCGCCTTCCCGCAGGCGCTGCAGCATGTCCTTGCCATGCTGATCGGCAACATCACCCCGCCCATGCTCATCGCCGGCACCTGCGGCCTTTCGGCCGAGGATCAGATCCTGCTGACCCAGGCGGCCATGCTCATCGGCGGCATCACCACCCTGCTGCAGCTGTTCCCGGTGTTCGGCTTCGGCATGAAAATGCCCAACGTCATGGGCGTTGCCTTCGCCTACATGCCCATCCTGACCATCATCGGCCAGCAGTACGGCATTGCGGCCATCTTCGGCAGCCAGCTGGTGGCGGGCTTTGTGTCCATCTTCATCGGCATGTTCATCGGCAAGATCCGCCGCTTCTTCCCGCCCATCGTCAGCGGCACGGTGGTCATCAGCATCGGCCTTTCGCTGTACGGCACTGCCATCAACTACATCGGCGGCGGCAGCGCGGCCCAGGCGGACGGCACCTTCGGCTCGCCGAAATTCTGGGTCTTGGCCATCCTGACCCTGGTGGTCACGCTGGCCTGCAACTTCTTCGGCAAAGGGCTGCTCAAGGCTTCCGGCATGCTGATCGGCATCATCGTCGGCTACATCGCGGCGCTGATCATGGGCGGCGTGGTGGACTTCTCCGGCCTGACCACGGCGTCCTGGTTCTCGGTGCCGATGCCCTTCCATTTCGGGCTGGAGTTCCACCCCGACGCCATCCTGATGATGATTTTGATGTACATGGTCCAGGCCGTGCAGACCATCGGCGACGTGTCCTCCACCGCCATGGGCGGCTTTGGCCGCGAGGCCACCGACCAGGAGCTGGGCGGCGCCATCAAGGGCCAGGGCATCTGCGGCATGATCGGCGCCTGCATCGGCGGCCTGCCCACCGACCCGTACAGCCAGAATGTCGGCCTGATCTGCACCACCAAGGTGGTCTCCCGCCGGGTGTTCACCATGGTGGGCGTTATCATGCTGCTGGCGGGCATCTTCCCCAAATTCAGCGGCCTGATGGCCACCATCCCCCAGTCGGTCCTTGGCGGCGCTACCGTCACGGTGTTTGCGGCCATCACCATGTCCGGCATCCAGCTTTTGAAAGAGCAGCCGCTGAACTACCGCAACCGCATGATCGTGGGCATCTCGCTGGCGCTGGGCCTGGGCATCGACGCCGCGCCGGAGATTTTGCAGTTTGCGCCCCAGCTGTTCCAGAATGTTTTCGGCAGCTCTCTGGTGGTGTCCTTCCTGGTGGCGTTCCTTCTGAACATCATCATCCCCAAGGACGATACCCCGGAAGACTGAGGCGGCCCGGATACCAGATATTGCGCCCCGGCTGCCGCAAAACCCAAATTTTTTTGCAAAATCCTGTTGACAAGCCCCCTTTGCTTGTGTATACTAGTTAGGCAACCTTTTGAGGTGTACTATGCGATTTGACCTGAACAAGTTCCTGTCAGCCGCCAAAAACCCGCACACAGCGTCGTTTTCGTTTGACCTGTCGGGCCGGGACTGGCCGGGATACCAGCTGCCTGCTCCTGTGGCCGGCATTTTTTCTGTGACGCGCACGGCCGAAGGCGCCGAGGTCGCGCTCCAGGCCGATGCTGCGGTGGAAGCGGAATGTGCCCGCTGCCTTGCGCCGGTGCACGAGACTTACCACATCGCACAGCAGTACACCGTTCGTCCCCGTGATCTGGAGGACCCGGATTTCGAGCTTCCCCTGGACGAAGAAGGCTTGCTGGACGTAGAGGAACTGGTTTACCAGGAGATCATCCTGGCAGTTCCGCGGGTGCTGCTGTGCAGTCCCGACTGTCTTGGCCTATGCCCCATCTGTGGAAAAAGGAAGGCGGCAGGATGTACCTGCCAACCGGCAGGCGAAGCTGCCCCTGCAGATGCCCGGCTTAGCATATTAAAACAACTGCTCAGTTGAAATTTCACCAAGGAGGTGCTTAAACATGGCAGTACCCAAGAGAAAACAATCCAAAGCCCGCCGCGACAAGCGTCGTTCCAATGTCTGGAAGCTGGAGGCTCCTACGCTGGTGAAATGTCCTCAGTGCGGTGAGCTGACGGTGCCCCACCAGGTGTGCGGCAAGTGCGGCTACTACAAGGGCCAGGAAGTCGTCAAGGTCAAAGAGGCCTGAGCGTTCTTACAAGGGGAGGGCAAAGCCCTTCCCTTTTTCTTTGCCACTTGTTCAATCTTTGGCGGCGGCCCCGCCAGGTTCCGCCCGTTTCCGCCGCCTGCGGCGGGTATTCTTGACGTAGATACAGACAGGAGGTTTCGCCATGGCGCTGCGCGTGGTAAGCGTGGACCCCGGCTCCCCGGCCGAGCGGCTGGGCATTTTGCCCGGCTGCACGCTGCTTTCCGCCGACGGCCACCAGATGGCCGATATGCTGGACTATCAGTATTATACGGTGGCGGCCCGCTTCCCCCTGGCGATCTGCCGGGACGGCAGGCAGCGCACCATCCAGGTGGAAAAAGGGGAGTACGAGCCGCTGGGCTGCAATTTCAAGACCTACCTGGGCGACGAAAAGCACAGCTGCGACAACCACTGTATGTTCTGCTTCATCGACCAGCTGCCCCGCGGCCTGCGCAAAAGCCTGTATTTCAAGGACGACGACGAGCGCCTGTCCTTCCTGTTCGGCAACTACATCACCATGACCAACCTCTCCGAGCGGGAGGTGGAGCGCATCATCCAGATGCACATCAGCCCCATCTTCATCTCGGTGCACACCACCAACCCCGCGCTGCGGGTGCGGATGATGGCCAACAAAAAGGCCGCGGACACGCTGGCCTATCTGGACCGGTTTGCCAAGGGCGGCATCGAGATGAACTGCCAGCTGGTGCTCTGCCGGGGCGTCAACGACGGGGACGAGCTGCGCCGCACGCTGGACGACCTGCTGGCGCTGCGCCCCCAGGTGGGCAGCATCGCCGCGGTGCCGGCCGGGGTGACGTCCCACCGCAAGGGGCTGTACCATCTGGAACCCTACGACGCGGCCTCCGCCGCCGAGACGCTGGACATCCTGGAAGAGTACAGCAACAAATGCCGCGCCGAGTACGGCCGCAGCATCGTTTACCCCAGCGACGAATGGTACCTGACCGCCGGCCGCCCGCTGCCCCAGGCGGAGTTTTACGACGACTACGCCCAGCTGGAGGACGGCGTGGGCATGTGGCGGCAGTACCACGACACCTTCCTGGAGGAGCTGGCCGAGCCCCGCGGCCTGGTGCTGCCCCGCAGCATTGACATCGTCACCGGCACGCTGGCCGCGCCGCTGATCGGGCAGATGGCGGACACGCTGCACCGCCAGTATCCGCAGGTGGACATTACGGTGCATCCCATCCAGAACCACTTTTTCGGCGGCAACGTCAGCGTGGCGGGGCTGGTCACCGCCACCGACATCATCCGCCAGTGCAAGGGCAGACTGCACAGCCGCACCCTGGGCGTGCCGGAAGTCATGCTCCGGGACGGCGAGGGCGCCTTTCTGGACGACATCACCACCGGGCAGCTGGGCAAAGAGCTGGGCTGCCGGGTGCAGGTGCTGCCCACCGACGGCGCGGGCTGCTGCCGCGCCCTGCTGACCGCCCAGGCCCCCGCCAAACGGCTGGCCGGCCTTGCCGCCCGCCTGCGCAAACGCAAACCGAAAGGGGAGTGACAAAATGCCAAAACCGATCGTAGCCATCGTCGGCCGGCCCAACGTGGGCAAGTCGACGCTGTTCAACAAGCTCACCGGCCAGCGCCTGGCCATTGTGGAGGATACCCCCGGCGTCACCCGCGACCGCATTTTCTGCGACTGCGAGTGGAACGGCCACCAGTTTCTGCTGGTGGACACCGGCGGCATCGAGCCCAACATCGACGACGGCATCCTGGCCCATATGCGCCGCCAGGCCCAGATCGCCATCGACTCGGCCGACTGCGTCATCATGCTGTGCGACGTCACCGCCGGCGTCACGCCGCAGGACGTGGACATTGCCGGCATGCTGATGCGCAGCGGCAAGCCCATCGTGCTGGCGGTCAGCAAGTGCGATTCCGTCGGCGAGCCGCCCATGGAGCTGTACGACTTTTACTCGCTGGGCATCGGCGAGCTGTACCCCGTCTCCGGCGTGCATGGCCACGGCACCGGCGACCTGCTGGACGCCGTCTGCGACCACCTGGATTTCTCGGACGAGCAGCCGGAGGATGACGAGCGCATCCCCGTGGCGGTCATCGGCCGGCCCAACGTGGGCAAGTCCAGCCTGGTCAACCATATCCTGGGCGAGGACCGCATGATCGTCGCCAACGAGGCCGGCACCACCCGCGACGCCATCGACACCGCGGTGGACAACAAGTACGGCAAGTTCATCTTTACCGATACCGCCGGCCTGCGCAAAAAGGGCAAGGTGGAAAGCGGCGTCGAGCGGTACAGCGTGCTGCGCAGCCTGGCCGCGGTCGAGCGCAGCCGCGTATGCGTCATCATGATCGACGCCACCGAGGGCTTCACCGAGCAGGACTCGAAAGTTGCCGGCTACGCCCACGAGCAGGGCAAGGCCTGCATCATCGCGGTGAACAAGTGGGACCTGGTCGAGAAGGACAGCTACACCATGGACGCCATGCGCAAGCAGCTGGCCGAGGATTTCAGCTTTATGTCCTACGCGCCCATCCTGTTTATCAGCGCCAAGACCGGCCAGCGCATCGACAAGCTGTTCGAGACCATCCGCTTTGTGGATATGCAGAACGGCACCCGCATCCCCACCGGTGCCCTCAACGAGATGCTGGCCCGCGCCACCGCCCGCGTGCAGCCGCCTTCCGACAAGGGCAAGCGGCTCAAGATCTTCTACATGACCCAAAGCTCCACCCGGCCGCCGACGTTTGTCTGCTTTGTCAACCAGAAGGCGCTGTTCCACTTTTCGTACAAGCGGTATCTGGAAAACCAGATCCGCGAGACGTTCGGCATGACCGGCACCCCCATCCGCATGCTGGTGCGGGAGCACGGCGACGGCACTGCCCGCGCCTGACTTATCTGTTGGAGGAGGATTTTCCATGGGATTCAAACTGATCGCGGCCTGTATTCTTGTGGCGGCCGAAGCTTATCTTTTGGGCAGCATCGTGTTCGGCATTTTGATCTCCAAGCACTTCTGCCACGACGATGTGCGCACCCACGGCAGCGGCAGCGCGGGCATGACCAACATGCTGCGCAACTACGGCAAGGCCGCCGGTGCCGCCACCGCGGTGGGCGATGTGGCCAAGGGCGCGGTTGCCGTGCTGCTGGGCCGCCTGATCTTTGCATGGCTGCTCGCCGGCACCGGGATCGAGCCGGTCTGCGGCGCCTACCTGGCCGGTATCTTTGCGGTCATCGGCCACACGCTGCCCGTTTACTTCGGCTTCAAGGGCGGCAAGGGCGTGCTGGTGGGCGCGGGCGCCATTCTGGCCACCTCTCCGGTGGTGGTGCTGGCGCTGCTGATCATCTTTTTGATCGAGTTTGCCATCACCCGCATCGTCTCGCTGGGCAGTATCATCGTGGCGGGGCTGTATCCCATCCTGGCCATCGTTTACTGGGCCTGGCAGGGGGCCAACCTGCCGTCGCTGGTGTTCATCGGCGTCTGCGCGGCCATCATGGGCGGCATGGTCATCTATATGCACCGCTCCAACATCCAGCGCCTGAAGGATGGCACCGAGTACCGCTTTACCAAAAAGAAATGACGGCTGCTGGAAACGGCAGATACAAAACCGCCGCCCCTGCCCTCTTTCGAGGGCAAAGGCGGCGATTGCTGTATCGTGCTGCGCGGGCCGGGGTGGTGTGCCAGAAAAGTGACCGGAAACTCCCCAAACGGCATGACAACGCGCCATATATCCGGCGCAACCCCCGGTTGACAAACTTCCAGCCTGACTTGCTTGCCCCGCAACCGGCCAAAATGGTACGATAAGGCCGCAACAAATGGGGCACGCCCCGGAAACAGGAGAAACCAGACGATGAACCAACCGACCCTTGCCGACCGTATCCAGCAGCTGCGCCGCGAACACGGGCTTTCGCAGGAACAGCTTGCCGAAAAACTGAACGTCTCCCGCCAGGCGGTATCCAAGTGGGAATCCGCCCAGGCCCAGCCGGAGCTGGATAAAATCATTGCCCTGAGCGAGCTGTTCTGCGTCACCACCGACTATCTGCTCAAGGGCAGCCGGGGCACGCCGCCGGAAGCCGGGCCCGCCCCGGCGCGCCGGCTGGACGCCGCTTTTGCCAGCCGGGTGCTGTATCTGGCGGCGCTGTTTTTCCTGGGGGTCGGGCTGGTTTGCGCCCTGGCCGCCTGGCACGAAAAACAGACGGCCGACTACATTGCGGGCGGCATGGTGGTGCAGGGCATTGGCGTGGTCTGCTACGGCGTTGGGCGGATGCTGTCCCCGGCGCGCCCTGCCCGCTGGATGGTCAAAGCCGGCTGTGCTGTGGGGCTGTTTCTGCCGCTTTTTGTGCTGGCAGGCTGGCTGACGGACGTTCTGCCGATCCCGCATCTTTACCTGGTGACCAATGGTATTTTCCTGGCAGCAGAATATGCCGTTGCACTGCTGCTGTTGACCCGCCTGCGCCTTTGGGACAAGCTGTGACCGCGGCCGGCAAAACCGCCGCGCCAAAGCGCCGGTCCGCCCCTGGCGCTTTCGCTTTTTATTCTTCCTCCGCCATCAGCTCGGATACGATGCTGTTCTGCACCAGCAGCCCCCGCGGCGTCAGGCGCAGCACCCTGCCGTCAAATTCGGCGTAGCCGGCGGCAGCGCACTGCCCGGCAAAGGCCCGCTGCCGCGGGTTCAGCGCCCCGCCGAACCGGGCGGCGTACTGCTCCAGGTCCAGCCCGTCCCGCAGCCGCAGCCGCAGCATCAGATAGTCCTCGGCGTCGCAGATGCCCTCGGTCCGGGGTTCCAGCGTCCCAGCAATAAAGGCCTCCACCGCGCCCGGCCCGGCAGGCCAAAAGCTGCGCACGCTGTCCAGGCAGCTGTGGGCGGCGGGGCCAAGGCCCAGGTAGTCCCGGCAGTCCCAGTACAGCAGGTTGTGCCGGCCCCGGTGCTCCGGCCCGGCAAAGTTGCTGATCTCGTACTGGGGGTAACCTTCCTCGGCCAGCCGCTGCACTGCGTACAGGTAAAAATCCGCCGCCGCGTCCCCGTCCGGGAGGTCCGCCGGCGGATGTTTGAAAAAGGCGGTGCCCGGCTCGATCTTGAGCAGGTAGGCCGAGATATGGGTGCAGCCGCCGTCCTTCAAAAGCGCCAGCGTGCGGTCAAATTCGGCGTTTGAATACCCCGGCAGCGCCAGCATGATGTCGCCGCAGATCTCGTCAAAGCCCGCCTGCACCGCCCAGTCCAGCGCCTGCGCGGCCCCCGCCGCGGTGTGGGTGCGGCCCAGGCGGCGCAGCTGGGCGTCGTCGGCGCTCTGCACGCCAAAGCTGATGCGCGTCACCCCGGCGGCGCGGAAACCCTTCAGTGTCTCCGGCGTCACCACATCGGGGTTGGCCTCCAGCGTGATCTCCGCCCCCGGCAGCGGGTCGGCGGCCTCAATCAGCGCGGCCGCCTGGGCGGGGGAGAGCAGCGCCGGCGTTCCGCCGCCGAAATACAGCGTGTTGGGCCGGCGGGTATTTTTGCGCAGTTCCCGCAGCAGGGCATCGCAGTAGTCCTGCGGCACCGCCCGGCAGCCCGGGCGGGAGAAAAAGTCGCAGTACCGGCACTTGGCCGGGCAGTAGGGAATATGCAGATAGATGCCGAACGGCGCGGCGGAACAGGGCATGGCAGCCTCCTTTGGCGTTTGTGGGGAAACGGCTCCCGGCCGCTGCGGCAAGCCCCCCCCGCCGGCAGCTTTGCAGAGGGGCCGGCCGCAAAAGCAGGAAAACAGCGGTGCAGCCTGATGCTTTTATAGCAAATACCGGCCCGTTCCCCCAACAGTTCATAGATAATTTACACATTTTTCATTTGTTTGGGTATATAATAAGTGTACCCAAACAGAAAGGGGAAATCAACTATGGCTTATTACGAAAATGATCCTCGCCGCAACGGGTCTGAGCAGAATGACCGTTACGACCAGGCGTATCAGCAATATCAGCAGCAGCGGTATCAGCAGGCGCAGGCCGGCGCCGCCGGCTATGCCGAAAGCCCGTACCTGTCCCTGAGCCAGTACATGGCCCGCACCTTTGGCTGGATGTTCGCCGGCCTGATGCTTACTTTCGCCGTGGCGCTGGCCACCGTGATTTCGGGCGCGTTTGTCGCGCTGTGGAACACCGGCCTGGTCTTTGCTTTGTCCATCGGCGAGCTGATCCTGGTCGCGGTGCTGTCCATGCGGGTGCAGAAGATACAGCCCGCCACCGCCACGGCCATGTTCTTTGCCTATGCGGCGCTGACCGGCATCAACCTCAGCGTCTACTTTGTGGTCTACGACCTGTCCACGCTGATCTTGGCTTTCCTGGTGGGCGCGGTCTACTTCGGCATCATGGCCGTGTACGGCTTGCGCACCCAGCGGGACCTGACCGGCTGGGGCCCCAAGCTGATGGGCGGCCTGATCGCCCTGCTGGTGGTGTCGCTGTTCGGCATGCTGTTCGTGGGCAGCTTCGGCCTGTTTGACGTGCTGCTGTGCGCCGTTGGCCTGCTGGTGTTCATGGGCTTTACCGCTTACGACACCCAGAAGCTGCGCAGCTTCTACGCCTACTTCGGCGGCGACGAAGCCATGCTGCACAAAAGCTCCATCATCGGCGCGCTGCAGCTTTATCTTGACTATATCAACATCTTCCTGTACGTTATCCGCCTGCTGGGCCGCAGCCGCAGCAACTGAGCGTGCCGCGGCCGGAGACTTCCGGCATAACGTGATCCAATCTATTTTTGCCGCGCCCCGCGCCGGCGGAAGCCTGTTTGGGTATCTTCCGCCGTGCCGGGGCGCGGCTTTTAGCATGCCGCAAACCAACGTAAAATCAATGTAAAATGGACGTCAATTCGACGCAAAATGCGCGCGGGGCGCTTGCCGGGCATGGGCGGAAATGGTATACTGCGGTCAAAGCCGGGGCACATCGGGAACCGCGGGCAGCTTTGGCGGCTTCTGGTATGGCCCAAAACCCTATCCGTCTCCCCGACCCCTGTAAGGAGGAACTGGTATGCGCATCCGCAAGCGTTTTGCCGTCTTGGCCGTGGCGGCTGTCCTGCTGGCCGCTCTGCTCACCTGGCGGCTGTTGCCCCGGACGTTTTCGCAGGTTTCCGGCAGCGATGGCAGGCAGCCGCAGGCTGTCAGCTGCATTTGGGATAGCCTGCAGCTGATCGACGGCAAATTTGTGCCCGATACGGCCGAACTGCAGGGCCTTGCCACCGATGATGAGGCCTATACCCGGGTGATAGAGCTGCTTAGCCAAACGCAGTACCGCCCGGCGCTGCGCAACCTGCTGCCCTGGCCCCAAACCGCCAGCCCTGGCATGACAGAGTGCGCGGCCTACCTTCTGCTGACCTGGGACGCAGAGACGGCAGACGCCACCTACTTGATGGTGATGGATGATAATTTGCTTGCTGTGCAGCTGCCGGGCAGTGAAGGGCTGCTGATTTACTATCCCGATGACCCGGCGGCGCTGCGCAGTTTGCAGGGGTATCTTGCCGGGGCTGCGCAGTCTGCGGTTCAGTGACGCCAGGGCGGCCTGCCCGGAGCCTGCGTTGGCGGCAAACCTTTAAAATTGTTCGCCCCACCCCTTGACGAACGCCGCCCAAACGCATAAAATAGAAACCAGTCTATGGCGAAACACCTTGACGGAGAAAGTAATCGCAGCTGCCCGGCTGCCGCACACGCGGCGCGGCCCGCCCCAAACGGCAGGCATTGGCAGAGAGGGGACTCACCGGCTGAAAGGTCCCCCGAACGGCGCTGCGCCGAAGTTCGCTCCCGAGTGGCCCGTGCGAACGGCTTTTACGCCCAGTAACGCGGGACGGCCCTGCACCGTTACCGGCAGAAACAAGCGCCGCCGTCTTTGCACGGCGGAATACGGGTGGTACCGCGGAGTGTTGCAAACGGCTTCGTCCCATTGGCTCTTATGCCAGGGACGGAGCCGTTTTTCTGTTTACGTCTGTTTGCGCCAGCGGCCGGCACCGGCCGACAATCGAAAACGAGGTGTATTATGGAAGAAAAGATCCGCGCACTGAAAGAACAGCTGGAGGCCGACGCCGCCGGCGTGCGCAGCAAAGAGGAGCTTTCTGCCTTCTGGCAGAAGTATCTGGGCAAAAACGGCAGCGTGGCCGGCCTGATGAAGGGCCTGCGGGATGTGCCCAAAGAAGAGCGCCCCGCCGCCGGCAAGACCATCAACGAGTGCAAGGCCTGGGCCGAGGCCCGCTACCAGCAGCTGAACGCCGAGATCGAGCGCATCGAGCTGGAAGCCCGCAACAGGGCCGAGGCGGTGGACATCACCCTGCCCGGCGTCCGCCGGGAGATGGGCAACCTGCACCCCATCACGCTGGTCAAAAACCAGATCGTGGACGCCTTTGCCGGCATGGGCTTTGACATCTACGAAGGCCCTGAGATTGAGGACGACGACCACAACTTCACCCGCCTGAACGTGCCCAAAAACCACCCCGCCCGCGATATGCAGGATACCTTCTATGTGGCCGAGGACATCGTGCTGCGCACCCAGACCTCCGGCGGCCAGATCCGCGTCATGGACCGGCAGAAGCCCCCCATCAAGGTGCTGGTGCCCGGCCGGGTGTTCCGCTCCGACTCGGACGCCACCCACTCGCCCATGTTCCACCAGATGGAGGGTCTGGTGGTGGACAGGCATATCACCCTGTGCGACCTGCAGGGCATGCTGGACCAGTTTGTGCAGGCGCTGTTCGGCGCCGGCGTCAAAACCCGCCTGCGCCCGTCCTACTTCCCCTTCACCGAGCCCAGCGTCGAGGTGGACGTCTCCTGCTTCGAGTGCGGCGGCAAGGGCTGCCCGCTGTGCAAGCACACCGGCTGGATCGAGGTGCTGGGCGCCGGCATCGTCCACCACAGCGTGCTGGAAAACTGCGGCATCGACCCCAATGTTTATTCCGGCCTGGCCTTCGGCATCGGCATCGAGCGCATTGCCATGCTCAAGTACGGCATCAACAACATCGGCCTGCTGTTTGAAAACGACCTGCGTTTCCTCAAACAGTTCAAGGATTAAGTAAAAAGGAGGAAACGCACCATGAAAGTACCATTCAGTTGGCTGAAAGAATATGTGGACATTGACGTGACCCCCCAGGAGCTGCAGAGCAAGCTGTTCTCCTGCGGGTTCGAGGTGGAGGAGCTGATCGACCTGGGGGCCGAGATCAGCCGCGTCGTCGTCGGCGTCGTCACCGAGGCCGTGCCCCAGGAGGGCACCCACCTGCACGTCTGCAAGGTGGACTGCGGCGACTACGGCCATGACATCCAGATCAGCACCGGCGCGCCCAACGTCTATGTGGGCATGCACACCCCCGCCGCGCTGGACGGCGCCACGCTGCCCGGCGGTATCAAGATCAAGGCAAAGCCCCTGATGGGCGTCGAGTCCAACGGCATGCTGTGCAGCGGCGAGGAACTGGGCCTGAACGAGGACCTGTACCCCGGCGCCGAGGTCTACGGCCTGCTGGACCTGCCCAAGGACACCGTCCCCGGCGCCGATATTGTGCCGGTGGTGGGGCTGGACGACTATATCTTCGACATCTCCATCACCGCCAACCGCGCCGACTGCCAGTCGGTTCTGGGCATCGCCCGCGAGGTGGCCGCCGTGCTGAACAAGCCCCTCAAGATGCCCGCCACCGACTACACCACCAGCGACTACAAAGACCCGCGCCTCTCCATCGCGGTGGAAGCGCCCGACCTGTGCCCCCGTTACCTGGGCCACTATGTGCGCAACATCACCCCCGGCCAGTCCCCCCGCTGGATGAAGCGCCACCTGGCGCTGTGCGGCCTGCGCAGCATCTCCAACGTGGTGGACATCACCAACTATGTCATGCTGGAGATCGGCCAGCCGATGCACGCCTTTGACATGTCCACGCTGGAAAGCTGCCAGATCATCGTCCGCCGCGCCCGGCAGGGCGAAAGCATCGTCACGCTGGACGGCAAAGAGTTTGCCCTGAGCGAAAGCAATCTGGTCATCTGCGACGGCGCCAAGCCGGTGGCGCTGGCCGGCGTTATGGGCGGCCTGAACAGCGAGATCACCGACAAGACCACCCAGCTGCTGTTCGAGTCTGCCAAGTTCGCCCGCGACAGCATCCGCAAGACCTCCCGCAGCCTGGGCCAGTCCACCGACGCCTCCAGCCACTACGAGAAGGGCGTCTCCGAGTACACCGCCGAACTGGGCATGGCCCGCGCGCTGCACCTGATCCAGGAACTGGGCTGCGGCGAGGTCACCGCCAGTGCCTTTGACGTCAGCGCCGGCGCCCCCCGCGAGGGCAAGCACATCTCGGCCACCGTCAGCGGCATCAACCGCATCCTGGGCATCGAGGTCCCCGCCGACGCGGTGGTGGACATCCTGACCCGGCTGGACTTCCAGGTCGAGCGCGACGGCGACAGGCTGGAGGTCGTCGCCCCCCGCTACCGCGAGGACATCGAGGTGGGCGAGCCCGACCTGGCCGAGGAAGTCATCCGCGAGTACGGCTACGAGCATATCGTGCCCACCTTCCTCAAGGACGCCACCGTTACGGGCGGCGGCCTGGACGCGGAGCAGCGCCGCCGCGCCAAGGCAAAGCGGGTGCTGTGCGCCCAGGGCTTCTACGAGGCCGAGACCATGTCCTTCTACGCCGACGCCGACCTGGACGCGCTGCACATCGCCGCCGATGCGCCGGAGCGCAAGGTCATCCGCCTTCTCAACCCCATCAGCTCCAACCTGACCATCATGCGCACGCTGCTGGCGCCTTCGCTGCTGAACGCCGCCGTCACCAACCTGAAAAACGGCAACGCTTCCGGCCGTCTGTTCGAGCTGTCCAACATCTATCTCCCCAAACAGCTGCCCGTCACCGAGCTGCCGGAGGAACGCCTGCACCTGGGCTTTGTGGCCTGGGGCGAGGACGAGGACTTCTTCCAGGTCAAGGGCGCGGTCGAGGCCCTGGCCGAGCAGTTCGGCCTGACGTTCGACTACCAGCGCGCGGATGACACCCCCTGGCTGCACCCCGGCATCTCGGCCCGCATCCTCTGCAAGGGGCAGCGCATCGGCTGCTTCGGCAAGCTGGCCAACGACGTCACCGCCGAGCTCAAGCTGCCCAAGGACAGCAAGAACCACCAGAACATCTACCTGGGCGAGATCGACTACGTCGCCTTCTCGGCGCTGGCCGACGCCAACCTGCGCTACAAGCCCATCCCGGAGTTCGATGTGGTCAGCCGCGACCTGGCCCTGGTAGCCGACGAGGCCGTGACCTGCGGCGACATCGTCGGCGAGATGCACAAGGCCTGCCCCCATGTGGGCGAGATCCAGCTGTTCGACATTTACCGCGGCGAGCAGCTGGGCGAGGGCAAAAAGAGCATGGCCTTTACCCTGCACTTTGTCCCCACCGGCAAGCCGCTGGAAAACGCCGAGGTGGACCGCTACGTCAAAAAGATCCTGGGCAACCTGAAATACCGCCTGGGCGTCGAGATCCGCTGATTGCCTGTGCAGGTTTGACGGCATCCGCAGCCGCCTGACGGCAAAACCATTAAAAGCCATCCAAAGCAAAAATGCTGGCCCGGCGGGGGAGATCTGCCCCTGCCGGGCCGGCGTTTTGTGTTCCGCCCGCTGCGCTGCCGGGACAGCGCGGGCAGGGGAGACCGTTTCTGCTCCGCCGTTTGCCGCAGCGGCAGGGAACAGGCGGCAGGGCGCGGAGGTTTGCTGAAAAAGTCGTACTATTCAAAAACTTTGTACAACAAGTTTGATTTTTTGCCCCAAAACCTTGTAAAAAGCGCCGATGTTCGATATAATATGAACAAAGAGTAAACAAAGGACCTGTTCCGCCGGCTGCAACTGTTGCGGCATCGGCGCTCGTTTGCTGTCTGTACATCGGTCAGCCCTGCGCCGCCGGCGGAACCGGGTCCCCCAAGCAGGAGAAAGGGGGTAGGCACCCATTGGCAGAGGATTTTGTCATTGAGATGCTGAACATCACCAAAGAGTTCCCCGGTATCAAGGCCAATGATGACATTACGCTCCAGCTGCGCCGCGGCGAGATCCACGCGCTGCTGGGCGAGAACGGCGCCGGCAAGTCCACCTTGATGAGCGTTCTGTTCGGCCTGTATCAGCCGGAAAAGGGTGTGATCAAAAAGGACGGGAAAGAGGTCCGCATCAAGGACCCCAACGACGCCAACCGCCTGGGCATCGGCATGGTGCACCAGCATTTCAAACTGGTGGAGTGCTTTTCGGTGCTGGACAACATCATCCTCGGCGTCGAGGATACCAGGATGGGCTTTCTGCAAAAGGACGCGGCCCGCAAAAAGGTCATGGCCCTGAGCGAAAAGTACGGCCTGCGCGTCGACCCGGACGCGCTGGTGGAGGATATCTCGGTCGGCATGCAGCAGCGTGTCGAGATCCTCAAGATGCTGTACCGCGACAACGAGATCCTGATCTTTGACGAGCCCACCGCCGTTTTGACCCCGCAGGAGATCGACGAGCTGATGGAGATCATGCGCGGGTTCAAGGCCGAGGGCAAGAGCATCCTGTTCATCACCCACAAGCTCAACGAGATCATGGCGGTGGCCGACCGCTGCACCGTGCTGCGCAAGGGCCGCTATATGGGCACGGTCGAGATCGCCAGCACCACCAAGGAGGAACTCTCCCGCATGATGGTCGGCCGCGACGTCGAGTTCGCCGTCGAGAAAAAGCTGATGGAGCCGGGCGAGAACATCCTGGAAGTGCGCGACCTGGTGGTGCCCAGCCGCGTGCACAAAAACAACGCAGTCAAGGGCGTTTCCTTCGACGTGCGCGCCGGCGAGATCGTCTGCATCGCGGGCATCGAGGGCAACGGCCAGAGCGAGCTGGTGTTCGGCATCACCGGCCTGGAAAAAGTCACCGGCGGCAGCATCCGCCTGTGCGGCCAGGACATCACCGCCGCACCCATCCGCGACCGCTCCAAGGCCGGCATGAGCCATATCCCGGAGGACCGCCACAAGCACGGCCTGATTTTGGACTACACGCTGGGCGAAAACCTGGTCCTTCAGTGTTACTGGCAGCCGCAGTTCCAGAACCACGGCTTCATCCGCGCCGGCGAGGTGCGCAAGTACGCTGACCGCCTGATCCAGCAGTACGACGTGCGCAGCGGCCAGGGCGCGGACACCATCGCCCGCAGCATGTCCGGCGGCAACCAGCAGAAAGCCATCATCGCCCGCGAGATCGACAAGGACCCCCAGCTTCTGGTGGCGGTCCAGCCCACCCGCGGCCTGGACGTGGGCGCCATCGAGTATATCCACAAGCAGCTGGTGGCCGAGCGTGACGCCGGCCGGGCCGTGCTGCTGGTCAGCCTGGAACTGGACGAGGTGATGAACCTCTCCGACCGGATCCTGGTCATCTACGAGGGCGAGATCGTGGGCGAGTTTGACCCCAAAACCACCACCGTGCAGGAGCTTGGCCTGTATATGGCCGGCGGCAAAAAGCAGAAGGAGGGACAGGCATGAAAAAACAGCGCAAGCCTCTTTCCCAAAACGGCGCGCTGGTCGGCGTGCTGGCCAGTTTGCTGTCCATCGTGGTCGGCCTGATCCTGGGCTTTGTCCTGCTGGTGATCTTAAAACCGGACGCGGCGCTTGCCGGCATGAACTCGATGCTGACCCGCGGCATTTCCAGCCTGAACAGCTTCTCGCAGGTGCTGTACCAGGCGGCGCCGCTGATGATGTGCGGCCTTTCGGTGGGCTTTGCCTTTAAGACCGGCCTGTTCAACATCGGCGCGCCGGGCCAGTATACCCTGGGCGTCTTTTTCGCCCTGCTGTTCGCCATCCAGTTCCAGATGCCCTGGTATGTCTGCCTGCTGGCATCCATGGCGGGCGGCGCTGTTTGGGGCGTTTTCCCCGGCCTGTTCAAGGCGCTGTTCAACGTCAACGAGGTCATTACCTCCATCATGTTCAACTGGATCGGCATGTACCTGGTCAACCTGGTCTTTGCCAATATGCCCATTATGCTGGCCTCCGCCTGGGGCGCATCCAACTCGGACCGCACGGCGGCGCTCAGCGCGGCCAACCCCGGCGCCATCATCCCCACCGGCGGGCTGGAAAAGCTGTTCGGCGATTCCCCCTGGATCAACATCAGCATCCTGATCGCCATCCTGGTCGCCATCGTCGTCTGGGTGGTCCTGCAAAAGACTACCTTCGGCTATGAGCTCAAGGCCTGCGGCCTGAACAAGGACGCCTCGCAGTACGCCGGCATCAACGCCAAGCGCAACGTGGTTTTGTCCATGGTCATTGCAGGCGCGCTGTCCGGCCTGGGCGGCGGCATCTACTATCTGGCGGGCACCGTCCAGTACGTCATCACCAAATCCATTCTGGACATGGGCTTCAACGGCATCCCGGTGGCGCTGCTGGCAAACTCCAACCCCATCGGCACCATCTTCAGCTCGCTGTTTGTCAGCTACCTGCAGGTGGGCGGCTCGGCCATGCAGCCCAACTACTCGCCGGAGACCACCGACATCGTCATTGCAGTCATCATCTATCTGGCGGCCTTCGCACTGCTGATGCGCGGCGTCATTACCAGGGCGCTCAGCCGCCGCAAAGAGAAGGAGGCGGACGGGAAATGATCGTACTTGCCAATATTATCAGTCTTACGGTGGTTTTTGCCGTGCCGCTTCTTCTGGTGGCGCTGGGCGGCATGTTCTCGGAACATTCCGGCGTCATCAACATCGCCCTGGAAGGCATGATGATCATCGGCGCGCTGTTCGCCTGCTTTACGCTGCAGGCCTTTGACCAGAACGGCTTCGGCGCGGCGCACCCCCAGCTGGCCATGTTCATCGCCATCCTGGTGGCCGGCCTGTGCGGCATGATCTTCTCGCTGCTTTTGGCCTTTGCCGCCATCAACCTCAAAGCCGACCAGACCATCGGCGGCACCGCGCTCAACCAGTTTGCCCCCGCCTTTGCGGTGGTTTTGACCTGGGCTATCCAGGGCCAGGGCCTGACCACCATCAGCATCCCCCGCTGGGTGCGCATCACCCGCGAGACGGTGGGCCTTGCCCCCATCGAGGGCCAGAGCTTTTGGGATACGCTGTTCTTCAAGTATTTTTACCTGACCACCCCCATCGCCATCATTCTGCTGATCGTCTCGTACATCGTGCTGTACAAGACCCGGTTCGGCCTGCGGCTGCGCGCCTGCGGCGAGCATCCCCAGGCGGCGGACTCGGTGGGCATCAACGTCTACCGCATGCGCTATGCCGGCGTGCTGCTCTCCGGCTTTTTGGGCGGCATCGGCGGTCTGGCCTACACGGTGGCGGCCGGCAGCGGCTTTAACTCCGACGTGGGCGGCTACGGCTTCCTGGCGCTGGCGGTCATGATCTTCGGCAACTGGAAACCCCTGCCCATCCTGGGCTCGGCGGTGTTCTTTGCGCTGTTCAAGGTCATTGCGGCCTACAACAGTTCGCTGGCCTTCCTGCCCAAGTTCGAGGGCGTGCGGGACATCTCCAACCTGTACCAGATGCTGCCCTATATCGTCACCATGATCGTTCTGATCTTCACTTCCAAAAAGTCCAAAGCCCCCAAGGCGGAGGGCATCCCCTACGACAAAGGCTCCCGCTGACCTTTGTACGCTTTGCACACACAACAATAACCGGCGAACGCCCGGCCCGGAACCCTGCGGGCCGGGCGTTCGCGCTTTTTGGCGCAGGATCGCGCCGCAAACAAAGGAGTATCCACCATGCGTATGTATGACATCATCGCCAAAAAGCGGGACGGCGGCGTCCTGGACCGGGCCGAGATCGCCTTTGCGGTCAACGGCTATGTGTCCGGCGACGTGCCTGACTACCAGATGAGCGCCCTGCTGATGGCCATTTATCTGCGGGGCATGACGGACGAGGAGACCGCGGTGCTGACCGAGGTGATGGCCCGCTCCGGCGATATGGTCGACCTCTCGGCCATTGCCGGCGTCAAGGCGGACAAGCATTCCACCGGCGGCGTGGGCGACAAGACCACGCTGGTCATTGCGCCCATCGTGGCGGCCTGCAGCGTCAAGATCGCCAAAATGAGCGGCCGCGGCCTGGGCCACACCGGCGGCACCATCGACAAGATGGAGTCGGTGCCCGGCACCCGCACCAGCCTGACGCAGGAGGAATTTTTCCGCCAGGTCAACGACATCGGCATTGCGGTCATCGGCCAAAGCGGCCAGATCGCCGTGGCGGACAAAAAGCTCTACGCCCTGCGGGACGTGACCGCCACCGTGGGCTGCATCCCGCTGATCGCCTCCTCCATCATGAGCAAAAAGCTGGCGGCCGGTTCCGACGCCATCCTGCTGGATGTGACCATGGGCGACGGCGCGTTCATGAAAAACCTGGACGATGCCATCGAGCTGGCCCGGCTGATGGTCTCCATCGGCACCGCCCACGGCCGCAAGGTGGCCGCCCTTATCACCGATATGGACAAGCCCCTGGGCCACAACATCGGCAACGCGCTGGAGGTGGCCGAGAGCATCGCGGTGCTAAAGGGCCGCGGTCCTGCAGACCTGACCGAGGTCTGCCTGCAGCTGGCGTCGAATATGCTGGTACTGGCGGGCAGGGGGGACCTGACTGCCTGCCGCGCCCTGGCCGAGCGCGCCCTGGCCGACGGCACCGCCTTTGTCAAGTGCCGCCAGATGTTCGCGGCCCAGGGCGGCGACGCCGCCTGCATCGACGACCCCGGCAAGCTGGCCGCGGCAAAGTACCGCTATGCCCTGACCGCCCAGGGCGAGGGCTACATCGCCAAAAACGACGTGGAGAAGATCGGCAACGCCAGCGTGCTGCTGGGTGCCGGCCGCATCAAAAAGGAGGACGCCATCGACTTTGCCGCCGGCATCGTCATGCACAAAAAGCTGGGCGACTACGTCCGCCCCGGCGACGCCATCTGCACCTTCTATGCCGACGACCCGGCATTGTTCCCGGCGGCGGAGGAAATGTACCGCGGCGGGCTGATCCTGTCGGACACAAAGCCCGCGCTGCCGCCGCTGGTCTACGCCCGCGTTACGGCCGACGGCGTCGAACGATTCTGACCGCGCCCGCCTATTCACCCCGGACCTGCACAGCAGGGGAGGACACACTATGACGCAGCCCAACTGCGAGCCGCTGCAATACCCGTCGGCGGACAAAAACCACATCATCGCCGGTTACCTGTACACGCTGCCCGGCGCGGCGCCCCGCGCCGTGATCCAGATCAGCCACGGCATGTGCGAGTACATCGGCCGCTACCGGCATCTGATCGACTTTTTCACGGCGCAGGGCTTTGCGGTGGCCGGCAACGACCACCTGGGCCACGGCGCCAGCGCCCCGCCGGAGGATCGCGGCCACTTTGCCGACAAAAACGGCTACCGCTGCATCCTGGCGGACTTAAAAACCATGAACGACAAGCTGCATCAGCGGTTTCCTGGTCTGCCGGTGGTGCTGTACGGCCACAGCATGGGCAGCTTTTTTGCCCGCTGGTATGCCGAACTCTGGCCGGATACCATCGACGCGCTGATCCTCAGCGGCACCGCGGGCCCCTCGCCCCGCAACCGGCTGGGGCTGGCGCTGGCCCGTGTGACGGCGGCGGTGGCCGGGCAGAGATATCACTCGGCGCTGATCATCCGTGCGCAGACCGGCAGCTACTGCAGGCGCATTCCGGATGCGGTCTCGCACAATGCCTGGGTCAGCCGCGACCCGGCTGTGGTTGCCGCCTACGACGCCGACCCCGGCTGCCAGTTCAACTTTACCGCGGCGGCCTACCGGGATATGCTCACCGCGCTGACCCACGTCAGCAGCCGCAAATGGGCGGCGTCCCTGCCCAAAGATCTGCCCGTCCTGCTGGTGGCCGGCACCGACGACCCGGTGGGAGATTACGGCAGCGGCGTGCGCGAGGTCTACGCCCTCCTGGGCGACGCCGGCATGCAGGACCTGACCTGCCAGATCTACGAGGGCGGCCGCCACGAGATGCACAACGAGACCAACCGCGCCGAACTGTTTGCCGACGAGCTTGCCTGGCTGGACAGCCGGCTGTTCGGCGGACAAGGCCGGCCGCAGGACCGCCCCGAAGAATGACCCGCCGGGGGATCGGGCCCGGCAGACAACAAAGCCGCACCGGCGTCCCGCCCCGTCAAAGGGGAAGGGGACGCGGTGCGGCTTTTGTCGTTGCAGATCGTCCGCCGGGCATCCGGGCGGGGCTTACCCGCCGGTTTTGCCCTGACGCTTCTGATAGGCGCGGTACTCCCGGTACCAGCACTGGGGGCAGAGGCTTTCGTACTCCACATGGTCCACCATGTCAATGGCGATCTGCTCGCCCTCGAACACGAACTGCCCGTTGACCTTGCGGCCGTTGCAGGTGGCCTTGCGCCCGCAGGCGCAGATGGTTTTCATCTCCTCGATGGTGTGGGCCAGTTCCAGCAGCCGGGTGGAGCCGGGGAAACCTTTCATCATGAAATCGGCGCGCAGGCCGTAGCAGATCACCGGGATGCCCAGGTCCACCGTCACACGGAACAGCTGCTCCACCTGTTCGGGGGTGAAAAACTGGCTTTCGTCGCACAGCACGCAGGCCAGGGAGCCGCTGCCGTTCCGGTCTGCCTCCACCAGGGCGAAAACATCCCGGTCGGGGGTGACCAGCGCATCCACCTTGCGCCCAACGCCCAGCCGGGACACCAGCCGGTCTCCGCCTTTGGTGTCCACCGCGGGTTTCAAAATCAGCACCCGCATGCCCCGCTCCTTGTAGTTGAACGCCACCTGCAAAAGCGCCGTCGTCTTGCCGCTGTTCATCGCGCCGTATCGGAAATAGAGCTTTGCCATCAGGGAATTCCTCCGTTTTTGCGCGGTGCCCGCGCCAGATTCTTTTCTATTATACGGGATTGGCGGCAAATTGCAATCCGCCGCAGCAAAACTGCCAGCCGCAGTCTGCGGCTGGCAGGGAACAGGCCCGGCGCATGGGCCGGGGACGGGGCAGGTCGCAGGGGCGGCGTTTGGGTCACATGCCGCTGTTGCGCAGGCGGTAGCCCAGGCTCATCAGGCTGTCGCCCAGGTGTACATTCTCGACGGTCACCTCCGGGTGCTCCACCGAAAGGTCGTAGTGGCTGAAATTCCAAAACCCTTTCAGCCCCAGCCGCACCAGTTCGCCGCTTACCTCCACCGCGCTCTGGCGGGGCACGCACAGCACCGCCACAACGGGCTTGTACTCCCGGCAGAAGGATTCCAGCTCCTCCAGCGGGCGGATGGTCACGCCGCTCATCTCCCGGCCCACCAGGTCGGGGTTGATGTCAAAGGCGGCGATCAGCCGGTAGCCGTTGGTGTCGCGGGCGATAAAGCTGGACACCGCGTTGCCCAGCCGGCCGGCGCCGATCAGGATGGTGGGCAGCAGCTCGCCGCTGCCAAACAGCAGGCGGCCGATCTCTTCCAGCAGCACATCCACCTTGTAGCCGATGCCCTGCTGGCCAAACCCGCCAAAGCAGTTAAAATCCTGCCGCACCTGGCTGGCGGTGGTGCCCATCATGCGGGCCAGCTCGCTAGAGGACACCTTGTCCCGCCCGTCGGCAGAAAGGCTTACCAGATAGCGGTAATACTTGGGCAGCCGTTTGATCACGGGCAGCGATACTTTGTTTTGCGCGGGCATACGTGCACCTCCCCATATCGGACTTTGCGCCTTGCAAAGGGTTCAAAACGGCTGTGCGCAGCTGCCGGCCGAACCCGGAAACAGCATATCTCACAAAAACAGTATAATCATTTCAAAAGCGTTTGTCAATTTTTTGTCTAAGTTTTTGGCCTTTGGGGCGCTCTCCGCCGCCGGTGCAACAAATAAGCGGGAAGGCTTCTGGGCATACTTTCCCAGAAGATGTCCGGCGCTGCGCCGGCAATGCAAGGAGGTATTTCCATGAGCCAGAAACCGGCAAAGCCTGCCCCCCGGCAGGACGCCATGCAGAAACAGAAAGAGCAGGAACTGATCGCCGAGAGCGGCATCGTGGCGGCCACCCGCGGCAGCCACACCATCCACTGCCTGACCGTCATCGGCACCATCGAGGGCCACAGCTTTGCCCCCGACAACCAAAAGACCACCAAGTACGAGCACGTCATCCCCCAGCTGGTGGACATTGAGGAGGACCCCGAGATCGAGGCCCTGCTGGTAATCCTGAACACGGTGGGCGGCGATGTGGAGGCCGGCCTGGCGCTGGCGGAGCTGATCGCCGGCCTGTCCAAGCCCAGCGCCACGCTGGTGCTGGGCGGCGGGCACTCCATCGGCATCCCGCTGGCGGTGTCGGCCCGGCGCAGCTTTATCGTGCCCACCGCCACCATGACGGTGCACCCGGTGCGGCATTCCGGCATGGTGCTGGGCGTGCCCCAGACCATGCGCTACTTTGAGCAGATGCAGGAACGCATCGTCAGCTTTGTGTCGGGGCATTCCGGCATCTCGGCCGAGCGGTTTGTGCAGCTGATGCACAACACCGGCGAGCTGGTCATGGACATGGGCACCGTGCTCAACGGCCAGCAGGCTGTGGACGAGGGGCTGATCGACGCGCTGGGCGGCCTGGGCGACGCGCTGGCCTACCTCTACCGTGAGATCGATAACGCTCGCTGAAACGTCAACTATTGTGAAAGTCGACAAAAACGCCCTGCCGTCCCGGCTGGATTTTTTACGCCGCGCCCGGCCAATATGGCCCCGCGCGGTTTTACAAGACCGGAATTTCATGCTAAAATAAAAGACCATAGATTTCGATTGAAACTGGAAAACAGGGGACAGCGCACCGCCTGCCGGCGCGCCGCCCCGGATACATAGAACATCGTATGCGCACTCCGCTAAAGGGCCGGGGCGCTTTCAGCAAGAGGGGTACATGGATCATGGCACAATCTCGTTCCGGCAGATCGTCGGCAAAATCTTCCGCGCAGCGGCCGTCCTCGGCCGGGCGCAGCTCCGGCACGCGCAGCAGCTCCGCGCGCAGCAAAAGCGGATCGGGGCGCAGCAGCAGTTCCGGCAAGCCGGCTTCCCGCCGTACCCGGCGCCGGGAGGAACGCTCCGGCGTTATGGGCAGCATTCTGGTGGCGGCGCTGGGCGTGCTGGCCATCGCGCTGGTGGTCGTTCCGGGGCAGGCCGCCTGGAACCTGGTGCGCGGCTGGCTGTTCGGGGTGTTCGGCATCCTGACCTACTTTGTAGGGCCGCTGCTTTTGTATGTGGCCTATCTGATGGCTTCGGGCTATCTGGTGGGCAAGTTCCTGGCCAAAACGCTGCTGCTGGCGCTGGTGTGCAGCAGCGTGCCGGTGGTGTTCTCCAGCTTTACGGTGGGGGATTCCAACTTTGTGCAGGTGGTGCAGACGCTGTTTGCCTGGGGCCAGACCCGGTTCTGGGCGGGCGGCGTGTTCGGCGGCGCCATCGGCGCAAGCCTGGTGGCGCTGTGCGGCCGCCCTGCCGCCAACTTTGTGATGATCCTGCTGTTTATCACCGGGCTGATGGTCTTTTTTGCCGTCACGCCAAAGGATGTGGTGCAGTTTATCGCCTACCAGTCCGCCCGCCTGAAGGAAGCCCGCGCCAAAGCCGAGGCCGGCGAGACCGAGTACGACACCCAGCTGTTTGCCGGTGGCCCGGAGGAGGAACCCATCGAGAACCTGACCGGCGCTTTGCCCGACACGCAGCCCGCCGACCAGCCCCATCACCCGGCCTTTGACGCCGAGCCTTACCTGGAGCAGGACGAAGCCCGCCTGGCCCGCCGCCGGGCAGCGCAGCAGCCTGCCGCCCCCCGCCCGGCCCGGCCCGGCCAGCCCGCGGTATCCGGGGCCGCCCCGGTCATGCCGCAGGCCGACCAGCGCGCCGCCTTTGACGTGGACCTGGGCCCCGACCGCGCCGATCAGGTGCTGCACGAGGCTTTGGAGCACGACCCGCTGGAGCCGGTGGAGATCGGCCCCGGCGGCACCTTTGGCCTGGACCCGCTCAAGCAGCTGGGCCGCAAAAACCGCCAGCCTGCACCCCGGCCCGCCGCCCCGGCGGAGCCGGAACCGGAGGAGGATTTCTCGCTGCATCTGGAGGCCGCGCCCGAACCGGAGCCGACCACCTCCGGCGAGCTGGACGACCTGATCCGCAGGGCCATGGCCGGCATCCCCGACGAGGCCGACGAGGACAGCGTGGGCGAGATCCGCCTGGATGTGGAAGCCCAGCGCGCCACGGTGCAGCCTGCGCCGCAGCCCGACCCCATGGGCACGCGGGATGTGATCCCCACGCTGGGCGGCAGCTTTGACGCCGCCCAGGCCGCCTGGAACGCCGGCGTGCCCATCAGCGACGTGCTGGCCGGGAGGGCGGCGCCCCCCGCGGCCCCCGCGGCCCCCGCCGCGCCCGCCGAACCGGCCGCCGAGGAGGCGGACGGCATCTCCCGCCTGCGGGTATCCGGCGCCGGCAACACAGCGTCGGAGCCTGTCCACACGCCGCCGCGGGCCGCCGCCGTGGCTGCCGTGGCCCCCGGTGACGGGGAGGCTGCCGCCGGCCGGCAGCCCAGCCTGGCCGAGCTGGCCCAGGCCGAGGTGCAGCCCTACTGCTACCCGTCGCTCAACCTGTTCAACCCCAACAAGCCGGAGGACGACGCCGGCGCCGCCCGCGAGATGAAGAAAAACGCCGACACCCTGGTGCGCACGCTGGACAGCTTTGGCGTCAAGACCCGCATCATGGACATCTGCCGCGGCCCGTCGGTCACCCGGTACGAGCTGCAGCCCCAGGCCGGCGTCAAGATCAGCCGCATCACCAACCTGGCCGACGACATCGCACTGAACCTGGCCACCGCCGGCGTCCGCATCGAGGCTCCCATCCCCGGCAAGCCCGCCGTGGGCATCGAGGTGCCCAACCGCATCCGCGCGGCGGTCAACATCCGCAGCGTGTTCGAGTCGCCCAACTATATCAACATGCAGTCCCCGCTGACTATGGCGCTGGGCAAGGACATCGCCGGCACCGCCCAGGTGGCCGACCTGTGCAAGATGCCCCATCTGCTGATCGCCGGCTCCACCGGCAGCGGCAAATCGGTCTGCGTCAACTCCATCATCATCAGCTTCCTGTTCCGCTCCTCGCCGGGGGACGTCAAGCTGATCCTGATCGACCCCAAGGTGGTGGAACTGGCCGAGTACAACGGCATCCCCCATCTGCTGATGCCGGTGGTCACCGAGCCGCGCAAGGCCGCCGGCGCGCTGGGTGCATCCGTCGCCGAGATGGAGCGCCGCTACAAACTGTTTGCCGAAAACAACGTCCGCGACATCAAGAGCTACAACAAGCTGGCCGCCCAGTCCCCGGTGCTGGAACACCTGCCTTATATCGCCATCGTCATCGACGAGCTGGCCGACCTGATGATGGTGGCCGGCAAGGAGGTGGAGGACTACATCTGCCGCATCGCGCAGAAAGCCCGCGCCGCGGGCATCCACCTGATCATCGCCACCCAGCGCCCCAGCGTGGACGTGATCACCGGCCTGATCAAGGCCAATATCCCCAGCCGCATCGCCTTTGCGGTGTCCAGCCAGATCGACAGCCGCACCATCCTGGATGCCGGCGGCGCCGAAAAGCTGCTGGGCAACGGCGATATGCTGTTTTTGCCGGTGGGCGCGGCCAAGCCCACCCGCATCCAGGGCACCTACGTCACCGACGAGGAGATCAGCGCGGTGCTCAACTTTATCAAGACCACCAGCTCCGCCCAGTACGACGAGGAGATGATCGCCGAGATGGAGCGCCGCGCCGTGGCCGAAAAGGGCGGCCATGATCCCGGCGACGACGCCGACGGCGGCTCCGCCCGCGACCCGATGTTCGACCAGGCGGTGGAGTGCGTCATCGAGGCCGGACAGGCCTCCACCAGCCTGCTGCAGCGCCGCTGCAAGCTGGGCTATGCCCGCGCTGCCCGCATCATGGACCAGATGGAGCAGGAGGGGGTCATCGGCCCCTACGAGGGCGCCAAGCCCCGTGCGGTGCTGGTCACCCGCGCCCAGTGGCAGGAGCGCAAGCTGGGCGGCCAGGACGAGGAGTAAGCCCCCGCATGGGGGCCTGCCCTGCCCGCTCCGTTTGCGGAGCCTGCGGCCGTCCCGTTTTGCCCCGCCGGACCCCGTCTGATACAAAAAAGGAGCCATCATGTCCCGTTCCCGCAAGCGCCGCCCCAAAGCCGACCACCGCCGCATCGTCGCCGTTTTGTGCGGTCTGCTGGGGGTGGCGGCGGCCGCGCTTGCCTTTGCGGTGGAGCACTACGGCGGGCAGGGCGTGCTGCCCACCTGGGGCCAGCTGTACGATATGCTGGGCGTGGCGGACAACGCCCCCGACGCCGAGATCGTTGCATCCGGCCAGACCAGCGTGACGTTTCTGGACGTGGGGCAGGGGGATTCGGTGCTGATCTGCCAGGACGGCGAGTTCTGCCTGATCGACGCCGGCACGCCGGACTCGGCCGACTCGCTGGTGGCCGCCCTTCGCGCCGCCGGCGTGGACGAGCTGGCTTATCTGGTCATGACCCACCCCCACGCCGACCACATCGGCGGCATGCCGCAGGTGCTGGAAAGCTTTGACACCGGCCTGCTGATCCTGCCCGACCTGACCGAATACGACGAGGAATCCGCCGGCCTGGACCGCACGCTGGCCGCGGCCGCCGACAACGGCGTGCCCATGTATGTGGCGCTGGACGGCGACACCTTTGTCCTGGGCGGCGGTACGCTGACCGTATTGCAGGCCGGGGAACAGCCGCAAAACGAGGGGGACGCCATCGACGCCAACAACCTCTCGCTCTGCCTGCGCTACACCGCCGGCAGCTTTGCCTTTGTGGACACCGGCGACGCCGAGGCTGATCTGGAAGAACAGCTGGTGTCCCGCTGCGGCGCCGGGCTGCAGGCCGACCTGCTCAAAGCCGGGCATCACGGCTCCAATACCTCCAACACCCAGGCGTTTCTGGACGCCGTTTCGCCGCAGGTCGTGGTGGCCGGCTGCGGTCTGGACAACGACTACGGCCACCCCCACGCCGAGGTGGTGGAGCGCGTCCTGGCCGCCGGCGCCGATTTTTACCGTACCGACCAGGACGGTGCCGTCACCGTCGTCTATGACCAAAACGGCCTGCAGATCCACTGCACCGCCGACGACAGCGGCGTCCTTGCCCCGGCGGCCTGACGCCGCCTGCGCCGTGTGAAACATACCCCGCAAAAGGAGAGTGAACCCCATGTCTGCCATCTCGCAGCTGTACCGGCAGAAACCCTGCGTTTTTTCCATCGAATGCTTCCCGCCCAAGCAGACCACCAAATTTGCCGCCATGCAGGACACCCTGCGCCGCATGAAGGCGCTGGACCCGGACTTTATCAGCGTCACTTACGGCGCAGGTGGCTCGGCCGGCGGGGTGTCGTCGGTGCAGGTGGCCAGCTTCCTCAAAAACGAGCTGGGCATCCAGCCGCTGGCCCATGTGCTGTGCATGGGCAGCGACCGGCAGAAGGCCGCCGCCCAGCTGGAAGCCCTGCGCGCCGCCGGCGTGCGGGACGTGCTGGCTCTGCGGGGCGACCGCACCCCGCTGCGCCCCGAAAGCCCCGACTTCCACCATGCCTGCGACCTGATGGACTTTATCCGCGACACCGCGCCGGACATCAGCTTTGCGGGCGCCTGCTACCCGGAAGGCCACCCGGAAGCGGAATCGCTCGCCGCCGATGTGGCCAACCTGCGCCACAAGCAGCAGGCGGGCGCGTCGCATCTGGTCAGCCAGCTGTTTTTTGACAACGGCAAATACTACCGCTTTTTGAACATGGCCCGCAAGGCCGGCGTCACGCTGCCCATCTCGGCCGGCGTCATGCCCATCGTCCGCCGCAGCCAGATCGAGCGCACGGTGGCGCTGTCCAGCGCCAGCCTGCCCTCCGCCTTCACCCGCATGATCTCCCGCTGGCAGGACGACCCCCAGTCGCTGTATCAGGCCGGCATCGAGTATGCGGTGGAACAGCTGCGCGACCTGATCGAGGGCGGCGCAGACGGCGTCCATCTCTACGCCATGAACGACGCCGGCGTGGCCGCCGCCGTTTACGACGGCATCCGCGACCTGCTGTAAGCCGCATCAAGCCGCATCGCCCAAAACACCTGCACCTGTTTGCCGGAAGGAGCTGCCATGGAACTGACGCTGCCCCCGCAATTGGATACCGGGACCGCGCTGCGCTACCTGGGCGCGGCCGGGTGGACGCCCGACGACGGCACCGCCCGGCTGCTGGCCGGGGCCGAATCCGCCCTGCGCGCCGCCGCCACGCCGCGGGGCGTCTGGCGGCGGCTGCCCCTCTCGGCGCTGCCGCTGGCGGGGGCGGGGCGCGACCTGGCCCGCCACCTGCAGGGCTGCACCGGCCTGGTGCTGATGGCCGTCACGCTGGGCAGCGGCGCCGACGCGGCGCTGCGGCGGCTCTGCCTGCAGGACGTGGCACTGGGCGCGGTGGCCGACGCGGTGGCCTCGGTGCTGCTGGAACAGGTCTGCGACGGGTTTGAGGCCGAGATCCGCGCCGCCGTCGCCGCGCAGGGGCTGCATATGACCGGCCGCTACTCGCCCGGCTACGGCGACTGTCCGCTGGCACTGCAGCAGGAGCTGTGCCTGGCACTGGATACCGTGCGGGGCATCGGCCTCTGCCTGACGCCCGAATACCTGATGACGCCCCGCAAAAGCGTCACCGCCATCCTTGGCACCGCCGACCATCCGGTCACCGGCGCAAAGGCCGGCTGCGCCACCTGCGCGCTGCGCGGCGACTGCGCCTACCGAAAAAGGGGGACCACCTGTGCAACTGACTGATATTTTTGCCCGCAGCCGCTTTGTCTTTCTGGACGGCGGCATGGGCACCCAGCTGACCGCCCGCGGCCTGCAGCCCGGCCAAAAGCCGGAGCTTGCCGCACTGACCATGCCGGAGACTCTCACCGCCATCCACCGGGACTACGCCCGGGCCGGGGCCGAGATCCTGTGTGCCAACACCTTTGGCGCCAACCCGCGCAAGCTGGCCGGCACCGGCTGCACGGTGGACCGGGTGGTTGCGGCGTCCATCGCCTGCGCCCGCGCCGCCGCCGACGAGACCGGCGCGCTGGTGGCCTTGGATGTCGGCCCGCTGGGGGAGCTGCTGGCCCCGGCCGGCACCCTGGCGTTCGAGGACGCGGTGGACCAGTTTGCCCAGGTGGTGGAAGTCGGCGTCAAGGCCGGCGCCGACCTGGTCTTTCTTGAGACGATGACCGACCTGTACGAGCTGAAAGCCGCGCTGCTGGCGGTCAGGGAGCATTCCCGCCTGCCGGTGTTTGCTTCCATGAGCTTTGAAAGCCGCGGCCGCACCTTCACCGGCTGCACGGTGGACAGCTTTGCCGCCACCGCCGTGGGCCTGGGGGCCGACGCGGTGGGCATCAACTGCTCGCTGGGCCCGGCCGAGATCCTGCCCTTTATCCGGCGATTGTGCCGGCTGGTGCCGGCGGGGATGCCGGTGTTTGTCAAGCCCAACGCCGGCCTGCCCAACCCGGACGGCAGCTACGATCTGACCCCGGCCGATTTTGCGCGGGAAATGGAAGCCTACCTTTCCACCGGCATCTCGATGGCCGGCGGCTGCTGCGGCACCACGCCGGAGAGCATCCGCCTGCTGAAACAGGCTTTTGCCGGCCGCAGCCCCGCCCAAAAGGTCCCGCTGCGCCGCAGCGTCCTCTGCACGCCGGTGCGCTGCGTGGAGGTGGACGGCATCACGGTAGTGGGCGAGCGCATCAACCCCACCGGCAAAAAGCGGCTGCAGCAGGCCCTGCGGGAGGGGGACACCGCCTACCCCTGCGCCCAGGCGGTATCCCAGGCCGAGGCCGGCGCCCAGGTGCTGGACGTGAACGTGGGCCTGCCCGGCATCGACGAGCCGGCTGTGCTGGAGCACCTGGTGCGGGAGCTGCAAAGCGTCACCGACCTGCCCTTGCAGCTGGATTCCTCCAACCCGCAGGCGCTGGCCCGCGCGCTGCGCGTCTATAACGGCAAGCCCATCGTCAACTCGGTCAACGGCGAGCAGAAAACGCTGGACGCCATCCTGCCGCTGTGCAAAAAATACGGCGCGGCGGTGGTGGGCCTGACGCTGGACGAAAACGGCATCCCCCCGACCGCCGACGGGCGGTTGGCCGTTGCCCGCCGCATCGTGGCAGCCGCCGAGGAATACGGCATCCCGCGGCAGGACATCTACATCGACTGCCTGACGCTGACCGCCAGCGCCCAGCAGGACGCCGCGGCCGAAACGCTGAAAGCCCTTTCCGCCTGCAAGCGGGAGCTGGGCGTGCGCACCGTGCTGGGCGTGTCCAACATCAGTTTCGGCCTGCCCTGCCGGGGCTACCTCAACGCCGCTTTCCTGACCATGGCCATGCAGGCAGGGCTGGACCTGGCCATCCTGAACCCCAACACGCCGGACATGATGGGCGCGGTGCGGGCTTTCCGCGTGCTGACCTGCCGGGACGAAAAAAGCGCCGATTACATCCGCGCTTACGCCGACGTGCAGATCCAGACCACCCAGACGTCGAAAACCGCCGCATCCGCACCGGAAACACGGCCGGCAGGGGAGAACGCCCTGGCCGACGCGGTGCGCCGCGGCCTGAAAGCCGAGGCCCGCGCCGCCGCCGGGGAAGCCCTGGCCCATACCGAGCCGCTGGACCTGGTCAACCAGGTGCTGATCCCCGCGCTGGACCAGGTGGGCGACGGCTTTGAAAAAGGCACCATCTTCCTGCCGCAGCTGCTGCAGTCGGCATCCGCCGCTCAGGCCGCCTTTGAGGTGGTCAAGGCCGCCATCGCGGCCAGCGGCAGACAGGGCGCAAGCCGGGGCCGCATCGTCATCGCCACCGTCAAGGGCGACGTGCACGACATCGGCAAAAATATCGTGCGGGTCATTTTGGAAAACTATGGGTACGACGTGGTGGACCTGGGCCGCGATGTGCCGCCGGAGGCGGTGGTGCAGGCGGTGCGGGAGACCGGCGCGCCGCTGGTGGGGCTTTCCGCCCTGATGACAACCACCGTGCCCAGCATGCAGGCCACCATCAAGGCGCTGCACGACGCTGACCTGCCCTGCCGGGTCATGGTGGGCGGCGCGGTGCTGACGCCCGACTTTGCCCGCCAGATCGGCGCCGATTTCTATGCCAGGGACGCCAAGGCCAGTGCGGATATCGCCAAACAGGTGTTCGCCGCTCTCAAAGCCTGAGCACGCGGCGCAGGATGGGTTTCCGCCGCTTCCAACCAAACGCAAAGGCGGCCGCCCCCAAATGCAGACAGGCTTTGGGGGCGGCCGCTTTTTCTGCATGGCGGGGCATGGCAGGCAGCCGGCGGGGCTTGTGCGGCACACCCAAAAGCCCTTTCCCGGCCTTGCAAAACACCCCAAAAGATAGTAGAATAGGTTACATCTATATAATAGAGTTATTGTACGTTTCCGGACCACAGAAAAATGGGGTGCTGCAATTATGATCCTTAGCATGACCGGCTACGGCCGCGCGCGTCAGGTGCTCAACGGGCGCGAGATCACCGTGGAGCTGCGCGGCGTCAACGCGCGCTTTCTGGAGTATTCCTCCCGTCTGCCGCGGGCCTTTGCCTTTTTGGAGGACCCGCTGAAAAAGCTGGTGGCTGCCCGCGTCAGCCGCGGCAAGGTGGAACTTTCGCTGACGGTGCAGAACACCACCGCCGCCGACACCGTCGTCACCGTCAACTGGCCGCTGGCCAAAGGCTACCGCGACGCCATGACGGCGCTGTCCGAACAGCTGGAGCTGAAAAACGACATGAGCGTCAGCCTGATCGCCCGCATGCCCGACGTGCTGGCCCAGACCGCCGCGCCGCTGGATGAGGAGGCCCTGTGGGCGGACGTGCAGACTGTGGCGGGGCAGGCCGTGGACGCTTTCCTGACCATGCGCGCCGCCGAGGGCGAAAAGCTCAAGGCCGACCTGCTCTCCCATCTGGACGTGGTGGAGCAGCTGGTGGGCCGGATCGAGGCAAACACCGCCGGCCGGGTCAAGGCGTACTCGGACAAGCTCTACGCCCGCCTGCAGGAACTGCTGGCCGACCGCAGCATCGACGAGTCCCGCCTGGTGACCGAGGCCGCCATTTTTGCCGACAAGACCGCCATCGACGAGGAGACCGTCCGCCTGCACAGCCATATCGCCCAATACCGGGACATCCTTTCCGGCGATGGCCCGGTGGGCCGCAAGCTGGACTTCTTGACCCAGGAGCTCAACCGCGAGGCCAACACCATCGGCTCCAAATGCCAGGACGTGGACATCACCCGCCTGGTGGTGGAGCTGAAAAGCGAGATCGAGAAGCTGCGCGAGCAGCTCCAGAACCTGGAATGATGCCCGCGCCGCAGGCATAGAAAGGCGGATCCATGAAACTTGTCAACATCGGTTTCGGCAACATCGTCAATGCCGACCGCATCATCGCCGTGGTGGCCCCGGACGCCGCGCCCATCAAGCGCATCGTGCAGGACGCGCGGGAGAAGGGCGCTTTGATCGACGCCTCCTGCGGGCGGCGCACCCGCGCGGTCATCGTGATGGACTCCGACCATGTGATTTTGTCGGCAGTCCAGCCGGAGACCATCGCCGGCCGCTCGGATGCCGAGGCCGGCCCGGCAGACTGAGCGCCTTCCGGCGCTGTATCCCCCTACCGCACCGCGGACCGCGTGCGCCGCTATCCCAATAAATACAGCAGAGAAGAACCTGAGGAACTGGAAAAAGAGGAAAGGAACAGGAACGTATATGCAGGGAGAAAAGTATTTGTTTGTTGTGTCGGGCCCTTCCGGCACCGGCAAGGACACCATTGTGGCACGGCTGCTGGCCGACCACCCGGAGATCCGGCACACCATCTCCGCCACCACCCGCGCCCCGCGGGAGGGCGAGCAGGACGGCGTCAACTACTACTTTGTCAGCAAAGAGGACTTTGAGCGCAAGCTGCAAAACGACGAGATCGTCGAGCACACCTGCTACTGCGGCAACTACTACGGCACGTTGCGCAGCGAGATCGAGCGCCATATGCGGGAAAAGACCCCCGTCATCCTGGTCATCGAGGTGGAGGGCGCCGGCAACATCAAGCGCCTGTACCCCGGCGCCACCACCGTCTTTGTGCTGCCGCCTGACATCCAGGAGCTGGAACGCCGCCTGCGCGCCCGCGGCACTGAGGACGAGGCGACCATCCAGAAGCGCCTGACCCGCGCCCAGACCGAGATCGCCAACGCCATCCACTACGACGAACACCTGGTCAATGTGGAGGTCGGCCCCTGTGCCGAGAGCCTGTACACCATCATTCAGTACCACATCCAGTACGGCCGGGAATAAACCGTACATCCTGTTAAGGAAGGGGGCGGCGCGTCTGCCACAAATTGCAAAAGTGGCGGTCAGCGACGCCACCATCCATTTTGACAAGCTCTATTCTTATCGTATCCCGCCGGAACTGGAGGGCAGGGTCTGGCCGGGCAGCATGGTGCTGGCGCCTTTCGGCGCGGGCAACCATCCCCGCATGGCGGTGGCGCTGGAATGTGCCGAGGACCCCGCCCCCGACGCCCGGCTGAAAACCCTGCTGGACGCCGCCCCGGAGGAAGCCCGCCTGACCCCCGACCTGATCGCATTGGCGCGCTTTTTGAAGGACCGCACCTTCTGCACCTGGTTCGAGGCGGTCAAGGCGATGATCCCCTACGGCGCGCAGTACCAGCCGGCCAAAGAAAACGGCCGCTGGGTGGTGCGCAGCAAGCTCTCCCGCACCGAGGAGACGGTCTACACGCTGGCGGGGGAGCTGCCCCAAAAGCCCAAGCCCGGCCCCAAGCAGCTGGCGGCGGTGGCCGCCCTGCAAAACGGCCCGCGCAGCAAACGGGAGCTGAACGAACAGGGCGTTTCGGACGCGACGTTAAAGACTTTGTGCGCCAAAGGCGTGCTGGCGGCCGGCCGGCGGGACAAACCCATCGACCTGTTTGCCGCCATCCCCTTTGACCCCCGCCCGCTGGAACTCTCGCCGGAGCAGCGGGCGGCTTACCGCGCGCTGGAGGGGGACCTTCTCTCCGGCCAGGCAAAGGCGGCGCTGCTGTACGGCGTCACCGGCAGCGGCAAGACGGCGGTGTTCCTCAAGCTGATCGAAAAGACGCTGGAACTGGGCCGCAAGGCGCTGGTGCTGGTGCCGGAGATCAGCCTGACCCCCCAGATGATCCGCCGCCTGAAAGAGACCTTCGGCAGCCGGCTGGCGGTGCAGCACTCGGCCCTCAACAACACCGAGCGCCTTTTGCAGTGGCGGATGATCCAGTCCGGCCGGGCGGACATTGTGGTGGGCACCCGCAGCGCGGTGTTTGCCCCGCTGCAAAACATCGGCCTGATCCTGATCGACGAGGAGCAGGAGCACACCTACCAGAGCGAATCTGCGCCCCGCTACTCGGCCCACGATGTGGCCCGCAAGCGCGCCGCCGCCGAGAACGCCCTGCTGGTGCTTGCCTCCGCCACCCCCCGCACCGAGACTTACCATGCCGCCAAAGCCGGCCGCCTGCGGCTGGTCACCCTCAATCAGCGGTACGGCGGCCGCCCGCTGCCCGCGGTGGATTTCATTGACATGCGGGCGGAGCTGGCCGCCGGCAACCCGCGGGAGGTCAGCGCCCGCCTGGTGCAGGAGCTGCAGGCCAACCTGCAAAACGGCCAGCAGAGCATTTTGCTGCTCAACCGCCGCGGCTACCGCACGGTGGGCATGTGCACCGCCTGCGGCCATGTGCTCCAGTGCCCCAACTGCAGCGTGCCCATGGTCTACCACAAGCCCCAGCAGGCGCTGATGTGCCACCACTGCGGCCACACCGTGCAGCCGGTGCCCCAGACCTGCCCCGAATGCGGCGGCAAAATGGCCTACAGCGGCTTTGGCACCCAGCGGGTGGAGGAGGAGCTGGCCGGGCTTTTGCCCGGCGCGCGCATCCTGCGCATGGACCAGGACTCCACCATGCAGAAAAATTCCCACGAACGGATGCTGGCCCGGTTTGCGGCGGGGGAGTACGACATCCTGCTGGGCACCCAGATGGTGGCCAAGGGGCTGGATTTTGCCAAGGTCACGCTGGTGGGGGTGCTGGGCATCGACTCGATGCTGTTCGGCCAGGGCTTCCGCGCCTACGAGAATGTGTTCAGCCTGGTCACCCAGGTGGTGGGCCGCTGCGGCCGTGCCGACCTGCCCGGCCGCGCCCTGGTCCAGACCGCTGTGCCCGGCCACCCGGTATTGCAGCTGGCCGCCAAACAGGATTACCCGGCCTTTTACGCCCAGGAGATCGCCTTCCGCAAGTTTGGCCTTTACCCGCCGTTCTGCGCCTTCTGCGTGGCGGGCTTTACCGGCAAACAGGAGGGTGCGGTCGCCCAGGCGGCCTTTGCCTTCGGCCGGCTGCTGGCGGGGCTGGCGGCCAAACACCCGGACATCCCGCTGCGGCTGCTGGGCCCCGCCCCCATGAACATCAGTATGCTCAACGGCAAATACCGCTACAAGCTGACCATCAAGTGCCGCAACGACTCCGCCTTCCGCAGCCTGATGCGCGCCGCGCTGGATGCCTACGCCAGGGACAAATGGCCGGCCAAGGCGTCGGTGGTGCTGGACTTCAACTCGGACGGCGACCTGTGACCCCCGCCGCGCCCCGGCGCGCCTGCACCCTGATTTTGGCAGAGCGCCCGCACCGTTGCGGGCGGAACCGATGTTGAACACCCACCCGATCACCCAACCGACCACCCAAAAGAAAAGGAGCTGAAACAAGATGGCGCTGAAAATCGCCCGCATGATCGCCCTGATCGCGCTGGTCATTTCGCTGTTTGTCACGGTGGATTACGGCATCAACCTGGTCAATTCCCTTGTGCCGGAACTGCAGACGGACGGCATCGGTTACCGGAGCGTGCTGCAAAGCTGGTTCGGCACGCTGGACGGGCCTTTCCCCGAGGCGGGAACCCGCGCCGGTTTCCTTGACGCATTTGCCACCGCCGCCTGGGTCAGTTTCGGCATCTTTGCGGTCAACGCCGTGCTGTCGGTCTTTGCCTGGCTGAGCCGGGACTGAGCCTGCCTCCCGCAGCAGCCGCCAAAGCAGATTCAGATTTGAAATACCCGCAAACTACCCACAGCAACCATTTACATGATTTCCAATGGAGGTAATTTACCATGGCACTTCGCACCATTGTCCAGGACGGCGACCCGATCCTGAAAAAAGTCTGCCGCCCTGTCACCAAGTTCGACGACCGTCTGGGCACCCTGCTGGACGACATGAAAGAAACGCTGCTGGACGCAAACGGCCTGGGCCTGGCCGGCCCGCAGGTGGGCTATATGCGCCGGCTGTTCATCTGCCTGGATGACCGGGATATGCCGGAGGAAGTCCCCGCCAACTACGAGTACAAGTTCATCGAGTTCATCAACCCCGAAATTCTGGAACTCAGCGACGAAAAGGTGGAGCTGTACGAGGGCTGCCTGTCCTTCCCCGGCCACAACGGCGCCATCGCCCGCTCCAAGCACGTCAAGGTCAAGGCCCAGGACCGCCACGGCGAGTGGTTCACCATGGAGGCCGACGATATGCTGGCCCGCTGCATCCAGCACGAGAACAACCATCTGGACGGCATCACCATCATGGACCTGGCCACCCATTTTTACGAGGACGACTATCCCGACGAGGAGTGATCTCCGCCCGCAGCGGGCAAACGCCGGGGCATTGCGCCCCGCTTTGCTTTGCCCTTTTATCACTGACCATAAACCGGAGGGGATTCCAACCTTGAAGATCCTGTTCATGGGCACGCCGGACATCGCGGCCCAAAGCCTTGCCGCCCTGATCGACGCAGGCCACGAGATCTGCGCCGTCTACACCCGTGCCGACAAGCCCGTCGGCCGCAAGCAAGTGCTTACCGCGCCGCCGGTCAAACAGCTGGCGGTGCGGCACGGCATCCCGGTCTACCAGCCCGCCACCCTGCGGGACGGCAGTGCCGAGCCTGTGTTCCGCACCCTTGCGCCCGACCTGGTGGTGGTGGTGGCCTACGGCCGCATCCTGCCGCCGGAGCTTTTGCACATTGCCCGGCTGGGGTGCATCAACCTGCATGTGTCGCTGCTGCCCAAATACCGCGGTTCGGCGCCCATCCAGTGGGCGGTCATCCACGGCGACGCCGAGACCGGCGTCACCATCATGCAGCTGGACGAGGGCTGCGACACCGGCGATATCCTGATGGTGGAGAAAGTCCCCATCGGCCCGGAGGAGACCTCCGGTGAACTGTTCGACCGGGTGGCGGCCATCGGCGCAAAAACGCTGGTGCGGGCCGTCGCCCTGCTGGACGAGGGCAAGCTTGCCCCCCAAAAGCAGGACGACAGCCAGGCAACCCAGGCGCCCATGCTCAAAAAAGAGATGGCGCGCTTTGCCTTTGACCAGCCCGCCGCCGCGCTTCACGATCTGATCCGGGGCATGAACCCCTGGCCGGTGGCGTTCTTTGAGTACGGCGGCAAAAAAGTAAAGGTGCTTGCCAGCCGCACGGCGGAAAATCCAAGCGGCGCCCCGGCAGGCGCCGTGCTTGCCACAAAGCCGCTGACCATCGCCTGCGCAGACGGCGCTTTGCAGCTTTTGCAGGTCACGCCGGAGGGCGGCAAGCCGATGGACGGCACCGCCTGGGCCGCCGGCCGCCGCCTGAAAGCGGGGGACAGCCTGTGACCGCGCGAGCCCTGGCCGTCCGCGCCCTGATGCACCAGGAGCAAAACGGCTACGCCAACCTGGTGCTGGACGCAGAGCTGAAAAAGTGCGACCCGCCGATGGACTCCCGCGACGCTGCTTTTGCCGCCCGCATTTTTTACACGGCGGTGGAGCGCCAGCGGCTGCTGGATCTCTGCCTGGCGCAGTTTCTCCGCAAGCCGGTGGCAAAGCTGGACGCGCCCGTCCGCGCCATCCTGCGCGCCGGGCTGGCCCAGGCGAAATTTCTGGATGTGCCGGTATCCGCCGCCGTCAACGAGTCGGTCAAGCTGACCAGGGCTTTTGGCAAGTCCAGCGCGGCCGGCATGGTCAACGCGGTGCTGCGCCGGGCGGTGCAGTTTGCGCCGGAGCCTTCCGCCTTTGCCGGCCCGGTGCAGCGGCTGGCCGTTTTGTACAGCCTGTCCGACCCGGTGGCGGAGCTTTTGTATCAGAACTACGGCGACAGGGCGTTTGCCATCGCGCAGGCGTTTTATGACAGCGCCGGACGCAATGTCACCGCCATCCGTGTCAACACGCTGCGCATCGGCGACGCGGAGCTGGCGTCGCTGCTGACCGCCGCGGGCTGCCGGGTGGAGCCGGGCCCCTGGCCCCACTGCCTGCTGGTGCGGTTTGCGGGTTCGCCCGCCGCCACCGAGGCGTTCCGCCAGGGGCTTTACCATGTGCAGGGGCTTGCGTCCCAGTTCGCGGCCGACTGCGTGGACGCCCGCCCTGGCCAGCGGGTGCTGGACCTGTGCGCCGCCCCCGGCGGCAAAAGCCTGACCATGGCCTATGCCATGGGCAACGCCGGCGCGCTTGTCAGCTGCGACGCGGTGCAAAGCCGCCTGCCGCTGATTAAGTCCGCCTTCCGCCGCTGCGGCGTTACCTGCGGCAGGGTGCTGGCAAACGACGCCTCGTGCCAAAACCCGGCGCTGGGGCAGTTTGACTGCATCCTCTGCGACGTGCCCTGCAGCGGGCTGGGGGTCATCGGCAAAAAGCCGGATGTGCGCTACAAAACGCTGGAAGGCCTGCCGGAACTGGCGGCCCTGCAGCAGCGCATCCTGCGCAGCGCCGCCGCCAGCCTTGCGCCGGGCGGGCGGCTGGTCTATTCCACCTGCACGCTCAACCCGCAGGAAAACGAGGATCAGATCCGTGCGTTCTGCCGCGATCACCCGCAGTTTGCCGTCCTGCCGCCCGCATCCGCGCCGGAAGGCGCGGCGGATACCGGCTTCGGCACGCTGCTTTTGCCCGACCGCACCGGCACCGACGGTTTTTTTGCTGCAATTTTGGTACGCAGACCGGTAAAATGATTGCAAATTTCTGAAATTTTGAAGGAAGTTAACAATTCCTTCCAGAAATGTACTATAATAGAATGACGGAAAAATGCCCGGACTATGACGGGAAAGGAGAGCGCCAGCCATGACCCCCACCACACAGCAAACCCGGCCGGTCTGCCTGTCAGACCTGACGCAGGACAGGCTGGCGGAGTATATCGCCTCGCTGGGGCAGCCGGCCTTCCGCGCCAAGCAGATCTACAAATGGCTGCACCAGAAACTCGTCACCGATTTTTCCGCCATGACCGACCAGCCCAAAGCACTGATCGAGCAGCTGCAGCAGACCTGCACCATCGCTTCGCCGTCCATCCGGCGCAAACAGTGTTCCCAAGACGGCACGGTCAAGTATCTTTTGCAGCTGGCCGACGGCAACTGCATCGAGACGGTGCTCATGCGCTACCATTACGGCAACTCGGTCTGCGTGTCCACCCAGGTGGGCTGCGCCATGGGCTGCCGGTTCTGCGCCTCCACCCAGGCGGGCCGCGTCCGCGACCTGACGGCGGGGGAGATCGCTTCCGAGATCTACACCGTCCAGCGGGACACCGGCGAGCGGGTCTCCCACATCGTGCTGATGGGCATCGGCGAGCCGCTGCACAACTTCAATAATGTCATGGACTTTCTGGAGATCATCTCCAGCCCCGGCGGCCTCAACATCGGCATGCGCAACATCAGCCTGTCCACCTGCGGCCTGGTGCCCAAGATCGACGAGCTTGCCAAGCGCAAACTGCAGCTGACGCTTTCCATCTCGCTGCACGCGCCCAACAACAAAATGCGCAGCAGCATGATGCCGGTCAACGACGCCTACCCGCTGGAGCAGCTGATCCCCGCCTGCCGCCGCTACCAGCAGGCTACCGGGCGGCGCATCAGTTTTGAGTATTCGATGGTGCGCGGCGTCAACGATTCGCCTGAGACCGCCCGCGAACTTGCCCGCCTGATCCGCGGCATGGGCGCCCACGTCAACCTGATCCCCATCAACCCCGTCGACGGCAGCCCCTATTCCGCCACCGACGACAAAAACATCCGCCGTTTCCGCGATCTGCTGGAGCAGCTGGGCGTCAACGCCACCGTGCGCCGCCGCCTGGGCGCAGACATCAGCGCGGCCTGCGGCCAGCTCCGGCGCGAGGACGCCCGGCAAAGTTCAGCCATGGAAAGGAACGACCCCACATGAAACTTGCGGCGCTCACAGATATCGGCAGCTGCCGGCAGGAAAACCAGGACAACTACTGCGGCCAGCAGCTGCCCGACGGTTCCGGCTGGGGCATCGTATGCGACGGCATGGGCGGTGCCAACGGCGGGCGCGCGGCGGCCAAGATCGCCACCGACACCATGCTGCAGTATTTTTCCCGCCAGCTCAAAACACTGCGCCATGGCGAGGAAAAGCAGTTCATCATGCACGGATTTGACATTACCAACCGCGCGGTTTATGATAAAGCTACCTCGGACCCGGAGATGCTCGGCATGGGCACCACCGGCGTCTGTGCGTATCTGTTCGGCAATATGGCGCACATCGTCCATGCGGGCGACAGCCGCGCCTACCTGTGCCGGGGCGGCAGCATCCGCCAGCTGACCCGCGACCACTCGATGGTGCAGCAGCTGGTGGACAGCGGCCAGATCACCCGCGAGCAGGCCGCCGCGCATCCGCAGAAAAACCTTATCACACGGGCGCTGGGGGTTTCGGCCAACATCGTGCCCGAATACAACCGCTGCGAGGTCCAGCCCGGCGACGTGCTGCTGCTTTGCACAGACGGCCTGACCAACATGGTCCCGGACGAGGAGATCGCCCTGATCTTGCAGGAAACCACATTTTTCGACGCGCCGCGCATCCTGGTGGACCGCGCCATCAAGGGCGGCGGGCAGGACAACATCACGGTCCTTTTGATGGGCGTGGAAGTAACGGAGGGGACAAATGGATAATCTGATCGGCAAAAAGCTGGATGGCCGCTATCTGATCGAGAGCCTGATCGGCGTGGGCGGCATGGCCAACGTCTACCGCGGCAAGGATACCCAGACCGGCAACGCCGTGGCTGTCAAGGTCCTGAAAGAGGAATTGATGGACAACGAGGAACTGGTCCGCCGCTTCAAAAACGAGTCCAAGGCCATTTCCATCCTCAGCCATCCCAACATTGTCAAGGTGTACGACGTTTCTGTGTCGGACAGGATGCAGTACATCGTCATGGAATATATCGACGGCATCACGCTGAAAGAGTACCTCAAGCAGCGCGGCGGCGCCCTGACCTGGAAAGAGACGGTGCACTTTGCCACCCAGATCCTGGCGGCGCTGGAGCATGCCCACGCCAAGGGCATCGTCCACCGGGACGTCAAACCCCAGAACATCATGCTGCTGGCCGACGGTTCCATCAAGATGATGGATTTCGGCATTGCCCGGTTCTCCCGCGCGCAGAGCCAGACCGTCAGCGACAAGGCCATCGGCTCGGTGCATTATATCAGCCCCGAACAGGCCAAGGGCGACAAGACCGACGCCCGCACCGATATCTACTCGGTGGGCGTCATGCTGTACGAGATGCTCAGCGGCCAGCTGCCCTTCGACGGCACCGGCGCGGTCTCCATCGCCATCATGCAGATCTCCGAGAAGCCCCGCCCCCTGGCCGAGGTTGCCCCCAATGTGCCGGAGGGCCTGCGCCAGATCACCGAAAAGGCCATGAGCAAGGAGCCGGATGACCGCTACCAGTCCGCCCGCGAAATGCTGGACGCCATTACCGAGTTCAAGCACAACCCTTCCATCAAATTTGAGTATGAGTATATGACTACCGACGCACCTGCCAGGACTATCAACAAGATCGTCAACGACAACAAGCCCCGCGCCGCCGTGCGCACCGCCGACGCCCGCCGGGCCGGCCAGGGCACCAACCACGGCAAAAACGGCAAGAGCCGCAAAAAGAAACGGGACAAGCCGTTCTCGGTGGTGCCCATCTTCTTCGGCATGGCGGTGGCCTTTGTCATCGGCGCCTTTATCCTGGTCTACCTGATTTTTGCCAACTCCACCAACCCCCTGTTCTCCAACCGGGCCGACGTGCAGCTGATCGACTTTGTCAACATGACCGAGAGCGAGTTCCGCGCCTCGGACTACTACACCCAGCTGTCCCCCAAATGGCAGTACGAGTACAACTCCCAGTACGAGGAAGGGGTCATTTACCAGCAGAATCCGCGCGCCGGGCGCATCGTCAAGGAGGGCCAGGCCGTCACGCTGTATGTCAGCATGGGGCCCCTTTGGGTCACCATTCCGGACACCATCATTGGTATGGATAAGGACGAGGCGGAGCAGGCCATCAAGGATATGGGGGTCAACAACGTCGTCAGCAGCTTTGTCATTGACGACAGCGTGACCTCCGGCACGGTGGTGCGCACCGACCCGGCGGCGGGCCAGCAGGTGGAAGGTGACGCCACCGTTACCTTGTATATCGCCCAGGCCAGCATCGACACCACCGTGGAGCTGGTCTCGGTGGAGGGATTGCAGGTGGAGGAAGCCCGCGCCCGCCTGACCCGCCTGAACGTGACGCCTTCGGTGGAGGAGATCCCCAGCGACCAGCCTGCCGGCACGGTGCTTTCCATGTCGCCGGCCGGCGGCAGCACGGTGCGCATCGGCTCCACCGTGCGCCTGACCGTCTCCAGCGGCGTGCCTGAGACACCGGTAACAACAAACGACGGCGTTCTGAACGGCGATCCCAACACCATTGTCAAAAGATGGTCCGAGGACCTGGGCGACGGCAACTGGGAGGACCGTTACCAGACCGGCGACGGCAGCGTTTACCGCTCTGACGGCACCTTCCTGTACAAAGAAGGATGACCGGCTATATCACCAAGGGCGTGGGCGGCTTTTACTATGTCCGCACCGACGCCGGCGTGCAGGAGTGCCGCGCCCGCGGCATCTTCCGCAAGCGGGGCGTCACGCCGGTGGCAGGGGATAACGTCACCCTCAACGCCGAAGGCAATATGATCGACGACATCGCCCCCCGCAAAAACGTGTTTGTGCGCCCGCCGGTGGCCAACCTGGACGTGCTGTTCATCGTGGCCAGCACCACCCAGCCGGTGCCCAGCACCCTGGTGCTGGACAAGCTGGCGGCCGCCGCCCTGTACCAGAACGTCCAGCCGGTTTTGGTGTTTACCAAGACCGACCTGTCCGCTGCCGATATGCTGGCGGCGGATTACGCCCAAAGCGGCCTGCCGCTGGTGTTTGTGCATTATGACACCGGCGAGGGGCTGGACGAGCTGCGCGGCTGGATCCGGGGCAGGCTGTGCGCGTTCTGCGGCAACTCCGGCGTGGGCAAATCCACGCTGCTCAACACCATTGCGCCCCAGCTCCACCGCGAAACCGGCGAGATCAGCCGCAAGCTGGGCCGCGGCCGCCATACCACCCGCGAGACCGAGATCTTTGAGGTCTGCGGCGGCCGCATCGCCGACACCGCCGGTTTTGCCAGCCTGGAGACCCAGCGCCTGTGCCATATCCCCAAAGAGGAGCTGGAACAGGTGTTCCCGGAGTTTGCGCCCTACCGGGAGCAGTGCCGCTTTATCGGCTGCTCCCACCGGTCCGAAACAGGCTGCGCCGTCCGTGCGGCTTTGGAAGAGGGCAAAATTTCCCCCACCCGCTATGCCAGCTACCTTGCCATGTACGAGGAAGCCGCCCAGGTCAAAGAGTGGGAGACAAAAAAGGGACCCAGATAGGACCCCAAGATCCGCCGCCATCGGCGGGGACACACGCCGGGGCGGATGGATGCATCCGCCCCGGCGCTGCGTCCCGGTATCCAAATCAAACTTTTGCGGAGGCCCGCCATGACAAAACCCGTTACCCGCGCGGTGATCCTTTCCGCCGGCCCGGTCACGCCGGCGGTGCGCCGGTATATCCGCCCCGGCGACTGCATCGTTGCCTGCGACGCCGGCTACCGCCATGCCGAACGCCTGGGCGTGCAGCCCGATTTGATCGTGGGCGATTTCGACTCGGCCCCGCGCCCGCCCCAGACCGGCCATACCATCGTGCTGCCCCATGTCAAGGACGATACCGACACCCACTACGCCGCCCGCTGGCTGCTGGAACACGGCGCCCGGACCGTCACCATGCTGGGGGCGCTGGGCGGCGCCCGGATGGAACACACCCTGGCCAACATCGCCACCGGGCTGTTTTTGGCCAAAAACGGCGTCTGCGTCACCCTGGCCGGCGACCGCAGCGAGCTGCACTACCTGCTGCCCGGCCGCCCGCTGACGCTGGCAAAAGGGGACTGGATGTATCTTTCGGTGTTCCCGCTGGACGGCCCGCTGACCGGCGTTGACCTGGCGGGGGTGTTTTACCCGCTCTGCGCCGCCACGCTTACGCCGGATTTTCCGCTGGGCGTCAGCAACGAGTTCACCGCCCCGCAGGCGCACCTGGCCTGCACCGGCGGCAGCGGCCTGGTTGTGCTGACCCGCGCCGACAGCGGGGCATGACCGCCCGGCAGTGACGCATCGCCCGCCCGCGGCATACAATGGCATACACGGTCAAACAGGGAGGTGTGTGCCATGCAAATCGTCGTCGTCAAATGCCCCAAGGCGCTCAGCTGGCTGCTGCGGGCCGTATTCAAAGTAAAATAAGCCGTATACACAAATCCCCGGCACTGCCCCGCAGCAGGCCGGGCTGTTTTTTTTGCCCTGCATGACCCGTGCATCCAAGGCATCCCGCGCAACTTTCCCCGGCGCGGGATGCCTATTTTGTTTTGTGCCCGCATATAGATGCACAAGAAAGCGTGGAAGGCGGGCGGCAGAAAACGCAAGGTGCCCAACCCTGCACGGCTCTGCGCTTTGGCACATTACAGACCCGCAGAAAGGGGCATGCACACTATGGAATTGAAGGTGTTCAAAGACACCGTCGCCGCCTACGGCGGCCGGTGGGAGACAAGGCTGGAGCTGCCGGTGGAGACCGAGCTCCTGATCCCGGATTATCTGCCGGCGGTGTTCAAGATCGTCAAATGCCTGGTGGAGCCGGTGCTTTTGCAGAACCACACCGCCGCCGCCAAATGGCAGGGGGAAGGCTACCTGCGCTGCACCGTCTACTACCAGTCGGACGAGGCCGGCGCACAGCTGTACCGCATCGAGCAGAAATTCCCGTTTGAAAAGACCGCCGACCTGCCCGAAGGCCGCTACGAGACAGGCCCTGCCGCCGTTTCCGGCGAGCTGGAATACGTCAACTGCCGCGCCATCAGCGAGCACCGCATCGACCTGCGGGGCGCCTACGCGCTGTGCGTGGCGGTACAGATGGTGGACCAGCTGGAGCTGGTCACCTCGCTGGCGGACTGCGGCATCGAGCAGCGCACCCGCGTGCTGAACGGCAGGGCCTGCGCGGCGGTGGAGGAAAAGACCTTCACGGCCGAAAGCCGCATCCCGCTGCCCGCCGGCGACGCGGTGGTGCTGGACATCTCCGGCGTGTTCCTGCCGGAAGCCGCCACCGTCCTGACCGGGCAGGTCAACTGCCAGGGAACGCTGCGCATCCAGGCTGCCTTCCGGCCCGCCAGCGTTGAGGAGATCACCGCCCGCCAGGTGGAACTCCCCGTGCGCCAGACTCTGGACCTGGCCGCCGCGGCGGAAGGGGATGAGTGCCTGTTCTGGGGCGAGGTGCTGGGCAGCACGCTGGAAGCCGGCGACGGCGATCCCACATTGACCGTTACATGGAAGCTGCACGCCGAACTGTGGCGGGATGTGCAGTATACCGCCGTGGCCGACGCCTATTCCACCCTCTGCCAGACCGAAACGGACGCGGCGCCCTGCCGCCTGCTGACCGACGCCGGCCCGCTGCCCGCGGCGGTGCAGGCCGAGATCAGCGACGATCTGCCCGACCCGGATGCCGAGGTCACCGGCTGTTTTGTCACGCTGGGGGCGCTGGCAGCCATGCCCGGCGAGCAGGAGCACACCGTTGTGTTTGCGGGCAAGGGCACGGCCCATGTGCTCTGCGCCGATCCCCGCGGTGAGCTGACCTGCTACGACAAGGCGTTTGTCTGGCAGCTGCCGCAAAGCTGGCCCGGCGCGCCCGCCGACTACTGCCTGCGCGCCCACGGGGCGGTGGGCAAGGTGACCTCTGCCAAAGCCGGCGGCCGCCTGCGGGTGGAGGTCGAGCTCAGCGTGAACGGCCGGCTGTTTGCCGTGCAGGCGTCGCCGGCATTGCGTGAGGTGACCCTGGGCGAGGAGTTTGCCGACAAAGCCGACGGCCCGGCGCTTTATCTTTACTACGCATCCCAGGGCGAACGCATTTTTGACATTGCCAAACGCTACCATGCCCGCGCCAGGGACCTGGCCGCGGCCAACCATCTGGAGCCGGAGCCCGGCGTCGCCGTGCAGGAAATGACCACAGAGAAAACCTGCCTGCTGATCCCGGCGGCACTGTGAAAGGGGGACCCAAAGTGACGCAGGAACAAATTTACCAGAACATTGCCCAGCGCACCGGCGGCGATATCTATATCGGCGTGGTGGGACCGGTGCGCACCGGAAAAAGCACCCTGATCAAACGGTTTGCCGAGCTGATGCTTTTGCCCCACATCAAAAACGACGCCCAGCGGGCGCGCGCCACCGACGAGCTGCCCCAGTCGGCGGCCGGCCGCACCATTATGACCACCGAGCCGAAATTTATCCCCGAAAAGGCGGTGGAGGTGGAGCTTTCGGGCGGGGGCAGTTTCCGCGCCCGGCTGGTGGACTGCGTGGGCTATATGGTGGACGGGGCCCTCGGCCACGAGGAGAACAATGCCCCGCGCCTGGTCAAAAGCCCCTGGTTCGACAACGCCGTGCCCTTTGACCTGGCCGCCGAGACCGGCACCCGCAAGGTCATCCGGGAGCATGCCACCGTGGGCCTGGTGGTCACCACCGACGGCAGCATCGCCGAGATCCCGCGGGAACGCTATCTGGATGCCGAGCAGCGCATCATCGCCGAGCTGGACGACATCGGCAAGCCGTACCTGATCCTGCTCAACTGTGTGGACCCGGACAGCGAAGCCAGCCGCAGCCTGGCCGCCGGCCTGGAGCGGGACTACGGCCGCCCGGTCATCCCGGTCAACTGCACCCAGCTCACCGCCGAAAAACTGGACGCCATCTTGAAACAGCTGCTTTACGAGTTCCCGGTGCAGGAGATCGCCGTCAACATGCCTGCCTGGGTTACCATGCTGGAACCGGGCCACTGGCTGCAAAGCTCGGTCTACGGCGCCCTGCAGCAGTATGCCGCGGGCATCCAGCGCATGCGGGACGTGGCCGGGCAGACGCCGGCCATCGACTGCGAGTACCTGACCGGCGCCAGCCTCTGCGGCATGGACCTGGCCACCGGCAGCGTGCGCATCACGCTGCGCATCGCGCCGGATATCTTCTATAAGATCCTGGGCGAGCAGACCGGGCTGGACATTGTGGACGAAGCGACGCTTCTGCCCTGCGTGGTCAGCCTGGCGCGGGCCAAGCGTGCCTACGACAAGATCAAGGGCGCGCTGGACCAGGTGGAGGCCACCGGCTACGGCATCGTCATGCCGGACATCGACGAGCTGGCGCTGGAGGAACCGGAGATCGTGCGCCAGGGCGGGCAGTACGGGGTGCGGCTGTCGGCCAGCGCGCCGTCGCTGCACATCATGCGGGCCACCATCCACACCGAGATCTCGCCCAGCGTGGGCAGCGAGCAGCAGGGCGAGGAGCTGATCAAAAGCATCCTGCAGGATTTCGAGAGCGACCCCGGCAAGCTGTGGAACACCAATATTTTTGGCAAAAGCCTGAACGAGCTGGTCAACGAGGGGGTGCAGGCCAAGCTGCTGCACATGCCCCAGGAAGCCCGCAGCCGCCTGCAGGTCACGCTGGAGCGCATCATCAACGACGGCTGTGACGGCCTGATCTGCATTCTTTTGTAAAAGGGGAGGGCACTGCCATGCGCGAACATGCACAAAATCGGCAGCGCCGTGCCCGCCAGGCGGAACTGGCAGAGCTGGCCGACGCCCTTGCCGAAAACGAGCGCCGCTTTGCCTACGCCGAGGACGCCCTTGCCATTGAACAGCTGGTCTACGAACGTGCGGCGCTGATGTGCCATTACCGCGCCCTGCTGCGGGATGTGCGGGGAGGTGAGGGCCCATGCCCCTCTGGCTGACGGCGGCGGGGGCGGTGTGCATCCTGGTGGTGGCCCGCTGCGCCGCCCGGCAAAAGCACGCGCTGGCGGCGGTGCTGGGCGGTGCGCTGTGCGGTGTTGCGGCGCTGGCCGTAGTGGCGCTTCTGGCGCCCTACACCGGCGTTGCGCTGCCCCTTAACCGGTTTACCGGCTTTGCGGCCGCCGTGCTGGGCCTGCCCGGCGTGGTGGGGGTGCTGCTTTTGCAGCTGATGCTGTAACGCCGAGCCCGGCAAACCGCCGTTCCATGCAAAAAAATCACGTACAGACAAAAGCAGCTGCCCGGACGCGCCAACAGGCGTCCGGGCAGCTGCTTGTTCAGGCGGACAGCTTCTTTTTATATTCGGTGCCCCACTGCGCCATGGCGTCCAGGATGGGGCGCATCGATTCGCCCAGCGGGCTCAGCGCGTACTCCACGCGGGGCGGCACTTCGGGATAGACGGTGCGGGTGATGATGCCGTCTTCCTCCATGGCGCGCAGGCTGTCGGTCAGCACCTTTTGGCTGATGCCCTCCAGGTCGCGGCGCAACTCGTTGAAGCGCCAGGGACGCTGGAGCAGGTTGCGCAAAATCAGCAGCTTCCACTTGCTGCCGATCAGCTGCACGGTGGTGGCTACGGGGCAGGCGGGCAGTTCCTCTTTGGTCAGCATAGGGGCACCTCCAATAGTTCCAATAGTTTAAAATAGAATGTTGCACTTAAATATTAGTGCAGCATCCCCAAAATGTCAAGCCGGGGTCACCAAAAGGTGACTAAGTAATAGATTTGTGCGTACTTTTTTCTCCGCCGCACCGGCGCTACAATATAGCTGCAGGCAGGGAAACACCACCGCCTGCATTCCGCAAACCGGGCCGGCGCCCGTCCGGCCCCAACCCCAAAGGAGGTCATTTGTATGGCACTTTCCAACCTGTTCGGATGGCGTGGCAATGCGCAGACATCCCCTGCTGCGGCCTGCGGCTCCGCTTGCGGCGCTGCCGATAAGCCCGCCCAGACCCCCGCGGCCTGTGGTTCTGCCTGCGGCGTTGCCGACAAGCCCGCCGAGGCTCCCGCCGCCTGCGGTGCGGCCGACAAGCCGGCCCAGACGCCCGCGGCCTGCGGTTCCGCTTGTGGCGCTGCTGACAAGTAAGCCTGCCGGACCTTTCCCGTTCCCGGCGGCGCGGCCGCCGGGAACCTTTGCATCCTACCGCCGGGCCGGCCGGCCCGGCTTGCCGATAGATACTCAAACTTTACCCCAAAGCGAGGCGTTCCCCCTATGAAGCAGTATTTCTCTTTCCAGTGGCACATCACCGACGAGTGCGACCAGCGTTGCAAGCACTGCTATATCTTTTCGGAAAACAACTGCAAGGCGCTGGATTCCATGACCTGGCCGCAGATGCAGGATACCTTTTACAACTGCCTGGACTTTTGCAAAGTCTACGGCCGGCTGCCCTACTTTTACATCACCGGCGGCGACCCCATCCTGCACCCGGATTTCTGGAAGCTGCTGGCCCTGATGAAGGAGCACGGCATCCCCTTCACCATCCTGGGCAACCCCTTCCATCTGACCGACGAGGTCTGCCGCCGGCTGAAAGACTTCGGCTGCGAAAAATACCAGCTCTCGCTGGACGGCATGCGCGAGACCCACGACTGGTTTCGCAAGCCGGGCAGCTTTGACATCACGCTGGAAAAGATCGGCTGCATCAACCGTGCCGGCATCCGCAGCGTCATCATGACCACTGTCTCCGGGACCAACATCGACCAGGTGCCCGACATCATCGACGCGGTGGTGCAGGCAGGTGCCAACGTCTTTGCCTTTGCCCGCTACTGCCCCACCAGCGAGGAAAAGGAGGTGGGCGTCACCCCGCAGCGATACCGCCAGCTGCTGGCCGACTGCGACAAAAAGTTCAAGGCATACGAGGCCGCCGGCTGCCAGACCTACTTCAACAAAAAAGACCACCTCTGGACTCTGTACGAGTACGAGACCGGCGCTTTCCGCATCCCGGAGGCGGCGGAGGAGGGCGTGATCTACGGCGGCTGTAACTGCGGCAACTGCCACCTGACCATCCTGCCCACCGGCGATATTTACGCCTGCCGCCGGGTCCGGAACAGCCGGGTGGGCAATGTGTTCGAGGACCGTCTGGCCGACGTGTGGGTCTGCCGGATGGAAGCCTACCGGGACTACACAAAATTTGAAAAATGCGCCAAATGCGAGCTGCTGGCCTTCTGCCGGGGGTGCCCGGCGGTGGCCAGCGGAAGGGACGGCAACTTTTACGCCGCCGACCCCCAGTGCTGGAAGGAGGTAAACTGACCATGAAGGACGTACTGGAAACCATCCTGCACCGCCGTGCCATCCGCCGGTTCGACACCGCCCGCCAGATCGACGAGGACGCCCTGCAAAAGATCCTGCAGACGGGACTGTACGCCCCCAGCGCCGGCGGGCGGCAGGGACCTCTGTTCGTCGTCTGCCAGGACGCCGAAGTCAACGCCCGGCTGGGGCGCATCAAGCGGGCCAATTCTCACCCGCGGATGGCCGCGGGCGGAAACTATGTCTCGAAGGACCAGCCCAGCATTGCCGACGATCCCACGCTGACCAACGCCTTTTACGATGCGCCCACCGTCATTACGCTGTTCGGGCCCAAAAACTTCCTGTTTGCGGCCGAGGACTGCGCCTGCGCCGCCGAGAACATGATGCTGGCCGCCGACGCGCTGGGTATCGGCAGCTGCTACATCGGCCAGGGGTGGCCCGCCTTTGCCGACCCCTACGGCCAAAAGATCCTGCGGCAGTGGGGCATCCCTGCCGGCTATTATGCGGTGATGCAGCTGCTTTTGGGGTATCCCCGCCCCGGCGACAGGCACCCCGAACCCAAACCCCGCCGGGAAGGCCGCGTGCTGCGGTTCTGAGCGGGAAAACCGAACAGGAAAGGAGAGAAAACCCATGGACGCAAAAACCTGCCTGCAAAAACTGCAATACGTGGGCGTGCTGGCCTTTGCCACGGTGGACGGCCGGGGCGCGCCCCAGGTGCGCAACATCAGCGCCATCCACTACGAACCGGACGCCATCTACTTTTTCACCGCCCGCGGCAAGGACTTCTGCCGCCAGCTGCTGGCCGACGGCCGGGTGCAGGTGCTGGGCTACACCCACTATAAAGAGATGATCCGCCTGACCGCCGCCGCCGAGCCTGTGCCCCAAAAGGAACAGGCCCGCTGGATCGAGACCATCTTTGCCGAGCAGCCCTATCTGGCCAACGTCTACCCCGGCGATACCAGGAACATCGGCATCGTGTTTGCCATCCGCCGCGGTTCCATCGAATACTTTGACCTGGGCGTGCGCCCCATCTTCCGCGAGAGCTATCCCTTCGGCGGCGGCCAGGCTGCGCCGAAAGGCTATCAAATCACCGAAAGCTGCATCGGCTGCGGTGCCTGCGCGGCCAACTGCCCCCAGGGCTGCATCACGCCGGGGCAGCCCTACGCCATCCGGCAGCAGAACTGCCTGCATTGCGGCAGCTGCTTTGAGCACTGCCCGGTATCGGCCGTCCGGCCCTGGGAGGCATGACCATGGACCAGCAGCAAAGACGCCGCTGGCTGATCGGTGCGCTGCTGCAGGAGCGCACCGAACAGCCCCGGCTGCAAGCCATGCCCATCCCCGAAGGGGAAGCCGAACAAAAGCAGCTGCTGCGCGCGCTGTTCAACATCCGCCCGCCCATGCCCGCTTCGCAGGAATTTCTCGCCGTGCAGAACGCCTACCTGCAGCAGGAGACCCGACGCAAGGGCGTCACCGACTTGTCGGACCTTGCGCCGGTGCAGCCGGGGCTGTACCTGTGGCAGGGGGACATCACCACGCTGCGGTGCGACGCCATCGTAAACGCCGCCAACAGCCGGATGCTGGGCTGTTTTTGCCCCAACCATGGCTGCATCGACAATGCCATCCACACCTTTGCCGGGGTGCAGCTGCGGCTGGAGTGCGCCCGCCAGATGGAGCGCCAGGGCCATGAGGAACCCACCGGCCGGGCCAAAATCACCCCGGCCTACAACCTGCCCTGCCGGTATGTGCTGCATACGGTGGGGCCCGTCGTGCATGGCCGCGTGACCCCAACGGACGAGCGGCTGCTGGCCTGCTGCTACCGCAGCTGCCTGGAGCTGGCAGAGGCAAACGGGCTGCACAGCGTGGCGTTCTGCTGCATCTCTACCGGAGAGTTCCATTTTCCCGGCCGCCGCGCCGCGCAGATCGCCGTGGATGCCGTGCGGCAGTACCGGCGCCGGACCCAAAGCAGTATGGAGGTCGTTTTCAATGTTTTCAAGGATACGGACCGGGAACTCTACCAAGCCCTCCTCCAGCCTGGAGCGGCTGCGGCAGGCCATTGACAGCGCCGACGCCATCCTGGTGGGCTCCGGGGCGGGGCTTTCCACTTCCGCCGGCTTCACCTACGACGGCGAACGGTTCCGGCAGTATTTTTCCGACTTTGCCGAAAAGTACGGGTTCCGGGACATGTACACCGGCGGCTTTTACCCCTACCAGACGCCGGAGGAATACTGGGCCTACTGGAGCCGGTATATCTATATCAACCGCTATCTGGACGCGCCCAGGCCGGTATATAAGGACCTGCTGCGGCTGCTGGACGGAAAGGACTATTTTGTGCTGACCACCAACGTGGACCACTGTTTCCAGAAAGCCGGCTTTGACAAACACCGCCTGTTTTACACCCAGGGCGACTACGGGCTGCTGCAATGCTCCCGGCCCTGCTGCCGACAGACCTGGGACAACGAGGCCCTGATCCGCCGCATGGTAGCCGAACAGAAGGACATGCGGGTCCCCGCCGGGCTGGTGCCCCGCTGCCCCAACTGCGGCCGGCCGCTGACCACCAACCTGCGCGCCAACGACCGCTTTGTGGAGGATGCGGGCTGGCAGCAGGCGTCCGGGCGGTATAACGATTTTGTCCGCCGCCACCGGCGCGGCAAAGTGCTGTGCCTGGAGCTGGGGGTGGGGTATAACACCCCGGTCATCATCAAATATCCCTTCTGGCAGATGACCTTCCAAAACCCGCAGGCCACCTATGCCTGCATCAACTGCAGCGAGGCCGCCTGCCCCGGCGAGATCGAGCGTCAGTCCATCTGCATCCGCGGGGACATCGGCGACGTGCTGCACGCGCTGCCCGGTTAAAGGTGGATACCGCCCCTTTTTGCCCGCCGGTTGACATTTTGCATCGACAGGATATATTATAGTAATCGGCCTACATGCATGTGCATAAATATACAGTTTGCCGCGGGCGCACGCTGCCCGCCTGCATGGAGAGAACCGGGAATGAGAGCAGAAGGGGTTGTTTCCAATGAGTTTTAATTATCTGAAAAGGCTGCCGACGCCTGCCGAGATCCGCGCCCAGTACCCGCTGTCGGAGCGCGGGCGCGAGATCAAACGCCGCAAGGATGAGGCCCTGCGGGATATCATCACCGGCAAGTCGGACAAGTTCATGGTCATTATCGGACCCTGCTCGGCGGACAACGAGGAGGCTGTCTGCGACTACATCAGCCGCCTGACCCGCGTGCAGGAAAAGGTCAAGGACCGCATCGAGATCGTGCCCCGCATCTATACCTACAAGCCCCGCACCAACGGCGACGGCTACAAGGGCATCGCCTTCCAGCCTGACCCAGAGGAGTGCCCGGATCTGGTGAACGGCCTGATCACCATCCGCCATATGCAGATGCGTGCCATTGAGGAGTTCGGCCTGCCTGCCGCCGACGAGATGCTCTACCCGGAAAACTGGGGCTATGTGGAGGATCTGCTTTCCTACGTGGCTATCGGCGCCCGCTCGGTGGAGGACCAGCATCACCGTCAGACCGCCAGCGGCTTTGACGTGCCCACCGGCATGAAAAACCCCACCAGCGGCGACTTTTCGGTCATGCTCAACTCCATCTATGCGGCGCAGCATCCCCAGCATTACGCCTACGCCGGCTGCGAGGTGGAGACCTCCGGCAACCCGCTGGCCCACGCCATCCTGCGCGGCGGCGTCAACAAGCGGGGCGTCAGCCAGCCCAACTACCACTACGAGGACCTGAAGCTGCTTTTGGAAATGTACAACAAGATGGGCCTGCAGAACCCGGCGGTCATCATCGACTCCAACCACTCCAACTCCAACAAGCAGTACGAGGAGCAGGTGCGCATCGTCAAGGAGGTGCTGCACAACCGCAGCCTCTCGCCGGAACTGCGCAAACTGGTCAAGGGCGTGATGATCGAAAGTTACATCGAGCCCGGCCGCCAGGATGTGTCCGAGCATATCTACGGCAAGTCCATCACCGACCCCTGCCTGGGCTGGGACGCCTCCGAGCGCCTGCTGTACGACATCGCGGAACAGTGCTGACCGGTTCCGTCTTGCCCGGCGGCGGCAAACCCGCCGCCGGCAGCCGCCGCTGCACGGAAAAGCACGCCCGGTAAAACCCACAACACAGCAAACAGCCGCCTGGCAGGAAAACCGGGCGGCTGTTTTGACGTACAGGGGCATGGACTGTTTGCCGGCAAACGCCGTGCAGGTCCGGCAGGCGTCAGCCCGCCGCGGATTCGGACGCTTCGGTGCTGTCTGTCTCCAGCCCTGCCTCGTAGGCGGCATTGGTGTGGCCGGGGAAGGGGTAGGTGTGCACCTCGTCGGCGGTCAGGTCTGCCACGCCGTACCATTTGGAGCGCGCCAGCCCGATGGAATCCTCGCCGCTTTCCCGGATATCGGGCAGCCCGTAAGCGCCGCACCACCGGGTGTAGGGCTCAATGCCGTAGGTCGTAATGGCGGCGCCTTCCGTTTCGGCGGCCTCGGCGACGATCAGATCCTCGCGGGTGCGGTACATCATCCAGTAGCTGGCAATGTCGTAGCCGGCGGCAAACAGGTCGAACACGCACACCACCGAGACGCAGGCCGCGGCCACGGCAACCAGCTTTTTCAGTCTTGCGCCGTCCAGCTGCACCAGGCAGGCGGCGCAGGCGGCGGTCAGCAGGCTGAACACGCCGTGGGAGGAACGGTCGTAATAGAAGGGACTCAGGATCATGGCAAAGTTTGCTCCCAGCCCGCCCAGCAGCAGGATCACCGGCCAGGCAAGCGCCGCACGGCCCGGTTTTTGCAGCCACAGCAGCAGATACAGCGCGGCAAACGCCAGCAGCAGCGGCAGGGCGTTGTCCCACAGCATATTCAGGCAGTTAAAAAACCGTACCGCGTACTTGGTCAGGAACGACGAAGTATCCACAAAATCATTGGCGCGGTTGTAATTGCCCGGCGCGGCGATCAGGATGGCAAACCCCGCCAGCGCGCCGGCCAGCCCAGTGAGCATCCAGGCGGGGACTTTCTGTTTCTGCCACAGCAAAAACGCCACGCAGAGCACCAGGCAGACCAGCAGCCCGGCGCTGGTGTTTTCGCTCAGCCAGCCGGCAAAAAGACCGGCCACGGCCATGCCTGCCGCCATGCCGCGCCCGGAGACAAACGGCTTTTGCAGGTAATACCGCCAGGGCAGCAAAAACGCCAGGCAGCCCAGCGTCGCCCACAGATAATTGCAGGAGCCGCACATCCACAAATTGGTCTGGCCGAAAGCGGGGCTGATCTCCCACAGGGAAGCCTCGATCAGCACAAAGGCCGCCAGATCATACCGGCCGCTGCGCCGCCCCAGGGCCAGGCGATAGATCACCAGCCCCAGCCCCAGATAGGCGGCGGCGTTGCACAAGTTGAACACGATCTTGGGCAGCATGGTAAAGCCCTGGGCAAAAAACTTTACCACGACCCGGCCGGTCCATTCCATGTAGTGGTACGCCAGGCTCTGGATCAGCTGCGGCAGGCTGATCAGGCGCAGGCCGGTGTCAAAGGCATAGGCAAATGTGAAGTCATCGGCGATATAGGGCGTCAGGCAGTTGAACAGAAGCATCAGTGCGAACACCGCGCCGGCCAGCAGAAAAAAGGCGGTGCGGCGGTGTTTTGCGGCGTTGGACATGGGGAAAAATCCTCCTGAAAATGCAGGCGGGCCGGGGCCTGCCGTTTGGCTTTTTGATGGGCGTCGCTGCGGAACAAGGCAGAACAAGCGCCTTTCAGAAAATTGTAAACGAAATGCACCGTAAAATCAAGCGCGGCCGGGGCGGCGGGCAGGGGGCGTCACACCCCTTCCAGGTCAAAGGGCGGGGTGTATTCCTCTCTGGCACTGCTTTTCTGCTGCATATACCCTTCGGTCAGGCCGGCATCGACGGCGGCGTCCACCACCCGGCGGTACTCGTAGGTCGTCACACGGCGGCCCAGCCCATGCCGGGCGGCATGGTAAAAAGGGGTGAACTGAGACATAAAGCTGGACAAAAACGGCACGCCGGTCTCTCTGCGCAGGGCGGCCATCTGCCGCACCACGGCAAGCGAGTCCTGCACCTGGCCGGGCAGCACCAGATGCCGCAGGATGACCCCGCGCTGCAGGTAGCCCTCGCCGTCAAAGCGGGGCGCGCCGGTCTGTGCCAGCATCTGCCGGATGGCCGCCAGCGCAACGGGATTGTAATCCGCCGCGCCGGAAAACGCCGCGCCCGGTTCGGCGCCGGCATACTTCAAATCTGCCAGCCAGATATCCACATAGCCGGCCAGCGCCCGCACCGTCTCCGTCCGCTCATAACCGCCGGTGTTGTACACCACCGGGATATGCAGCCCCCGCGCTCTGGCGCCGCGCAGCGCCGGAAGCACCCAGGGCAGCCACTGGGTGGCGGTGACCAGATTCAGGTTCCGGGCGCCTTTGGCCTGCAGTTCCAGAAAAATCTCCTCCAGCCGCGCCGCGTCGATGGCCTTGCCCAGCCCCTGCTGGCTGATGGCGTAATTCTGGCAGTAGCAGCAGCCCAGCGGGCATCCGGTAAAAAACACCGTCCCGCTGCCGGTCGCGGCGTCGGGCGGGCCGCTCAGGCAGGGCTCCTCCCAGTGATGCAGCGCGGCGCGGGCCACCAGCAGGGTATCGCCGGCGCCGCAGCGCCCCGTCTCGCCGGCGGCGCGGTTGGCGCCGCACTGGCGCGGGCAAAGTCGGCATTGGGTGGGCAGCTGCATGGCGGGCATCTCCTTTTCGGCATCGGCAAAGGTGAAAATTCCAAGGAAGGGGCGGAAATCTTTTACTCAGTTTACCATAAATAAGCAAATTGTGGTATACTGAATATACAACGCCGCCCCGCCTGCCGGGGCGGGAAAAGACTGCAACAGGAAAAGGAGAGGATGTTTGATGTCTACCCCTCATAACCGCGCCGAAAAAGGCGACTTTGCCCCCACCGTGCTGATGCCCGGCGATCCGCTGCGCGCCAAGTTCATTGCCGATACATTTTTGGAAAACCCCCGCCTGGTCACCGACGTGCGCGGCATGCTGGGGTATACGGGCACTTACCAGGGCCGGCCCGTCAGCGTGATGGGCAGCGGCATGGGCATGCCCTCCATCGGCATCTATTCTTATGAGCTGTACAGCCAGTACGGCGTCGAGAACATCATCCGCATCGGTTCGGCCGGCTCCTACACCGACAAGGCCAAACTGTTCGACGTGGTGCTGGCAACCGGCGCCTACTCGGAGAGCAGCTTTGCTTTGACCCAGTCGGGCGATACGGACGACCTCCAGCTGCCTTCGGCCGAGCTGAACGACGCGCTGCGCGCCAGCGCCGCCGCGCAGGGGATCCCCCTGATCGAGGGCAACATTCATTCCAGTGACGTGTTCTACCGCCAGCCCTCCGACGCCAAACCCGCCTATTGGGAGCGCCTGCGGGACGAAAAGGGCTGCCTGGCCGTGGAGATGGAGAGCTTTGCGCTGTTCCACAACGCCAAGGTGCTGGGCAAGCGCGCCGCCTGCCTGCTGACCATCTCGGATAGCTTTGTCTCGCCGGAGATCACCACGGCTGAGCAGCGCCAGACCAGCTTTACCGCCATGATGAAAGTCGCCCTGGGGGTGCAGCTGTGATGACCGACCGCGAGCTGATCCGCGCCGCTTTTGCGGTGCGGGAGCGGGCCTACACACCCTATTCCCATTTCAAGGTGGGGGCCGCGCTGCTGACGCGGTCGGGCAGGGTGTTCACCGGCTGCAATATCGAAAACGCCTCCTTTTCGCCCACCATCTGCGCCGAGCGGGCCGCCCTGGCGGCTGCGGTCAGCGCGGGGGAGCGGGAGTTCGACGCCATCGCCATTGTGGGCAGCATGGAGGGCAAGGTCAACACCCTGCCCACCAGCCCCTGCGGCGTCTGCCGGCAGGCGCTGTTCGAGTTCGGCGGCAATGGCCTGCGGGTCATTCTTGCCAAAAGCGAGGAGGATTACCAGGAACTGACGCTGGGCCGGCTGCTGCCGCTGGGCTTCGGCCCGGCCAACGTGGAACACTGACCCCTGCCGGCTTGACAAACCGCGGCCCATCCGTCATACTGGTTGGGCCGCTCCCGCAGGGGGAGCGGCGGCAAGCTATCTGATTATTTTATCCGTTAAGGAGTTATACCTTTGATGAAAAAATGGATCTCCCTGGCACTGTGTGCGGGGATGCTGGCCGGCCTGTGCGCCTGCGCCGACGGGCAGCAGACCCAGGACGAGACTTCGCTGGCTTTGCAGGATGACGGCAGCTATCTGCTGCTGCCTGCGGCAGACGCAGAGCCTTTGCCCGACGCCGGTGCGACCATCGCGCTGGCGGTCAACAGCACCGGCGCCGAGACCGGCGTGAACGCCCTGCTGTGGCAGGGGGTGCAGGATTTCTGCGAAAATTTCGGGTTTACCGCCCAGCTGTTCACCGCGGAGGGCGAGGGCACCGAGGCCAACCAGGAAGCCCTGCGTCAGGCAGCCGAGAGTGCGGAACTGGTGGTCTGCGCCGGCGCGGATATGGAAAACCCGCTGTATGAGCTGCAGAACAACTATCCCACCGTCAGCTACCTGATGCTGGACGGCGAGCCGCACAGCGCCGACTATGCCAGCTATTCCACCGCCGCCAACGTCCACTGTGTGCTGTTCAGCGAGGAGCAGGCCGGCTATCTGGCCGGCTATGCGGCGGTTTCGGACAACTATACCAGCCTGGGCTTTCTGGGCGCGGATCAGCTGCCCGGCATCGTGCGGTACTCCACCGGCTTTCTGCAGGGTGCGCAGGCTGCGGCCGAGCGCAACGGCGTGGAAGTGACGGTCAAGATCTGGTACAGCGGCCAGTACGAGGCGTCGGAGGACATCGCGGCCCGCATGAGCAGCTGGTACGCCGAGGGCACCCAGCTGGTTTTTGCCGCCGGCGGCGCCATGGCGCAGAGCGCCGTGGACGCGGCGGGGGAAAGCGGCGGCCGGGTGGTTGCCGCGGATTGGGATCAGTCATCGCTGGGTAGCACCGTCATTGGTTCGGCAGTCAAGCGGTTCTCGACGGTGGTACAGCAGCAGCTGTACGCTTTTTACGCCGACGGTGCCGGCTGGGACGAGGAACAGGCCGGCCAGAGCGAGCGGCTTGGCGTGTCGGTCGGGGCGCTGGGGCTGGCAACGGCCCAGTGGTCTTTCTTGAACTTCAGCCAGGAGGCTTACGCTGACGTGTATGACCGCCTGGTCAGCGGTTCGCTGCGGGTGGAGCGGTATTCCGACCCTGACCCCGACGTGATGCCGCAGATGTCCAACGTGACATACGACTACCAAAACTGACGGACAAACGCCGGAAATTTTGCCTGCCGGCGCTTTGTGTAAAAACGATGTCAAGATTGTTATGGTTTTGTAATGCCCATTTTCATTGCAAAATCCGACGGGATGGTCTATACTTTTTCTTGTATGGCAGGGGCGCCGAGCCCCTGCGCAACCCAACAAAAAGGAGAGCAAACCATGAAGAAGATTCTTGCTTTGATCATGGCCGGCTGCATGGCGCTGTCTCTGGCTGCCTGTTCCGGCGACACCTCCTCGGCTGCGTCTGATGCCTCGTCCACCACTTCGGGCGCGACCAGCGAGGCTTCCAACACCGAGACCGATGCTGTTACCGATATCGCTTTCGTCACCGACGTTGGCAACATCGACGACCAGTCTTTCAACCAGTACACCTGGCAGGGCGTGCAGGATTTCTGCGAGGCCAACGGCCTGGCCGCCAACTATTACCGTCCCACCGAGGACTCTGACGCTGCCCGTATCGAGCAGGTGGACAACGCTGTGAACGACGGTGCTCAGGTCGTTGTTATGGCCGGCTACCTGTTTGCCAGCACCCTGTACGACGTGCAGAGCCGCTATCCCGACATCGCCTTCCTGGCGCTGGACGTTTCCACCGATGACATGAAGGGCGCTGCCGGCGCCGGCGACGATGCCGATGTCAGCGAGTACGTCACCACCAACACCGCTCTGATCACCTACAAAGAGGAGCAGGCCGGCTACCTGGCCGGCTACGCTGCTGTGGCTGACGGCTACACACAGCTGGGCTTCCTGGGCGGCATGGCTGTGCCTGCCGTTATCCGCTACGGCTACGGCTTTGTGCAGGGCGCTGAGGCTGCCGCCACCGAGCTGGGCGTCGAGGGCGTCAACATCCGCTACTGGTACTCCGGCACCTTCGAGGCCAGCGACGAGATCGTCAGCACCATGGACAGCTGGTACAGCACCGGCACCGAAGTCGTCTTTGCCTGCGGCGGTCAGGTCGGCAACTCCTGCGCGGCTGCGGCCGAGACCAACAACGGCAAGATGATCGGCGTTGACGTCGACCAGTCCAACCTGGGCGATTTCGTCGTCACCTCTGCCATGAAGGCCCTGGCCAACTCCGTCAACGTCGCTCTGACCGACTGCATGGCCAACGACTGGACCTGGAGCGAGGTTTACGCCGGCCAGCAGTCCGTTCTGGGCGCTGCCGAGGACTGCGTCGGTCTGCCGATGGAGACTTCTCAGTTCACCACCTTCACCCAGGAGCAGTACGACACCCTGTTCCAGGAGATCGTCGACGGCACCCTGGTTGTGGATGACAGCTTCGACCAGAACGTCACTCCCGCTGTCAGCGCCATCACCGTGAGCTACGAGGGCTGATCCCAGCCGGCTTATCGGGTTTGACGAGCTGAAATCAAACAAAGAAATGGCGTTCCCGCCTTGGCGGGAACGCCATTTTTGCATCTGCCGGTTCAGCCGAAAGCGGCCGAACTTTTTCTGCAAAAGCCAAAACTGTCGGGGAAAGCGGGCGGCGGTTCAGTGCTTTTGATTTTTCCGGTACAAAAGCGCCAGCCCGTGGAACAGCAGGTCGGCGTCGTAGTGGACCAGGCGCTTGCAGCAGGGCAGGATATAGGGTGCCAGCCCGCCGGTGGCCACCACCGTCAGCGGCCGGCCCAGCTGGGCTTCCACCCGGTCGGCCAGGCCGTCCAGCATGGCCGCAGTGCCAAACATGGCGCCGTTGTTCAGGCAGGCTACGGTATTTTTGCCGATCAGCTCGCCGGGCGTTTCGGGCGCGATGGGCGGCAGCTGGGCCGTGCCGGCACTGATGGCCCGCAAACTGGTCTGCACCCCCGGCACGATGAACCCGCCCAAAAACACCCCGCCCTCGCCGATCACGTTGTAGGTGGTGGCGGTGCCCAGGTCGACGGTCATGCAGGGCAGGGGATAGCGCGCCGCCGCGGCCGCCGCATCGGCCAGGCGGTCCTGGCCCACCCGTTCCGGGGTGTCCACATCCATGGTCAGGCCGGTGTCCAGCGCCACGCTCACCAGCATGGCGTCGCGGCCGGTCAGGCGGCGGCAGGCGTCAGCCAGCTGCCGGGTCAGCCCCGGCACCACGCTGCACACGATCACGCCCTGTGCATCGGCGGGGGTCACCCCGATGCGCCGCAAAAGAAATTTCAGCTCGGCGGTGTACTCGTCCGCCGTGCAGCGGGGCCGGGTGACCATGCGGGTGGTGGAGCGGACCTCGTCGCCCTCCAAAACGCCGATACAGATATTGGTATTGCCGATGTCCACGGCCAGCAGCATATGCAAACGCCCTGCTTTCTGTGTTGGATTTCCGCGGCCCGCCGGTTTTACGCCGCGGGCCGCTAAAAGTGCTCTATTCCGGCATTATACCAGATTGCCCCGCGCAATGCAAAACGCAAAGCGCGGGGCAGGGGAAAGCAAAAAATCAATTGCCCATAAAAAAGTCCAGCACATCCCAGCCTTCGCCGCCGGTCTGGCGGTACAGCTCGGTATAACCGCAGCTGCAGCAGCTTACGGTCACAAATTTCTTGTTCTGCACGTCAAACAGCTTGGCAAAGTTGCCTCCGGTGGCCTGCAGCTGATCGGCCTCGTATTCGGTGCAGCCGCATTTGGGGCAGACATATTGGCGTTGTTGCATCGTAGTCCTCCTTTGGGTTCCCCCGCGCGGGGCGGGGAGCACAGACGATCCGGGCAGAGACGCCGCCCTCCGGCGGACGTCAGGCCAGGTTCAGCCGCCGGCTCAGCAGCCGGTGGGCGACTACCCACAGGATACCACCAAGCAGGGCGAAAAGCAAGGCCAGGCCGCAGGCAAAAAGCCCGATGCCGGTGTAAAGGTGCCGGCTCATCCAGGCGCTGAACTGGGTCACCAGGTCGCGTCCGCCCACCTCCGCAGCCAAAAACAGGCCGAATATCAGCGCGAAGGAGAGAATGCCCTGCCCGTAGCTCAGGCCCAGATAGCAGACCACGGTGGCGCCCAGCCGCTGCTGCGGCCACTGCCCGCCGATGGCCACACAGGCAAGCACCACGGTGTAGGCAAAGCACAGGCCGGCGCACAAAAGCACAAACAGCCCCCAAAAGGCGGGCGCGGTCTCGCCAACGGGCAAAATCAGGATGTCGCTGCCGTTTGCGTGGAGCTGGACCGCAGGCGCCGTCGCAGTCAGCGCGGCCAGCAGCCCCACCGTCAGCCCCATGCTGACCGCGGTGGAGCCTACGGCGCACAAAAAGCGGGAGAGCATCAGCTGGCCGGTGGTCGCCGGCAGGCTGAACATCAGGTAGGCCGACTGTCCCAGCATCCCGTAGGTGCGCAGCAGGTTGACCACCACGCACACAATGGTCACCGCTAAGACCACGGCAAGTATGGTCAGGCTGTACAAAAGCGAAAGCGTCATCCGGTAGCTGCCGGTCAGCAGGGCAGGGAACCATGTGGGCAAAAATTGCAGACCCAGCATGACCAGGGCCAGCAGCACCGCCCCCGCCCACACCGGCAGCAGCACCCGTCCCATGGCCCGCAGGTCATATTTCATCAGTTTGCGCAGCATACGGGTTTCCTCCTTTCAGCATCTCAGGCAAGTTCCAGCCGGGGGCCAAGCTGCCGGCAGCAAAGGCCCCACAGCCCGGCATCCACCAGCAGCAGCGGCACCGCGCAGTGCCCCAGCATGGTGCAGAAGGGCAGGCCGGGCGCACCGCCGGAAGGCAGCGCAGAGACGCCGAACCGCCCGACTGCCGCCATCAGGAAAAGGAACGCCGCACCGGCGGCCAGAACAAAACAGAACAGCAGCGCCGCCGTCATGGGCAGGCGGATATGGCCCAGCCGGGTGGAGACGGCCGCCGCCAGGCAAAAGCAGAGGTAGAGCATGGCGGCAAACAGCAGCATCAGCGCCAGCAGCGCAAGCAGGTCGGGCAGCGGCCGCTGCCCGGAATAGAGATCCCCGTTCAGACCGGCGAACAGCGGCATGCCCAGCAGGAACAGGGCATACACCAGCAGCGCCCCGGCTGCGGTCCATGCCAGCGCAAGCACAAGATGCGCGCCCAGCATCTGCGAGGGCAGCAGCGGCAGCGAGAAGAAAAAGTGCCCCCGCGTCCCCAGTGTCCGGTAAAAGCGGATCAGGCTGACGGCCGGCCCGGCAGCCAGCGCGGCGATCTGGGCGGTGACGGCCGCGCCAAGCAGCAGCGTGCAGACTGCCGCCATCGCCAGCTGCCAAAGCGTGTCGCCGCCGGCGTCGGGGAGCAGGCGGAGCAGGCAGGACAGCACCCCCAGCGTCAGGCAGGCCGCATAGACCGGCAAAAGCAACCGCAGGTCGGCCCTTGCCTCGTACCGCATCAGTTTTGCCATCAGCGAAACACCTCCCGGAAATATTCGTCCACGCTCATGCCCTGCTCCTCCCGCAGGGCGTCCACGGCGGTGTGGGCCATCAGGCGGCCTTCGCGCAGGAACACCACCTCGTCCAGCACCTTCTCGATGTCGCCCACCAGGTGGGTCGACAGCAGCACCGCCGCGTCCTCGCTGTAATTGCGCAGGATGGTCTGCAGGATATACTCCCGCGCGGCCGGGTCCACGCCGCCCAGCGGCTCGTCCAGCAGGTACAGCCTGGCCGCGCGGCTCATGGTCAGGCAAAGCTGTACTTTCTCCTGGGTGCCTTTGCTCATGGCGCCGATGCGCTGCCTGCTGTCCAGCTTCAGGTCAGCCAGCATCTCGGATGCCTTGGCGGCATCAAAATCGGGAAAGAAGTCCCGGTAAAAGGCCACCGCGTCGTCGGCGCGGAACTCGGTGGGCAGGGCCATCCGGTCGGGCAGGTAGGCCGTCATCTTTTTGGTGGCGGGGCCGGGGGCCTGCCCGCCGATCTGCACCTGGCCGGCGGTGGGCGTCAGCAGGCCGGCCGCCAGCTTGATCAGCGTTGTCTTGCCGCTGCCGTTGGGGCCCAAAAGCCCGATCAGCCGCCCCGGCTCCAAACCCAGGCTCAGATCCTGCAGCGCCCACCGGGCGCCGTACCGCTTGCTTAAATGAAAGGTCTCTAAAATCTTTTCCATTATGCTTCCTCCTTTGGGGGCAGATTGCGGGCGGCCTGCGCCAGCAGGTCGTCCACCTCGGCGCGGGTGCAGCCCAGGGCCTGCATCTCCTGCAAAAACGTCTGCGCGCGGGCCAGGGCGCGCCGGGTGCGCAGCGCCTGCAGGGTGGTGGCGTCGGCGGTCACGATGCGCCCGGCCGTGCGCTGGGCCTGCAGCAGGCCGCGGCTTTCCAGCTCCTGCAAGGCCCGCTGCATCGTGTTGGGGTTGACGCCTGCCTGGGCCGCCAGCTCCCGCACCGGCGGGATGCGGCTGCCGGCGGGGTACTCGCCCGTGACGATGGCCAGCTCGATCTGCTCGATCAGCTGCAGGTACACCGGCCGCCCGGCTGTGATGTTCCACTGCATGGGGACCCCTCCTTTCCTGGGGTATCGGATCAAATTGTGTGCTTGTATTAATCATCTAATACAATAATACACGAATCAGCCCGATTGTCAAGCCCCCGGCCGGTAAAATTTGCTCCTGCCCGCCGCCTGCGAGCCAAAACCCTCCGGCCGCCGCATTGCGCGGGGCCGGGCAGTGTACTATAATGGAGCCATTGCGGGCGCTGCGCCCGCCTTTTTGGGGAAAGGAGCTTACCGATGACAAAGATCCTGATCGTCGAGGATGACGCCGATATCAACAACGCGGTGGCGGAATACCTTACCGCGCGGGGCTGCAGCTGCGTGCAGGCGTTTTCCGGCACCGAGGGTGCGCTGCAGTGGCGGGCGCACCAGCCCGATCTGGTGGTGGCGGACCTGATGCTGCCGGGCATGACCGGGCAGCAGCTGATCGCCGCCCTGCGCGCCGAGCTGCCTGCACCGGTGATCGTGCTGTCGGCCCGGACGGGGCTTTCCGACAAGGTGGAACTGCTGGACCAGGGCGCCGACGACTACCTGACCAAGCCCTTTGCGCTGGAGGAGCTGTGGGCGCGCATCCAGGTGCAGCTGCGCCACGCCGGCGCCGCCATGCCGGTGCACCGGCTGACCTACAAAAACTGGGCCATTGACCTGGACGCCCGCGTGCTGACCGCCGCCGGGCGGCCGGTGCCGCTGACCGCCCATGAGTTTGACATCGCTGCCCTGCTGGCCGCCCGCCCCGCCAAGGTGTTCACCCGGCAGGAGATCTACGAGCAGGTCTGGCAGCAGGATTATTTTGTGGAGGACAAGACCATCAACGTCCACATCAGCAACCTGCGTGCCAAGCTCCGCGCCGCCGGCGCCGACGAGGGCATCGAGACGGTGTGGGGCATCGGCTTCAAGCTGAAGGCATAAGCCGCGCGCTGCCGCATTTTTTTGCAATACCCGCAAATAAAGAAGCGCGTCGTTCCGGCACGCTTCTTTATCCTTTCTTTAACTTTTTCTGGCCATTTCCTTAGCATTTGCCGGCGATAATAGGGGCATCACAGGGGGCGGCCATACGCCCCCGCAAAAAGGAGGAACCTACATGGATGTGATACGCACTGCTTCGCTGTGCAAGAGCTATGGCAGGCTGCCGGCGGTGGACTATCTGGAGATGCACGTGCCCAAAGGGGCAATCTACGGGTTTATCGGCCGCAACGGTTCAGGAAAATCCACCACGCTGAAAATGCTCTGCGGCCTGGCGTACCCCACATCGGGCGAGATCCGGCTGTTTGACAAGCCGGTGGACGACGACCTGGCCCGCCGCCGGGTGGGCGCGCTGATCGAGGAGACCGGCGCCTATCCCACCCTGTCCGGGCGGGAAAACCTGATCCTGAAAGCCGTCGCCATGGGCCTGACCGATGAAAAGCGCCGCGCCGACGAGATGCTGGGCCTGGTGGGGCTGGGCACGGCGGGCGGCAAAAAGGTCAAGAAATATTCCATGGGCATGAAACGCCGCCTGGGCATCGCGCTGGCGCTGCTGGGCAGCCCCGACCTGCTTTTGCTGGACGAGCCGCTCAACGGCCTGGACCCGGAAGGCATCCTGCAGCTGCGGGCGCTGCTGCTGCGGCTCAACCGGGAAAACGGCGTCACCATCGTGGTCAGCTCCCATATTCTGGGCGAGCTGGAAAAGATCTCGACCCATTACGGCATCCTGCAGAACGGCCGCATGGCCGCCGAGCTCAGCGCCGCGGAACTGCAAAAGAAATGCCGCGACTACCTGCTGGTCCGGGTAAACGGCCAGGAGGGCGCCCGCCGCGCCGCCGTGGTGCTGGAGCAGGCGCTGGGGATACGGGAGTACGAGGTCCTGCCGGAAGGGGAGCTGCACATTCTGCGGCAGGCCGACCCGGCCGCCGTCACCGCCGCATTGACCGGCGCGGGCATCGCGGTGCAGGCGGTCTCGCTGCACCGGCAGGAGCTGGAGGACTACTTTCTGGACCTGATGGGAGGGCAGGACCATGCCTGAGCTGTTTCGCATGGACTGCCGCCGCCTGGCGCGAGGCTGCAGTGGTCTTTTTTGAAGTGGCTGGTCTGCTGGGCGTTCGGCGCCATGATGATTTTTGCCGCGCCGCGGCTTGCGAAAAATACGGAAAGAAGAACACAGACCGGGCGGCGGGCGCTTTTGCCGCGCCGCCCTGACGAAAAGAGAAAGAGAGGGGAACATCCATCATGCTATCTTTGCTGCGGATGGACTGCCGCCGCCTGACGCACGGCGGCGAGATGCGCACCGCTGTGCTGACGGAGCTGCTGGTTTTGCTGTTTGTCTGCTTTGCCATGAGCCTGGTGGCAAGCCCGCAAATGCTGTCCGCCATGGCCGGCCAGGGGGCGGAGATCACCGCCGGGGACTATGCCCAGGCCGAACAGTTCCAACAGATGACGCTTTTGGAGCTTGTGGACGACGGACAGTTTGCGACCATGCTCAGCGCCGGGGTCATGGCGCTGTTTGGCGCGGCGGAGCTGACGTCCGGCTTTGCCAAAAATATTTTTGCCGTCCACGCCCGCCGCGGCCGCTATGTGGCGGCCCGCTGTGTCAGCTGCGGCATCGCGGCGCTGGCCGTGGTCGTGCTGTATGTGGCGGGGATGCTGGCGTTCGGCAGGCTGTTCGGCCTGCCGGTCCGCCTGGACGCGCCGCAGGACGTTGCCCAGTTTGTTTTTCTGAAATGGCTGGTCTGCTGGGGCTTTGCCATGCTGGGCAGCTTTGCGGCGCTGCTGTTCCGGCGCGAGGGCGTGGCACAGCTGGTGGCGGTGCTGCTGGGCGTCTGCCTGCTGCAGGCGTCTCTGGACGGTTTCTGGGGCGTGTTCCATCTGCCCTTTAACCTTATGGACTTTACGCTGTACCGGGCCAACAGCCTGGTGCCCATCGCCTTTGACCTGCCCCGGTTCGTCGCGGTGGCGGTTGTCTCGCTGGCCTGGGTGGCGGTGTATGCGCTGCTCAGCCTGCTTGTGCTGAAAAAGCGGGACGCCGCCTGACCGCCCGCAACGCCTTACCCGCAAAAAGGAAATGGAGGGACCCGCCATGCTGTTGGCTGTCACCGTTCTGCTTGCGCTTGTCTGCGCCGCCCTGGTCATCGAGCGCCTGCTCTGGCACGCCCAGTGCGCCGCCTGGGCCAGGCAGCTGGAGGAATTGCCGCCGGACAGCAACGCCGAGCTTTCGGCCGGCGTGCAGTCGCCGGACTCGCTGCGGCTGTGCCGGGCCATCAACGCGCGGCTGCGGCAGAGCCGGGACCAGGCGGTGGAGGCGCAGCGGGCCGGGCGGGAGCTGCAATATACCATGGCGGCGGTCTCGCACGACATCCGCACCCCGCTGACCGGGGCGGCCGGCTACCTGGAACTGCTGCGCCAGACCGACGACCCGGCCCGGCGCGCGGAGTACCTGGGCACCGTCCAGCGCCGGCTCCAGGACCTGCAGCAGCTGCTGGACGAGCTGTTTCTGTACACCCGCCTGACCGCCGACCCCCGCCCGGCACAGTGCCGCCCCACCGCCCTGTATCCCGCCGTGTGCGACGCGCTGGCCGCGCTGTACCCCCAGCTGGAGCAGGCGGGCGTTGCGCCCCGGCTGGACTTTCCCCGGCAGGGGGCGCGGGTCCTGGCTGACCCGGAGGCGCTGGCGCGGGTATTGCGCAACCTGATCTTGAACGCCGCCCGCCACGGCAGCGGTACGCTGGAGATTACCCAGACCGCCGACGCGCTGCACCTGACCAACCGGGTGCCTGACCCGGCCAAACTTCAGGTAGAGCATCTGTTCGACCGGTTCTGGCGGGCCGATGCTGCCCGCAGCGGCGGCGGGGCCGGGCTGGGGCTGTCCATCGTCCGCCAGCTGACCGAGGCCATGGGCGGCACGGTGGACGCGGTGCTGGACGGCGACCTGCTGACCATCCTGCTGCGGCTGCGCCCCGCCGACGCGGAACCGGACCCGGCCGGCGGCGGGGGAGAGGGCAGATAAAAAACGGCAAAGCCCCGGCGCGTAAGACCGTCGGGGCTTTGCCTGGGAAACCCTATTATCCCTATTATAAAGAAAGACAAACAGATCCGGATGGATTTTGACGATGGCCTGGGGCGGATATGCAGGACCGATACAAAAATCGGCGGCCGTGCCAGTCACGCCGTGCGGGTATACCGCGCCACCCGGCAGCGGGCGTCCTCGGCGGTGCGGGTCAGCAGCCGGCGGTCCGGCGGGCGGCGGGTGTAAACGACCGCGCGGCGGCCGCCGAGCTCCACGCGGGCACGGACGCCGTCCAGGCGGTTCAGCGCCTGCTCCAGCCGGGCGGCGTCCCCGTCGCCGGGCGGGTCCAGCAGCAGGACGGCACAGAAGGGATACCCCGCAGGCGTTTGGCCGCCGTCCCCGCGGCCGGTGACCGCAAGCCGCCGCAGAAGGCGGCTCCGAAAAACCAGCAGGCCGGCGGTGCCCAGCGATGCCAGCAGGATCACAGCAAGCGCGGCAGGCTGCATAAGATCGCCCTCCTTATCGGTTGGCGGTATTTTGGATCCCGGTCAAGCAGCATACGGCGGTAGGCCGAGCCGGCCGGGATGAGGATATTGCCTGCCTGTTTGGATACGTATATGGCGGGTGCTGCAAACACCCGCCAATACGAACCAGAGCAAAGCCTTGCGATTAGCGTAAGCTAACTACAAATTAAGTATACCAGCTCCTTCCCGCCGTGTCAAGGGGGCGGCAGATATATAGAAGGCGGCCTGTACTCAGCATCGGCTGCCAGCTAACACTTTTTTCGGCTTTTTTCCTGTTCCGCCCCTGCACACGGGATCTTATTTTTGAAAATAGAACGAAACAGCGAAGAAATCGGAGTGCCCTTCGAAAAAATCAAAAAAATTCAAAAAAAGTGTTGACTTTTGCCCAACCTGTGCTATAATAAAACACGTCGCCGGGAGACAGAGACCTCCCCAAGACAACAACATGGGGGTGTAGCTCACCTGGGAGAGCGCTTGAATGGCATTCAAGAGGTAAGGGGTTCGATCCCCCTCATCTCCACCAACGAAAAGCCGCTGGAACGAAGGTTCTGGCGGCTTTTCGCTTTCTGCATACAAATAACGGGCGGCGCTGCATACCGCCCGGGTCAAGGAGACTTCCGATGGAAAAAGGACTGCTGCATCTGTACTGGGGTGAGGGGAAGGGCAAGACCACCGCAGCCGTCGGCCTTGCCGTGCGCGCACTGGGCTGCGGCCGCCGGGTCACCTTTGTACAGTTTTTGAAGGATGGTTCAAGCCACGAGCTGGCCCCGCTGCGCCGCCTGGGCGCGGCCGTCTTTTCGGAAATGGAGGACAGCAAATTTGTGTTCCAGATGACGCCGGAGGAAAAGGCCGCAGCGCGCATCCAGCAGACGGAGCTGCTGCGCCGGGCGCTGGCTTCCCCCTGCGATTTGCTGGTTTTGGACGAGGCCTGCGCCGCGTGGACGCTGGATACCGTGGACCGGGACCTGCTGCGGCAGGCGGTGCTGGAACGCCCCATCGGATGCGAGGCGGTGCTGACCGGCCGCGACCCGGCCCCCTGGATGCGCCAGGCCGCCGATTACAGCACCGAGATGCGCTGCCACCGCCACCCGTTTGAGCAGGGCGTCCCTGCCAGGGAGGGCATCGAATACTGACCCTCTCTTTTTTCGGCCGTTCATCCCCCCAAACTGCGGCAGGGCGTTATGCGGTTTCCGTTTGGTCAAAGTCGGGGGCGTCGGGCAGGCCGGCTTCGTCCGGTGCCAGCAGCCGCGCCGTCAGCTGCATATAGTGCAGGTACAAAACGCCGAACCGGCGGCGGTAGTGCGGTTTCCAGGGCTTTTCCCGGCCGCAGAAATGCAGGATCGCCGTGTGCGCCGTCACCCAGGGCAGGTCGGCTTCGCCGTAGCTGCGCATCAGATAGTTCCGGTAATTCCGGGCGTCGTAATTCCAAATCACGTCATCCAGCGCCAGGATGCGGTCGGCGTACATGGCGTTCAGGATATCCTGGTCGGGCAGCAGCAGTTCCGGGCCGTGGGCGCGGACAAAGGCAAAAATGTCCTCCGGCACGATCTCCTGCCGGCAGCGTGCCAGGTCGATCAGCAGCACGCCGGAATTGTAATAGTTCTGCTCGGTGCCCAGGCGCAGCCGATTAACATTGTTGGCCAGCTCGGTCAGGCCGGTGTGGGCGGCCGCGGCAAACAGGCAGCCCTCCATGTCCGCCTGCCACAGCGGCTGCAGCGAGTTGATCACCAGGATATCCGGGTCCAGGTACAGCACCCGGTCCAGTTCTTCCGGAAGCAGCTGGCCGGCCAGCAGGCGGTAATACATCTCTTTGGGGTACTGCTGCATCACCGGCGCGTCCTGAAACAGTGCGTCGTCCACCGGGATGGGATGCAGCGTAAAATCCAGCCGGGCAAGCTCCTGCCGCAGCTGCTCCAGCACGGGGGCGGGGATGCCGCTGTGCAGCAGGTATACCCGGCAGGGCGTGCCGGGATCATTCAGATAAACCGAGGTCAGCATGACCCGCAGCTGGGGCAGATAATTTTGGTCCAGGCTGACAAGCAGATCGATCGCGTCTTTCATTTTACTGCAAAACTCCTTCTCCGGCGGGTCGGGGCCTGCCTGCCCGCCAAAAGCAGAGGGACGGGCGGCACACAGGCAGGGGGCTTTTCCGGCTGTGCGGTACTGCAATTTTATTCTAGCGGATTTGGCCGCAGCACTCAATTCACAGATCGCTGCCCCTGTATAGACAAAAAAGGCACTGTGTCAAAAAGAGACACTGCGCGCCGTACCGCTGGACCGGCCGGCCCCGCATCGGCGGGAAGGCGCCCTTTTCCTCTTTGCCTTTTGCCGGGAAATGGTATATGATAAAAGGCAGAAAGACCGTGCGCAGGGAAGGGGGCATATCGATGCAGGAAAACGCAAAGCAGCGCGTTTACGCGGCCATCGACCTGAAATCCTTCTACGCCTCGGTAGAGTGTATCGAGCGGGGACTGGACCCCCTTGCCACCAACCTGGTGGTGGCCGATGCCTCCCGCACCGAAAAGACCATCTGCCTGGCGGTCTCACCCAGCCTGAAAGCCTGCGGCCTCCCCGGCCGCCCGCGCCTGTTCGAGGTGGTGCAGAAGGTGGCCCAGGTCAATGCCCGGCGCAAACGGGACGCGCCCGGCCGCACCCTGGCGGGCAGTTCCTGCTTTGCCGGGGAGCTGGCGCAAAACCCGTCGCTGGCGGTGGACTATATTGTTGCCCCGCCGCGCATGGCCCATTACATCCGGCGCAGCACCCAGGTGTACAACGTCTATCTCAAGTATATCGCGCCGGAGGATATCCATGTCTACTCCATCGACGAGGTGTTCATCGACCTGACCGGTTACCTGAAAACCTACGATATGTCCCCGCGGCAGTTAGTCAAGACGATGATCACGGACGTGCTCAAAACCACCGGCCTGACCGCGGCGGCGGGCCTGGGCAGCAACCTGTACCTGTGCAAGGTGGCGATGGACATCGGCGCCAAGCATGTGCAGCCCGACGCCGACGGTGTGCGCATTGCCCGGCTGGACGAGCAGTCCTACCGCCGCACGCTGTGGACCCACCGGCCGCTGACGGACTTCTGGCGGGTGGGGCACGGTTATGCCAAAAAGCTGGAGGACCACGGACTGTATACCATGGGGGACATTGCCCGCTGTTCGCTGGGACGTCCCGGCGAGGTCTACAACGAGGAACTGCTCTACCGCCTGTTCGGTGTCAATGCCGAGCTTCTCATCGACCATGCCTGGGGCTGGGAGCCATGCACCATCGCGGACATCAAGGCGTACCGGCCCCAAAGCAGCAGCGTGGGCAGCGGGCAGATCCTGCCCTGCCCCTACACGGCGGACAAAGCCCGCCTGGTGGTGCGGGAGATGGCCGAAAGCCTGGTGCTCGGTCTGGTGGACAAGGGGCTGGTGACCAGCCAGCTGGTCCTGACCGTCGGCTATGACCGCGAAAACCTGACCGACCCTGCCCGGCGCAGCGCCTACCGCGGCCAGGTCGCATCCGACCGCTACGGACGCCCGGTGCCCAAACACGCCCACGGCACGGCCAACCTGCCCCGCGCCAGTTCCTCCACCCGGCGGATCGTGGACGCGGTGCTGGCTTTGTACGACAGGGTGGTGGACCCGGCGCTGCTGGTGCGGCGGCTGAACCTGACCGCCTGCCATGTGGAGGCCGAGGCAGCCGCTGCCCGGCGGGAGGCCGCCGCAGCCTGCCAGCTGGATCTGTTCACCGACTATGCGGCGGAGCAGCGCCGCGAGGAAGCCGAGCGCCAGGCCGAGGACCGGGAAAAGAACATCCAGCACGCCATGCTGGACATCCAGAAAAAGTACGGCAAAAACGCGATCCTAAAAGGGATGGACCTGCAGGAAGGCGCCACGGCGCAGGAGCGCAACAACACCATCGGCGGGCACAAGGCTTAACGGGTACATGATAACAGTCCCGGCATTTTTGACGGATTCCGGTCCCCGCCGGGGCGCATTTGCAAGGAAAGGCAGGAACGGCCATGCACGGCACAGACGATCAGGACCCCCGCCGCTATGACGATATCATCGACCTGCCGCGCCATGTCTCGGCCCGGCACCGGCCCATGGCCATGCAGGACCGCGCCGCCCAGTTTTCGCCGTTTGCGGCGCTGACCGGCTACGGCGACGCCATCGCCGAGACCGCCCGCCTGACGGATGCCCGTGCGGTGCTGGACGAGGAAACGCAGGCGCTTTTGAACCGCCGCGTGGCGGTGCTGTGCCGCGAACAGAGCAGCCGTCCGCTGGTGCGGCTTGTCTGCTTTGAGCCGGACCCTGCCAAGGAAGGCGGCGCCTACGTCACCGTGGAGGGCCGGGTGCGCCGTGTCGACCTGGAAAGCGGGCTGCTGTGCCTGACCGACGGCAGCCAGATCCCGCTGGCGGATATCTGCCGGATCGAGGGCGAGGTGTTCGACGGCGCCTTTTCCGGATAGGGCCCCGGCAAACGGCGGGTCACATCCGGCCGTGCAGGCATTGCTATTTGCGCCCCCAACATGGTATGATATATAGAAATGCGGGCGGCCCCCGGCCGCCCGTGGCAGGAATGTGCCGGCGCCGGCCTTGCGCGCAGCGCGGTTTGGCGCGGTTTGAATAGATTTCCGCAACGGGGAGTTCGATCCAACATGGTAAAAAGAGAGAAGCTGCAATACGCGATGGTGTTTGCGGTGGACCTTGCCAGCCTTGTGCTCAGCACCGTGATCTCATGGCTGCTGCTGGACGGGGTGCTCGGCGTGATCCTGGAATATTCCGGCGAGGATATCCTGCAATTTGTGCTGATCCTGCTGCTGGTGTTCCTGCTGGTGTTTCTGGTGGCCGAAAGCGCGCAGAACATCGTCCGGCGCACCGCCCGGCAGGAGTTTTTGGACTGTGTGCGGGTGGACGGGCTGTTTGCCGCCGCGCTGGCGGTGTTTCTGCTGATCACCAAGGCGCCGCTGCTGGAATCGCGGTATCTTTATGTCGGCGTGGTGGGCGGCAACCTGGTCTGCCTGTTTGTGCTGCGCATGTGGCTGAAACGCTATTTGAGCCGCAAGTTTTACAAGGGCAGCATGGCCTCGCTGGTGGGGGTTGTCACCACCCAGGACCGGGCGCCGGAGTTCCTGGCCGGCCTGCGGGAAAACTGGAGCCAGCGCATCGTTGGCGTGGCGCTGGTGGACGCCGGCCCCCATGTGCCCGAACGGATCGAGTCCATCCCGGTCAAGGCCAGTTTTGACGATTTTATGGAATGGCTGCGCCGCGAGCCGCTGGACGAGGTCTATATCAACCTGCCCTATGCCACCGGCGAATCCCTGATGCCCTATCTGGAAGAGATGGAAAGCATGGGCCTGACCATCCATCTGAATGTCCCCGCGCTGGAGCGTTTCCTGCCCAAAAACCGGAAGGATGTGCTGGCCCCGCACCTGCAGGGCGGCATTGAGGAGCTGTGCGGCGTGCCGCTGGTGACCATTGCCCCAACCGTTCACAAAACCGCCGACCTGATCATCAAACGCTGCATGGACATCGCCGGCAGCATTGTGGGGCTGATCCTCTCGGTGCCTGTTATCGCGGTGGTGGCCATCCCGCTCAAGCTGGAATCCCGCGGCCCGCTGTTTTTCAAGCAGAAGCGGGTGGGGCTCAACGGCCGCGTCTTTTATATCTACAAGCTGCGCAGCATGTACCAGGACGCCGAGGCCCGCAAAAAGGAACTGCTGTGCAAAAACAAGATGCAGGGCTATATGTTCAAGATGGACGACGACCCCCGCATCACCAAAGTGGGGCGTTTTATCCGCCGCACTTCCATCGATGAACTGCCCCAGTTCTGGAACGTGCTGCGCGGCCAGATGAGCCTGGTGGGCACCCGCCCGCCCACGCTGGACGAGTACGAGCAGTACCAGAGCCACCACAAGCGCCGGCTTTCGATGAAACCGGGCATTACCGGCGTGTGGCAGGTCAGCGGCCGCAGCGACATCCAGGATTTTGAGGAGGTCGTCAAGCTGGACGTCTGGTATATCGACAACTGGTCGCTGAAACTGGACGTCAAGCTGCTGTTCAAGACCATCGCCGTGGTCATCAAGCGGACCGGCGCAGAGTAAGCCGCTTGCAATTGCTTTATTTTTACGGATAATTAGGAAAAGTACAAAAGAGCGAGGTCCCAGGCTGCGGGGCCTCGCTCTCTGTTTTGCGTTTTCAGACCGGATTTATTCTGCCGGGCCGCCGCAAGCGTCCAACCCTTCCAGCTCCTTCAGCCACAGCGCGCTGCTGGCGTCGCTGGGCATGCGCCAGTCGGCGCGGGGGGACAGCGTGACCGAGCCGACCTTGGGGCCGTCCGGCAGGCAGCTGCGCTTGAACTGCTGGGCAAAGAACCGGCGGTAAAAGCTGCGCAGCCAGTACAAAAGCACCTCGTCGCTGTACCGTCCGGCGAAAGCCGCGCGGGCAAGCCGGTAGATCTTGGCTGGGCCGAACCCGAACCGCAGCACGTAATACAGATAAAAGTCGTGCAGCTCGTAGGGGCCGACCAGCTGCTCGGTCTGCTGGCTGAAACTGCCGTCCTTGGCGGCGGGCAGCAGTTCCGGGCTGACCGGCGTGTCCAGAATATCCAAAAGCACCCGGCGCAGCGTTTCGCTGCCGGCGCTGTCGGCCGCATACCGCACAATGTGGCGCACCAGCGTTTTGGGCACGCCGGCGTTGACTCCGTACATGCTCATGTGGTCGCCGTTGTAGGTGGCCCAGCCCAGCGCCAGCTCGCTCAAATCGCCGGTGCCGATGACAAAGCCGCCGTTTTTGTTGGCGCAGTCCATCAGTTCCAGCGTGCGCACGCGGGCCTGGCAGTTCTCAAAGGTCACATCGTAGCAGCCGGGGTCCTGGCCGATGTCGGCAAAATGGCTCTGCACCGTGGCGGTGATGTTGATCTCGGCAAAGCGCACCCCCAGCGCGGCGCACAGTGTCTCGGCGTTTTGCCGGGTGCGCCTGCTGGTGCCAAAGCAGGGCATGGTGATGGCGTGGATGGTATCCGCCGGCACGCCCAGCAGCCGGCAGGCCCGCACCGCCGCCAGCAGCGCCAGGCAGGAGTCCAGCCCGCCGGAGATGCCCACCACCGCGCACTTGGCATGGGTGTGCTCCATACGGCTGGCAAGGCCCTCGGCCTGGATGCGCAGGATGGTCTCGCAGCGGTCGGCGCGGTCGGCGGTGTCCTGCGGCACAAAGGGAGCGGGGGAGACCGGGCGGGTCAGGCGGACCTCGGCCGGTTCCAGGTCAAAGTCCACGCGGGTATAGCCCTCCGGCCGGGGCTGGAAGCTGGTGCTGCGGATGCGCTCGCGCAGCATCCGGTCCAGATCCAGCTGGGTCTCGGCAGCGCTGCCGCCAAAGGGGCCGGTCTCGCAAAGCAGCGTGCCGTTTTCGGCGATCAAATCATGGGCGGCAAACACCATGTCGGTGGTGCTCTCGCCGTGGCCGGCGTCGGCGTACAGGTAGCCGCACAGCAGCCGGGCGCTCTGGCCGCAGACCAGCTGGCGGCGGTAGTCCGCCTTGCCGATGGTCTCGTCGCTGGCCGAAAGGTTGGCAATGACGGTGGCCCCCGCCAGCGCCAGCCCGCAGCTGGGCGGCACCGGCGCCCACAGATCCTCGCACAGCTCCACGCCCAGCACAAAGCTTTCCATCTGGCGGCAGGCAAACAGCAGGCGGGAGCCAAACAGCGTCCGCTGCCCGGCAAAGGTCAGCTCCTGCACCTCGGCGGGGCCGGGGGAAAAGTGGCGCAGCTCGTAAAATTCGCTGTAATTGGGCAGCCAGGTCTTGGGCACCAGGCCCAGCAGCCTGCCGCGGGCCAGCGCCGCCGCGCAGTTGTACAGCTTGCCGTCCACCGTCACAGGCAGCCCGGCCAGCACCACCATGTCATGCTCCTGCGAGGCGCGCAGCAGCTCGCGCAGGCCCGCCTCGGCGCCGCGGAGCAATGCGGCCTGCAAAAACAGGTCGCCGCAGGTGTAGCCGGTCAGGCAGAGTTCCGGCAGGCACAGCAGCCGGACGCCCGCCCGGCCGGCGTCCTCCATGGCGGCCAGGATCTGGGCGGTGTTGTATTCGCAGTCGGCCACGCGCAGCGCAGGCGAGGCCGCGCGTACCGCAAGAAATCCGTCTTTCATAGCAAAGCCATCCTTTATATCAGCGTTTTGACCCTGTCGGAGCACGCCCGGCGGGGGCCGCATCTTTTTTCGTATTTATATTAGTATCATAACACAGTCCGACCCTCAGCCGCAACTGCGCCGGGGCATGGCGGCCGGAGAATTTCCAAACAAAGCCGGGCGACAAAAAGTAAAGTCATAAGATAAAAAAGTGATATATACTTGACAATATGGAATGCGTGTGCTATTCTGTATCCAGAACGGAGGTGGCCCGATGGCAAAGAACCTGAAGCTGAAAGCCGCCCGTGCTGAGAAGGACATGACGCAGGGGGACCTTGCCGCGGCGGTGGGGGTCTCGCGCCAGACGATCCACGCGATCGAGAAAGGCGAGTACAACCCCACCATCCGCCTGTGCCGTGCCATCTGCCGGGTGCTGGGCAAATCTTTGGACGAACTGTTCTGGGAGGAGGACGAACCGGAATGAATTCCATCTTCAAGCGCAGCAAGCTGGACGAGATGCAGGAGATCAAGCAGCTCAAGATCGAGCATTACGGTTATTGGGTGCTGTACGGCGGGCTGGTGGTTTCCATCGTGGTGCAGGCGGCGCAGGACGCGCCGCTGGCCCAGTACCTGCCGGAGGGCATCCTGCTGGTGGGAACGTCGGCGGTCATGCTGGCGGCCAATCTCTGGTCCGGGCTATGGGACCGCACCTTTCAGCCCACAGCAGGCGCCAACGCCATGACGGCGCTGATCGCGGCGGCCATCGCCGGCGCGATGAACTATGATTACCTGCCCGGCGCGGTCATCACGGCGGCCTTTACCTGGGTGCTGGCGTTCGCCGCGCTGCAGGCGGCCTCGGCCGTTTACAAAAAGCGGCGCAAAACACTGGACGACATTTCAGAAGAATCCGAGGAGGACGAAAAATGAACGCAAAAAGCGCATCCCGCACCCGTATGGTGCTGTTTTTGATCATTGCCTTTGGCCTGACGTATCTCATGGGCATCCCGCTGTATTTTGGCTATGCTTCCGGCGCGGATGTGAACGTTTTTCCGCTGGCGCAGATGATGTACCCGGCGGCGGGCGTCATGCTGGGGTACCTGGTCACCCGCCGCGCCGACCCGGACCTCCCCCGCGGTTTCTTTGTGCTTTACCTGCTGATCACCGCGGTCATGGTGGTATCCGCCATTGCGTCGGTAGCCGCGCCGCAGCTGCCCTGGCTGCTGATCAGCAACTTTATCGTCATGGGCGGCAGCATTGCCGCCTGGGTGGGGCTGGCGCTGACCAAGCATCCCAAGCGCGCCGCCTACGGCATCGGCTGGCGCAAGGGCAGCACAAAGGGCGTCGTCATCGGCAGCCTGGCTTTTGCAGGGCTGTATGTGCTGCGCATCTTTGTGCCGGCGTTCCTCACCGGCACCCAGGGCGAGTACCTGGAGTATCTGGCCACGCCGGTGCCCTATATCATGCTGGTCAACGTCATCCTCAACTTCTTCCTCAGCTTCCTCTGCTTCTTTGGCGAGGAATACGGCTGGCGCTACTATCTGCAGCCGCACATGCAGGCAAAGTTCGGCAACCGGCTGGGCGTGGTGCTGCTGGGCGTGATCTGGGGCCTGTGGCATCTGCCGCTGAACCTGTTCTACTACGCGCCCGACACCCCGCTGCAAAGCATTGCCGCCCAGGTCGGCTGCTGCATCTGCTACGGCGTCGTCATGGCCTGGGGCTACATGAAGACCGGCAACATCTGGGTGGCCGTCCTCATGCACTTCATCAACAACAACCTGGGCCTGGTCTTTGTCCCGGACCTGACCTTCCAGAACAACGTCTACACCTGGCCTGACGTGGCCTTCTCGCTGGTATTTTTGGGCATCCTGCACCTGCCGTTCTTTGCAAGCAAGGTGTTTGCCCGCCGCCAGCCGCTGCCTGACGCCGACGCGCCGGCAGGGGAGGAAGCTGCGGAATAACATCCGCCCCCAAAGCCAACAATACCCCCGGCGCGGTATGTCCCGTGCCGGGGGTCTGCTGTGCCGGGAAGAACGTCGAAGCGGGGGAGCGGGCCCGCCAAAACCGCCGCGGACCCGTCCCAATACAGAGAGCCCGGCAAAAAAGTGCAGATTTGCAGCAAAATCCCCTTGCAATCCCCAAAACCTTGTGCTATTATATTACGGCAATACACACGCATTGCGTTGTTTTTTTGTGCCTTTTTCCGTTTTGGGAACGGGTTAGGAAACGATCACGCGGTGCGGAGGGTAAAACTAAATCATATTGGAGGAAAATCACTATGGCAGTCGTATCCATGAAACAGCTTCTCGAGGCCGGTGTCCACTTCGGCCACCAGACCCGCCGCTGGAACCCCAAGATGGCGAAGTACATCTTCACCGAGCGCAACGGCATCTACATCATCGACCTGCAGAAGACCGTGAAGAAGCTGGACGAGGCCTACAACTTTGTCCGCGAGACCGTCGCCAACGGCGGCGACATCCTGTTCGTCGGCACCAAGAAGCAGGCGCAGGAGTCCATCCGTGACGAGGCCAACCGCTGCGGCATGCACTACGTCAACGCCCGCTGGCTGGGCGGCATGCTGACCAACTTCCGCACCATCCGCAAGCGCATCGACCGCATGGACCAGCTGAAGACCATGCAGGAGGACGGCACCTTTGACCTGCTGCCCAAGAAGGAAGTTGTCAAGCTGGAGCTGGAGATGTCCAAGCTGGAGAAGTACCTGGGCGGCGTCAAGAACATGAAGGGTCTGCCCAAGGCCATGTTCATCGTTGACCCCCACAAGGAGCGCATCGCTGTGGCCGAGGCCCGCAAGCTGCACATCCCCATCATCGCCATTGTCGATACCAACTGCGATCCCGACGAGATCGATTACGTCATCCCCGGCAACGACGACGCCATCCGCGCTGTCAAGCTGATCTCCGGCGCCATGGCCGACGCTGCCCTGGAGGGCAAGCAGGGCGTCCAGGACAACGCCGAGGAGGCCCCCGCCCAGGAGCAGGCCGAGGCCTGAGCCATCCCCGCCCCAACGCGATCCACATGAACTTTTGAAACGGAAAGGACAAACAGTATGGCTATTTCTGCAAAAGACGTTATGGAACTGCGCCGCCAGACCGACTGCGGCATGATGGAGTGCAAGAAGGCTCTGACCCAGGCGGACGGCGACTTTGCCAAGGCTGTGGAGATCCTGCGCGAGCAGGGTCTGGCCACCGCTTCCAAGAAGGCCGGCCGCATCGCCGCCGAGGGCATGGTCTACGCTGTCGCTTACGACAACTGCGCCGTCGTCGTCGAGGTCAATGCCGAGACCGACTTTGTTGCCAAGAACGACAAGTTCGTTGATTTCACCAAGCAGCTGGCCAAGGTCGTTGCGGACGAGAACCCCGCCGACCTGGACGCTCTGATGTCCTGCAAGATGGGCGAGGGCACCGTTGACGACGCCCTGAAGGCCCTGATCCTGGTCATCAAGGAGAACATCAAGGTCCGCCGCTTTGCCCGTTACGAGGGCCACTGCGCCGCCTACGTCCACGGCGGCGGCACCCACGGCGTTATCGTTAAGTTCGAGACCAGCGACGAGGTCGCCGCCAAGCCGGAGTTCGCCGCTTTCGGCAAGGACATCGCCATGCAGATCGCTGCGGCCAACCCCAGCTACCTGAACCGCGAGCAGGTCCCCGCCGACGTGCTGAACAAGGAGAAGGAGATCGTCCTGGCCCAGATGGCCAACGATCCCAAGACTGCCGGCAAGCCCGACGCCATCAAAGAGAAGATGGCCATCGGCAAACTGGGCAAGTTCTACAAGGAGTCCTGCCTGATGGATCAGGCCTTCATCAAGGACGGCAGCATGGACGTGAGCAAGTACGTGGCTGCCACCGCCAAGGAGCTGGGCGGCGACATCAAGATCGCCGAGTACACCCACTACGTCAAGGGCGAGGGCCTGGAGAAGCGCAGCGAGGACTTCGCTGCCGAGGTCGCCGCTGCCATCAAGGGCTGAGCCGACCCTATAACGCAATCACAAAATGCCTGCCGGAAAAGCCGGCAGGCATTTTCTGTTTCATTGGCGGTTTCCGGGGCTAAAAACCGAAAAGCGAACGCTTTGGCGGGCGGGCAGCGGCTTCCGGGGCGTCCACCATCACCACGTCCAGGCCGATGCTCTTGATGTCCTTCCAGGCGATCTCCAAGTCGTCGTCCCGGCCCAGCAGGCCGAACAGGTGCCGCCGCCCGTGCAGCACCACCCCCTGCAGCTGGGCGCTGACCTCGTCAAAGCGCACATCGTCGATGCGGCCCAGGTTTTCGCCGGTTTTGAACTGGATCACGTCCTTGCATTTCAAATCGTGGAGCGTCACGGCGGTCACCTCTCTCTTGACTGCGGAACGCTGCGCCCTGCGCAGTGCCTGGTACAATATATGACGCAGGGGGCAATTTGTTCCACCGCCGCAGGTGACAGCGGACGGATTTTCGTGTATAATGGCAGGGTAATGTTTTGAAGAAATGTGCTCGCCGGCGTTTCGGCCACAGGTGGGCGCAGGACAAGGGCAATCCCGGCACGGAGGCTGATCCCGTTATGTATAAAAATATCATCTTCGATTTGGGCGGGGTCGTCATCGACTTCAACCCCCGCGATTTTCTGCTGGACTATTTTATGAACAAAACGGCCGAGGACGCGGTTTATGACCTGACCTTCGGCAGCAAAGAGTGGGAGGACCTGGACGCCGGGCTGATCACCCGTGCGGCGGCCAACCGTATCATGCTGGAAAACGCCGCCCAGGTGGGCCGCACTTTTGAGGTGCAGACCGTCATTGACGAGTGGGAAAAGATCCTGCATACCAAACGCTCCACCGTCAAGACGATGATGCAGCTGAAACTGGCCGGCTATCACCTGTATTATCTGTCCAACATCGCTGCCGACACGATGGAGCATATCCGGGAGCGGGAATTTTTCCCGCTGTTCGACGGCGGCATCGCTTCCTGCGACGTCCACGTGAACAAACCGGACCCCAAGATCTACACCCTGCTGATGCAGAAATACCATCTGGTCTACGAGGAATCCATCTTTGTGGACGACAGCCGCGCAAACGCCCAGGCTGCCTATAACCTGGGCATTACCGGAATCCTGTACAAAAACAAAAAGTCCTTTAACCGGGCGCTGGAACGCTGCGGCATACAGCTGCCTGACCTGCGTGCGGCGCTGCAGCAGCGCAAGCGGGAGCAGCAGCGCCGCCGCCAGCAGCAGGCGGCACGTCAGCACCCGCAGCAGGAGGCAGGTCAGGCCGGGGAAACCTCCCGCAGCGAGACCGACGCCAAAAAGCCGGAACAATAACAGAACCACAAAAAAGTGCAGGCAGGCCGCGGGTAGATTCCTCGCGGCCTGCCTGTTTTCTGTGCCGATGCGCTGCCGCCCGGCCTTACCCGGCCGAGATCTCCTCTTTGATGCGGCGCAGCGCATTTTTCTCCAGCCGGCTGACCTGTGCCTGGCTGATGCCGATCTCTCTGGCGACCTGCATCTGGGTTTTGCCGGCCAGATACCGCAGAGAGATGATCTTTTTTTCCCGCGGGGTCAGCGCACGCACGGTGTCCCGGAACATGATATCGCTGATCCAGCTTTCCTCGCTGCTGCCCTCGTTGACCTGGTCCATGATGGCAACGCTGTCCTCGCCGTCCGAGTAGGCCGGCTCGTACAGGCTGGCCGGCTCCACCACCGACTCCAGCGCCATGGCTACGTTCTCCGGCGCCGCGCCCACATACTCGGCGATCTCCGCGATATGGGGTTCCCGGCCGCCTTTTTGCTGCAATGCCTCTCTCGCCTGCATCGACTTGTAGGCCAGGTCGCGGATGGAGCGGCTGACCCGCACAGCGTTGTTATCCCGCAGAAAGCGGCGGATCTCGCCCACGATCATCGGCACGCCGTAGGTGGAAAAGCGCACGTTCTGTGCCGGGTCAAAGTGGTCGATCGCCTTGATCAGCCCGATGCACCCCACCTGGAACAGATCGTCCAGATTCTCGCCCCGGCCGGCAAATTTCTGCACCACGCTCAGCACCAGGCGCAGGTTGCCCTGGATCATCTGCTGCCGTGCGTCGGCGTCCCCCGCATGGGCGGCCGCCAGCAGCGCGGTCTTTTGTTTCTCGCTCAAAACGGGAAGCTGCGCGGTGTTTACACCGCAGATCTCTACTTTTCCTGCATACATCTTCGCCATCCTCCTGTGACAGGAGTATGGGCCCAAAACCTCCGGGGCAGACAATACAAATTTTGGAAACCGTGGCACGACCGCACGGCTGCCGGCATAGGATAGCGCAGGAGGGGGGATGGTTATGGAACAATCCATCTGGGTCATTTTGACAGCAGTATTTGCCGCATCCACGGCCGGGCTGGCGGTCGTGCTGGTAGTGATAAACCGCGGCCCACGGAATACGCCCCGGCCTGACGGACGGGAAACCTATGTGGAGTACGAGACGCCGGACTACCTGGGCTACCGGGACTTCCGGCTGGACGGCCTGCCGGATACCGACACCCTGACGCCCACCCGCTACTGGCTGGTGGACGACGGCGTGGCGGAGGTGGAATTCTCGGTGGCGCACAGCGACGACGTGACCCTGCGGGCCGCCCCGACAGGGACGCTGAACCTGCCCGCTCGCTACCGGGACTACGAGTATGAGAGCGTTGGCATCTTCCCGGTAGGGGATGTGGATGTGACGCTGAGCCAGTCTCCGGGGCGGGAATCCATTTTTACCTGGACGCAGGACGGCTTCGATTTTGCCGTGTTCGCCCCCGGCGCGGAGATGAATGTGATGGGCGGCATCTCGACCGAATTTGTCACCGGGACTTCCGGCAAGATGAAACGCTGAGCAAACGCTCGGACAAAGCCAGGCCCCCGGCGCAGGGGATACGCTCCCCTGCGCCGGGGGCCTGTGCCGCCGTATGCAGCCGTTACACCGCGGCTTCCAGCTCCCGCCGCAGCCGCTTGATGATGCGCTTTTCCAGCCGTGAGATATAACTCTGCGAGATGCCGATGATGTCGGCAACCTCCTTCTGGGTATGCTCGGTGCCGCCGTACAGGCCAAAGCGCAGCTCCATGATCTGCCGTTCCCGCGGGGCAAGCCGGTCAACGGCCCGGCGCAGCGCGGCGCGCTCGGCGCCTCGCTCCAGCTCCTCGCCCACCTGGGCATCCTCGCTGACCAGCACATCCACCAGCAGCAGTTCGTTGCCGTCGGAATCGGTGTTCAGCGGCTCGTCAATGCTGGCGTCCTGCCGCCGGTTGGAGCCTTTGCGCAGATACATCAGGATCTCGTTTTCGATGCAGCGGCTGGCGTAGGTGGCCAGCTTGATGTTCTTGTCCGGCTCAAAGGTGTTTACCGCCTTGATCAGCCCGATGGTGCCGATGGAGATCATGTCCTCGATGCCGGCGGTGGAACTTTCGAACTTTTTGGCAATGTACACCACCAGCCGCAGGTTATGTGTGATCAGCCGGTCGCGGGCGTCCGGGCTGCCGGCGGCCAGCGCCGCAAAGACCTCCCGTTCTTCCTCCGGCGAGAGCGGCGGCGGCAGGGTATCGGGGCCGTTGATGTAGTGCAGCGTCTGCGGGGCGGAAACCTGCAAAAGAAACCGGCCGATGCGTTCCTTTACCTGGGCGATGGTCATGGCGGAAACCTCCTTTTCCAGTGGACAGTGTCGGGACGGATCTATGTACAAAAGCCCGGCAGGGGCGGGGCTGTCATGCGCTGGACCTTTTTGAGTAGTTCCGGCGCAGTTACATTTTCATGGCCGCAGCCCTTTTACAGGAAATCCGACCCGTACAGGGCCTCGCATTTTTCGCTGCCGAAGCTCTGGCGGGAAAACGCCACCGCCGTGCGGTCCAGCGGCATCACCCCGCGGGGCGAGATCAGCCCGATGCGCCCCACCGCAAACCCCGGCAGCAGCGCCGCCTGCTCGGCGGTGGTGCAGGGGATCAGCCGCAGCGGCAGCCCATCCGGCGGCTCGGCGGGCGGGTCGCCGCCAAACCAGGCGTCCAAAAATTCCCGCAGCGGCTGTGGCAGGCGGGTCTCGGCGTCCGGGTAGCTGACCAGCAGAACCGGCAGGCAGGTGATGGGATCTTTCAGATGGCAGCCGGTGTCCAGCGCCGCCCGCAGGCAGACCTTGGCGCCGCACAGCTCCAGCTCCACGCCGATGGTTTCGGCCGGCGGTTCGGCCCGGCCCAAAAACCGCAGGGCCAGCTCCACCGCCAGGCAGCAGACCCCCGCCAGCGCCAGCAGCACCAGCGGCGAGACGCGCAGATAGACCGCCAGGTTGTTTGTCTCGACAAAGGGCGCGCCCGTCTGCGTGATGACCAAAAGCGCCAGCCCGGCCAGCAGCAGGTTGAGCGTGGCGTACCAGAATACGGCGCACAAAAACCGCCGGATGCCCCGGAAGCTGAACGCCGCCCAGACCACCGCCGCACCGGTGCCCAGTTTGTACAGGATCTGCGCCGGATAGGGCAGTTCCGGCGCGAACAAGACAAGCGCCGAGAGCGCCGCCAGCCCGGCCCCCGCAAGCAGCCGAAGCTGCCGGGCCGCACAGCCGGACAGAAGCCCCGCCGCCATCAGCAGAAAGTATCCGGCCAGAAAGTTGACCAGCAGCAGTACATCCAGATAGATGACCGTTTTCAAGCACCGCACCTCCCTTCGCCGCGGCCAGGCAGCCGGCAAAGGATCGATCCGCCGGCTGTTCCAGTGTATTCGATGCCGGCGGAAAAAATGCGGGAAAGCAAGTGCTGACCAAAGGTTGCCCAAACCGCCGGGAAACGCCTTATGGCAGCAAAAATCCCCGGTCCGGGCCTTTCCTGCGCCCAAACCGGGGGATCCCATATAAAAAGAAAAGATTTACAGGTAACGCCGCACCTGTTCTATGTATTGCCGGTACGGTTCGCCGAACCGCGCCAGGCATTCCCGCTCCTCGGCCAGGATGACCCGGTGGGCGCAGACCTGAAACACCAGAACCAGGGCGAGCAGCCCCCAGGAGCGGGTCAGCACTGCCATGCCGGCAAAGCAAAGAAAATACGCCAAATACATGGGATTGCGGGAATAGCGGTAGACGCCGTTTCGGTTCAGCCCGCGGGCGTCCGGCCGGGCAAAGCAGATGACGGAAGCGGAGCACAGCGCCAGCCCGCCCAGATACAGCGCCGCACCCGCGGCTGTCGGCCAGCTAAGCTCCGCCGGCACCGTCAGAAACAGCGGATACAGCAGAATGCCGGCGTTTGCCAGCTGATACACAAGATACGCCGCCCGCTCCCCGCCCCGCATCGGCGCAAAATGGGCGGCACGGGCCAGCGAAGCATGGTCAAGCCGGGCCATCAGCCCGAAACGGATCAGGAAAAAGGGGACCAGCAAAAGAAAGCCGTTCATAAAAAGACCCCTTGTCAGATTTGTGCGCAGGGGAAAGCCTGGACAAGCTCCTGAAGCTCGATAAAAAATCGGGACAAATGGAACCCGTCCGCCACAGCGTGGTGGATGTTCATGCTGACCGGCATTTGATACCTGCCGTGTTCCGGCGTGTATTTTCCCCACGTGACAACCGGCGCCAAAAACGTCCCCTCGTCGAAAACATGGACGTCAAAGTGCTGGTAGCGGACCCAGGGCAGGCAGGATACATCAAAAAAGTTGGGCGGCTGGCGTTCGGCAAAGCCGCGGCAGTCTCTGTACGATTTTCTGTCTGCCAGAAAGCGTGCGTGGAAATCCAACAGATCGGGCGAATATCCGGTCACAAGCTTGGTGAAGGATTCGTCCTCCTTGTGGAAGTCTGCGTAGGAAGGGGAGACGAAATCCCATCGGATCAAACCGCCGTCAGAACCCCAACCGTATTTGAACTCGTCGTGGGCATTTATAATTTTTGACACCGCCCAGATCATACAGGGATAAAACTTCAGCCCATTGGCTTTGGAAAGCTCCAGCAGATGCGTCACATCCAATTCGACCGTAAGGCTCATGACGATGCGCATATGGTCAATGTAGGTGCAAAACAGTTTCCCTCTGGACCAGCGGTTAAGGTCGATCTTGGTAAAATGATATTCCATTTCTGTTCTCCTTTGCATTTGCAGTCTCAAAATGCAAGGCTGTCCGGAATGGAATCCTGTACATGCTCCATACAAGTTTGTTCCATCAAGCCTTGCATGGAGCAAAGTCAAGGCCGCGTTTCATCCAGTCACCGCCTTTCAGAATGTGAGAATCGAAGAGATCAAGCGGAAAACCGCTTACCGGTAATCGATCGGCAGGGTGGGCAGGCCGTTGAGCGTCAGGCCGGCGAGGTTGCCGTCCCGATACTCGTAATACCCCTGCGCGGCGATCATGGCGCCGTTGTCGCCGCAGTATTTCAGCTCCGGCAGATACACTTTGGCGCCCAGTTTCTGCACGCCGTCGTTCACCAGCTGGCGCAGCCGGCCGTTGGCGGCCACGCCGCCCGCCAGGCAGACGGTTTTTGCGCCGGTATCCGCCGCGGCGGCCAGCAGTTTTTTGGCCAAAATCTGGGCGATGCGCTCCTGGAAGCTGGCGGCCATGTCCGGCACGCTGATCTCCAGCCCTTTCTGCCGGGCGTTGTGCACCTCGTTGATGACGGCGGTTTTCAGGCCGGAAAAACTCACATTGTATTTGCCTTCCACGTGGGGCGTGGGCAGGCGGTAGGCGTGGGGGTCTCCGGTTCTGGCGGCCGCGGATACGCTGGGGCCGCCGGGGTAGGGCAGGCCCAGCGTGCGCGCCACCTTGTCAAAGGCCTCGCCGGCGGCGTCGTCCACCGTGCGGCCCAGCACCTTGTAGCGGCACCAATCCTCCACCATCACGATATGGCTGTGCCCGCCGCTGGCCACCAGGCAGAGAAACGGCGGTTCCAGTTCCGGGTCGGTCAGATAATTGGCGGCAATGTGCCCCCGCAGATGGTGCACCGGCACCAGCGGCTTGCCGCTGGCGTAGGCCAGCCCCTTGGCAAAGTTGACCCCCACCAGCACCGCGCCGATCAGCCCCGGCGCAAAGGTCACGGCCACCGCGTCCACGTCGGCCATGGTCATGTTGGCGTCGGCCAGGGCTTTCTCCACCGTGGGGCTGATATATTCGATATGGCGGCGGCTGGCGATCTCCGGCACCACGCCGCCGTACAGCGCCTGCTCCTTGACGCTGGTGCTGATCACATTGGAGACCAGCGTCCGGCCGTCCTGCACGATGGCGGCCGCCGTCTCGTCGCAGGTCGATTCGATTCCCAAAATATACATCTGTCTCTTTCACCAACCACTCTGTGCCCGCGGGCACGACTGTTTTTGTTGTGTTTGCTGTGCCGTCTTTCCATGGGGGGGCCTGCGTTCTGCACGGTCTTCCGATGCAGGCAAAAGAGGCGCCGCGGCAGGGCGGGCCTTTTTGCTAAAGAGGCCAGGATGACTCGCAAAGCGGCAATACTTTACATGGCTCGATTTGCCTTGCATGGCTGGAAAGCTGGTCTGCTTGCCGGGAAAAAACATTCGCGGCATGGAATGTTGTTGCTTTGCCCATTCTCGCCATCCCCCGCGGCCGAATGTCCGCTTCTCAATGCGCTTCCAGCCAGGTCTTGCCGGTGCCCACATCGACGGTCAGCGGCACCGAGTAGCGCACCACCTGCTCCATCTTCTCCTTCAAAAGCGCCTTGACCCGCTCCACCTCGCCGGCGGGGGCCTCCACGATCAGCTCGTCGTGTACCTGCAACAGCAGGCGGGCCTGCAGCCCCTCGTCCCGCAGGCTCTGCCAGACGTGGACCATCGCCAGCTTGATGATGTCCGCCGCGGTGCCCTGGATGGGGGTGTTGCGGGCCATCCGCTCGCCGCTGGCCCGCACCTGGAAGTTGGAGCTTGCCAGCTCCGGCAGCGGCCTCCGGCGGCCGAACAGGGTGGAAACGTAACCGTTTTCCCTGGCGTGGGCGATGCAGTCCTTCATGTAGCCGTCCACCTTGGGGAAGGTGTTCAGGTAGGTTTTCAGGAAGGCCTCCGCCTCCTTGACCGAAACGCCCAGGTCGCGGCTGAGCGAGAAGGCCCCCTTGCCGTACATGATGCCGAAGTTGATCGCCTTGGCCGAAGTGCGCAGCTCGTGGGTGACGGCCTCCTGGGGGATGCCGTAGATCTTGGCGGCGGTGGAGCGGTGGATGTCCGCCCCGCTCTGGAAGGCGTGCTGCATGGCCTCGTCGCCGGTGATGTGCGCCAAAATGCGCAGCTCGATCTGGCTGTAATCGGCGTCCACCAGCGTGCGGCCGCCGTCCGCCACAAAGTAACCCCGCAGCCGGCTGCCCAGCTCGGTGCGGATGGGGATGTTCTGCAAATTGGGCTCGGTGGAGCTGATGCGCCCGGTGCGGGCCTCGGTCTGGATAAACGTCGAATGGATGCGCCCATCCGGCCCGATGGCCTTCAAAAGCCCCTCCGCATAGGTGGAGTTCAGCTTTTGGTAGGTGCGGTATTTCAAAATGTCGTCCACCACCGGGCTGTAAGGGCGCAGGCTCTCCAGTGTTTCGGCGTCGGTGGAATAGCCGCTTTTGGTCTTTTTGCGGGGCGGCAGACCCAGCTTGTCAAACAGCGCCTCGCCCAGCTGCTTGGGGCTGTTCAGGTTAAAGGTGTAACCCACCTCGTCATAGATGCGGGCCAGCAGGGCTTCCAGCTCCTCCTTCAGCTCCACGCCGAACCGGCGGATGCCCTCAGCGTCCACTGCAAAGCCGATGCGCTCCATGTCCGCCAGCACGCGGGCCAGCGGCAACTCCATCGCATCGTGCAGCGCAGCCATACCCTGTTCGTCCAGTTTCCGGCGCAGCGTTTCCAGCAGCGGGGCCAGCACACCGGCGTCGGCAAACTCGGCGCAGGCAAACGCCGGGCGGACGCCGTACTCGGCGGCCAGCGGCGCGACCTCGTATTTGCTGGCGGAAGGGTTCAGCAGGTAGGCAGCCAGCTTGCCGTCAAAGCGGATGGCCCTGCCCACGCCGCCGGCGGCCAGGGCTTTGCGGTACAAAGGCTTTGCGTCAAAGGCCCACACCTCGGCGCCGCTGTCCAGCAAAGCGGGCAGCAGCGCGTCGTCCAGGCAAAAGACAGCCGGTTCCGGCTGCGTCTGCACCGCGTACCAGGCACCGCTGCCGTCCTTTGCGGCAACCTGCGCCACAAAATACCGGCCGTCAAAAGCCAGCGGCAGGGGCTGGGCCTCCACCTCGGCCAGCGGCGTTTCCGGCTGGGCAGCGGTCTCGTCCAGGCCCCAGCGTTCGGCCAGCTTGTGCATCTCCAGGTCGGCCAGCAGCTGGGCGGCGTCCGCCGGGTCGCCGGCGGTGCGGGCGTAGGCGGCGGGGTCGGTCTCGATGGGCGCGTCCTTTCGGATGGTTCCCAGCATGCGGCTCATCTCGGCCTCCTGCCGGTGGTTCAGCAGGTTTTCGCGCTGCTTGGGCTTGATGGCCTTGTCGTCGATGTTCTCGTAAACGCCTGCCAGGCTGCCGAATTTCTGCACAAGCGAAAGCGCCGTCTTTTCGCCAATGCCCGCCACGCCGGGGATGTTGTCGGAACTGTCGCCCATCAGGCTTTTGACTTCGATCAGCTGGGGCGGGGTCACGCCGTATTTTTCGCGGATGGCATCCTCGTCCATCGTCAGCGTTTCCCGGTTGGTGGCCAGCAGCACGGTGGTGGCTTTGTCCACCAGCTGCAAACTGTCCCGGTCGCCGGTGGCCAGCAGGGTGGCGCCGCCCTGCGCCTCATTGGCGGCGGCCAGCGTGCCCAGGATATCGTCGGCCTCCCAGCCCGCCTTGCTGACCTGGGCAAAGCCCAGATCGGCCAGCAGTTGTTTCAGCACCGGCATCTGCTCGGCCAGTTCCTGCGGCATGCCGTGGCGGGTGGCCTTGTAGCCGTCGTAGGCGTTATGGCGGAAGGTGGGGGCCTTCTCGTCCCAGGCGATGGCGACGGCGTCCGGCTTGTGGGCCGAAAGCAGGTTGAGCAGGATGTTCTGGAACCCGTAGATGGCGTTGGTGTATCGGCCGTCCTTGGTCGTCAGCACCTTGATGCCGAAGAACGCGCGGTTGACCAGGCTGTTGCCGTCCAGGACAAGTAATTTCATGTTGTGGCCTCCGATGGATAAAGTCTAAAATGGATTGGAAGGGACAGAAAGAGAAAAGCGCAGCCATGCGCGGCTGTTGCCCACTTTGCAGCGTGTCGAGTTTCTCGACACGCTGGAGCGGCCGCTAAGCCCGCCGCAGGATGGTCACGGCGGCGTAGTGGAGCACATCAAATTCCGGCGGCGCCGTGCGTGCCAGCAGCGCGCGGTGCTCGGCGTCGAACCGGGCAAGGGCGCCGCTGTCCAGCGACGCGCCCACGCCCCGGCAGGCGCGGATGCGCCCGTGCCAGCTTTTCCGGCTGAAATGTACCGGCAGGTCAAACACCTGCTGCGTTTCCCGCACAAAATATCCGTCGTAGTCGGGCGGGATGGCAATGGGGCGGCGGGTCTCGCCGCAGCCGGTCCAGGCAGGGTTGCAGCGCAGGATCAGTTCCTCGCTGCGTGCGGCGATCTCGTCCTCGCCGGGCAGCCAGGCCATGTACAGCACGGCAAACCGCCCGCCGGGGCGCAGCCAGCGGTGCAGCAGCGGCGCCAGTGCGGCGTGGTCAAAGTAGACAAAGCACTGGCAGGCCGTGACCGCGTCAAACGAGCCTTCGGGAAAGCGGCAGTCCTCCGCCCTTGCACAGAAAAAGCGGATGTCCATGCCGCTCTGGGCGGCCAGGCGCTTTGCCTGCTCGATCTGCGCCGGGGCGGCGTCCACGCCGGTGAAGCCCGCGCCATAACGGTACAGCGCCCTGGGCAGAACACCGGTGCCGGTGCCCAGGTCCAATACCCGCTGCCCGGCTGTGCACAGCCCGCGGGAGATCAGGGCGTCGTAAAAGGCGGGCGGGTAAATGTCCCGGTAACGGGCATAGTCTGCCGAGGCGCGGCCCCAGTCAAAGCGGACGCCGTGGTCGATATTCGGGTCCTGCATGGCGCGTTCCTTTCTCAACAAAGCAAAGCGGCAGAGAAAATCGCTTTGCTTGAGCACTTTGACAACTTAGTATACCACAAATTGCCACGCCGTGCGCAATGTGGTACAATAAAACCGCTTTGTGAGCCAATCAAGCAATAACCACGAAAGGAGCGTGCGCAATGCGCATTGGCAAGCTGGAGATCCCCCAAGGGGCGGTGTTTGCGCCGATGGCAGGCTTTACCGACGCGGCATGCCGCCACCTGATGGCGGACCACGGCGCGGCATATACCGTAAGCGAGATGGCAAGCGCCAAGGCCATCACCTACGGCGACCAGAAAAGCGTGGCGCTTTTGCGGGACCCGGACCCCCACGGCATCTACGCCGTGCAGCTGTTCGGCAATGAGCCGGATACCCTGGCCGAAGCCATCCGCATCATTCGGGGCAAGGGGCTGGCCTTTGATCTCATCGACATCAACATGGGGTGCCCGGCCCCCAAGATCACCGGCGGCGGGGCGGGCAGCAAGCTGATGCTGGACCCACAGCTTTGCGGCCGCATGGTGCGCGCCGCGGTGGACGCGGCAGGGGATACGCCCGTTACCGTAAAGATGCGCGCCGGCTGGGACGCGGACCACATCACCGCGGTGGAGGTGGCAAAACAGTGCCAGGAAAACGGCGCGGCGCTGGTCACGGTGCACGGCCGCACGCGGGAGCAGATGTACATCCCGCCCATCGACCCCGGCGTTATCAAAGCGGTCAAACAGGCGGTGTCCATCCCGGTGGTGGGCAACGGCGACGTCAACTCGGCCGCCGACGCCCTGGCCATGCTGCGGGAGACCGGCTGCGACGCGGTCATGGTGGGCCGGGGCGCGCTGGGCAACCCCTGGCTGTTTGACGAGATCAAGGCCGCCCTGGCCGGCGAACCCGCCCCCGCGCCGCCCACGCTGCAAAAGCGAATGGCCACCCTGCGGGCGCAGATCTACGACATGTGCGAGCGCAAGGGTGAATGGACCGCCATGCCCCAGGCCCGCAGCCAGGCCATCCACTATATGCGGGGCCTGCGGGGCGCGGCGGCTTTGCGCCGGGCCTGCTCCACCTTAAGCCATTTTGAGGACGTGGACCGGCTGATCGAGGCCGTCTACCGGGCGCAGGACTAAACTGCGGCCGGCGCGGTCAGAACCGGCCGCGGGTCAGTTCGTCCAGGTTCTGGGTGTAGCAGGGCAGCATGTGTTCCATAAAGTATTCCGCCTCCGGGCAGTCCATGGCGTGCAGGGCGGCTTCCTGCTGGGCGCGGGCGGCCTCGAACTCCCGGTTTCCGCTCTGGCCTTCCTCGATACACTTGATCAGTGCCGAAAGCCGGTCGGCGGCCTTCAGCAGCTTGCGCTCGGCGTCGTTCAGCACGCCGCCGGTCAGGTATTGCGCCGTCCCGGCCGCCAGCTCCTCCGGCAGCAGGCTGGCCATGGCGCGGGCGCTCTCGGCCTCCACGGCCTTGTAGGCGGTGCGCAGGGCGTCGTTTTTGTATTTTACCGGCGTCGGCATATCTCCGGTTAAAATTTCGGGCGCATCGTGGTATAATGCTGCTGTGGCCACCGTGTCGGGGCGGATGCCCGCCCCGGTGCCGGTGCAGTGCAGGGCGATGCGGCAGAGCATATGCGCGATCAGCGCGGTGTCCGCCGTGTGCTCGCTCAGGGATTCCGGGCGGGAGTTGTGCATCAGGCTCCAGCGGGTGATGTACTTCATCCGTCCCAGCAGCGCGTTGAAGGGATAGGTCTTGGCCATCTGTAACAGGGTCCTTTCTTTTCCGTCTGTACCGGTAACAGGCGCCGCGCGGCAGCGCACGGCACGGATCTATCTTAGTATACCACACAACCCCAAACGCGAAAACCATTTGGCAGCCCAATTTCCGTACTTCCACAGACTTTCTTGGACCAAATTCCCGGCAGCATCTGCCGGCACGAGGACAGCATATGGTAAGCCTTCAAAAGCAAAAATGCCGCTACGGACGGACCTTTCTGCTCTGCCTGGCGCTGGCCGCCGCGCTGTTTGCGCCCCACTGCATCATCGACGGGCTAAACGGCGACTTTTTCCATTATGCCGGCGACTTCAACGACCAGATGATCCCGTTCTATGCCTACACCAACGACTTTGTCAAGCAGGGGGGCACGTTCAGCTGGGCCACCGATCTGGGCAGTGGCTTTGTCAACGCTTACTCTTATTACTCGCTGGGCAGCCCGTTTTTCTGGCTGACCATCCTTCTGCCGTCGCGCTGGATCCCCTGGCTGATGGCGCCCATGCTCTGCCTGAAATTTGCGGTGGCCGGCAGCGGCGCCTACCTGTGGATCCGCCGCTGGTCCAAGGACGACCGCATGGCCATGCTGTGCGGCATCCTGTATGCGTTCTGCGGGTTCAACGTCTACAATATCTTTTTCTATTTCTTTCTGGATGCGCCGGCCATCTTCCCGTATCTGCTGACGGCGCTGGACAACACCGCCATCGACGGCCGGCGCGGCGTCTTTCCGCTGTGCGTGGCGGTCTGCCTGCTGAACAACTACTTTTTCTTTGCCGGGCAGGCGGTGTTCCTGGTGCTGTACTTTATCTGCATGTGCGCGGCGCGCAAGTATCACATCACCCTCAAACGGTTTGGCACGCTGGCGCTGGAAACGGTCATCGGCTGCGCGGCGGGGGCGCTTTTGCTGGTGCCCACCGTGCTGTCGCTTTTGCAGAACCCCCGCACCATCGACCCCTTTACCGGGTACGGCTATCTGGTGTACGGCAACTCGCAGCAGTATCTGTCCATTTTGTACAGCATGTTCCTGATGCCGGACGCCCCCTACCTGACCGATCTGTTCAGCGGCGGGGTGATCAAGTGGACCAGCATGTCCGTTTACCTGCCGGTGGTGGGCATTGCGGCGGGGCTGGCGTTCTGCCGCAAGCGCCGGCGGCACCCCTTTACGCTGATCTTGAAGATCAGCCTGGTCTGCGCCATGGTGCCGGTACTCAACAGCGCCTTTTATGCCCTCAATTCCAGCTACTATGCCCGCTGGTACTATATGGCCATCCTGGTCCTGTGCGGCGCATCGGCCATGGCCCTGCAGGACGAGACCGCCAACCTCTGGGGCGCAAACCGGCTGGTGGCGCTCTTTACGCTGTCGGCGGCGGCTTTTGCGCTGGTGCCTAATCAGGACGAGGACGGCGACTTTGTGCTGGGCGTGGTGGACAACCAGGCGCGGTTCTGGGCCATCTTCGGCATCAGCGTGCTGGGCGTGGTGCTGTTTGCCGTCATCGTGCGGTTCTTCCGCCATACGCGGCATTATTTCCCGATTCTGCTGGCGGCGGTCATGGGCTTCAGCTGGCTGTACGGCACCGTACATATCTCCATCGCCAAGTACGCCCAGTGGTACAACGACGCCGACTTTGTCCAGCAGACCTACAACGAGGCCGGCGACGTCAACGCCGCGCTGCCGTCGGACAGTTTTTACCGCCTGGACGCTTACAACTGCTACAACAACATGGGCATCTGGCTGGACAAAAGCTGCATCCAGTTCTTCCACTCCACCGTGGCGCCGCACATCCTGGAGTTTTACCCCACCGTGGGCGTGACCCGCGACGTCAACTCCAAGCCGGATTTTGAGCTGTACGCCCTGCGCGGGCTGCTGAGCGTGCGCTACACCCTGGTGCCGCTGGACGAACTGAACAACTGGCAGGAGCTGGCCCTGGAAGGCTGGACCCTGGCGGACGAGGTGGGCAGCTACCAGATCTACGAAAACGACAACTACGTTCCCATGGGCTTTGCCTACCGGTATTACATCACGCAGGAGCAGTTCGAGTCGGTGCCGGAGGAGGAGCGCGGCAACATCCTGATGCGCGCCGTGCTGCTGGACGAGGAGCAGATCGCCCGCTATTCGGATATCCTTTCGCCCCTGCCGGACACTTCCCTGGCTGACCGGGGATACGACGATTACGTGCAGGACTGCAGCGACCGACGCGCCGCGGGCGTTACGGAGTTCACGGCCACCCGCACCGGTTTTACCGCGGTGACCGATTACGATTCCGACCAGCTGGTCTTTTTCAGCGTCCCTTACGACGACGGCTTTACCGCCACCGTCAACGGCCAGGCCGCCCGGATCGAGAAGGTGGACAACGGCCTGATGGCGGTGCGCGTGCCCGCCGGCCATGCCGAGATCGTCTTTACCTACCGAACGCCCGGCCTGGACGTCGGCCTTGCCGTCACTCTGACGGGGCTGGCGGCCTATGCGCTGTATTTGCTCTGGCTGCGCCGCGGCAAACAACACGCGGCGCCCGCGGCGGTCCCCGCCGCGCCGGAGCCGATTTTGGACGTCGAGCCGCAGCCCGGCCCGTCCCGGCCCGATGTGCCGGATGACGGCGGGGCAGGGGAGCCGCCTGCGGAACACCCGAACACCGACCTTCCCACCGGAGAGATCCGGCTGACCGAAAACGAGGAGAAACCATGAGCGAGACCACGACCCCCAACCCCCATATTTCCCAGCTTGCCCAGGAGTTTGAGCTGGCTCCCCGGTACGTGGAGGGCGCCGTAAAACTGATCGACGAGGGCAACACCATCCCCTTCATCGCCCGCTACCGCAAGGAGGCCACCGGCTCGATGGACGACCAGGTGCTGCGCCGCCTGGGCGAGCGGCTGGACTACCTGCGCGGCCTGGACGCCCGCAAGGAGGAAGTCAGCCGCAGCATCACCGAGCAGAACGCCATGACGCCGGAACTGCAGGCCAGCATTGCCGCGGCCAAAACGCTGGCCGAGGTGGAGGACCTCTACCGCCCCTACAAGCCCAAGCGCAAGACCCGCGCCAGCATTGCCCGCGCCCGCGGCCTGCAGCCGCTGGCGGACGCGGTCCTGCGGCAAAATTCCGGCTTTGACCCGGCGGCGGAAGCTGCCAAATACACAAACGACGAGGTCCCCGACGCGGCCGCCGCCCTGGCCGGCGCGCAGGACATCCTGGCCGAGCAGATCTCTGACGACGCCCGCTGCCGGGCGGAGCTGCGCCGTTTTTACCGGGCCTTCGGCCTGGTGCACAGCGTCAAAGCCAAAGAGGAGGACAGCGTCTACGCCCAGTATTACGATTACACCGAGCCTGTCTCCAAGCTCCCCGGCCACCGCATCCTGGCGCTGGACCGGGGCGAGCGGGAAGGCTTTTTGAAGGTATCCATCCAGGTGGAATCCGACCGGGCAGCGGCCATCGCGGCCAAGCTGTTTGTCCGCCGCGCCGGCGGCCCCAGCGCCGCCATTGTGGAGGCTGCCGCGCTGGACGCCTACAAGCGGCTGATCCACCCCAGCCTGGAGACCGAACTGCGGGGCGAGCTTTCCGACAAGGCCGCCGAGGGTGCCATTCAGGTGTTTGGCGATAACCTGCGCCAGCTTTTGATGCAGCCGCCCATCCGCGGCAAGGTGGTCATGGGGCTGGACCCCGGCTACCGCATGGGCTGCAAGGTGGCGGTGGTGGACGCCACCGGCCGTGTGCTGGACACCGGCGTCGTCTACCCGGTGCCGGAATTCAAAAAGGTGGACCAGGCCAAGGCCGCCGTCAAGCGGATGATCCGGCAGAACCATGTGGAGGTGCTGGCCATCGGCAACGGCACTGCCGGCCGCGAGACCGAGCAGTTTGCCGCCGACGTCATCCGCGAGCTGGCCGAGAGCGATGGGCTGCACCTGCAGTACATGGTCGTCAGCGAGGCGGGGGCCAGTGTTTACTCGGCCTCCAAGCTGGCGGCGGAGGAATTCCCCCAGTTTGACGTCAACCTGCGCAGCGCGGTGTCCATCGCCCGGCGTCTGCAGGACCCCCTGGCCGAGCTGGTCAAGATCGACCCCAAGGCGGTGGGCGTGGGCCAGTACCAGCACGACATGCCCCAAAAGCGGCTGAACGAGACGCTGGACGGCGTGGTGGAGGACTGCGTCAACTCGGTGGGCGTCGACCTGAACACCGCCTCGGCGCCGCTTTTGCGCCGGGTGGCGGGCATCACCGCCGCCACCGCCAAAAACATTGTGGCCCGCCGGGAGACCGAAGGCCCCTTTGCCAGCCGCACCGAGCTGAAAAAGGTCAAGGGGCTGGGGCCAAAGGCCTTTGAGCAGTGCGCAGGCTTCCTGCGCCTGCCCGGCGCCAAAAACAAGCTGGACGAGACCGCCGTCCATCCGGAAAGCTACCCGGCGGCCAAAGCGCTGCTGCAGGCCTGCGGCTACAAGGCGGCGGACATCGGCACGCCGGCCATGGCGGAGCTGGACGCCCGCGTGGCGCAGCTGGGCGCGCCCGGCCTGTGCGCCCAGCTGGGTGTGGGCGAACCCACCCTGCGCGATATTGTTGCCGAACTGAAAAAGCCCGGCCGCGATGTGCGCGACAGCCTGCCCAAGCCGCTTCTGCGCAGCGACGTGATGGGGCTGGAGGACCTGAAAGAGGGCATGGAGCTGACCGGCACCGTGCGAAACGTCATCGACTTCGGCGCTTTTGTGGACATCGGCGTACACCAGGACGGCCTGGTGCATATCTCCCAGATCTCCGACCGTTTCATCAAACACCCGCGCGATGTGCTGAAGGTGGGCGACGTGGTCCGCGTCCGGGTGCTGAGCGTCGACGGAAAAAAGAAGCGCATTGCCCTGACCATGAAAGGCGTGCCCCAGCCGGGCACTGTCTGACCGGCTGGCCGCCGGCTGCAAAATCCGGTGTTGATCGACAAATTGCAGCCCGATTGTCCTGTATCTGCGTTCCGATTTTCCAAAATATAGAAGTTGACAAAAACAACAAGGATGTACTTTTTGTTTGAGGTTCCAAAATTGCCATCCTGAATTTGTGTACATTGTACAAAACGGGGAATTTGATACGGAGCGGGATAATATCGCTTTTGTCCGGCGACCCTTATGGTATAATGCCCCTTGCGGGAAGTTATCGCGTGCGGCATCGGCCGCACCGCCCCGTATGGGAATAATGGAGGGAAAGTTATTATGGTAAGGCAAGTTAAGATTTCCAACTTCACCGAAGTGCAGGGGATCGTTGCTGCCGCAATCAAATGCCACAACGAAGTTGGCGTGCATGATATCAAGGGCAGCATCGCGGACGCCAAGAGCATCCTTGGCCTGATGAGCCTGGATTTCAGCCAGCCGGTCAAGATCGTCTGCGATAATGAGAGCGACCTGGACAGCATCGTTGACTCTCTGAACCACTGAAACAGAACGATTCCGAAACCGAATACAGAAGCCGGAGGGGCCGCCCACACAGGGCGGCCCCTCCGGCTTTTGCGCTGCTTTGCAGGTTTTTCTTCCTGATGGCAGTGCGCCACTTGCACAAAATATGCTTTTGCTGTTATAATTTTTGTATGGATAGCCTCTGCTGCTTAGCAAACCACGGAATAAAGGATGGTGCCCCATGAACGAATCCCCCCAGAAACGCCGACTGACCCGCCCTCAGCTCCACCGCTACGAGGAACGGCTCAAATATGCTTTGCGGGACCAGGTGTCTGAGCTGGCCAGTTTTCTTGAAGTGATCATCTCGGTGCTGGTTCTGGCCGGGCTGCTTCTCAGCGCCATCCCGGTGGCCCAAGAGATGATGACACTGTGGGCCAACGGCAGCACCGACGCCTTCCAGACCTTTTTGGAGCACGCCTTTAACCTGGTGATCGGCATTGAGTTCATCAAGATGCTGGCCAAGCACAGCCCCGGCAGCGCGCTGGAAGTGCTTTTGTACGCCATTGCCCGCAACATGATCCTGGGCCACGGCACGGCGATCGAAAGCCTGGTGGGCGTGGCGTCCATCGGTCTGATTTTTGTGATCCGCAAGTTCTTCTTTGTGCCGTCCTTCGGCGCCACCCTTCCGGGCGGCGAGATGGCCGAGGACGTGGCCCATGTGTTTGGCAAAACAAAGCCTATCAAAGTCAGAGAGTCGAAGGATTCTCCCGTGCAGGAAGCCGCCGCAAAACCGCCTGCCGATCCGGCACCCGCCGCCTCGGAAAGCGCCGAAACGGCGGACGCACTGTAACAGCCCCCCAAAAGTCCGCTCTTTGCAGGCTTCTGCCGGCGGACGGACGCCCAGGGGGGCGGCTGCTCCCGCCCTGGCCATATTGCGTCCGCCTTCAAAAATGAACAGAGAAGAAAACTCCCGGTGTTCTGTCAGCCACACTGCCGTGGCCGGCAAAACGCCGGGAGCTATTTTTTTTTTGAGATCGCGGCCGGCAGGGAAGCCCTGCCCCGTATCAGAACAGACCGGTGATGCGGCCGTTCTCGTCGCAGTCGATGTCCATGGCGGCCGGATGGCGGGGCAGGCCGGGCATGGTCATAATGGCGCCGCAGATGACCACCACAAAGCCGGCGCCGGCGGACAGGCGGACTTCCCGCACATGCATGGTAAAGTGCTCCGGTGCGGCCAGCAGCTTGGCGTCATCGCTGAACGAATACTGCGTTTTGGCAATGCAGACCGGCAGCCTGCCATAGCCCATCTCGGCATACTGCGCCAACGATTTTTTGGCAGCAGCGGAAAATTCGACCCCATCGGCACGGTAGATCTTTTTGGCGACCGCCTCGATCTTCTCCTCCAGGCTCTGGTCCAGGCTGTAGGTGAACCGGATGGGCTTGTGCTCCAGGATGGACAGCACCGTCTCGGCCAACTCTTTGCCGCCCGCGCCGCCCTTGGCGAACACCTCGGACAGGGCGCAGGGCACACCGGCTTCGGCGCAGATGGCGCGCACCGCGTCCATCTCCTCAGCAGTGTCGGTGGGGAACGCGTTGATGGCCACGCAGACCGGCAGGCCGAACTGGTCTTTCATGTTCTGGATATGGCGGGCCAGGTTGGCGGCGCCCTTGCGCACCAGCCCGGCGTCGGGGGTGTTCAGGTCGGCTTTGGCGCAGCCGCCGTGGTGCTTGAGAGCGCGCACCGTAGCCACAATGACCACTGCGTCGGGGTTCAGGCCGGCCATGCGGCACTTGATGTCCAAAAACTTCTCGGCGCCCAGATCCGCGCCGAAGCCCGCCTCGGTGACCACATAGTCCGCCAGCTTGAGGCTGAGCTTTGTGGCCATGACGCTGTTGCAGCCGTGGGCGATGTTGGCAAAGGGGCCGCCGTGGATGATGGCAGGGTTGTTTTCCAGCGTCTGGACCAGGTTGGGGTCAATGGCGTCTTTCAGCAGGGCGGTCATGGCGCCGGCCGCGCCCAAGTCGCCTGCGGTGACCGGCTTGTTGTCGTAGGTATAGGCGCAGACAATGCGGGACAGCCGCTCCTTCAGGTCCTTCAGGTCGGTGGCCAGGCAGAAGACTGCCATGATCTCGCTGGCGACGGTGATGTCAAACCCGTCCTCCCGCGGGGTGCCGTTGACCTTGCCGCCCAGGCCGTCCACGATAAAGCGCAGCTGTCGGTCGTTGATGTCCATGCAGCGTTTCCAGGTGACGCGGCGGGGGTCGATGTTCAGCGGATTGCCCTGCTGGATGGAGTTGTCGATCATGGCGGCCAGCAGGTTGTTGGCCGCGCCGATGGCGTGGATGTCGCCGGTAAAGTGCAGGTTGATGTCCTCCATGGGCACCACCTGGGCATAGCCGCCGCCGGCCGCGCCGCCTTTCATGCCGAACACCGGGCCGAGAGAAGGCTCCCGCAGGCAGAGCATCGTCTTTTTGCCAAGGGCGTTCATCGCATCGGCCAGGCCGACGCTGGTGGTGGTCTTGCCCTCGCCGGCCGGGGTGGGGCTGATGGCAGTGACCAAAATCAGCTTGCCGTCCGGCTTGTCAGAGCGGATCAGCTTGTGGTCGATCTTGGCCTTGTACTTGCCGTAGGGGATGATCTCATCGGCAGTCAGCCCGACCTTGGCCGCGATCTCGGTAATGGGCAGCATTTTTGCCGCCTGGGCGATCTCAATATCCGTCAGCATTTCCAAACATACCTCCTGATGTGCACAGCAAAACAAAATCCGGCAAACATACAAACAATATCAGTGTAACAGACCCAAAGGCGAAAAACAAGATACAGGCCGGCGGTTTTGCGGCAAAATCCTCACCGCGGCCCGATCAGCCCCTGCTGCCACAGCGTTTCGAAGGTGTTGACCGCGCCGCCGTGCTCAATGATCCTGCCGTCTCTGACCCGGTCGATATCCACGCCGTTAAATTCCAGCACCCGCCCGGTGGGCTGGATGCCCAGCCACAGGCCGCCGTGGGTGCCGCGCATCACAAACTCTGAGATCACATATTCGCCATCGGTAAACTGGCGCGTGATGCGCATGGTGTAGTCGGGGTAGGTGCGGCGCAGTGCGGTCAGATGTTCGGCCATGCCGTCGATCCCTGCCGGGACCAGCCGTTCGCCGTCGCGCACCATACAGTCCGAAGAAAGGTATTCCGGCAGCTGCTCCAAAAGGTGCTGCGATACGACGATTTCATAAAACCGGCGGACAAGCTCACAGGGGTGCATGGGGACCTCCTTGTACAAAAAGCGGACGGCGAACAAAACAGCAGGCGCGGGCGCTGTTTTTGCCCCGCGCCTGCTGTCAGGCTTTATAGGTTTCCTTTCCCGGCGCCCCATTTTTTGAAATAGCGCATCATGCTGGCAAGCTGCATTTTGAACTTGCCGGCGTCCCGCATGGGGGCGCGGTGCCAGGCGTGGACGGCCTGGAACTGCGGCGCCAGATAGACCCTGCCGCAGCGCAGCACCTTCTGGGTCAGGTCGGCGTCCTCCACATACATAAAATAGCTCTCGTCAAAGCCGCCGATCTGGCGCAGCACCTCGGTGCGCACTGCCATAAAGCTGCCGGTGCAGAACTCGATAGGCCGCGGTTTCGTCAGGTCCTCGTCCTGCATGGTGTAATGCCGGTCGGTTTTGTCAAACACCGAGCCGGGCAGTTTCGGGGCCAGCTGCCGCGCAAACAGCGCCCAGGGGGTGGGTTTGCGCCGGGGCAGATGCTGGATGCGGCCGTCCGGAAAATAAAGCTGCGGCGTGGCCATGGCAATGTCCGGGTGGTCCAGCAGCCAGCCGGCCAGATCGTGGAGGATATCGTCCTGAACCAGAATATCCGGGTTCAGGATAAAATGCACCTGGCTTTCCAGCCGGGGCAGCACGCTGTTGTGGCCGCCGCCAAACCCCAGATTCCGGGGCAGGCAGATCACCTGCACCCGTCCGTCGGCAAAGTCTGTCCCGGCCAGGCGGGCGCCGCAGCCGTCCGGGCTGGCGTTGTCCACCACATACAGGTCCAGCTGGCCGGGGGTGTGCTGCAAAATGCTGCGCACGGCGGCACAGACCTCCTCGTAGTCACAGTAGGACACGATGCAGGCGCTGATCAAGACAGGGGAGGACGGCGGCATAAGCGAAACTTCCTTTTGTTAAACTTTCATAACAGACAAAACAGCCGGCAAGGCGCGGTCACGCCCGCTGCGGCTGGATATATTCGGCCACAAACGCTTCGGCTGCCAGCGGCCGGGCATAGAGGGGGCCCTGCACAAAATCGGCGCCCGCCCGCGCGGCCAGGGCGGCCTGCGGCCGGGTGGAGATCCCCTTGATGCAGACATAGATCCCCAGCTGGTGGAACAATGCCAGCAAAGCGGGCAGCGCGGGATTGACGGCATCCTCGGCGTCGCCGGCAAAGTCGGACGACAGTTTGACCCAGCGGGGGTTCAGCTTGCGCAGCATCTCTACGCTGAACCACTCCGGCGAGAAGCCGTCCAGCGCCACCGTGATGTTGTGGCTGCGCAGGATGCGTGTCAGGTCCGAAAGATGCCGGTCCCCCGCGGCGTAACAGCCGTTGTTCAGTTCCAGGCAGAGGGTGTTGGGCGGCAGGGCATAATCCTGCGCCAGCTGGCAGACGATCTCCAAAAAGCCCTTTTGGATGATCTGCCGGCTGCTGATATCCATGCTGATGCCGAACTCCGGCACCACCTGCTGCCAGATGCGGACCTGGCGCAGCGCCTGCTCCAGCGCCCAGCGGCCCACGGCCAGGATGTCGCCGCTGTCCTCCAGCGCCGCCATCAATTCCTCGTGGGTCACGTCCGGGTGATCGGCGGCGGACCAGCACAAAATCGCCTCGGCGGCGGGGCACTTGCCGCTGCGGGTGTAGATCTGCGGCTGGTATTGCAGCGAAAATCCCTCAAAATCATGCAGCACCGCGCGGTGGATGGCGCTGCGCAGCGCGTTGATGCGCTGTTCGTCGCGGTACATTTCGGCGGTGTAGGCGCACAGGCTGCCGGGGGCGCTGTGCTTGGCCGTGTTCATGGCAACCTCCAGCCGGCGGTGCAGGTCCTCGGCACGGTTGCCGTCGGCAGGGTAGAGCACATACCCGCCGGTCAAAACCAGGGGGATCTCCTCATCGCCCACCAGCAGCTCCGCGGCGGCGGTGTTGTACCGGGCAAACACCGTTTCCAGGTCCTCTGGCTCGGCGTCGTCCATCCAGTAGGCAAACTTGTCCCCGTCCATGCGGAACAAAAAGCCGGGCAGGTGCAGCGACAGCAGCTTTTCGGCAAAGGCGCGCAGCACCTGGTTGCCAAAGGCGTAGTCGTGGCTGCCGTTGATCCGGCTGAAATCGTCGATGTCAAACAGCAGGATGCCGCCTGCCTGGTCCGGCCGGGCCAGCGTCTCATACAGACGCGCGCGGAACTCGTGTACGGTATACAGGTTGGTGGTGGTGTCGTATTTGGGGTTCAGGCCCATGTTGCGCAGCACCGCGGCAAAAAAGGTGGGCACGCCGTTTTGGTCGCGGCGCAGCACCCCGCGGCTGCGGATCCACACATACTGACCGGCCCGGTTGCGGATACGGTACTCGCAATGGTGCACATCGCCGTTCTTGCCGGACATCATGTGCTCCAGATCCCGCACAAACTTTTCCTGATCCTCCGGGTGGATGCGGCACAGCCACATCCAGTCCGAGGCTTCCATATACTCGTCCTGCAGTTCAAACTCGGCCACGGCGCCGGCGCTCCAGCGGGTACGGCCGGCGGTAAAATCGCAGACATAAAAATACACGTCCGTGGCACTTTGGGAAAGCATATCAAACAGTTCGGTATCCAGCAGGGAATCCTTCTGTGTCAGGTCGATCATACCCACCTCCTTGTATCAGCCAGTATGGCACAGCTGCCTCGCCGTCAACCACAGCGAAACGCGCAAACGTACACTTTTCTTTATTCTATCATATTTTTTGACACTTGTCATGTAAATCCGTCAGAAAATCCGCCAATAATTTGCCATGCATCTTGTGGACCCTGACAGCAGGGCTTTCCCTCTTTGAAAAACACGCCGGAATGTGGTAGGATGATACCGGATAAGCCGATGATCAGGCAAAAGGAGGCGGTTCGCCGTGCCAAAAGAGAAAGAGTATGTCTATCTCCCGGTGGGGGATTTCCTCGTCGAGCGGGTCGACCGCACCACCGCCTACGAGATGCCCAGTTTCCACCTGCACTACAAATACGAGATCTACTACGAGATCGAGGGTACACGGCGGTATTTTATCGAGGATTCGGCCTATATCGTCCACGCGGGCAGCGTGGTGCTGATCGGCGAAAACCAGATCCACAAGACCGGCGCCATTGGGGACGGCCCCTCCAGCCGGATCGTGGTCAATTTCAGCGCCGCGTACCTGGCGGAACTGACGCGCAGCTTCCCTGGCGTGGATTTCTGCGGCTTTTTGAACGAGAAAGAAAATCACCTGCTGCACACGCTGATGCCCCGGCAGCAAAACTACGTCTACGCCCTGCTGCGCCAGCTTCTGGCGCTGGCCGACGATACCGGCCGGCAGGTCTGCGCGGCCAAAAAACTGCTTTTGGGCACGCTTTTGCTCTATCTGCAAAAACAGTGCCGGCTGCAGCGGGAGCTGGGCTGCGGCAGCGGCAGGGTGACCAACTGCCTGGTGGACCAGGTGCAGGGATATGTGGTGCAGCATTATGCCGAAAAGCTGACCCTGCCGCAGATCGCCGCCCGGTTTTACATCAGCCCCTGCTACTTAAGCCGCCTGTTCAAGCGGACGATCAATCTGAGCCTGGTGGAGTACATCAACGGCGTGCGCGTCAAGGCGGCCCAGCGTCAGCTGGAAAAGACGCGCCGCAGCATCAGCGAGGTGGCGGCGGACACCGGCTTTTCCACAGTGGCGCATTTCCGCCGGGTGTTCAAGGAGGCCACCGGTCTTTCGCCCCAGCAGTACCGCCAGTATTCGCTGCGCCAGACCAGAGAGGACGCCGACGAGGGGGAATGAGCGGCGTAACCAGGCCCAATGCCACCCGGAAACCGCATGCAAAACAAAAAAGACCCGCGCATCCATGCCGGACGAACGGCGGGATGCGCGGGCCTTTTTGGAGCTAGAAACGTGACTCGAACACGCGACCTGCTGATTACGAATCAGCTGCTCTACCGGCTGAGCTATTCTAGCATTTTGCTGTGCCTGCCGCAGACCGTGGACACAGCAAAATATAGTATACCGTATTTTTGCAGGAAGTCAAGCCCCAAACCGGCTCTCTGCCTGCAAAAATTGTCAAAAGCCCCCTCCGGCGGCGCCGGCGCACTGTCAAACCGGGCCCTGAGGGCTTTCCGGCGGCAAGGCGGCCGCGGCGTCTGCGGCCTGGCCGGTCTGCGCCTGAGCGGCAGGCTGTGTTTTGTCCGGGACGATGACCGGGATAAAGCGGCTGGCAAAGCGGCCCTTGCCGCGGCTTCGCACATAAAAGTAGCCAATGACCGAGAAGGCCAGCGCGCCGATAAAGTTGACGCCCAGGTCCTCCATGGTATCCCACAGGCCGGTATCCAGGTATCCGCCCAGGCCCAGCGCCGTCCGGGTCCCGTCCGCCTGTACCACGATCACGTCGACGATGTCCTGCACAAGCACCACCTTGTTGCCGCCGGTGGGGTCCAGCATGACGCTGCCGATGCTGTTGATGACGGTATCCTTCTGCATATCCAAAAGGAAAAAGTAGTCCATGCCGGCCTCAAAGAACTCCCACAGCACGCCCACCGTCATGGAAAAGCAGAAGGCCACAATGGCCAGGTACAGTGGCGAGAGCGAGAACTTGACCTTCTCGTTGCGGTTCAGGATATCCAGCAGCGAAAACCCGATGGCCGCGCAGAGAAAGCCGTTCATCGTGTGCAGCATGGTGTCCCAGTTTGGGATATAGACATAGAACGCCTGGATCTCGCCCAGAATTTCGGCTGCGTAGATGAACAGCAGGATGATGATCTCCAGCGTATTGGGGATGTCGATCTTGAGGCGGCGCTCCAGGATGGTCGGCACGGTGAACAGGATCAGCGTCAGCACGCAGAGGAACACATTTTCAAAATTGCGGTTGAACACCTGGGCGATCATCACCAGAATCACCGAAAGGCGCAAAAGAAAATACACCGTCATCACAAGACGCTTGTTCTGAACGGCGGTATTGATCTCGGCATGCAGGGAAATCTTTTTGCGGGGCTTTTTCATAACTCTCCAGTTTCCTTCTCCCGGCAGCGGGCGGGGTCAGTCCAAAACGAAATCCTTCGGGTCCAGCTGGGGCAGTTCCCGGCGGCGGGGCACCCGCATCAGCGGGTCGTACTGGAACCGGCGGCAGCTGTAATAGGGCGAGACAACGCCGCGGCTGCGGCAGTAGATCATCTTGCGGTCGGCAGCCTGTGCGCCGTATTTACAGTATGAGCAAGCGGGGGCGATTTTACTTCCGTACAGCTTTTTTTTGAACATCTCGCTTCACCTCCGCGCAGCCGCCGCGCCGGGGCCGCCCTCAACGCATATTATAAAGTTTTCTGCCCGCTTTGTAAAGCGCGGCGCACAGGAAGCACAGCAGCAGAAACGCGGCGTCCGGGGGCATCCGCGCGGCAGTCACCACCCGCCGGGACAACGAGCTGTACGCCGCCCATTCGCCCGGCAGCGCCGGCGCGCACAGCCGGACCAGCCCCTGCAAAACCACCGCGTGCACCCCGCGGGAGAGAAGCAGGGGGCTCAGCGGCAGCTTTGCCAGCGCCCGCAGCTGCACAAAGACCGAAAGCCCCAGCAGGCTCAGACAAAGGCAGACGCCCCGCAGCGCAGCGCCGCCGCCCATGGCGGCAAAGGCGTCGCAGCCTGCGGTGACCTCCAGCAGTCCGCGCAGCACGGCCGCGGCCGCCGCGTCCTCGGGCAGGAAACTCTCGGCCACGGCGCCCATCACCCGGAAAAACAGCACGCACCCGCACACCGTCAGGCTGCTGTCCACCGCGTTGCCAATGGCCCCCGGCAGCGACAGCGGCGGCTCAGCCGCGTCACCCTGTCCGCCGGCCGGCGGACAGGCCTGCGCCTGCCTGCCAGTCCGGGGCAGCAGCCCGGCAAGGCTCAAGACCGCGGCGGCGCCAAAATTGGCCGCCAGCTGCAGCCCGTACAGCAGCGCGCCCAGCCGCACGGAGCCCAGCATCAGCCCGCCCACGCAGCCGATGACAAAACCGGGGCCGGAACAGCAGCCGACGATCCAAAAACGCTGCGCCTGGTCCCGGTCCATGCGGCCGGCATGCACCGCATCGCCGGCCAGCCGGGCGCAGACCGCATACCCGCCCAGCCAGGACAGCAGTAGCATCAGCGCCGCGTCGGCGCCGGTCAGCCCGCAGGCCCTTGCCAGCGGGCGCAGCGGCCGGGCCAGCAGCTCCGCGCCCGGTGCGGCCGTCAAAAGGGCGCTGACCACAAAGAACGGGAACAGCGCCGGCAGCAGGCTGCGGGTACACAGCAGCAGCCCGGAGGCAAATCCCTCGGCGGCCGCCTGCGGGCGGCTGAGCAATGCCAGCGTGCAGGTCGCTGCGGCGGGCAGGACGAGGCGGCGGACAAAACGGTTTATCATAACTGGGCCTCCTGTGCTATATATTTGGGGTATATCGTGCGATCCTGCCGAGCACAGCAAAGGGGGCGCCGCCATGAAACGATACCGCCCGCGGGCCGCGCGGCCTGCCAAGCCGCCCCGGCCCGGCCTGAAATCGCTGTTCGGCCAGCCGGACGCCGCTTTTTACCGCCTGCCGGAACTGGAGATCCGCGGCGGCTCTGTGCTGACAGACGGCTGCCGCCGCGTGCTGGAGTTCACACCCGAACGCGTCTGCCTGGATATGGGGCGGTCGGTTATTACATTGTATGGCGCAGACCTGGGGATAGAATCGCTGGCCGGCAAACGGCTGAGCGTGACCGGCCGGGTGACGCGCATCGACTTTACCCGGAAATGGGGTGTGCCAAATGGCTGAACGCCGCTTTTGGGCTGCCGACCGGCTGCGCATTCTGGTGGAAGGGCCGGACGCCCGGCGCTTTTTGAGCGATGCGGCGGCGGCCGGCGTGCGGCTGCGCCGCGTCCGCTGCGCCGGGCAAAGCGGCTACAGCGCGGCGGCGGCCGGGCGTGATCTGGCCCGCCTGCGGCAGCTGGCGGAACGCAGCGGCCTGCAGCTGCGGGTTTTGCGGCGCACCGGGCCGGGCCGGCTGGCGGAACGGCTGTGGCAAAGGCCCGGCGTCTGGGTGGGCGCGCTCTTGTTTGTGGTGCTGGTACGGTTTCTCTCCGGCTTTGTCTGGACCATCGATTTCGGCGCGCTGGATACCGCCCGGGCCGGGCAGGTGCGGCAGATTTTGGACGGAACCGGCATCCGGGAAGGCACCCGCGTTTCGGAGGAGCTGCTGCAGACCGCCCGGCAGCAGCTGGCCGCCCAGCCGGAGCTGTTCGGCTGGGTGGGATTGAACTTTGCCGGCGGCTGTCTGTTTGTGGAGACCACCGCCATGGAGCGGCAGTCGATCCGCACCGCAACGCCGGAGACCGCCCTGTACGCCAGCGACAACGCCCAGGTGCTGGCGGTCCGGGTGGCAAGCGGCTTTGCCCAGGCGGCGCCAGGGCAGTATGTGGCAAAAGGCCAGCTGCTGGCCAACGCCCAGCGGGCCGACCGCGACGGCGACCCGGTGTATCAGTCCGCCTCCGGAAGCGTGACCGGCCGCGTTCAGCGGAGCTTCACCGCCCTGCAGCCGCTGCGCCAGACTGTCAGCGTCCTGACCGGGCGCAGCGCCATGCAGCAGACCCTGTACCTGCCGGGGGCCGCTTTGCCGCTGGAGGAGTCCCAGGCCGCCTTTGCCGAGGCCGACCGGAGCGAAAGCTGGCAGCCCCTTGCGCTGGGACAACTGGCCCTGCCCGGCTGCCTGTACATCCGGTGGGAGATGGAGCGCGCCGACCGGGAGCTGACCTACACGCCGGCCGCCGCCGAGGCCCTGGCAAAGCGCAGCTGTGTGCAGCAGCTGCTGGTGGAATATCCCGACGCCGAGATCGAGCAGCAAAGCTTTGCCTGCGTGCAGCGGGACGGCGGGGTGTACTGCACCGCCGAGTTTGTGTTCCGGGCCGACATTGCCCGCCCCGGTGCGATGCAGCCGCTGGCCGAAACGCCCTCGCCGCAGGCATGACAACAACGCCCTATAAAATTTTGTGCAATATTCACAGTTTCTTTTGCCAAGAATTGTGCTATAATTCAGATAGTAATGTCTATATTTGGAGGTTGTCTGCCTGTTGGAAAAAGGGATCGAACTGGACAGCATCGAGCTGGCCGCCGCCATTTTCGGCAATCGGGACGAGAATATCCGCCTGCTGGAGCAGGCTTTCCATGTCACGGCGGTCTGCCGCGGCTCGACGCTGAAGTTTACCGGCGAACCGGAGGACGTGGACGCCGCCATCCACGCGGTGGACGGCATGGCGATGCTTTTGCAGAACCACACCCCGCTGGAGGAACAGACGGTGCGCTACTGCATCAGCCTGGCCCGCGGCGGCGAGGAAAAGCGCCTGAAGGAGCTGAACGACGATTTTGTCGCCGTCACCGCCAAGGGCAAGCCCATCCATCCCAAGACCCTTGGCCAGAAAGAGTATCTGGCCGCCATCCGCAGCCATGCCATCACCTTCGGCGTGGGGCCTGCCGGCACCGGCAAGACCTACCTGGCGGTCGCCATGGCGGTCAAGGCGTTCAAGAGCAAGGAGGTCAGCCGCATCATCCTGACCCGGCCTGCGGTGGAAGCGGGCGAGAAGCTGGGCTTTCTGCCCGGCGACCTGCAGACCAAGGTGGACCCGTATCTGCGCCCGCTGTACGACGGTCTGTTTGACCTTTTGGGCGCCGAGACCTTCCAGAAGCTGACCGAAAAGCAGATGATCGAGGTTGCGCCGCTGGCCTACATGCGCGGCCGCACGCTGGACGACGCCTTTATCATTCTGGACGAAGCCCAGAACACCAGCCCCGAACAGATGAAGATGTTTTTGACCCGCATGGGCGCCGGCAGCAAGGTGGTCGTCACCGGCGACGTGACCCAGATCGACCTGCCGGACAAGAGCCGCAGCGGCCTGGTGGATGCTTTGCGGGTGCTGCGGGGCATCGACGGCATCGCTCAGGTGTATTTTACCGAGAAAGACGTGGTCCGCCACCGTCTGGTGCAGCAGATCATCAAAGCCTACGACCGGGCCGCCGCCCGCCGCAGGCAGAAAGCAGAACGATCCGGCCCCGCAGAGGCGGTGCAGCCGGAGCAGGATACAGAAAATTGACGGCGGCTGCCCCGGCCGCCAGAATGGAGGAAGCGCCCCTATGTCCAACAAGGTTTTGATCACCAACTCCCAGAACACGGTCAAGATCCCGTCCGGCCTGCGCATTTTGATCCGCCGCAGCTGCAACGCCGTGCTGGAATACGAAAAATTTGACGGCTCGGCCGAGATCAGCGTCACGTTTGTGGACAACGCCCGCATTGCCGAGCTGAACGCACAGTACCGCAACAAACCCATGCCTACCGATGTTCTCAGTTTCCCCATGGGGGAAAACGGCGTCTATGACATCGACGAGGACAACGGCTGCAAGATTTTGGGCGATATCGTCATCTCGATGGAGCGCGCCATGGAGCAGGCCGAGCTGTACGGGCATTCGCTCCAGCGGGAGGTCGCCTACCTGACCGTCCACTCGATGCTGCACCTGCTGGGCTATGACCACGAGGCCAGCGGCCTGGAGGCCGTGCGCATGCGCGAGAAGGAGGAAGCCGTCCTGGTGCAGCTGGGCCTGCCGCGTACCGTTTCGTATACCAGCGATGAAGTCTGAACTCAAACGCTTTGGGCGGGGCTTCGTCTATGCCTACAACGGCATCCGCCTTGCCATCCGGGAAGAACGCAACGTCCGCTTCCATCTGTGCGCGGCCGCCTACGCCTATGCGGCGTCGGCGCTGGCCGGGCTGGATGCGGGCGGTTTTGCGCTGGTATCGCTGGCGGTGTTCTGTGTCATCCAGGCCGAGCTGATGAACTCGGCGGTGGAGCGTGCGGTGGACAAGCCGGACACCACCCACTGGTGGAGCGCCGGCGCCGCCAAGGACATGGCCGCCGGCGCCGTTTTGATGAGCGCCGTGGGCGCATTGTGCGTGGGCGGCTTTTTGTTTCTGCAGCCGGAGCGCCTGGCAAGGCTGTGGTCGAACCTGACCGCCAGCCCGCTGAATTGGATCGTTCTTGCCGTGTCGCTGATCCTGACCTATCTGTTTGTGTTCCGCTTTGGCGGGGCACCCAAAAAGGAGAGTTTGCCCCATGACGACAAAACCGAATGAGCCCGCCCGGACCAGCAGTGTGTTTGTGGCGCTGGTGGGCAGGCCCAATGTGGGCAAATCCAGCCTGACCAACCGTCTGGTGGGGGAGAAAGTCGCCATTGTGACCCAAAAGCCCCAGACCACCCGCAACCGCATTATGGGCATTGTGACAAAGGGGCCGGTGCAGTTTGTCTTGATGGATACCCCAGGCATCCACAAGCCCCGCAACAAGCTGGACGCCCGCATGACCCAGACAGCCTCCGCCAGCCTGGCCGACGTGGACGTGACGCTGATGCTGTTTGAGCCTGCCGGCGATTTTACCGAGTCAGAGCTGAAAATGGTCGAGGCGCTGAAAAAGGCCGGCCCAGCCGTGGGGATCATCAACAAGGTGGACCTGCTCTCCGATTTTGCCGCGCTGGAGGCGCGGCGCCGCCAGGTGGAGGAGTTCGGCGTCTTTGACAAGGTGCTGACCCTCTCGGCCATGGACGGCACCGGCTGCGACGCGCTGTTTGACGTTCTGGCCCCCTACGGCAGCCCCGGCCCCCACTATTTTGACGACGACGCCTATACCGACCTGCCGGAGAAGGAACTGGTGGCCGAGCTGGTGCGGGAAAAGGCGCTGCTTTTCCTGCGGGAGGAAGTGCCCCACGGCATCGCCGTGACGGTGGATTCTTTCAAGGAGCGCCCCGACAAAGACCTGATCGACATCACGGTGGCCATCACTTGCGAGAAAAAGAGCCACAAGGGCATGGTGATCGGCAAAGGCGGCCAGATGCTGAAAAAGATCGCCACCGCCGCCCGCCTGGACTGCGAGGAGCTGCTGGGAACAAAGGTCAACCTGCAATGCTGGGTCAAAGTGCGGGAAGGCTGGCGCGACAACGAGCGCCAGCTGGACAATTTGGGATTTGCCAAACCCTGACCGCTTATTCTGCCGGCGCAATGCCGCCCTCCGCCGTGCGTTGATGGAAAATTTTCCCGCCGCCCCAGTCAGACAAACATTGCCGCCTGGCTGCGCTACACTGGGTTGTATCACAACAAGCGGAAGGGGTGGCGGAGATGCACGGACCGGGCAGCCCGGACGAACAATGGAAACGATTTGCCGAAACCGGCGATATCTGGTACTATTTGGACTATAAAATGCAGCAGCGCGCCGCCAACGCGCTGCCGGGAGAGGACAGCTATGCAGCAGACAGCGACAACGGGGCTTGTGCTGCGCCAGGTGAAAGTGGGGGAGGCGGACCAGATCCTGACCCTGCTGACCCCTGACCTGGGCGTGGTGTCGGCCTCGGCCCGCGGCAGCCTGCGGCCCAAAAACAAGCTGTTCAGCGCCTGCGGGCTGTTCTGCTACTCCGAGTTCGTCATCACCGCCGGGCGGTCCAGCCATTTTATCGATTCGGCCCAGATCAAGCGCAGCTTCCACGGCCTGTCCCAAAGCGTGGAGGGCATGGCGCTTGCCATGTATCTGGCCGAGGTGGCCGCGGCGCTTTCGCCCGCGCCGCCGGAGTCGGCCGAGCATCTGCGCCTGCTGCTCAACAGCCTGTATATGCTCAGCGAGGGCAAGCGGCCGCTGCCCCAGCTCAAGGCTATCTACGAGCTGCGGGCCATGACGCTGTCCGGCTATATGCCCCAGCTGCTGGCCTGTGCCTCCTGCGGCAGATACGACGGCGGCGATTTTTACCTGGACCCCGCCGAGGGCACGCTGCTCTGTGCCGACTGTGCCCGGCGCCTCAACCGGACGCCCAATCTGGACGCAGGGGCGCTGTACGCGCTGCGGCATATCTGCCTGGCGGAGGACAAAAAACTGTTTGCCTTTACGCTGACGCCCCAAAGCCTGAAACGGCTGGGTTTCGTCAGCGAGCGGTATCTGCTGGCCCACCTGGGCCAGGGGCTGAAAAGCCTGGATTTCTTAAAAACACTGGGGGAGCTGTAAGCGCGCCGGCCCGGCCGCTGCGGCTGCCCTTTGCCATGGAGTAAACAAAATTTATGGATATCTCATATCGAACGACATTGGAGCTGGACAAGATCATTGCCCGCGCCACCGAGCTGTGCGCCTGCCGCGAGACAAAAGAGATGATGCAGGCCATCCAGCCCTGCCAGACCCCGGAGGACGAGCGGTGGGCCCTTGCCCAGACCGACGCGGTCAACTCGCTGCTGATCAAAAACGGCAGTCCCCGCTTCGGCGCGGTGTCGGACGCCCGCCGCATCGCCGCCCATGCGGTCAAGGGCGGCATCCTCTCGATGGGCGAGCTGCTGGAGGTCGCCGCCACCCTGCGCAACTTTGACGGGTTAAGCAAGTGGTACGGGGTCTCTGACCACGATGTGCTGCCGGTGGACGATTTATTTTTCGCCCTCAGCCCCCAGCCTGTGCTGGAGCGGCAGATCACTGAGTCCATCCTCTCGCCGGAGGAAATGGCCGACACTGCCAGCGCCACGCTGCGGGAGCTGCGCCGCAAGATCCGCCAGACCGAGGATTCCATCCGCACCAAGCTGGACAACATCATCAAGAACTCCACCACCAACAAGTTTTTGCAGGACGCGGTGGTCTCGCTGCGCAACGGCCGCTACGTCGTGCCTGTCCGCGCCGAGTACCGCGGCGAGGTGGGCGGCGTCATCCATGACGTTTCCTCCACCGGCGCCACCATCTTTGTGGAACCCACCGCGGTGGTGGAGGCCAACGCCCGCATCATGCAGCTGCGCGCCCAGGAGCAGGAGGAGATCACCCGCATCCTGTCTGCCTTCTCCTCACAGGTGGCCCAGCTGGAACCGCAGTTCTCCCACAGCTACGAGGCCATGCTGCAGATCGACCTGCTGCTGGCAAAGGCGCGCCTGGCGGTGGAGCAGAACGCTTTTCTGCCCGCCGTCAACGACGGGGTGCGCTTTCAGCTGAACAAGGCGCGCCACCCGCTGATCGACAAGAAAAAGGTGGTGCCGGTGGACATCACCCTGGGCGACGAATACGACACCCTGGTCATCACCGGCCCCAACACCGGCGGCAAGACGGTATCGCTGAAAACCGCCGGCCTGCTCAACGCCATGGCGCAGCACGGCTTTTTGATCCCCGCCCACGAGAGCAGCGCCGTCTGCTGCTTTGCCGAGTATCTGGTGGACATCGGCGACGAGCAGAGCATCGAACAGAGCCTGTCCACCTTCTCCGGCCACATGAAACGCATCACCGGCATTTTGCAGCTGGCCCGCCGGGGCACGCTGGTGCTGCTGGACGAGCTGGGCGCCGGCACCGACCCCGCCGAGGGCGCGGCGCTGGCGGTCAGCATCCTGGAGCGGCTGCGCAAACAGGGCGCGCTGCTGATGGCCACCACCCACTATGCCGAGCTGAAGGTCTACGCGCTGGAGACCCCCGGCGTCGTCAATGCCAGCTGCGAGTTTGACGTGGAGAGCCTGGCCCCCACCTACAAGCTCAGCGTGGGCGTGCCGGGCAAGTCCAACGCTTTCCTCATCAGCGCCAAGCTGGGCATCCCGGAGGAGATCATCGACGCCGCCCGCGCCCACATGTCCAGCGACGACAAGCGGCTGGACAGCGTGCTGGCCCAGCTGGATGATCTGAAACTGCAGCTGAAAGCCGCCCAGGACGACGCCGAGCAGGCCCGCGCCCAGGCTGAAAACGCCCTGGCCAGCGCCGAGGCCCAGCGCGACGAGCTGATCCGCAAGGGCCAGGCCGAACTGGACGCCGCCCGCAAGCAGGCCCATGACCTGGTGCAGCAGGTGCAGAACGATGCCTACGCCCTGACCGACGAGCTGCGCCGTATCCAGAAGGACGAGAAGGCCAGCGCCGCCCAGCGCGCCATCCGCGCCCGCGAGATCGCCCGCAAAGACACCGAAAAGCTGCTTTCCCGCACCGAGAGCGGCGCGCAGCCCAAAAAGGAGTATGTGCCGCTGAAGGACGCCCAGCCGGGGCAGGAGGTGGTCATTGCCGACCTGAACCAGCTGGCCACCGTGCTTTCCCGCCCCGGGCGCGACGGCATGGTGGAGGTGCGCGCCGGCATCCTGAAAACCAAGGTGCCGCTTTCCGGTCTGCGCGCGCCGGACAAGATGGAAAAGCCCCGGCCCCAGCGCCAGCCGGCAAGGTCCCGCACCACCGTGCAGCTGGACCACGACCGCAGGGCCAGCATGGAGCTGAACCTGCTGGGCTATACCGTGGAGGAGGCCCTGGCCGAGACCGACAAGTTCATCGACAATGCGGTGCTGCGGGGCCAAAATACCGTTTCCATCATCCACGGCAAGGGCACCGGCGCGCTGCGCGCCGCCATCCAAAAACACCTGCGCACCCACAAAAACGTCAAGAGCTTCCGCCTGGGCCGCTACGGCGAAGGCGAGGCCGGCGTGACTGTGGTGGAGCTGAAATAACGCGCTGTATCAAAAAAAAGACGGCATACCGCCCCCAAAAGGGACGTATGCCGTCTTTTCCTGTTTGGCTTTTGGTCTGCGGCTGCGGTTGGGCAGCGACCGGCTTTGGCAAAGCCCAAATTGTCCGGCTTCCGTTCGTCATCGCGTCAGCCTTCCCGCACTTTGACCCGGCATTGCAGGCTGGCCTGCATGGGGCGCGCGGCGCCTTCGGGCAGGGCGTGCCTGAAGTGCAGGGGATCCCCGCCGAAAATTACAGGCCGAACGCTTTTGTCAATGCGGCAAGCGCCGCGTCCTCGTCCTGCTGGCGGATCAGCAGCGAGATGTCCAGGTCGCTGGTGGTGATCAGCGCGATCTCGATGTTCTCCCCGGCCAGGGCGCTCAGGGCGCGGGACGCCACGCCGCAGCTGGTGACCATCTCCTCCCCGAACAGGTTGATCTTGGAATACCCGCCGGAGATCAGCGGCGGATGGACCTTGGCTGCCTCAGGCAGCGCCTTCATCACGGCGGCAAAGTTTGCGTAGCTGGTGGTAAAGCTGAAATCCACCGCCTCCCCGCGGGGGGCGCTCTGGCAGATCATATCCACCACGATGCCGGCGCGGGCAAACACGTCCAGGTGCTCGGCCAGGCTTTTGGCGCTGTACTGCGCGCCGGGGAAGGTGGTGAGCATGATGTTCTGCTCGCTGGTGATCTTGCTGACTCCGTACATGGTTTCCTCCTTTGTTTTTGGGATAGGGGCTGGCCGGCAGCCGTCAGCCGGTCAGAAATTGTGCGTCCACCGATTCGTTCAATACATTCTGGATGTACTCGCGGCTCAGGCTGAAATTACCGTGGGCGGCGCCCATCTCGTCGGTGTAATCCTCAAACAGATAGACCCGGATGTTGGCATAGCCGCTCTCGTACTGGGTAACGGTGGGGTGGAGCTTCGGGTCCAGCAGCTCCACCGTTACGGTGCCGTCGGGGGCGGTGGTTTTCTGCATGGTGATGTCCAAAATCAGGCCGATCATATTGTCCGGCTCCGACTGGGCGCTGATAAAGTTGCCCAGCGAGTAAGCCACAAAAGCGTCGGTGCCGTCGGCGGCCGAAAGCCACTGGGCGGTCTGGGTCACATGGGGGTGGGTGCCGATGATCAGGTCCACCCCCTGGTCTGCCAGCCACTGGGCGGTCTGGCGCTGCCCGTCGGTGACGGTGTGGCTGCCCTCCACGCCCCAGTGGCAGCTGACCACCAGCACGTCGCAGTTGGGGCGTATGTCGGCGATCTGCTTTTCGATCACGTCGGTCTGGCTCAGGTAGACGATGCCGTACTCGCTGCCCTCCGGCGTGGGCAGGCCGTTGGTGCTCTCGGTGTAGGAAAGATACCCGATGGTGATGCCGTTGACTGTCTGGTAGGAATAGTTGTCGTAGGTCGCCAGGTCATAAAAACCGACTGTCACCACATCCTCCGGCATGGCGGCCCAGTGGGCCATCGAGGAAGCGATGCCGCCGGCGCCCTTGTCGTAGCTGTGGTTGTTGGAGGTGCTGAACACCCGGAACCCCACGTCGTACAGCGCGTTTGTGATATCCCCCGGCGTCGAGAACATCGGGTAGCCGGATGGCTCGTAATCGTCGTTGACCAGCGTCTCCTGGTTCAGCCAGTTCACGTCAAAGCCGGCGTAAAAGTCCTGCAGGTTCTCGTAGGCGTAGGTAAAGTCGTAGCCGCCGTCGGCGGCACGGGCGCGGGCCTGGTTGTACAGTCCCTCGTGGATCAGGTTGTCGCCGCTGGCGGAAAACCGCACCGTTTCCACCACCGGCGTCGGTTCCGGCGTTGGGGTGGGCGCAGGCGTGGGCGAGGGGGAAGGGCTCGGCGTCGGGGTGGGGGAGAGCATTGCCGCCACCGCGGCGGTGGGGAACACCCCGGCCCCCACAGCTAGCGCCAGGGCAATGCCCGCGGCGATCACCACGCAGGCGGCAATCTCGTTCTTTTTCAAAGACATTGCATTTTGCCTCTAAGCATATCGGTCATGGTGTAAAAGCCGGGCTGGGCGCCGTCCACAAACAGGGCGGCCTGCACGGCGCCGTCGGCAAAAACGCCGCGGCTCTGGGCCGAATGGGAGATGGTCACGACCTCCTCCGGCCCGCAGAACAGCACCTCGTGCTCGCCCACGATGCCGCCGCCCCGCACGGCGCTGATGCCCAGCTCCTGCCTGCCGCGCTTCTGGCGGACGTCGTGGCGGTCGTAGACGTACTCGTAGGCGCCGTCAGCCTCGGCGTTGATGGCGTCCGCGATCATCAGCGCGGTGCCGCTGGGGGCGTCCAGCTTGTTGTGGTGGTGCTTCTCGATGATCTCGATGTCGAACTCACCGTCAAACAGGCGGGTGGCGCGGCGGGCCAGCTCGATCAGCACATTGATGCCCACCGACATGTTGGCGCTGCGGAACACCGGCACGCGGGCCGAGGCCTCCTCCAGCACTGCCTCGTCCTCTTTGGAAAGGCCGGTGGAGCAGATGACGCAGGGCATGCCGTGTTCGGCGCAGTATTTCGCCGCGCTGACCGAACCGGCGGGGGAGGAAAAGTCAATCACCACGCCCCGCACCGGCAGGTCGTCCAGGCTGGCGTAGACCGGGATGTCCCCGACCTTGCCGGCCTGCTGGTCGATGCCCGCCACCACGCGGCAGTCCTCGCGCTGGGAGATTTTTTCGATCAGGGCATGGCCCATGCGGCCGCAGATGCCCTGCAAAATGATATCGGTCATGGTCAAAGTCCTTTCTTTTGTTTATCTTTGCAGCTTGCACCCCGCAGACGCCAAAAAATCAAGGCAGGCCCGCGGCGCCCGCAGGACGGGAACGCTGCGGGCCTGTGGGGGTGCAAGCGGTCGGCTTACAGCAAGCCGTTTTTCTTCAGTTCGGTTTCCAGCATTTGCTGCACGGCAGGGCTGGCATCCACCAGCGGCAGGCGGACGCCGCCGGCTTTCCAGCCCAGGCGGTTCATCGCCCACTTGACGGGGATGGGGTTGGACTCCTTAAACAGCGCCCGCACCAGGCCCATGGCCTGCAGCTGCAGGCGCAGGCTTTCGGCATGGTTGCCGTCAAACCACAGCTGGCAGATGTCGTGGGTCATTTGGGGAGCCACGTTGGACAGCACGCTGATCACGCCCTTGCCGCCCAAAGACAGCACCGGCACGATCTGATTGTCGTTGCCGGAGTAGATGTTCAGCTCGTCGCCGCACAGCTCCGCGACCTCGGCGATCTGCACGATGTCGCTGCTGGCTTCCTTGACGCCGTTGATGTTGGGCAGCTTGCACAGCTCGGCCAGCGTTTCCGGCTTGACGTTCACGCCGGTGCGGGAAGGCACGTTGTAGATGATGCAGGGCAGGCTGACCGCATTGGCAATGGCGGTGTAGTGGGCGATCAGCCCGGCCTGAGTGGTTTTGTTGTAGTAGGGGGTCACCAGCAGCAGGGCGTCGGCGCCGTCGGCCTCCGCCTGCTGCGACAGCTTGATGGCATAGGCGGTGTCGTTGGAGCCGGTGCCGGCCACAACAGGCACGCGGCCGGCCACGCGGCGCACGGTGTAGCGGATGCACTCGGTGTGCTCGTCGTGCGACAGGGTCGCGGACTCGCCGGTGGTGCCGCAGATGATGATGGCGTCGGTATGGTTGGCGATCTGGTCGTCCAGGATGCGGCCCAGCTCGTCATAGTTGACCGAGCCGTCGGGCAGCATGGGGGTGATGATCGCAACGCCTGCACCGGTAAAGACAGGTTTTTTCATGGCGGACATGCCTCCTTCGGGCTTGTTCCAGATACCACTGGAGCAAGAAAGTTTGGATAAGTTCAAGCAGCGGGATGTACAAAAAGCGGCAGCAGGGCAGGGGACGGCCCCGGCGCATGCTCAGTCAAAATAGCCTTTTTGGGCCAGCAGCTCGGCCAGCAGCACGCCGCCGCCGGCGGCGCCGCGCAGCGTGTTGTGGGACAGGCAGACAAACTTGTAGTCGTACTGGGTGTCCGGGCGCAGACGGCCGATGCTGACCGCCATGCCGTTTTCCAGCATACGGTCCAGCTTGGGCTGGGGACGGTCGTCCTCGGTAAAATAGTGCAAAAACTGTTTGGGCGCGCTGGGCAGCGCCAGGTCCTGGGCGGGGCCGTGGAACTCGGCCCAGTCCTTCAGGATCTGCTCCTTGGAAGGCGTGTTCTCAAAGCTGACAAACACCGCGCCCATGTGGCCGTCCGAGACCGGCACCCGCAGGCACTGGGCGGTAAAGCTGGGGCCATCGGCCGGCACGATGCGGTCGCCTTCGATGTGGCCCCACAGCTTCAGCGGCTCCTGCTCGCTCTTTTCCTCCTCGCCGCCGATGTAGGGGATCACGTTGTCCACAATGTCGGGGAAGGTCTCAAAGGTCTTGCCGGCGCCGGAGATGGCCTGATAGGTGCAGACCAGGCACTTGGTGATGCCGTACTTGCGCAGCGGGTGCAGCGCGGGCACATAGCTCTGCAGGCTGCAGTTGGATTTGACGGCGATAAAACCTCGCTTGGTGCCCAGGCGGCGGCGCTGGGCGGGGATGATCTCGATGTGGTCGGCGTTGATCTCCGGCACCACCATCGGGACATCGGGGGTAAACCGGTGGGCGCTGTTGTTGGAGACCACCGGACACTCGGCCTTAGCGTAGGCTTCCTCCAGCGCCTTGATCTCATCCTTTTTCATGTTCACGGCGCAGAAAACAAAATCCACCCGGCCGGCAACTTCCTCCACATGGCTGGCGTCCAGCACCACCATGTCTTTTACATTTTCCGGCATGGGGGTGGGCATCTGCCAGCGGCCGCCCACCGCCTCCTGGTACGGTTTGCCGGCAGACCGTGCCGAGGCCGCCAGGGCAGTCAGCTCAAACCAGGGATGTTCCGCCAGCAGGGTGATGAAACGCTGCCCCACCATGCCGGTGGCGCCCACAACGCCGACTTTGTATTTTTTCATTTTGGATACCGTCCTTTCTGCGCCGGGCTGCCCGGCAGACCTGTATACATCATGTTGTATGCGGCATCCGCTGTTTCCGTGACAGGAAAAACGGGCCGCAGACACGGTTCGGTTTATTTGCAGGCGGCGCAAAAAAGCCCCGGACAACAAAAAAACCGGCTTGAAAACCGGCACACAATGCAATATAATAGAATACTGCATATCCGCACAGCGCAACATGCCGTATCGGCATGACAGTCCCGCGCCTTTTCGGCCACGGGCCCAGGTACGATGCGTGCCGTGCATCGCCTTCGGCGGCTTGCCCTTTCTCCGCAGGCAACCGCCCTGGCAGACGTATCATCCCAACGGATACTCATGAAAACCGCGCCTCTGTGCTTGGGTACATCATAGCATTGCACGGGGAGATTGTCAACGAAAAAAGGGGAAGAAACCAATGCTGAAAAAAGATTTCTGGTACGACCTGCCCAAGGAACTTATCGCGCAGGAACCCGCCGACCCGCGGGATTCGGCACGGATGATGGTGCTGCGCCGCAGCAGCGATTCCATCGAGCATCGCGTCTTTCGTGATCTGCCCGATTACCTGGAGCCCGGCGACGTGCTGGTCATCAACAATTCCAAGGTGCTGCCCGCCCGGCTGATGGGCGTCAAGGTCCCCACCGGCGCAGTGTGCGAGCTGCTGCTGCTGCGCCAGGTGAAGGGCGATACCTGGGAATGCCTGGCCCGCCCCGGCAAGCGGATGCAGGCCGGCACCCGGCTGAGCTTCGGCGACGGCAGCCTGACCGCCGTGGTGGACGAGACCCTGCCCGACGGCAACAAGCATGTCACCTTTACCTACGACACCGAAACGCTGTACGAGAAACTGGACGAGTTCGGCAAGATGCCGCTGCCGCCCTACATCACCAAACAGCTGGAGGACCAGAGCCAGTACCAGACCGTCTATGCCAAGGAGCTGGGAAGCGCCGCCGCCCCCACCGCCGGCCTGCATTTTACGCCGGAGCTGCTGGACAAGATCCGCGCCAAAGGCGTTGCCGTTGCCGAGATCACGCTGCATGTGGGTCTGGGCACCTTCCGTCCCGTCAGTGAGGACAACATCGAGGACCACGCCATGCACAGTGAGTGGTACTGCATCGATGACAAGGCGGCCGCTGCCATCAACGCCGCCCGCGCCGCAGGCCGCCGGGTGATCGCAGTGGGCACCACCAGCTGCCGCACGCTGGAGGCCGTCTGGGCTGCCCACGGCGAGATCCGCCCCTGCAGCGGCAACACCAGCATCTTTTTGTATCCCGGCGTGGAGCTGCACGCCATCGACGGCCTGGTGACCAACTTCCACCTGCCGGAAAGCACCCTTATCATGCTGATCGCAGCCTTTTACGGCTACGACAAAACCATGGCGGCCTACAAGGTCGCCGTGGAGGAAAAGTACCGCTTTTTCAGCTTCGGCGACGCCATGCTGATTTTGTAAAGGCGGCATGTCTTGATTTTCTCCTGGCAAGCAGGTATAATCATTTGTGCGGCGGGCCTGCGGGCCGCCGTGCAAACGACCTGTCTCCGTAGCTCAGTTGGATAGAGCGACCGCCTCCTAAGCGGTAGGCCGGAGGTTCGACTCCTCTCGGGGACACCAAACCGGGCGGTTTATACCGCCCGGTTTTTGCATTTGCCTGCCCGGCCGGGACTTTGCTTTTGCGGCGCAGTGTGCTACACTATATTTAATAGACTGCAACAGGAACCGGCTGCGCCGGTTGGCTTTGATGGAAATCGAGGGACGGTAATTTGCAACGGATCGGAAAAACCAGAGGGATCAAGGGGGCTGCGTCCTGGTGCGCCTTCGCAGCGATCCTGTATTTATTGTGCCAATACCTGCTGCAGGCGCTGGCTTCTTATTTGATGGGCCTGCGGGTGGAGGGGGCCAGCCTGGCAGATCCGGTGGGATATTCCCAAACAGCGGTCAACGCCATCGTGCTGGGGATCGGCATCCTCTCGCTGGTGGTGCCGGCGGCCTGGCTTTTGGGCGTTACCCGGCTGGGCATTGCAGACCTGCGCATCGCACGCCCTCCCCAATGGTCGCCGCTGTTTTGCATCATTGCCTTTTTGGGGCTGACCAACCTGGGCAATATCGTGGGCGGCCTGATCACCCGCCTGACCGGCAGCGGCGGCGAGGCTACCGCTCTGCCTGCTGGCGGGACAGAGCTGGCGCTGGCCTATCTGACGCTGTGCCTGCTGCCTGCCATAGGCGAGGAACTTTTCTTCCGCGGCGCGCTGCAGGGGCTGATGCGGCCTTGCGGCAGCGCGGTGGCCATCTTTGCGCCGGCCCTGCTGTTTGCACTTCTGCATCTGGATCTGGCGCAGGGGATCACCGCTTTTCTGGGGGGGCTGTTTCTGGGCTGGCTGGCCGAGCGCACCGGCAGCATTTTGCCCTGTATGCTGTTGCATCTCATCAACAACACCATTGCTTTTGCCGATATCTATCTGCAGCTCTATGCACCCGGCACGCTGGCCACAGCGGTGGAGCTGGCCATCCTGCTGGGCTTTCCGCTGCTGGCTGGCTGGCTGGTCTGGCGGGCGGTCACCCGGCAGGGGTTCTCGTTCGAGGCCGGCCTTCGCCCCGGTGCGGAGATCCCGGCGGTGTTTTCCAGCCCGGCCTACACGCTGGCCGCAGCGGCTCTCGCCGTGCTGACGCTGTGGCAGTCTTTCCGGCCGAATTGACAGGAGAATGGCTATGACCGACACCGAACTGATGCGCGAGGCCCTGCGCGAGGCAGAGCTGGCGGCCGCCCTGGGCGAGGTCCCGGTGGGGGCCGTCGTCGCCAGAAACGGCGAGATCGTGGCGCGGGCCCACAACCTGCGGGAAAGCGGCAAAAACGCCACCTACCACGCGGAACTGCTGGCCATCGATGCGGCCTGCCGGGCGCTGGGCGGCTGGCGGCTGTGGCAGTGCGAACTGTTTGTCACGCTGGAACCCTGCCCCATGTGCAGCGGCGCCATCATCAACAGCCGGCTGCGCCGGGTCGTCTACGGCGCAAAGGACCCCAAGGCCGGCTGCTGCGGCTCGCTGACCGATCTGTTCGCGCTGCCCTTCAACCACCATCCTGTGGTCGAGCAGGGGCTTTTGGAGGAAGAATCCGCCGCGCTGCTCCGGCAGTTTTTTGCCCGGCTGCGGGCAAAACGCCTGGCCCAAAAGGCGGCCCGGCAGGGGACCGAAACGGCCGGGACAGAAGGGGAGAGCTGATATGGCACAGAACGTATTCATCACCGGCGGCAGCCGCGGCATCGGCGCGGCTGCCGTGCTGGCCTTTGCCCAAAAAGGGGACAACGTCGCTTTTGTGTGGCATTCCAGCCGGCAGGCAGCCGAGGAGGTGCTGCGGACGGCGGCCCGTCTGGCGCCGGAGGGGCGGTTCCTGGCCCTGCGGGCCGATGTGTCCGATTCGGCGGCGGTCACGGCGGCGGTCCGCGATGCCGAGGAGGCTCTGGGCCACCTGGATGTTCTGGTCTGCAACGCGGGCATCGCCCAGCAGAAACTGTTTACCGACCTGACCGACGAGGACTGGCGCCGGGTGATGTCAGTGGATCTGGATGGAGCCTTTTACAGCTGCCGCGCCGTGCTGCCCGGCATGATCCGCCGCAAGTACGGGCGCATCCTGCTGGTATCCAGTATGTGGGGGCAGACCGGCGCCAGCTGCGAGGTCCACTATTCCGCCGCCAAGGCCGGCGTCATCGGGCTGGCCAAGGCGCTGGCCAAGGAGGAAGCCCCTTCCGGCATCACCGTCAACTGTGTGGCCCCCGGCGTGATCGACACCGACATGATGGCCGCTTTTTCGGCGGAGGACCGCGCCGCCCTGGCGGACGAGACCCCGGTGGGCCGGCTGGGAAGCGCCGGCGAGATCGCCCGCACGCTGGTGTTTCTCGCCTCGCCGGATGCAGGGTATATCACCGGCCAGGTCATCGGCCAGAACGGCGGCCTGGTGATCTGACCCGGCAGGGCTTCGCGCCGTCCGGCCGGGCAAAAATGGCAAATCCCCGTTCCCCTGCATAGAATGCAGACAGGGAAGGGGGATTTTGTTATGGCGGTATTTCAAGCCGGGATCGACGTATCCCGTTATCAGGGCAGCGTCAACTGGTCGCGCGTGGCTGCTGCCGGCAAGCAGTTCGCCATCGTGCGGCTGGGGTCGTCCAACTCAAACGGCCTGTACGTCGACCCGTATTTTTTGCAGAATGTCAACGGCGCGCACACGGCCGGCCTGCGGGTGGGCGCTTACTACCATACCTATGCCAAGACCCAGGCCGAGGTGGCGGAGGAGCTGGGCATCTTTATGGATGCTTTGGAAGGCATCCAGCTGGAATACCCGGTGTTCGTGGACGTGGAGGCCAACAGCCTGACCTCGCTCTCCCGCACCCAGCTGACCGGGCTGGTGCAGTATGCCATGGACATCCTGTATCAGCGCAAGTGGTATGCGGGCTGGTACTCGTACACCAATTTCATCAACACCTATCTCAACGCCGGCGCCCTGTCCAACTACCCTTTGTGGGTGGCGGATTACCGTTCCCGGCTGGGATACCAGGGCAGCTATACCATGTGGCAGTACAGCGGTTCCGGCACCTGCGACGGCGTCACCGGCGCGGTGGACCTGGATTACAGCTACACCGATTTCCTGCCCGCCATCCGGGAGGGCGGCTTCAACAATTATGGACCTTCCGGCCCGGATATGGTCAGTGTCAGCGGATACCTGCTCAACGTGTTCGGCAGCCAGACCGAATACTTCTACACCGCCAACGTCAACGATATCGTGGGTTACCTGCCCCTGGGCACCTACCAGGTCACCAAGATCAGCCGCAGCAGGTACGCGGGGTACGACTGGGTCATTTTCCGCTACAACGGCGGGGAATACTGGACCGCGCTTTTGGGCGACCGCAACCAGCTGGAGACCGTCTCCAGCAGCCGTGCGGCAGACCCCAGCATCCAGGGCGGCGACGACGCCGAATAAATGCCGGCGTTGCGCCGAAGGATGGCTTTTTCCGCCGGATGGATTGACAACCCGGATTTGGTGCGTTATAATTACACACATCGATGCGGGTTTAGCTCATCCGGTAGAGTGACTGCTTCCCAAGCAGTAGGTGGCGAGTTCGAGACTCGTAACCCGCTCCATCCAAGCACCGTGCAGCAGACCTGCACGGTGCTTTTTTCTTTGACTTCGTTGTTTCAATTCGTTTTTTTGTGCGGCCGCCGCTGCGCGGACGGTTCCGCGTCCCTGGCTGCGGCGCACAAAACAGCAACCCCCGCAAGTAGCGGAAAGGAGAAGGCATATGCTGTCCGGGATCCCCATCTATCACTATTTTGACAACGGCAACGCCTACTCCGGCGCCGAGGGCGGCATGCGCTACCTGATCGAGCCGGGCAAACGCCCCGATCCCGACGATCCTTCCGGCAAAAAAAAGCTGGCCTATCTGACGGTCACCGTGTGGCCGGAGCCCTGGAGCCTGGAGCATACCGCCGACGAGAAAAAGACCATCCGGGAATTTGCCGGCAGCCAGCAGGGGCTGGACGAGATTCAGATCTGGCTGAACGAGATGTATACCAGCCAGGCCGAGCGATGGGCGGATATCCCCTCGATCTTGGACTGTGAGCCGGACTGCTGAATGCCCCGCGGCCGTGCGGAACACCTGCCGCGCAAAACGGAAAATGCCCTGCGGCTGTGCGGACCGCAGGGCATTTCAGAGGGAAGAGATCGAATATCAGGCGTTTCCGCCTTGACTTCTATAGCTTATTCTAGTACAGTATGAGCAGTAAGTAAAATTCAATCTTTTCATTAATAAGATGAAAGATGTTCATGTGCGCTGCGGACGCGGGCGCGCTTTTTCGGAGGCTCTTTATGACGCTGCTGGCCTGCCAGATCTTTTCCACCATCGCTCACGAGGGCAGCTTTGCCCGTGCAGCGGAGCAGCTGCACCTGACCCCCTCGGCCATCAGCCATTCGGTGGCCACAATGGAGGCCGAATGTGGTTTTCCTCTGTTCACCCGTACCAAGGCGGGCGTCACCATGACTGCCGCAGCCGAGCATCTGCTGCCGGACATCCAGCGCCTGCTCTCCTCCAGCGAGTCGCTGGACCAGTCCATCGCGCGGATCAACGGCATGGAGAAAGGGGTGCTGCGGCTGGCGGTGTTCAACAGCGCCTGCGTCACCTGGGTCCCCCAGCTGCTGCCTGACTTTGAGCGGCAGTATCCCGGCATCAAGGTGCTGCTGTACCAGGGCAGCTACGACGATATCGCCGGCTGGCTGAAAAGCGGCACTGCGGAATTGGGGGTCATGTCCAACTCCAGCGCCCAGGACATGGATTTCGAGCCGATGTACGCCGATCCGCTGGTCTGCATCGCGCCTGCGGACTTTGCCACCCGGTGTCCGGGCGTCGTCACGGCCGAGGAACTGCGCGGCCGTCCTTTTGTCAGCCAGCGTCCCGATACCGACGCCGACATCCAGAGCTACCTGAAGAAAAACGACCTGCGCATCGACACCCGCTGCTATGTCAACGATGACGAGTCGGTCATTGCCATGGTCGCCTGCGGGCAGGGGGTGGCAATTTTGCCCCAGCTGATCCTGCAGCGGTATCAAAGCAGCGCCGGAGAGTTCCAGGTGCTCCGGCTGGAACCATCGGCCAGCCGGTCCATCGGCATCGCCTGCTTGGATAAAAACGGTCTGTCGCCTGCGGCGCGCCAGTTCTGGCGCAGGGTGCGCACCTATGCGGCGCAGCTGCCCTGACGCCCGCAGCGCAGGGCTTTTCAAACCCGGAACAAAGGTGTATAATAGGCTGGCAAATATTTTGTACAGGGGCCGGGTTCAAAACGGCGGAAAGGAGCGTTGGGCTTTGGCGGGTGACCTGCATACCCATTCCACATTCTCGGACGGCTCGACGCCGGCGGGCAAACTGCCCTTTCTGGCGGGCTGCGAGGGTCTGACCCATCTGGCGGTGTCCGACCATGACTCCATCCAGGGCGTCCGCTTTGCCTACGCCAACCCGGTGCAGCAGGGGGTGCATCTGATCCCCGCCGCCGAGCTGACCGCTTACGATTACCAGCGCGCCCACCGGGTGCATCTGCTCTGCTACTGGCCGGACGACTGCGCGGCGCTGGAAGAGTTTTCCGCGCTGATGGCCCGCCGCCGCAGGGAGGCCGTGCTGCAAAGCTGCCGGGAGCTGGAGGAGTTCTGCCCCCAGTTCAAGACCGAGGAGGCGCTGGCTTTTGCCAAAGACAGCGGCACGCTGTACAAAGCCCACGTGATGCGGGTGCTGTGGCAGTACGGGCTGGCGGACGGCATGTACAACAACGTCTACCGCTCTCTGTTTGCACTGCGCCCGGTGCGGGGCCGCATCCTGCACACGCCCCGCTATGAACCGGTGGATACCGTGCTGGAGGTGATCCGCGCCTGCCGCGCCGTGGTGGTGCTGGCACACCCCAGCGTCTACCACAGCATGGAACTGGCGCGGGAGCTGATCGCCGCCGGCCGCCTGGACGGCGTGGAGATCGAGCATCCCCGCAACACCGAGGAGGATAAGGCAGAGCTGCGGGAACTTGCCCGCAAATATGACCTGATCGTCACCGGCGGCAGCGATTACCACGGCATGAACACCAATACCCCGCGCCCGGTGGGGGCCTGCACCACCGCCGACGACCAGATCCGCCGCATTGAGGCGCTGGCAAAGCAGCGCAAAAAATAATGCCCGCTGCTTCCTGCACGGCAGGGGCGGGGGAGATTGGTCCCGGCCGCCGCAGGGAAGCTGACCGGGAACTGCAAGAAGGAGAAATGAAAGATGGAATACATTCGCAGAAACCAGGGCACCTGCTCGGTGCAGACCCGCGTGGAACTGGATCCCGACCACACCATCCGGAAAGTGGAAGTGCTGGGCGGCTGCAACGGCAATCTGAAGGGCATCTGCCAGCTACTGGCCGGCATGAAGGCCGAGGATGCCATCGCCCGCATGGCCGGCACCACCTGCGGCAGCAAGCCCACTTCCTGCCCGGATCAGATCTCCAAGGCGCTGCAGGAGGCGCTGGAGCGGCTGTAAGCGGCTTGTAAAGTTTTTTACCAGGAGGGCAGCCATGTCTGTGATGGATTGTTTTCAGTACCCGCTGGATACCGAGCAGCTTTTGCGCAAAAAGCGCCGCATCCGCCGCGAGCTTCTGGCCCAGAACCCCCATCCGCTGAAAAAGCGGGTGGCGATTTTGGGCGGCTCCACCACCAACGAGGTGGCCGACCAGCTGGGTCTTTTTCTCTTGCAGTACGGCATCGAGGCGGAGTTTTACCAGTCGGAGTATGCCCAGTACTGGCAGGACGCCATGTTCGGCACGCCGGAACTGGACGCGTTCCATCCGGATATCATCTACATCCACACCACCTGGCGCAACATCACTCAGTTTCCCACCACGTCGTCCACCACAGAGGAGGTGGACGCCATGCTGGACGCCGAGTACGAGCATTTCTCGGTGATGTGGCAGGCGCTGGCGGACAAGTTCCGCTGTCCGGTCATCCAGAACAACTTTGACCGGCCCAACTACCGCCTGATGGGCAACCGGGACATCTACGACCCCCGCGGCCGCAGCAACTTTATCAGCCGGCTGAACCAGCGGTTTTATCAGTATGCCGCCTCGCACGAGGATTTCTATCTCAACGACATTGACTATCTGTCGGCAGATTACGGCCTGACCGCCTGGGGCGACGCCTTCTACTGGCATATGTACAAGTATGCCATGTGCCTGGACGCCATCCCCTCGCTGGCAAACAGCGTTGCCAACATCATCAAGGCAATCTACGGCAAAAACAAGAAGGCGCTGGTGCTGGACCTGGACAACACGCTGTGGGGCGGCGTCGTGGGCGACGACGGCGTGGACGGCATCGCCGTCGGCCCCGAAGTGCCGGAAGGGCAGGTCTACGCCGAGTTCCAAAGCTACTGCAAGGCGCTGAGATCCATCGGCGTGATCCTGGCGGTCGATTCCAAAAACGACGAGGAGAACGCGCTGGCGGGCCTCAACCACCCGGACGGCGTGCTGCGCCCCGACGATTTTGTGTCCATCAAGGCCAACTGGGAAAACAAGGACCGCAACCTTGCCGCCATTGCCGACGAGCTTTCGCTGGGCGTGGACAGCTTCGTCTTTGCCGACGACAACCCCGCCGAGCGGGCCATTGTGGCGGCACAGCTGCCCGGCGTAGCGGTGCCCCCGCTGGACGGCGCCGAAAACTACATCAAGACGCTGGACCACGGCGGCTACTTTGAGGTCACGGCTCTTTCGGGCGAGGACCTGAAAAAGACCGAGCTTTACCACGCCAACGCCCAGCGCCGCCAGGCCCAGGCGTCGTTTGCCGATTACAACGACTACCTGCGCAGCCTGGAGATGACCGCGACCATCCGCGGGTTTGAGGGCATCTACATCCAGCGCATCGCCCAGCTGACCAACAAGTCCAACCAGTTCAACCTGACCACGCTGCGCTGCTCGGAGGATGAGATCCGCGCCATGGCCGAAAACCCGGACTGGCTGTGCCTGTACGGCAAGCTGGCAGACAAGTTCGGCGACAACGGTGTGGTCACCGTGGTGGCCGGCGAACAGCTGGGGGAGACCCTGCACCTGCGCCTGTGGCTGATGAGCTGCCGCGTGCTCAAGCGCGGCATGGAGGACGCCATGATGGACTGCCTGGTCCGGGACGCTTTGGCCCGCGGCGTCAGGCAGATCATTGGCTACTACTATCCCACCGCCAAAAACGGCATGGTCCGGGATTTCTATGCCGGCATGGGCTTTGCGCAGGTTGCCGCCGACGCCGACGGCAGCACCACCTGGACGCTGGACGCCGCCGCTTATCAACCCAAGCAGCCGCCTATGACGATCGAACGCTGATTTCAAACAGTTACAGGAAAGAGGTCCCGGCATGAAACCAAACGTCCCGCAACACCGCTGGCTGCGCCGTCTGGCCGCCGCGTTGGCGTTTGCGGCGCTGACGGTGGTTTTGTGCCTGGGCCTTAATTTTCTGCTGGTGGATGACATCCACTCCTATACCCGCGTGATGCTGGGGGAGCTGTATACCCAAAGCGGCCAGATCAACACGCTGTTTTTGGGTTCATCCCATTGTTACCGCAGCTTTGACCCGCAGATCGTGGACGAGCGCTTGGGTACCCGCAGCTTCAATGCGGGTTCGTCCCAGCAACTGCCGGACGGCTCTTTTTACCTTCTGCGGCAGGCGCTTGCCCGCAATGACCTGGATACCGTCTATCTGGAGACCTTCTTCACCGGGTACAATCAGGAAAAATCCAGCAACGTCCCCCTGGCCTGCTATCTGCTGACCGATTACATGGATCCGCTGTCGATAGACCGCTATGCGTATCTGTGGGAGATGGGGGGGGCTGCAGCCTTTCTGGATTTGATATTCCCCGCGCGGCACAGCATTGCCAGCCCGGAGGATCTGCCCGATCTGTGGACCGCCAAATTGACGGATGGATACGACATTACCAACTACAGCTATGTTACTTACCCGGAGGACGGCGAGGAATACCGGGGCAATGGTTTTGTGTACACCAGCGGGACGCCGCCGTATGGATTTGGCAGTGTCATGGATGTCGACGCCGACGCGCCTTTGTCCGAATTTGGATGGAAAAACCTGGAACGAATCACTGCGCTGTGCCGGGAAGCCGGCGTCAGGCTGGTTCTGGTCACGGCGCCGCTGCCCAGCGCCTTTGCCGACCACACCGCCAATTATCAGACCTATGTGGACGCTATGACGCAGTACGCGGCAGAAAACGGTCTCCAGTACTGGGATTTTACGCTGTTCCGTGACACCAGGCTGCTGCCGCTGGGGTTCGACGACTTTTCCGACGCACATCATCTGAACGGCCAGGGGGCCGAGAAATTCACGGCGGCTTTCTGCACCGTTGTCCAGGCGGCAGAAAGCGGCCAGGACCCCGGAGAGTATTTTTATGACACGCTGGAGGAAAAACTGCAGCTGGCGCCGGACGGCACTTATGGTTTGGACTGACGCCGGAAACGGTATGGCAAAATAAATCCGGAGGGTACGGTTTATGTTTTCGGTCAATTCGCTGGGCTTTTTGGTGCTCCTGGCGGTGTTTGTTCCGCTCTGGTTTACCGCGCGTCCGGACCGGCGATGGCAGTGGATGCTTGCCGCCAACCTGCTGTTTTACCTTTCCATCGATGTTCCGGGCCTGTTTGTTTTGCTGGCGTCAGCGGCATTGGTCTGGCTTTCGGCCAAAAACGTCCGGCCGGGAATGCCGCGTCGGAGACGTTGGATCGCGCTGGGGTTGTCTGCGGCGCTGGCCCCGCTTTTGCTGCTGAAATATTCCGGCATGTTTGCCGATGCCGCCGGCACACTGCTTGGCATACCGCTGTGGGATGGCAGCGGCCTTTTGCAGCCGCTGGGCCTTGCTTATTTCAGCCTGCAGCTGGCCAGTTACTTGATCGACGTCAGCCGCGGCGACCTTGCCCCGGAACCGCTGTATGCCCGCGTGCTGTGCTATGCATCCTTTTTCTTTTCCATCACCCAGGGGCCGTTCAACCGCTATGGCACACTGATGCCGCAGCTGGCTGCCCCGACACGTTTTGACTCCCACCGCCTTTGGCGCGGCGCCATGCGCATGGCCTGGGGATATTTCAAAAAATACGCCATTGCCGAGCGTGCGGCGGTTGTGGTATCGGCAGCTTTCTCCACCCCGGAAATATACGATACCTCCCAGTTGGTCTTTGGCACCGTGCTTTATTCCTTCCAGCTGTACGCAGACTTTTCCGGCTACACCGATATTGTGCTTGGGGCGGGGGAGATCCTTGGCCTGCGTCTGCCAGAAAACTTCCGGCAGCCGTTTTTGGCCGCCACCGTGCGCGAGCTGTGGAGCCGCTGGCATATCAGCCTGTCCCAGTGGTTCCGGGATTATGTCTACATTCCTCTGGGCGGCAACCGGAAAGGCACGGCCCGCCGCGATGCCAACCTGATCCTTACCTTTTTGGCAAGCGGCCTTTGGCATGGCGCCAACTGGACCTATCTGGTTTGGGGTGGCCTGCACGGCGGGATCCAGGCAATCGAAAACCATCTGCTCTGGCGCAAGAAGATCACCAGGCTGTCGACCAGAATCTTTGGGATCGCCGGCACTTTTACGGTGTTTGTTGTGACCTTTACCATCTTCCGCGCCGACAGCATCGCTGCGGCGGCCGAGTATTTCCGCTGCCTTGTGACGACGCCCGGCTTTGATGTGTTTTCCAAATATTGGGAACTTGGCCTAACCAGCAGGCTGGACCTGCTGATGCTGCTTGCCGGGATCGCTGCGCTGGTCGCAGTCGATATCCTGCACGAATGCGGCGTCCATTTGCGGGACCGCATCGCCGTCAGCCCGCTTCCCGTCCGCTGGCTGGTGTACGAGTGTGCCCTGTTTGCCTTCCTGCTGATGGGCCGCTTTCTCTCCGGCGGTGCTTTCCTTTATGCCCGGTATTAAGCGCAAGTAATTATATCTACGACCTCCCCACGGCAGCGCGCTGCCGTGGGGAGGTTTTCTCTGCCCGGCGCCATCCGCCGGACAGGCAGTTCTAACACGGCCTGTCCGGTCATACAGTGGGGGTATGAAACCATCCGGGAGGTGCCCCATGGACGAATACTATTCCCTGATCCAGAAACTGCCGCCGCCCTTCTGCACCGAGCTGGCCGGCCTGAACCCGCAGATCGCGCCCCATGTGCAGGAGCTGCGCCTGCGCACCGACCAGCCGGCGCTGTTTACCGTCAAGGGCCGGCTGAGCCCCTGTGTCAAGTACTTACCGCGCGCCGCCCACTGCCAGCGGCTGACCCGGCAGGCCGTGCAGGACTGCTTTCTGTCGCTGTGCCGGCATTCGGCCTACGCATACGAGGACGAGCTCCGCCAGGGCTATTTCACCATCCCGGGCGGCAGCCGTGTGGGGGTGGCGGGGGTGCGCGGCCCGGCCGGCTTTGCCTGCGTCACCTCGCTCAACCTGCGGGTGGCGCGCTGGATCACCTGCGAGCTGCCTGTGCCGGTGGTGCAGGCCCTGGCGGATCTGTCCGGCGGCATCCTGGTGGCCGGCGTGCCAGGCAGCGGCAAAACGACCTTTCTGCGCAGCATGATCCGTTACCTGGGGCAGGGAGACCATGTGTTCTGCGTGGTGGACGAGCGGGGCGAGCTGCTTTGGGGCGGCAGCGACGGGCTGCCCAGGGAGCATGCCGCCCCCTGCGACGTCTATACCCAGCACCTCAAGGCGGAAGCCATCTGCATGGCGCTGCGCTGCATGAACCCCCAGGCCATCGTCTGCGACGAGCTGGGCACCGAGGCCGATGCTGCGGCGCTGGAAGCCGGGCTGGCTTCCGGCGTGGTGTTCCTTGCGTCGGTCCACTGCGACAGCATCGAGCATCTGGAAAGCCGCCCCCAGCTGGCCAGGCTGCTGCACACCGGTGCTTTTGCCACCGCGGTGCTGCTGGAAGGCCGCAGCCATCCCGGCGTGGCGGCCAGGGTGGTTGCGCTGTGACGGCGGCGCTGTATCTGTTCGGTGCTGTGCTGCTGGCTGCTGCGGGGGCCGGCTGCGGGACCTGCCTTGCGCTGCGCGCCCGGCGCCGCTGGCAGGACGCCCATGCCTTCGGCCGGCTGCTGGACTACCTGCACGGGGCCATCCGCTACCGTGCGCTGACCGGCGGCGAAGTGCTGCAAAAAGCCGCCGCCTACCCCGAATTTGCCCGCCTTGGCCTGGAACACTGCCACCGCCTGGGCCGGCTGGTCCCGCCCGACGCCTTTGAGCCGGCGCTGCGGCAGGAACTCTGCGCCGATCTGGAAGCCCTGGAAAGCGCCCCGCGGGACACCGCCTGCGAGATGCTCTGCCGCATGGCGGACCTCTGCCGTCAGGCCGAGACCGGCCTGCGCCGGCAGGCGGACGCCGCCCTCCGGCTGTATCCGCGGCTGGGCGGGTGCGCCGGGGCGCTGGCGGCCATCCTGCTGCTGTGACGCCGCCCAACGGGAAGGAGAACCGGTATGGACATTGACCTGGTATTCAAGATCGCTGCCACCGGCATCATCGTGGCGGTGCTCAACCAGCTGCTGATCCGTTCCGGGCGGGAGGACCAGGCCATGATGACCACGCTGGCCGGGCTGATCGTGGTGCTGACCATGCTGGTGGGGCAGATCAGCGACCTGTTCATCCTGATCCAGACGCTGTTTGACCTGTGAACGGTGCGGCGGCCGCCGGCCGATGGATGGATTGTCATGCTGATACTGAAAGCCGCCGCGCTGGCGCTGGTGTTATGTGTACTTACTCTCGCCCTGAAAAAGGATCAGCCTTCCTTTGCCTTTCTGGCTTCTGCCTGCGGCGCGGTGCTGTTGCTGACTTTTGCCGCCGAGCAGCTGCTGCCGCTGGTACAATGGCTGAATGCGCTGGCCGGCTACGGCCTTGCCGCCCATGCCGCCGCCCTGCTGCGGGTGCTGGGGATCGCGCTGGTGGCGCAGTTTGCCGCCGACCTGTGCCGGGAGGCTGGGCTTGGCGCCGCAGCGTCGGCGGTGGATCTGTGCGGGCGGCTGCTGGCGCTGGCTCAGGCTGCGCCGCTGCTGCAAACGCTGCTGGACGCGTTCTCTGGATTTTTGCAGTAGTGTTTTTCCTGCTTGCCTTTGCGCCGAAAGCCGCGGCAGCGGAGCCTCCGCCGCAGGTACAGGAGATCCTGGAGCAGAGCGGCGCCGACGAGGCGGCCGGCCTGGATTGGGACTTCGGCAGCCTGGTACAGGGGGCGCTGGACCTGGTACAGGACGAGTTTGCCCGTCCGCTGCGCCTGGCCGCCGAGCTGATCCTGTATCTGGCGGTGGCCTGTGGGGTGGGGCTGCTGGCGGCCGGCAGCTGGAAACGCTGCCTGGATGCCGTGGCCGTGCTGGGGCTTGGCGGCATGGGGCTTGCTGCTATGATGGAACTGGCAGGCCAGGTCTCGGCCACCGCAGCGGAAAGCCAGACCTATCTGATCTCCTTTGTGCCGGTATATTCGGCGGTGCTGACACTGGGCGGGCAGAGCGCCGGCGCGGCCATGTACGGCGGCATGTTTTATGCCATGTCCACCTTTCTCTCCATGGCTATCGAGCAGTTTCTTCTGCCGGTAATGCAGATCTATTTCTGCTTTGCGGTGTCGGCGGCGCTGTGGGGCAACCCCGGTATCGAGCAGGCGGCGGGGCTGTTTTCCCGCTGTTTGGGCTGGCTGCTCAAAGCCTGCGGGGCGCTGTTCAGCTTTGTGCTGGGGCTGCAGGGGCTTCTGGCCGGCAACAGCGATTCCGCCGGGCTGCGGGTGGGCAAAAGCCTGCTGTCCGGCGCGCTGCCGGTGGTGGGGGACGCGGCGGCCGCCGCGCTGGAGTCCAGCGTTGCGGCGGTGCGGCTGCTGAAAGGCTCGCTGGCGCTGGCCGCCGTGCTGGTGCTGGGGGCGGCATTCCTGCCGGTGCTGCTGCGCTGCGGGCTGTATTTTCTGGCTTTCTCGGCGGCCGGCGTGCTGGCCTCGGCCACCGGGCAGCGCCAGTGCGGGCAGATCTGCCGCCTGTTTGCCGACGGCGCCGGGCTGTGCGCTTCGGTGTTGACGCTTTATTTCTTTATGGTGTTTCTCTCAACGCTTTTGCTGCTGATCACAGGCAGCGGGGGGTGACGGCATTGGATACACTTCGCAGCATCGCGCTGGGGGTCTGCGTATTGTGCGCAGCCGGCGGCGTGATCCAGATCTTCTGGCCGGAAAACGGCTACAAACCAGTCATAAATACTGTGCTGGTGCTGTATATTGTAACGTCGGTACTGCAAATGCGCGGCTCGGCCGGCGGACGCCTGCCGCAGATCCAGTGGGACGCGCTGCAGCCGGAGGCCGGCATTGCCGACTATCAGGCCTATGCCGACCGGCTGGCGCAGGAAAGCTCGGCGGCCGCGCTGGGCAGCCTGCTGGCGGATGCCGGCATCGAGGCCGAGGTCACGCTGTCGGGCGGCGTCTGCCGGGTCCTGCTGGCGGACGCCGCGGACGAACCCCGTGCCCGATCGATCCTGGATGCCAACTGCGGCACGCTGCCCTGCGAGATCGAGACAGGAGGTGATGCGCCGTGACGCCGACGCTGCCAAAGCCCCTGCAAAAACTGGCGGCTGCTTTTAAGGGCGACAAACGCCTGGTCAATCTGGCGGTGGCGGCAGGGCTGGCCGGCATGCTGCTGATCGCAGTGTCGGAATGGCTGCCCTCCGGCGGGGCCGCCGGCAGCGACATCCCGCAGGAAAGCCCCGCCGCCTTTCAGGATACCGCCGCCCGGTACGAGCAGGAGCTGGAAGCCCGGCTGGAGGCGCTGATCTGCCAGGTGGACGGCGCAGGCGCGGCGCAGGTGATGGTGACCCTGGCCGAGTCCCCCCGCACGGTCTATGCCACCGACACCGAGACCGACGCCGCCGGCTCCAGCCGCAGCGAGCATCTTCTGCTGGCCGACGGTGCCGACCCGCCCGCGCTGGTGGAGTCCACGCTGTCGCCCCAGGTGCAGGGCGTCGCCGTACTGTGCGAGGGCGGCGGCGACGTGACGGTCCAGGCCAAAGTGACCGAGATCGTCAAGGTCCTGACCGGCGCCGGCGCCAGCAGCATCACAGTGGAACGCCTGACGCAGCAGGGATAATGCTGCACCGCAACACATCTTTTCGAATCAGGGAGGAGCATACCATGAAAGGTACAAAGGCAAAACAGGCAGGGCGCGGCGTCACACTTCTGGCTCTTGCCGCGGCACTGGGCGCGGCGGTTTATCTGAACTGGTCCTTCGCCCAGGACACGCCCCAGACCATCGACGTACAGACCGAGGACACCGCCGCCGTCTCGGCGGAGGCGGGCGATGAGGAGGCCCAGGCCGTGCAGGCCCCGGCAGAGGACAGCGGGGAAGCCGCCCCGGTGTATGACCCGCTGACCACCGGGGAGGAGACCGCCGCCGAAGGGGACACCGCCGACAAAAACTACGGCGAAGCCCAGCTGGTCAGCGTCAGCGAGGATACCGGCACCGAGTTTTTCGAGTCCGCCCGGCTGAACCGGGAAAAAAGCCGGGACGAGGCGCTGGACACCATCGAGAAAACACTGAAAAGCGCCTCCCTCTCTGACGAGGAAAAACAGACCGCCACCGAGACCCTGCAGGCCCAGATCACCAACATTGAGCTGGAAGCCGAGCTGGAGACGCTGATCAAGGCAAAAGGCTTTGTGGACTGCGTTGTAATGCTGGGCGCCGACACGGCCGACGTGACGGTGATGACCGAGAACGACGCGCTGACCGCCGCCGAGGTCACCCAGATCCGGGATGTGATCCTGTCAAAATGCCCGGACGTCAAGGCCCAGGGCATCACGGTGGTGGAGGTGCGCTGACGCGGTAAAATTCCCGCCTGTTTGGCCCGCGCATCGGTTGCAATGGCGGCGGATTTGTGGTAAACTAAACAATAACTTTGATACCACAAAACGGGGGAACGCCGGTCGCTCCGCCCGCCAGCTAGGAGGCAGCTCACAATGGATGTACGCAATACCGCAGGCGGCAGCCTGCAGATCTCCCTGGACGTCATCGCCAAGATCGCGCGGCTTGCGGCGCTGGAGGTGGACGGCGTGGCCAATGTTTCCAGCGGCAGCACTCAGACCATGCGCGGCCTGCTGAGCAAAACCAGCCTGCAGAAGGACGTGGCTGTGGACATGAAGGACGGCGTGGCCGCGGTAACGGTCCACATTATCCCGTACTATGGCAGCAAGGTGATGGACGTCTGCAAAAAAGTGCAGGAAAACGTCAAACAGACCATCCAGATCATGACGGGCATCACGGTGTCCCGCGTCAATGTGGTGGCCGCCGGCCTGGCTGAGCCCAAGGCGGCCGACGCCGAATAATGCAACGCCCGTTTGGGGAAAGAGGAAGTATGGAAGAAAACAACCTGACCCGCCGCCAGGCGCGCGAGAGCGCCTTCCTGGCAGCGTTCTCGCTCACGTTCCATCCTGACGAGCCGCAGCAGGCCCTGCGCGACTGCGGCGAGCTGCCGGAGCTGGAACAGGACGCCTTTACCGCCCGCCTTTTGCGGGACCTGACCGCCCACATCGATGACATCGACGGCGAGATCACCGCCCACCTGAAGGGCTGGTCGCTGGGGCGCCTGCCCCGCGTCAGCCTGACGGCCATGCGCGTCGCTTTGGCCGAGATGCTGTACGGTGACGAGAAAAAGCCCGCCGTCGCCATCAACGAGGCGGTGGAGCTGGTGAAAAAGTACGGTGCTGAAAGCGATCACCAGTTTGTCAACGGCCTGCTGGGCACCGTCGCCCGTGAGCGCGGCCTGGCCGATGCCGACACGGAGCCGGCGCCATGCTGACCCTTGGGCTGGACACAAGCAATTACGCAACCTCTCTGGCTGTGTTTGACACAGACGCCGGAGAGGTTGTTTGCGATGCCAAGCAGTTTTTGCCGGTGCGCCGCGGCCAGCTGGGCCTGCGGCAAAGCGACGCGGTGTTTCACCACACCGCCGCGCTGCCCGCTTTGCTGGAACAGCTTGGCCGGCAGGCAGACCTGACGCAGATCGGTGCGGTGGGCGTCTCGGAAAAGCCCCGCCCGGTGGAAGGGTCCTACATGCCCTGTTTCCTCACCGGTGTCAGCGCCGCCACGGCTTTTGCACTGGCGCGGGGCGTTCCGCTGGTGCGCACCACCCACCAGCAGGGGCACATTGCCGCCGCGCTGTTTGCCGCGGCAGGCGCGGACCTGTTTGACCGCGAGACACTGGTTTTTCATGTTTCGGGCGGCACCACCGACCTGCTGCACTGCCGCGGCGCCGTCCCGCTTGCCTGCCTGGGCACCAGCAGTGACCTGTATGCCGGGCAGGCGGTGGACCGGCTGGGGGTGCGGCTGGGCTTTGAGTTCCCCGCCGGGGCCGAGGTCAGCCGCCTGGCCGCCGAGTGCGGCGAGGCCATCCGCCCCAAAGCCAGCGTGCAGGGGACAAACTGCAGCCTGTCCGGGCTGGAAAACCAGTGCGTCCGCCTGCTGGAGCAGGGCAAAAGCCCCGCCTACGTCTGCAAGTATTGTCTGCTCTGCGTGGCCGAGACGCTTTACCGCATGGCCCGCGCCGCGCTGGCGGAGCGTCCCGGCCTGCCGGTGGTCTTTGCCGGCGGCGTGATGAGCAGCGGCCTGGTCCGGGGCTATATCACCGCGCGGATGCCGGACGCCCGGTTTGTGCCGGGCAGATTTGCCAGCGACAACGCCATCGGCGTGTCCATCCTGGCGGCAAGGGAGGTGGGCGCATGGCCGACTACATCAGCGTAACGGCGCTGAACCGGCTGGCAAAGGATGTGCTGGCCGAATGTGAACCGCTGAACAGCCTGGTGGTCTGCGGCGAGATCTCCAACTTTACCCGCCACTATAAAAGCGGCCATCTCTACTTTACGCTGAAGGACGACGCCGCTTCCATCAAGGCGGTCATGTTCCGGGACAAGGCCCGGCTGCTGCGCTTTGCGCCGCAGGACGGCATGCTGGTGCTGGCTTACGGCCGCGTGACCATCTACGAGCGGGACGGTGCGTTCCAGTTTTATGCCGACTATCTGCGTCCCTTCGGCGCCGGCGCGGCCCAGATGGCCTTTGACGCGCTGAAAAAGAAGCTGGAAGCCGAGGGCCTGTTTGCCCCCGAACACAAGCGCCCGCTGCCCGCCGTGCCAACGTGCATCGGCGTGGTCACCTCCAAGACCGGAGCGGCGCTGCAGGATGTGCGCAATGTGATCGGCCGCCGCTGGCCGCTGGCCAAACTGCTGCTGGCCCCGGTCAGCGTGCAGGGCGCCGAGGCGGAGGACAGCATTGTGGCGGGCATCCGGGCGCTGGACGCCGACCCGCGCCCGGAGCTGATCCTGGTCACCCGCGGCGGCGGCAGCCGGGAGGACCTGTGGGTCTTTAACAGCGAGCGCATCGCCCGCGCCGCTTACGCCTGCCGCAAGCCGGTGGTCTCGGCCGTGGGGCACGAGATCGACTATACCATTTTGGATTACGTGGCAGACCTGCGGGCGCCCACGCCTTCGGCCGCCGCGGAACTGTGCGTGCCCGACCGCCGGCGCATGCAGGAAGAAATATGCAGTCTGCGCGAAAATATTCAAAAAAATATACAGCATTCGCTGCAAGTGTGCTATAATACCCTCAGTACCGCCCGCCCGGAGCAGGCCCTGCGCCGGATGAACGTCCGCCTGGCGGACCGGCGCAGCCAGCTTTCCGGCTGTGCCGGCCAGCTGATGCGTGCCGGGCACGACCTTGCCCGCCGCAAAGCGGCGGACCTGGGCGCGGCGGCCGGGCTGGCATCGTCGCTGAACCCCTATGCGGTGCTCAGCCGCGGTTATGCCATGGTGGAGGATGCCGGGGGCCGCTGCCTGACCGTCCCGCAGCTGAAAGCGGGGGACCGCATTACTTTGCGCGGCAGCGGCGCTGCCGCAGACTGCACCGTAAACCAAGTGAACCAGGCGGAGGAAACCCCATGAAAAAAGCACCCAAGACCTTTGAGGACGGCCTGGCCCGCCTTCAGGCCATTTTGGCGCAGATGCAGGCCCAGGAGACACCGCTGGCTGAGAGCGTCAAGCTCTACGCCGAAGCGGCCGACCTGATCCAGTACTGCAATACCGCCCTTGAGACCGCGCAGCTGCAGATCGAGGAGATCGACGCCAAGCTGCAGGCTTCGCCCCAGGCGACGGAGGACGACAATGACGAATGAGGAATACAAAGCGCAATATGGCGCATTTGTCCAACTGACAGAGGACCGCCTGCAAACGCTGTGCGACCGTTACCTGCCGGCCGCCGCCCGCATCAGCCAGGCCGCCCGCTACAGCCTGCTGGGCGGAGGCAAACGGGTGCGCGCCGTGCTGGTGCTGGCTGCCTGCCGGCTTGCCGGCGGCAGTGCGGAGGCCGCGGCCGATTACGCCGCCGCGCTGGAAATGCTGCACTGTTATTCGCTGATCCACGACGACCTGCCCTGCATGGACAACGACGATATGCGCCGCGGCCGGCCCAGCTGCCACCGGCAGTTTGACGAGGCCACCGCGCTGCTGGCCGCTGACGCGCTGGTGACGGCGGCGTTCGAGGCGGTGGCCAACGCGCCGCTGCCTGCCGAAAGCCGGGCGGAGGCTGCGGCTGTTCTGGCCAAAGCAGCCGGCGCGCGGGGGATGCTGTACGGCCAGGAGCTGGACAAGCGGTTTGAGCGGGAATCCGCCGGCGAGGCCCAGCTGCTGGAGCTGCACCGGCACAAGACCGGCGCGCTGATTTTGGCCGCCGTGCAGATGGGCTGCGCCGCGGCGGCGGACGCCGGCGCGGTGCGCACGCCGCTGGAGCAGTATGCCTCCGAGATCGGCCTGGTGTTCCAGATCGTGGACGATGTGCTGGATGTGACCTCGGACGCCGCGACCCTGGGCAAGCCCATTGGCAGCGACGCTGAAAACGGCAAAACCACCTTTGTCAGCCTGTACGGGCTGGATGGGGCACGCCGGCTGGCGGCACAGCACAACGATGCCGCCCTGGCTGCCCTGGCGCCGCTGGGGGAGGCGGCTGATTTTCTGCGGCAGCTGGCTTGCGGACTGCTGGAACGCCGCAAATAAAGTGCAAGCGACACAAGAATAGAAAGGTTCTGTACAGAAGCGCCGCGCCTTTTGTGCGGCTGAGTGCAAAACTGTGTGAATTGGGGTATGAAACGATGCAGTGGCTTTTGATGCCATTACAGTGGAATTTTGTTCTGGTCACCTCGCTGGTCGCCTCGCTGGCGGCGCAGCTGGTCAAGGTGATCCTGAATCTGATCATTATCGGGAAATTTATCCCGGAGCGGATCTGGGGCGCAGGCGGCATGCCCAGCTCCCACTCGGCCACGGTCTGTGCCATGGTGGTGGCCACCGGGCGCTACTGCGGCGTCGATTCAACGCTGTTTGCCATCGCGGTGGTGTTGTCGGTCATTGTGATGTACGACGCCATGGGCGTCCGCCGCGAGACCGGTGAGCAGGCCAAGGTCCTGAATCAAATGCTCAACGAGTGGATGGACGAAAGCGCCCAGAGCATGCCCTGGCTGGCGGACAAGCGCCTGAAGGAAATGGTCGGCCACACGCCCATTCAGGTGCTGGCCGGCGCCGCCCTGGGCGTATTGATCGGATTTGTCATGCCGATCCCGGGCTGACGGGGAAACTGCTGTATTGCCGGTGCCATGGCGCGCCGCAGGAGAGAAAAACAAGAGGTGTACCGCAATGAGGTATCCATTGCTGAGCCGCATCCGGCGGCCAGGTGATGTCAAAAAGCTGCTTCCGGAGGAACTGCCCGTCTTGTGCGACGAGATCCGCAGCTTCCTGATCGAGAGCGTTTCCGCCACGGGCGGACATCTTTCCTCCAACCTGGGCGTGGTGGAGCTGACGGTCGCGCTGCACCGGGCGCTGCGCCTGCCGCAGGATAAAATCGTCTTTGACGTGGGCCACCAGTGCTATACCCACAAGTTGCTGACCGGCCGCCGCGCCGGGTTTGCCCAGCTGCGCCAGAAAGACGGCATCTCCGGCTTTCCCAACCCGGCCGAAAGCGACTGCGATGCGTTTATTGCCGGCCACGGCAGCACCGCGCTGTCGGTTGCCATCGGCATTGCCCGCGCCAAAAAGATCAAGGGGGAGCCGGGCAAGGTGGTGGCCATCATCGGCGACGGCGCGTTCACCGGCGGCATGGTCTACGAGGGCATGAACAACATCGGGATGCTCAATAACCTGATCGTCATCCTCAACGACAACAAAATGTCCATCTCGAAAAATGTGGGCGAGATCGCCAACTACCTGACCCGCCTGCGCACCGACCCCAAGTATTTCCATGCCAAGGCCCAGATGGAGACCGCGCTGGAAAGCATCCCGGTGGTGGGCGCAGGTATGGTGCGGGTGCTGCAGGGCGGCAAGCAGATCATCCGCCGCGGCATCTATCACTCCACCATGTTCGAGGAGATGGGCTTCCAGTATGTGGGCCCGGTGGACGGGCACGACGTTCTCCAGCTCAGCCAGATGTTCACAAACCTCCAGGAGCAGGCGGCGCCGCTGTTCATCCACGTGGTCACCAAAAAGGGCAAGGGCTTCAAGCCGGCCGAGGAAAACCCCGGCGAATTTCATGGCGTTTCGGCGTTTGATATGAACCACATCACCAACCCGGAAGTCTCGCCCAAAGACAGCTTTTCCACCTGTTTCGGTTCCAAGCTGTCCGAGCTGGGGAAGGACTGCCGAGAGCTGTGCGCCATCACCGCCGCCATGAAATACGGCACCGGCCTGCAGTACTTCAAGCACGACCACCCCGACCGGTTTTTCGATGTGGGCATGGCCGAGCAGCACGCCGTCACCTTTGCGGCGGGCCTGGCCAGCCAGGGGCTGCTGCCCACGGTGGCCATCTACTCCACCTTCTTCCAGCGCGCCTATGACCAGATGATCCACGACGTCTGCCTGATGCGCCTGAACGTATTGTTTGCCGTGGACCGGGCCGGGCTGGTGCCCAACGACGGCGAGACCCACCAGGGTATCTACGACCCGGCCTTTTTCAGCGAGATGCGGGTGGAGACTTACTCGCCCGCCAACTATGCCGAGCTGGAATACTGGCTGACCCGGCTGGTCCGGCACCCCAACGGCCCGCGGGCCATCCGCTACCCCCGCGGGGAGGAAAAGCCCTCGCTGGCGGCGCTGGGCTGCAGCGGCGAGCAGTTTGACTTTATCGACCGGCAGGAGGGCGCCGATACGGTGCTGGTCAGCTACGGCGCCGAGGCCGAGGAGGCTCTGGCCGCCTGCGACCTGCTGCTGCAAAAGAGCGTCCGGGCCGACTGCTGCAAGCTGGTGCGCATCGTGCCGCTGCCGGAGGGCATTTGCAAAGCCCTGGCCGGGTACAAAACCATCCTGTTTGCCGAGGAGTGCGTGCGGGACGGCGGTATCGGCCAGCAGCTCTGTTTTGCTTTGCAGCAAAGCGGCTGGCGGGGGACTTTCCTGCTGCACGCGGTGGACAACCGCCACCTGCTGCACGCCAACGTCCCCCAGCTGCGCAAAGACCAGGCGTTGGACGCCGCCGCGCTGGCCGACAGCGTGTTGAACATCCTTACCTCAAGGAGCATGGAATGAAGCTGCGTTTGGACCAATATCTCTGCCAGAACGGCCTGGTGCAGAGTCGGGAGCGCGCCAAGGCGCTGATCATGTCGGGCATCGTCTTTATCAATGGGCAGAAGGCTGACAAGGCCGGCGAGCCGGTGCCGGAAGGCGCCGTCGTTGAGGTGCGCGGCCACGATATCGGCTATGTCAGCCGCGGCGGCCTCAAGCTGGAAAAAGCCATGCAGGTGTTCCCGATGCATCCGGACGGCAAGGTCTGCATGGACATCGGCGCGTCCACCGGCGGATTTACCGACTGCATGCTGCAAAACGGCGCCGTCAAGGTGTATGCGGTGGACGTGGGCTACGGCCAGCTGGCCTGGAGCCTGCGCACCGACAGCCGCGTCGTCAACATGGAGCGCACCAATATCCGCAATGTGACGCCGGACATGCTGGCCGAGCCTATCGAGTTTTTCAGCGTGGATGTGTCCTTTATCTCGCTCAAGCATATTTTCCCGGTGGCGGACGCGGTCTGCACGCCGGGCGCCTGCGGCGTCTGCCTGGTCAAACCCCAGTTTGAGGCCGGGCGGGAGAAAGTTGGCAAAAAGGGCGTGGTGCGCGAGCCTGCCACCCATCGGGAGGTTCTGCGCGCCGCCATCGGCTACGCCGAGGCCAGCCACTTCTCGGCGCTGGGGCTGGATTTTTCGCCCATCAAGGGGCCGGAAGGCAACATCGAGTTTCTGCTGTTTGTCCGCCACGGCGATTTTAGCCCCCGCCTGCCAGAGGATGCGGTGGACCGGGTGGTGGAGGCCGCCCATGCCGCGCTGGACAAAGCCCCGTCCGGCCACTGATTTTTTGTTTGAACCGCGGAGTTTTGTCCGCGTTCCCCATGTGCCAGGAGCCAGAACATGACGGTTTTTCTCTATCCCAATCCCATGAAAGACGCTGACCTGTCCGTTACACGCAGCGCCGCAGCACTGCTGCGCGGTTACGGCGCGGAGGTGTTGATGGCGCAGGAATTTTCGGCGGCGATGGGGCAGGATGCCGTCTGCTGCCCCCAGGCGGAGGGCATTGCCGCGGCCGATCTGGTCGTAACGGTGGGCGGCGACGGCACGCTTTTGCGCGCGGCCGCCGAGTGCCTGGACGCCGGCAAGCCGGTGCTGGGCATCAACCTGGGGCGCACCGGCTTTCTTGCCACCTGCGAGGTGGCGCAGATGCCCGCCAATTTCCGCCGTTTGGTGGACGGCGACTATCACCTGCAAAAGCGTGCGCTGCTGCGCGCGGAGAGCAGCGGCGGCTGGCAGGCTTTTGCTTTGAACGATGTGGTGCTGTACAGCCGTTCCCGTCTGCATCCAATGGATTATGCCGTCTACTGCGACGGCATCTGCGTGGGAAAATTTCGCAGCGACGGCGTCATTCTGGCCACGCCCACCGGGTCCACGGCCTACTCGCTGTCCGCCGGCGGGCCGATTTTGGATGTGACGGCATCGGTGTTCGTTTTGACTGCCATCTGCCCCCACGGCGGGCAGGCTGCGCCGCTGGTATTTTCAGACAAACGGCGCATGACCATCGTTTCGTCGGCCGCCAACCGCGATACCGTACTGGCCAGTGCCGACAGCCGCATCAGCTGTACGCTGGCGCCGGGGGATTCGATCGAGATATTTACCGCGGAACAGGCCCTTTCTTACGTGGTGTTTGACGAAGCCGAACAGTTCCGCGCGGTGGAGACCAAACTGACAAGGAGATGACATACAGGCATGAAACGTGCAAGACACCAGGCCATCCTGGATCTGATCGAAAAGCATCCCATTGACCGGCAGGAGGAACTGCTTTCCTACCTGCGGGCGGAGGGGTTTGACGTGACGCAGGCCACCGTCTCCCGCGATATCCGCGAGCTGCGCCTGGTCAAGGCCGCCACCGGCAGCGGCGGCTACCGCTATGTCGCGGCGTCGGAATCGGGCAAAGTCAGCCATTCGCCCAGCCGGTTCGAGACCATCTTCCGTGAATCGGTGCTCAAGGTGGACTATGCCGGGCACCTGGTGCTGGTCAAGTGCTTTTCCGGCATGGCCAACGCCGCCTGCGAGGTGTTCGACGCCCGCGCCTGGGACAACGTGGTGGGCACGCTTTCCGGCGACGATACCTTCTTTATCCTGATGCGCACCGAGGAAGCCGCCCACGCCATCTGCGAAGAACTGCGCAGCTACACGCCGCGCCGCTGACACATTCCCGAAAAAGGGGAGGGGACACCGCATGCTGACGGACCTCAAAATCGAAAATGTTGCCGTGATCGAAAAAGCCGAGGTCAAATTTGCCCCCGGCTTTAATGTGCTGACCGGCGAGACCGGCGCGGGCAAGTCCATCCTGATCGACTCCATCAACGCGATCCTGGGCAACCGCACCTCCCGCGAGCTGGTGCGCAGCGGCGCGCAGAAAGCCTGTATCCGGGCCACCTTCGAGAATATCCCCGAAACAGTCCGCGCCAAACTGGAGCGCAGCGGCTACGAGGCCCTGGACGACCTGCTGCTTTACCGTGAGATCAACGCCGAGGGCAAGGGCAGCTGCCGCATCAACGGCATGCCCGCCACCGCCACGGTGGTGCGGGACATCTGCTCCGGGCTGCTGGCCATCCACGGCCAGCACGACAGCCAGAGCCTGACCAACCCGGCCATGCACCTCTCGCTGCTGGACCAGTATGCCCAGAACGGCGATTTGCGCAAAGCCTACCACGACCTGTACCGCCAGGTGGTCCAAATCAAGCGGGAAGCCGATGCCCTGACGGCCAGCGAGGCCGACAAACAGCGCCGCATCGCCCTTCTGACTGAGGAAGTGGAGGAGCTGGACGCCGCCGGCCTGACCGCCGGCGAGGAGGAAGCCCTGGGCGAACGCAAAAAGGTCATCGTCCATGCGCAGAGCATTTTGGAGGGGATCACCGCCGCCTACGCCGCGCTGTCCGGCGACGAGGAGGGCGACACAGCCGGCGCGGCCGATCTGCTGGGCGGGGCCTCCACCAGCCTGGGCGAGTCCGCCCGCCTGGACGAAAGCCTTGCCCCCCTTTCCGAGCGCCTGGACGAGCTGTACTATTCCGCCCGCGACCTGACCACCGAGCTGGCCGACCGGCTGGACAGCTACAGCTTTGACGGCGGCGAGCTGGACCAGATCGAAGCGCGGCTGGACCTGATCTACCGGTTAAAGCGCAAATACGGCGGCGAGGTTGCCGACCTGCTGGCCCGGCGCGACGCTGCGGCCGCCGAGCTGGAAAATTACCAAAGCTCCGCCCAGCGCATCGAGGAACTGAACCGGCGCAAGCAGGAGCTGTTCCGTCAGGCGCGGCAGGCTGCGGAACGGCTGACCCAGTCCCGCCTGAAAGCCTTTGACGATATGAACAAAGAGATGCTGTCGGCTTTGGCGTTTTTGAACATGCCGGGCATCCGCTTCACGCTGCGCCACAAGCGCGGGCCGCTGGCCTCCGCCGGGCAGGATACGGTGGAGTTTTTGATCTCCACCAACCCCGGCGAGGAGCCCAAGCCGCTGGCCAAGATCGCATCCGGCGGCGAACTGTCCCGCATCATGCTGGCCTTCAAGAGCGCCTTGGCAGACAAGGACGCCATCCCCACTGTCATCTATGACGAGATCGACACCGGCGTTTCCGGCCTGGCTGCCGGGCGCATCGGCAAGCTGCTGCACGACACCGCCGCCGGGCATCAGGTGCTTTGCATCACCCACACGCCCCAGGTAGCCGCCTTTGCCGACAACCAGCTGCTGATCCAGAAAACCGTCCGCGACGGCCGCACCTACACCCAGATCCACACGCTGGACATGGACGGCCGCGTGCGCGCGCTGGCGGCCATGATCTCCGGCGACAATGTCACCGACCTGAGCCTGGCCAACGCCCGCGAGATGATCGAAAAATCGAAGTGAACCGCGGACAGGGCGCGAAGGCCGTGCCCCGTCTCGATGAAAATGCCGCAATTTCTATCTCATTGCCTGCTGAATGGCGGCGTTATGCTTTGTGCGGCGGATGTATGGCAGCTGACACTTGACATTTTTGCTTTGCTGTGTTAGGGTAGACATTGTTCAAATGCGTTGACGGGGACCAGTACCCGCCAGTGCGCTGCGAGAGAGAGGCCCCGGTTGGTGCAAGGGGCTGGCAGGGCCGGCGGCGAATACACCCTTGAGCAGCACATCCTAACGCCTGCCCGCGCAGGTCAGTAGGCTGTGCCGTGTGCGCACGTTACAGCGTCTGGGTATCGGACCGGTCACATCTGCCGCCTGTACCCGCGAAGGCCCGCCGCCGTGAGGGACGGGCGAACAGAGGTGGTACCGCGTATTTCTCGCCCTCTGCCAAATTTCCATTTGGCAGGGGGCGTTTTGTTTTTGCCCCTTGCCGCAAAAATCCCAGGGAGGAAACACCATGCAAATCTACGAAGAACTGAAAGCCCGCGGCCTGATCGCCCAGGTGACCGACGAGGAGGAGATCCGCGAGGTCATCAACAACGGCAAGGCCACCTTCTACATCGGGTTTGACTGCACCGCCGACAGCCTGACCGCCGGCCACTTTATGGCCCTGACGCTGATGAAGCGGCTGCAGATGGCCGGCAACAAGCCCATCGCCCTGATCGGCGGCGGCACCACCATGATCGGCGACCCCTCCGGCCGCACCGACATGCGCAAAATGCTGACCAAAGAGGACATCGCCCACAACGCCGAATGTTTCAAGCGCCAGATGGAGCGGTTCATCGAGTTTGGCGAGGGCAAGGCCATGATGCTGAACAACGCCGACTGGCTGCTGGACCTGAACTATGTGGAGCTGCTGCGCGAGGTGGGCGCCTGCTTCAGCGTCAACAACATGCTGCGCGCCGAATGCTACAAGCAGCGCATGGAAAAGGGCCTGTCCTTTTTGGAATTCAACTACATGATCATGCAGAGCTACGACTTCTACTACATGTTCCAGCATTACGGCTGCAACATGCAGTTCGGCGGCGATGACCAGTGGTCCAACATGCTGGGCGGCACCGAGCTGATCCGCCGCAAGCTGGGTAAGGACGCCTACGCCATGACCATCACGCTGCTGACCGATTCTCAGGGCAAAAAGATGGGCAAGACCGCCGGCAACGCCGTCTGGCTGGACCCCAACAAAACCAGCCCCTTCGAGTTCTACCAGTACTGGCGCAACGTGGATGACGCCGACGTGCTCAAGTGCATCCGCATGCTGACCTTCCTGCCGCTGGAGCAGATCGACGAGATGGACCACTGGCAGGGCGAGCAGCTGAACCAGGCCAAGGAGATTTTGGCGTTTGAGCTGACCAAGATGGTCCATGGCGAGGAGGAGGCCGCCAAGGCCCAGGCCACCGCCCGCGGCCTGTTCAGCGGTGCTGCCGACGAGGCGAACATGCCCGCCACCGCGCTGGACACCGGCCTGGTAAAGGACGGCAAGGTGGGCTTGCTGTCCGCCATGGTGGCCGCCAAACTGTGCGGCTCCAACCGCGAAGCCCGCCAGCTGATCCAGCAGGGCGGCGTGCTGGTGGACGGCGAGAAAGTCTCCGATCCCACCTTTGCTCTGACCGTGGAGCAGCTGCAAAAGGGCGTCGTCATCAAAAAGGGCAAGAAGGTCTACCACAAAGTCACACTGTAAAATATCCGCCCTGCACGGTACAGGCAGGGGAAAGGGGAGTGCGCATCATGGCCGATATGCTGGTCAAACTGTTCGCTTTACAGCCGGACCCGGCGCTTGCGCAGCGGCTGCAGGCGGAGGGCGTCCGCATCCGGCGCGCGCTGCCGCCCGACCGGGACCGGGTGATCGCTTTCGTCCGGGAAAACTTCCCGGAATTTGCTGCCGAGACTGCCTGCGCTTTCTCCCACCTGCCTGTGCACTGCTATATTGCCACAGAGGGCAAAACCCTAGTGGGCTTTGCCTGCTACGAGGTCACCGCGCCGGACTTTTTTGGCCCCACGGCCGTGCTGGCAGGCCACCGGCGGCGCGGCATCGGCCGGGCGCTGCTGCTGGCCAGCCTGCTGGCACTGAAAGAGCTTGGCTATGCCTACGCCGTTATCGGCTGGCCAGCCAGGGATGCCGTCGCCTTTTACCGGAATGCCGTGGGCGCCCTGCCCATCCCGGACGATAGCTTGGGCCTGTACCGGGATATGATCGAACAGGGGTAATGCTGCGCTGAAGGGAAACATGCCATGAAACTGCTGCTTCACGCCGCCGCCAAACTGATCGCCGGTTTTATGCTGCTGGCGGTTCTGCTGTTTTGGCCGGCCGGGACCTGGTATTTCTGGAACGCCTGGCTTTTGTGCGGCGCGCTGTTTGCCCCTATGATCGCTGTGGGGCTGCTCCTTTGGAAAAAGGCCCCGCAGCTGCTGAAAAAGCGGCTGAACGGCAGGGAGCAGCAGGCTGCCCAAAAGCTGGCAGTAGCCCTGTCCGGCGCAGTATTCATCGGGGGGTTTGTGGCTGCGGGGCTGGACTTTCGCCTGCGGTTCACCCGGCTGCCCGCCTGGCTCTCGGTTGCTGCACTTGTTCCGTTCCTGCTGGGGTATCTCCTGTATGCCGAGACCATGCGGGAGAACGCCTGGCTTTCCCGCTCGGTCGAGGTCCAGCAGGGGCAAAAGCTGGTGGATACCGGGCTGTACGGTGTGGTGCGCCACCCCATGTATACGGCCACCTTACTCCTGTTCTGCGCCATGCCGCTGATTCTGGGCTCCGGCACCGCCTTTGCTCTCTCGCTGCTGTTTGTACCGATTTTTGTGCTGCGCATCCGAAATGAGGAATCCATGCTGCGCGCAGGGCTGGATGGCTATGACGAATACTGCCGGAAAGTCCGTTGGAGATTGATCCCGCGTCTCTGGTAAAGCCAAATCTTCCCGCCGCCGGTCTTGTATGGGACCGGCGGCGGGGTGTATAATAGAGAAGTTATCAGACCAAAGCAAAACCACACAGGCAGAAAATTGCCTCGACCGGAGGGGCCCATGCCAAAAGACAAGCTGAAAACCATCTACGTCTGCACCAACTGCGGCGAGACCAGCCCCCGCTGGCTGGGACGCTGCCCGTCCTGCGGCGCCTGGAACACCATGACCGAGGACGTGGTGGCCGAACCGGCCAAATCGGCCGCCGGCCGGGCAGCCGCCGCGCCGCGTGCGGCCGGCCAGACCAGCCTGACCGCATTGAAGCTGAAAAACGTCAGCACCACCGAGGAAAAAAGCCGCATTGTAACCGGCATCGGCGAACTGGACCGGGTGCTGGGCGGCGGCATCGTGCTGGGCAGCATGACGCTGATCGGCGGCGAGCCGGGCATCGGCAAATCGACCATCCTGCTCCAGCTGTGCGGCGAGGTATCCCAGGGCCGCAGCGTGCTGTATGTCACCGGCGAGGAATCGGTGCGGCAGATCAAGCTGCGCGCGGTGCGTCTGGACGTGCCCCAGGATAACATCCTGCTGGCAGCCGAGAGCGATGTGGACGAGATCTGCGGCCTGATCGAGCAGCTGAAGCCGGGGCTTGTGGTCATCGACTCGATCCAGACCATGCGCTGCGCCGACGTCAGTTCTTCGGCCGGCACGGTGTCCCAGGTCAAAGAGAGCACCGCCCGTTTTTTGAATGTTGCGAAATCCAACGATATCCCGATGTTTGTGGTCGGCCATGTCAACAAGGACGGCGCCATTGCCGGCCCCAAGGTGATGGAACACATCGTGGACACCGTCTTGTATTTTGAGGGTGACAAGACCTTGCCTTACCGGGTGCTGCGCGCCGTCAAAAACCGTTACGGCTCCACCAACGAGATCGGCATGTTCGACATGACCGGCAGGGGACTGGCCCAGATCGAAAACCCGTCCCAGGTCATGCTGGAGGGCCGCCCGGTGGGCATCAGCGGCACCTGCGTAGCCTGCGCCATGGAGGGCACCCGCCCGATCCTGAGCGAGGTGCAGGCACTGGTGACCAAAACCAGTTTCCCGGCGCCCCGCCGCACCGCCAGCGGCTTTGACTACAACCGCATGTACCTGCTGCTGGCCGTGCTGGAAAAGCGCGCCGGATACTTTTTCGGCAATCAGGACGTCTATGTCAACATCATCGGCGGCCTGCGCCTGGACGAGACCGCCTGCGACCTGCCGGTCTGCCTTGCCATGGCGTCCAGCCTGCTGGACCTGCCCGTCGGCGAAAAGACCGTCGCCATCGGCGAGGTGGGCCTGGGCGGCGAGATCCGCAGCGTGACCCACCTGGAGACCCGCCTGCGGGAGGCGCGGCGCATCGGCTTTGACACCGCCATCGTGCCCAAACACAACCTGAAAACCATCGACGAGACCCAGTTTGACGGCATGCGGCTGATCGGCGTGTCCTACCTGCGGGAGGCCGTCAACTGCATCAAATTGAAGGATTGACCCCATATGCGGGAAACACATAGAAGGAGCATGGAACATGACTGAACCCAAAATGCCCAAAAACGCCCCCAAACAGGACCCCCGGCAGCCGCTGACGAACCCGGCCCTGAAAAAGGCCATCGAGGATGCCCGCAAGCAGGACACCCCGCAGGCCCGCAGCGCCGTGGTCAACGAGATGCTGCGTGCAACTTTCCTGGTGCCGGTTCAGGTTGGTATTGCCGGCAAGCCGCCCAAGCCCGGCCGGGACGGGCGGATGCCGCTGCCGCAGACCAAAATTTCCTTTGCGCTGCTGTCCACCACCGATAAACGGCAGTATTTTATGGCATTTACCGACTGGGACGAGCTGCACAAATGGCGCAAGGACCCCGCCCAGCAGACAATGATGATGCGCTTTGACGATTACGCCACACTGCTTGCCAAAAACGAGCAGGTGGCAGGCTTTGTCATCGATCCCTTCAGCGGGAATATCCGGTTCGAGCGGGACAATGTGGCCGCACTGAAACAGCGCAAGGACGCGCTGGCCCAGGCACAGCAGCGGGTCGCCGCCAAGCAGATCAAGCCGGGGGACAAGGTGGTCATTGTCGAGCTTTCGGTCTATCCGGAAGAGCTGCTGGCCCCGGTCTGCGATGTGTTGGAAGCCAACAGCCAGGTCAACGAGGCCTACCTGCAAATGATGATCGTCAACGACACCGAGAAAAGCTACCTGATGGTGCTGGACGCCCCCAAGGATACCGAGCTGTTCAAGGCGGTGATCCAGGCAGCCCAGCCCTACCTGACCCAAAACAAGATGGATATGCGCCTGACCATTGCGGCCACCCCGCTGGGCCAGCAGGGAGTGCGCGGCAGCGAGCCGTTTTATTCCCGTGTGCGGGGCCGCGTTTATCTGGAGGACGACGAGGAGGATTAATCCCGTGACAAAACGCCTGTTGGACTGCACCGCCAGCGAGCTTTCCCGTTTTACCAGTCGGGAGCTGCTGGGATCGATCGCCGGCTGCGAGGGCCGCGTGCTGGCCTGCGAGACCATCGGCGTCACGCCGCCGCTGCTGGGCGACGTGACAAACGCCGAGTATGCCGCCGCGCTGAGCGCCGATATCCTGCTGCTGAATATGTTCGACGTGCAGGCGCCGGTCCTGCAGGCACTGCCTGAAACGGCGCCGCAGGATACCGTGCGGGAGCTGAAACGCCTGACCGGGCGGGTGATCGCCGTCAACCTGGAGCCGGTGGACCCGGATGTTGCGGACGCTGCCAACGGCGGCACGCTGTGGCAGATGACGCCCGGCCGCATGGCGACCGCCGAAAACGCGCGTCTTGCCGCGGAGATGGGGGTTTCTATGGTCCTGTTGACCGGCAATCCCGGCAACGGCGTCTGCAACGACGCACTTTTGTCCTCCTTGCGAGACATCAAAAGGGAAGTGGGGGAGCGGCTGATCCTTGCCGCCGGCAAGATGCATGCCTCCGGCGTGCCGGGAGAAGGCGGAAGCCAGATCCTGACCGAAACTGACATCGATGCTTTTGCCGATGCCGGAGCCGATATAATTTTGATGCCGGCCCCCGGCACCGTGCCCGGCATCACACTGGAAACCGCCCATGCGCTGATCGAACATGCACACCGGCGGGGCTGCCTGGCCATGACGGCGATCGGGACCTCTCAGGAAGGGGCCGACGTGGAGACCGTCCGCCGCATTGCGCTGCTGTGCAAGATGGCCGGCGCGGATATCCACCACATTGGCGACACTGGCGTGCCGGGCATGGCGCTGCCGCAGAACATCCTTGCGTATTCCATTGCCATCCGCGGCGAACGGCATACCTACCGGAGGATGGCCACTTCCATCAATCGCTGAACCATTTGCAGACAGCTTGCGAAACGCCGTCCGGCCAAGCAGGTTTGAATCCTGACTGTTTTCCAAAACGGAACGTGCAGCGGGGGAGCCGCCGAGATAGAACGTGCCCGGCCCGTATCCATAGAATGAGAATGTGGATGCGGGGTGCTAGCAGCAGAAATCCGATAGATGTTATTTCGCTAAATGTAAATTTAGCGAAATTGAGGGGAGCCGAAATTAGCTGTTTACCTCCAAAAGGCCTGCAGCGGCCCATCCAGGCACCATCCAGACGGCCGCACGGCTGCTTTTGAGGGTTCGGCCTGACAGTCAGTCAACTCCAAAGCATATCAAATGGCCCGGAACGTCCGGCTCTTCTGTGCAGCTTCTCCAGGTCTTTCTTTTATGTATTTGTCTGATATTTGTGTTTTTCTGTACATGATCTCAGTGGTATTCTGCCGCTGACGTTCACCAGGAGTTTTCCCATGAGCACTTACATCCGCACCGTTCACCCGGAACGCCATGCACCGTATCTGGACATTCCCGATGATGTGGTCGAGTACCTGCATTATCTGGATTTTGTCAAACAGCGTTCGCCCCGCACCATCAATGGCTATTACATTGATCTGCGCGGCTTTTTTCGCTTTATGGCTGTACAATGGGGTCTGGCTGCCGCTGATACGCCGCCGGACAAGATCGACCTGACCAAAATCACCACCCGGCAGATCGCCGCAGTGTCGAAGCGGGATATCTTCCATTTTTTGGAATATGCGCAGGAAAACGCCAACGGTCCAAAGGCAAGGGCAAGAAAATTGTCGGCTTTGCGCGGCTTTTTTGGCTACCTGCACACTCAGATGGGCAAATTGGAGGAGGACCCGACCACCGGCATCAGCCTGGGCGCACCAAAAAAGGCTTTGCCCAAGTACCTGACGCTGGACGAAAGCCTTGCTTTGTTAAATAATATACAAAGCGATTTTTACAGCCGTGATTACTGCATTCTGACGTTGTTTTTGAACTGCGGCATGCGCCTGGCCGAGTTGGTTGCCATCGATCTGAGCGATTTCCGTGACCAGACCATCCGCATCATCGGCAAGGGCCACAAGGAGCGGCTGGTCTATCTGAACGCCGCCTGCCAGGAGGCGCTGGAACGCTACAAAAAAGAGCGCGCGGCAATGCCCAATCTGGCTGACAGGCAGGCGCTGTTTGTCTCGAAACGCACCGGGAAACGTCTGACCGCCCGCCGTGTGGAGCAGATCGTGGCGCGGTGCCTGCAAAGCGCCGGGCTGAACGATATGGGGTTTTCGCCGCACAAGCTGCGCCACACCGCCGCGACGCTGATGTACCAGTACGGCGGCGCCGATATGCTGACGCTGAAGGAGATCCTGGGCCACGCCAATGTGTCCACCACCCAGATCTATACCCACATCAACCAAACCGAACTGCGGCAGGCCGTGGAGGCCTCTCCCCTTTCCTGCGTGGCATACCCGGAGGAAAAAAGCGCATCGGACACGCCGGCAGCGCCCGCCGAAGCGGAACCGGCGGACGCTGCCGGCACGGGAGCTGCCGATTCACAGCAGGACACCGGCAAACAGGACCGCTGACCCGGCCCCCAGCACGGCACAGGCTGCACTGGCAGCAATGGCAAAAAGATAGCGAAACACCATTGTTTTTGCCTTGATTTTCAGCGCGCCGCGCACCGGGTTCCGCCCCATCAGTACGCCGAACAACGCCCCGCTCAGGCGGCAGGCCGCCTGGGACAGCCACAGCAAAAGCAGCAAAAAGGACAGTTCCGGCAAAAAGCTCAAAAGCCAGTAGACGACCAGCCCTCGCGCACCGGATGACGCATACACAGCGGCGGCGCAAAGCCCCAGCATCGTGCCCCTGCCCGCAAACAGCACTGCCAGCGGTGCCGGTCCGATGGCGCTGCTGCCGCACAGGGCCGCGGCAGTCATCTGCAGGAAGGCCGCCGAAAACAGCGACGCAAACACCGCGCCAAAATCCGCAAAGTTCTGCTTGTCCATGTAAAAGCCGGCCAGCAGGGCGGCCGGTTCCGGCACGCTGCCGCGGCAGTACAGGATACCGCCCACATAGCCTGCCAGAAACAGCGCCGCCAGCCCCAGGACCGGGCGCAGTCCCAAAGATGCACCGGCGTGCGGGCCTGCCGTATGCGCAGATGTGCCGGCGTTTTGACCGGGCACGGCATGCCTGGCCGGCCACTGCCACACCTGCGCGGTCCGTGCGGCGCGCATCAGCCGGCACGCGGCGCAGAGCGCAGCGCCGTCAGTACGCCGCCGAACATACCGGAAAACGCCAGCACGCACAGCAGCGCAATGTTTGCGTCCGTCAGGGCCAGTTCCCCGCTTACGGCGCTGGCCGCAGCCAGGCAGGCCGCATAGAACGCACCACAGCCAAGCCCGCACAGCAGCCGCTGCCGGCCGATCCCCACAGCCAGCACTGCGCCAGACACCGCCGCGCCAATGCCCGCGATCAGACAGGCGGCCGGGCGGACTGCGGCCGCCGGCAGAGGCAGCGCGGCAAAGGCCGCCGCGCCGGCCGCCAGCAAAAGCAGCGCCGCACCAATGCCGGATAAAAACGCCCGCAGCACGGCAAACAGCAATTTCTGCTGCGGGGTGCCGGCTTTTCTCACGTGCCCCGCGGCAGACCGTTTCAGCTTGAATTTTTCCATAGAAAACGCCCCCTTGCATGGTAAAAACCTATGCAAAGGGGCGTTTGTGTATGACGGAAATTACTTTTTGGCGCTGTCCTTGGCGTCCTTGCTGTCCTTGCCGGTGCCCATGTCCAGCTTCTCCACCGAAGCAATGGCCGAACGGCGGAAGCGGATCTTGACGCGGTCGCTGCCGGTCTCCAGGACGAAGGTATCCTCCTTGATTGCGGTCACACGGCCGATCACGCCGCCGATGGTGGTGACCTCGTCGCCGATCTCGATGGAATTGCGCATGGCAGTATCTTTCTTGTCCTGACGCTTCTGCGGCAGGTAGATGATCAGATACATGAACACGACGAGGACGACCATGGAAAGGATAAGGCCGATACCGCCGCCCGCCGCGGAAGTTTCCATAAACTGAACCATAATGATTGCTCCTTACTGCGGGGCAGCCGGCCGGCGCTCCGCTTTTTCCAAATATAAGGTTATTATACAAAAAACCAGCTCGTTGTGCAAGCCTTTCAGCAGCAAAAATACATATTTTCCGCTGCGGCAGCACAGCGATCAGATGCGTGTGTCCAGGCGCTTTGCGTAAGTGTCGTGGAACTGCTGGAAGGTGCCGTTGTCCAGCGCCTCGCGGATGCGCTCCATCAGGTGGTTGTAGAAGTACAGGTTGTGCATCACAGCCAGACGCATGCCCAGCATCTCGTCCGCTTTCTGCAAATGACGGATGTAGGCGCGGGAGAAATTGCGGCAGACCGGGCAGTCGCAGTGGGGGTCGATGGGGTTCTCGTCCCGCTCGTACTTCAGGTTTTTGATGTTGATGATGCCGTCCCAGGTGAACAGGTGGCCATGGCGGGCGTTGCGGCTGGGCATAACGCAGTCAAACAGGTCAACGCCGCGGTAGACCGCCTCGATGATGTTGCCGGGGGTGCCCACGCCCATCAGGTAGCGGATCTTGTCCTTGGGCGCGTGCTCCTCCACGGCGCTGATGACCTCGTACATGATCTCGGCGGGCTCGCCCACAGCCAGGCCGCCCAGCGCATAGCCGTCCAGGTCATACTCGGCGATCTGCTTCATATGCTCCACGCGCAGGTCCAGGTAGGTACAGCCCTGGTTGATGCCGAACAGCAGCTGATCCGGGTTGACGGCCTTCCCCTCGTGTTTCAGGCGGGCCATCTCGGCCTTGCAGCGCAGCAGCCAGCGGGCGGTGCGGGCGCAGCTGTTTTTGGCGTAATCATACTCGGCCGGGTTTTCGACGCACTCGTCAAAGGCCATGGCGATGGTGGAGCCCAGGTTTGCCTGGATCTGCATGCTTTGCTCCGGACCCATAAAGATCTTGTGGCCGTCCAGGTGGGAATGGAAGGTCACGCCCTCCTCGGTAATGTTGCGCAGCTTGGCCAGGCTGAATACCTGAAAGCCGCCGCTGTCGGTCAAAATGGGGCCGTCCCAGCGGGTAAACTTGTGCAGGCCGCCCATATCGGCCACGACCTGGTCGCCGGGGCGCAGATGCAGGTGGTAGGTGTTGCACAGCATGACCTGGGCGCGGATATCCTTGAGGTCAAAGGCGGAAAGGCCGCCCTTGATGGCGCCGGCAGTGGCGACATTCATAAACGCAGGGGTCTGTACGGTGCCGTGCACCGTTTCAAAGACGCCGCGGCGGGCATGGCCCTGCTGTTTGAGCAAACGATACGGCATTGGTCTCTCCTTTGACGGCGGGATCACTCGGCGTCCTCGCAGAACGCCTTGAAGGTGCGGTAAGCCATGTAGACGTCCACCTTGGAGACGATCTCGTACGGCGCATGCATGGCCAGTACCGGCACGCCGATGTCGATGGTGTCAATGTCCTGGTTGGCAACATACTTGGCAACGGTGCCGCCGCCGCCCAGATCGATCTTGCCCAGCTCGCCGATCTGCCACACGATCTGGTTGCGGTCCATCAGCCGGGTCAGATAGCTGACCAGCTCGGCAGGAGCATCGTTGGTGGAGGACTTGCCGCGGGCGCCGGTGTACTTGTAGACCGCAATGCCCCGGCCGGCGTAGGTGGAGTTGGAAGGCTCGAACGCATCGGCAAAATTGGGGTCGTAGGCGGCGGTCACATCGGCGGACAGGCACTTGGATGCCTGGAAGGCGGTGATGTAGTCCACCCCCTGCGCCGCGCAGAGCTGCTGCAGGAAATGGAAGGTGTACATGCTGTTCAGGCCGGTAACGCCGTCCGAGCCGGTCTCCTCCTTGTCGGTCAGCACGCAGACGGTGGTGTAGGCGGGGTCCTTTGTCTCGATCTCCGCCATCAGGGCCGGGTAGGCGTCCACGCGGTCGTCATGGCCGTAGCTGCCGATCATGGCGCGGTCCAGGCCGATGTCGCGGGCCTTGAAGGCGGGCACCACCTCGATCTCGGCGTTGATGAAGTCCTTTTCGGCAATGCCGTAAGCCTCGTAGAGCATCTTCAGCACGTTGAGCTTGACGCGGTTTTCCAGCTCCTTGTCCTCCACCGGGCGGGAAGCGACCAGGACGTTCAGATTCTCGCCGGGGATGGCGTCGTTCAGCTTCTTCTCGCCCTGCTTGGCGCCCAGATGCGGCAGCAGGTCGGTGATGCAGAACACCGGGTCCTCGTCCTTCTCGCCGATATTGATCTCAACGCAGCTGCCGTCAGCGCGGTAAATGACGCCGTGCAGCGCCAGCGGAATGGTGGGCCACTGATACTTGCGGATGCCGCCGTAGTAGTGGGTGCGCAGGAAAGCCAGGTCCGAGGATTCGTACAGCGGCACCGGGCGCAGGTCCAGCCGGGGCGCATCGATGTGGGCAATGTTCAGGTGGAAGCCCTCCGCCATGCTCTTTTTGCCGATGGTAGCGGCCAGCACGCACTTTTTGCGGTTGATCCAGTAGATCTTGTCGCCGGGGCGGAGCGCCTCGCCCGGCACAAAGGGACGGTAGCCGGCGGCTTTCAGCAAGCCTTCGCTGTATGCGCAGGCCTCACGCTCAGTCTTGCCGTTGTCCAGGAACTTTTTGTATCCCTCGCAGAAGGCGTCGGCCTGAGCCATCGTTTCGGGGGCCAGATCCGCCACCGACTCGTTTTTGTAAAGCAGGTTTTTCAGTGTTTCCTTATCCATGTGATCGTTTACAGTCCTTTCTCTGCAATCCTTTTTCTATTCCCGGCCGGTGCAAACCGGCACAGGGTATCCAGGCAGCCGGCCCGATGGGTCAGCTGCCGTAAATCTCGCAATACCGCCGATAGGCGCTTGTCACCTTGCTGACATAGCGGTTCATCTGGTTGTAGGGGAACTGGGTCAGGGTGACGCCGTCGTCGGTGTACTGGCTGTCCTGCAGCAGTTCGTCCACGGTGCCCCAGCCGCTGTGGTAGGCCGCCGCGGCGGTAGCCAGGTCATTGCCGTACCGCTGCAGGCAGTAGCTGAAAAAGTAGCTGCCAAAGCGGATGTTGGTCTCCGGGTCATAGAGATCGTCAAAGGTCAGCTCCTCGCCGGGGGCAATGTTCGACTTGATCCAGTCGAAGGTGATCTCGGTGATCTGCATCAGGCCGCGGGCATCCACGCTGGACTGGGCGTTGGGATCAAAATTGCTCTCGGTGCGGATAACTGCGTACAGCATTTTTTCGTCCAGGCTGTATTTGCCCGCATAATACTCGACCAGGTCGGAATATTTGCGCGGGTATTCCCACTGCTCGATCTCCTCGTGGGAGGAGATAACAAATGCGCTGCCCAGTACCAGCAGCACCAGCAAAACGGCCGCCATGCGCAGCCAGAACCGGCGCAGGCGCTCCGGCGACTTCCCTGTCTTTTTAGGTTCCTGGCAAAGGGGTGGATGGGATCTCATGTGCCTCCTTCCGCAGGGCTTGCAGCAATGTCCTGCACTGTTGTTCCAGGTCGGCCAGGGTGCCGTTGTTGTGTATGACATAATCTGCCGCTTCCAGCAGGGTCCGCTCCGGGGTCTGGGCATCCAGGCGGCGGCGCGCCATCTCCGGCGAGATGCCGTCCCGGCGGCAGATGCGGGCAACGCTCTGCTCGTAGGGCGCGGTCACCACCGCCAGGCGGTCGCATTCGCCGGCAAAGGGGGTGCCCACAATGACTGCGCCGTCCACAAAACAGAACTCCGCCCCCGCAGCGCGGGCTTCCGCCACACGGCTGCGGATGCGGGCCAGAATCTCCGGATGGGTGATCTCGGTCAGGGCACGGGTACCCTCCGGCGTGGCAAAGGCGCGGTCCGCCAGCAGGCGGCGCCTAAGAGCGCCGCTGTTATCTACAATATCAGAACCAAAGGCATTTTGCAAGAGCGGCAGGCATCCGGAACCCGGCTGCAGGATCTCGCGGGAGATGCCGTCGGCGTCGATGCAGGGGATCCCCTGCCCCGCCAGCCAGGCCGAAACACTGGACTTGCCGCAGCCGGAACGCCCGGTCAGCCCGACCACCATCATAGCTCCACCACCCGGAAGGCCGCCGCGCGGATCAGACGGTTGTACACCGCCATGGAAACGCCGTCTTTTTCCGGGCAGCGGGCATAGACAACGGCCGCGCCGTTCCGGTCCAGTTCCCGCAAGGCGGAAAACAGCCGGTGGGCCTGGGCGGCGGGGTCGTCCTCGGCACCGTACTCGATACAGGGGACCGGCAGCCTGGCGGCCTCGCCGTCAAAGCAGAGCCCCCACACGCCGTCCGCCGCATGGGAGGCCAGATACTTGCGGTAAGCATTGAAGCTGCCGTGCAGGATGGTCACTTCAGCCCTGGGGGCATAGTGCTTGTACTTCATGCCGGGGGAACGGGCCACCTCGCCCTCGTTCAGCTTTTCCAGGATGGCGTGGGAAACCGCCACTTCCTCGCCCAGCACCTGCTCCATCTCCTCCCTGGTGACGTAGCCGGGGCGCAGCAGCATGGGCGTTTTTCCGGCAAGAGAGACCACGGTGGATTCCACGCCGTAGGTACACTCTCCGCCGTCCAAAATCAGCGGCAGGCGGCCATTCATATCGGCAAAGGTGTCGGCGGCGTTGGTGGGGCTTGGCCTGCCCGAAAGGTTGGCCGACGGTGCGGCAAAGGCCACGCCGGACCGCCGGATGACCGCCTGCACCACCGGATGGGAGGGCATGCGGACCCCCACCGTGTCCAGCCCGGCGCAGGTCACTGGGGATACCTCCGGCCCTTTGGGCAGCACCATCGTCAGCGGGCCGGGCCAAAAGGCGGCGGCCAGCTTGCAGGCGCGCTCCGGCACCTCGGCCACAATGCCCCGCAGCATCTCCATGCCGCAGATATGCACGATCAGGGGGTTGTCCTGGGGACGGCCCTTGGCTTCAAAGATTTTTTTGACGGCCTCGCCGTTGCGCGCGTCGGCGGCAATGCCGTAGACCGTCTCGGTGGGCAGCGCGACCAGCTCGCCGCGCCGCAGCAGGTCGGCGGCAAGGGCAAGGCTCTCGTCGCTGACGGGCAGTACTTTGGTTTCCATACGATATGGCTTCCTTTTCTTGTGTACAAAAGCTATCATAGCAGGCCGGCCCCGCCTGATTTTGTCAGGCCGTGCCGGTCTCGCGCTGGTGCAGGCGTTCCTCCTGGTCGGCCAGGGTCAGCGGCTCCACCACCAGGTCCAGGTCTCCGTTCAGGACATCGTCGATCTTGTACAATGTCAGGCCGATGCGATGATCGGTGACCCGCCCCTGGGGGAAATTGTAGGTCCGGATGCGCTCGCTGCGGTCTCCGGTGCCCACCTGGCTGTGCCGGCGGGCGTTGTACTCGGCATCGTAGGCGTCCTGTTTCTGCTGCAGCAGGCGGCTGCGCAGCACTTTCAGCGCCTGCTCGCGGTTTTGCTGCTGGCTACGCTGGTCCTGGCACTCCACCACCATACCGGTGGGCAGGTGCGTCACCCGGATGGCGCTGGAGGTCTTGTTGATGTGCTGGCCGCCCGCGCCGGAGGCCCGGAAGGTATCGATGCGCAGGTCCTTGGGGTCGATGGTAAGCTCGACCTCCTCGGCCTCCGGCATCACGGCTACCGTGACGGTGGAGGTATGGATGCGGCCCTGGGTCTCAGTCTCCGGCACCCGCTGCACCCGGTGGACGCCGCTTTCAAATTTCAGCTTGCTGAAGGCGCCTACGCCTTCCACATCCAAGATCAGTTCCTTGACGCCGCCCAGCTCGGTCTCGCTCAGGCTGATGACCTCGGTGCGCCAGCCCTGCTTGGCGGCGTACATCGTGTACATCCGCCACAGGCTGGCCGCAAACAGCGCAGCCTCCTCGCCGCCGGCACCGGCGCGGATCTCCAAAATCACGCTCTTGTCATCGTCGGCGTCCCTGGGCAAAAGCAGCAGTTTCAGCTTTGCTTCCAGCTCGGTTCTATTTCGTGCGTTTTCGCACGCCTCCTGCTGTAACATAGCCTTGAACTCATCGTCAAGGCCGCTTTGCCGGCCGGCCTCCTCCAGCTCGGCCATTTCCCCGCAGGCGCGGACGTACTCGCGGTAGGTTTCCACCAGCGGCTCCAGCTGCTTGTACTCGCGCATCAGCGCGGCATAGGCAGCCGGGTCCTGCGCCGCGTCCGGGGCGGACATGCGGTGGGCCAGCTCCTCGTGGCGGCGCTCGACGTCATGCAGTTCTTCAAACATAGGGGTCCTTTCTTGCCATGCGTCAAAAAACTGCGCGCGGGTTACGGGCGCACCTCGGCGCCGTCCCGCAGCACCTTTTTGATGTTCTTTTCGATCTTGACCCGCGGCAGCATGATCTCGCGGCCGCAGCCCTGGCATCGGATCTTGAAATCCATGCCCACGCGCAGCACATCAAAGCGGTTTGCGCCGCAGGGGTGCTGCTTTTTGGTCTGGATCACGTCCCCGACCTGTACATCCATTGCTCGTCCCGCCTTTCCGGCCGCAATGCGGCATACAGATATATTATATACCACCTGCCTGTTTTTGCAAATATCTTTGTCTGCAAACGCATAGGCATTGGGTGTATCTGCCCGCCGCACCGTCCCGGAAAACGCTCCGCCCCCCCTGCCGGGCCGCCGTAGTCCGGCGCCAGCCAGCAGCGGGCGGGGAACCTCCCTGCCCTTCAATTTACAAGAAAAGAGGAAATGTGAAATGCTGGAATACCGTGCTGAAGGTCTCTGCCGCAACGCCAATCATCTGCGCCGTGACGAACTGGAACGATGCATCGCCACCGGAGAGGTGCTGCAAAGCACCGCGCTTGCCTTTGACAACGACCGCCGTCTGCGGTTTGAACTGTGCGGCTGCCGCGGTTACATGCCCTTTGAGGAATGCCTGGATACCCCGCGCGGCGAGGCCATCAAGGACATTGCGGTGCTGACACGGGTGGGCCGCCCCACCTGTTTTGTCATCACCGGCGCCATGCAGGAGGAGGGCGAGACGGTCTATCTGCTGTCCCGCGCCGCCGCCCAGCGCGCCTGCCGCACCCAGTACCTGGACACACTGGAAGCCGGCAGCGTCATCCCCTGCACCGTCACCCACATCGAAAATTTCGGCGCTTTCTGCGATGTCGGCTGCGGAATCTCGGCTCTTTTGCCCATCGACTGCCTGTCGGTATCGCGCATCTCGTCGCCGGCGGACCGGGTCTCGGTGGGGCAGCAGCTGCTGTGCGCCATCAAGACGCGGGACGTCCAGGGGCGCATTGTGCTGACCCTGCGGGAACTGCTGGGCACCTGGAGCGAAAACGCCGCCTGCTTTGCCGCCGGCGAAACGGTGGTGGGCATTGTGCGCAGCGTGGAGGAGTACGGCGTCTTTATCGAGATCGCGCCCAACCTGGCCGGCCTGGCCGAGCCGGACGCCGGCTTGAAGCCGGGCCAGTCGGTGAGCGTATACATCAAAAGCATCCTGCCGGACAAGATGAAGATCAAGCTGGTGGTGGTGAACAAAAATCTGGGCCAGGCGCTGCGCTTTGAGCCGCACTACTTTGTGACCAAAGGCCGGCTGAAGCACTGGACCTACTCCACGCCCCAAAGCCGCAAGCAGATCGAGACGGTGTTTTGAATCGGGCCTTCCTCCGCCCTGCGCGCACAAAATCTCTTGTAACTTCCCGCATGGTTTTGTATAATAGAGACAGTATCGGGCGGGGTGCAACCCGCCTGGCGGGGAGGGAGATCCATGGCGGAAGCCTTTACCGCCGGCGTCAAGCCGGGCGGCCTTACCAACGACACCGAGATTCGCATCCTGCTGTGCTACCTGATCCAATCGGCCGCACCGCTGACCAGGGACGCCATGCAGGGCGCGCTGCTGGAGGAGCAGCTGGTCAACTACTTTGAGTTCGTCAGCGCGCTGGATGAGCTGGAGAACCAGCAGCTGATCCAGCCCACCGACCAGGGCTACATCATCACCGAAAAGGGGGCTGTCGTTGCCCGGACGCTGGCCGATGATTTGCCCCGCAGCGTGCGGGAAAGCGCCATCCGGGCAGTGATCCGCATCCAGAGCTGGGTGCACAAAGCCGCCCAGAATAAGGCCCGCGTGGAGCCGGACGGCGACCAGTGGCGGGTGGTGTGCACCATTGAGGATATGGGCAGGGACAGCTTCCAGCTTCAGCTGTCGATGCCCGACCGCATGACGGCCGAGATGGTCAAAAACCGCTTTATCGCCCAGGGCAGCGAGGTATACTCTCATCTGCTCAACCTGCTGACCCAGCCGGCCCCGAAAAACCGGCCGCCGGAGGCAGTGCTGTAACGCAAAGTGCGAAAACATAAAATAAGAGAAAAACGCCATAAGCCAGGCAGTTCCAACCCCGGACGGGTTCAAATCTGCCTGGCTTTTTTGCGTATATGGCGGAAAGTCTTTTACTGCCGCACCCGCCAGTAGCCGGTCTGGTCGCGCGCCAGCAAGCCCTCATCTACAAGCGCACGCCGCAGCGTACAGAAATCGTCGTGATATTCTGCCAGGATCAGGTTGACTTCCTTTTCGGTATACAGGCGGTCAAATTCAAACGCTTCTGCCAGCTTTTCCAGTACGATCCGCAGCTTTTTACGGCGCACTGGGATCGATTTCAGCTTGCCATATGCAAAAAAGTTCTTCAACGTCTGTTCCCTGTATGCGTTGTCCCGCTCCTGCTGCAGGTCTGTCTCCGGCGTGTGCTGTTCCAGCAGGTCCAAGATTCGAAACTCGAACGCTTCCCTGCGCAGCGAATAGATTGTGTAGTACTGCTCTTTGCGCGCGGTCACGGCGTTCGCCTCCGACAGCTTTTTCAGGTGAAACGAAACGGTGGGAGCCGTCAGGTCCAGGCGGTCGGCCAGCCGCTCCACATCCATATCCTCAATGGCAAGGGATTTCAGGATCTGGAGCCGGGACCGGTCCGCCAGGCATTTGAACAACTGCAGTGCCTCCTGATCGGTCATGGCTGCCCCTCTTTCCCCACAGACGCCACGCCTGTGCGGATCTCATCCGCAGTGCGCAGCTTCAGTTTCTCCACAAACACCGCACGTTCATCCCCGTGGGCAGCTGCCTTTTCAGCAGCCGCTTTCCATTCCGCGGGGATACTTTCCAGCTTTTCCGCAAAAAATCGCTGCATTTCGCCGGTATCCTCGCCGCATTTTCTGTCGGCCGCCTCCAAGACGGACGCAAAAATCCCGTATACATTGCTGCGGATTTGTTCGAACGCTGCCTCGTCGCCGCGCTGCTCCGCCCGCAACCCCTTTGCACGGGCTGCTGCTGCGCTCTGTTTTTGAACAAGCTCACAATGGAACTTCTGCCAGTTCGTTTGCATTGTCTGTCACTCCTTTTCGTATCAAGCAAATTTTGGTAAATGTGTGGCGCCTGGGTATATTATAATATCTATCTAATTATATTGTCAACATCTTATTTTATAATTATCTAATCATTATTGGCTGCCGACAAAAAAATCCCGCACAGAGAGCCTCCGCCCCTGTGCGGGATTTTACTGTATTTCAGCAGCCCAGGTATGCCTTGCGCACCTCGATGTTGTTGGCAAGCTCGTGGGCGTCGCCTTCCATCTTGATGGTGCCGGTCTCCAGCACGTAGGCACGGTTGGCGATGTCCAGCGCCATCTTGGCGTTCTGCTCCACCAGCAGCACCGTCACGCCCTGGCGGTTGACGTCGCGGATGATCTTGAAGATCTCCTTCACCAGCAGCGGCGACAGGCCCATGGAAGGCTCGTCCAGCAAAAGCATCTTGGGCTTGCACATCAGCGCGCGGCCGATGGCCAGCATCTGCTGCTCGCCGCCGGACAGGGTGCCCGCAGCCTGGCTGCGGCGCTCCTTCAGGCGGGGCAGCAGCTCATACACCATGTCAAAGTCGTTCTGGATAGCCTCCTTGCCGTCACGGCGGGTATAGGCGCCCAGCATCAGGTTCTGCTGCACCGTCAGGCCGCTGAACACACGGCGGCCTTCCGGCACCTGGGCCAGGCCCAGCCGGATGATCTTGTGGGCTTCCATCTTGCTGATCAGTTCACCGCAGTAGGTGATCTCGCCGCTTTTCAGCTTGAGCAAACCGGAAATGGCATGCATGGTGGTGGTCTTGCCGGCGCCGTTGGCACCGATCAGCGTGACGATCTCGCCCTCATCCACATGGAACGAGATATCCCGGATGGCGTGGATGGAGCCGTAAAACACATTGATGTTCTTGACGGAAAGCATCTCCCCCATCGTCAGTCACCTCCCAGATATGCCGCAATGACCTTGGGGTTATTGCGGATCGCTTTGCCGTCGCCGCGGGCGATCATGCGGCCGTAGTCCAGCACAGTGATCTCCTCGCAGATGCCCATGACAAAATTCATATCATGCTCGATCAGCAGGATGGCGATGCCGAACTGATCGCGCACGCTGCGCACCGTCTGCATCAGTTCCTCGGTCTCGTTGGGGTTCATGCCGGCGGCCGGCTCGTCCAGAAGAAGCAGCTTGGGGTTGGTGGCCAGCGCACGGGCGATCTCCAGCTTGCGCTGTTTGCCGTAGGGCAGCTGCGACGCCTTCAGGTCCGCCTGCTCGTCCAGGTCAAAGATCTTCAGCAGGTTGCGGGCCCGGCGGTTCATCTCGTGCTCCTTCTCGCGGTAGGCGGGCAGACGCAGGATGCCGGTCCACATACCGTAGGTCACCTGATTGTGCATGCCCACCTTGACATTGTCCAGCACGCTCATCTCGTTGAAGAGACGGATATTCTGGAAGGTACGGGCGATGCCCGCCTTGGAGATCGCCTCCGGGCTTTTGCCGGTGATGTCTTTCCCGTCCAGGACGATATTGCCCTCGGTGGGGCGGTAAACGCCGGTCAGCATATTAAAGACCGTGGTCTTGCCGGCGCCGTTGGGGCCGATCAGTCCGTAGAGATGGCCCTTCTCAATGGTCATATCCAGCTGCGAGACCGCCTGCAGGCCGCCAAAGGCGATGCCCAGGTTGCTGACTTCCAGCAGTGCCATATCAGGCCACCTCCTTCTGCTTTTTCCCGCGGGATTTGAAGCGTTCCACAACGCGCTTGCGCCAGGCTACGATCTGCGGACTCTGGTTGAAGATCATCACCACGATCAGCACGATGGCGTAGATCAGCATACGATAATCCTGCAGGCCGCGCAGCATCTCAGGCAGGACAGTCAGCAGCGCCGCCGCAATGATGGAACCGCGGATGCTGCCGATGCCGCCCAGCACCACAAAGACCAGGATCTGGATGGACGTGTTGTAGTCAAACCGGCTTGCCACCAGCGAGGAATAGTTCAGGCCGTACAGCACGCCGGCAAAACCGGCAAATACAGCCGAAACCACAAACGCCGTCAGCTTGTAGCGGGTCAGGTTGATGCCCACGCTTTGGGCCGCGATCTCGTTGTCGCGGATGGCCATGACCGCACGGCCGGTACGAGAGTTGATCATGTTGAGGATCACAAACAAGGTGAGGATGATCAGCACGATACCGATGGTAAAATTGGAAGCCTTCTGGATGCCGGTGATGCCCATGGCACCGTTGATCAGCATTGTGCCGTCCGGCTCCATACCAAGAGAGGTGGCGTCCGTCATCGAGAAATGCAGGCCGTTTTCATCCACGCCCAGGTACAGCGCATTGATGATGTTTTTGATGATCTCGCCAAAAGCCAGCGTGACGATGGCCAGATAGTCGCCGGACAAGCGCAGCACCGGAACACCGACGATCACGCCGAAAATACCGGCGACCAGGCCGCCGGCAAGGAAGGCCAGCGGCAGCGCCACGTAGGCCGGCAGGCTGTCGCCCAGCATCGTCCACAGCAGCACGCCGGAAAAGGCGCCCACGCTCATAAAACCGGCGTGGCCCAGGCTCAGCTCGCCCAAAAAACCGACCGTCAGGTTCAGCGAGATTGCCAGCATAACGTAAGCACAGATCGGCACCAGCTGACCCTCGAAAGAGCGGGAGGTCAGCCCCGCGCCGGAAAGGATCTGCACGACCAGGTAAAAGCCGATCACAATGGCGAAAGTGATCAGGTTGCTTCTGGTCGTCTTTTTCATATGTTTTAACCGGGACAACGGCACGAAACTCACCTCACACTTTCACATTGACTTTTTTGCCCAGCAGGCCGGTGGGCTTGACCACCAGCACGACGATCAGGACCAGGAACACAATGGCATCCGACAGCTGGGTGGAGATATACGCCTTGCTGAGGTTTTCGATCACGCCCAGCAATACGCCGCCCAGGAAGGCGCCGGGGATGGACCCGATGCCGCCGAAAACCGCGGCAACAAACGCCTTGATGCCGGGCATGGCGCCGGTCGTGGGCGACAGCGTCGGGTACGAGGAGCACAGCAGCGCGCCTGCGACGGCGGCCAGCGCCGAGCCAATGGCAAAGGTAAGGGCAATGGTGCCGTTGACGTTGACGCCCATCAGCTGGGCCGCGCCGCGGTCCTCGCTGACGGCCAGCATGGCATGGCCAGGCACCGTGTGGTTCACAAATGCCGTCAGCGCCACCATGATGACGATGCAGGCCAGAATGGTGACGATCGCCTCGGCCGAGATGGTCAGCTGCCCGTCAAACAGCACCAGCGGCTGCAGGCCGACGCCCGCCACAATGGACTGGAAGCTCTTGGGGTTGGCGGACCACAGCAGCTGCGCCACCTGCTGCAACAGGTAGCTGACGCCGATGGCGGTGATCAGCACCGCCAGCGACGGCGCCTCGCGCAGGGGCCGGTAAGCCACACGTTCAATGGTAACGCCCAGAATGGTGCAGACGACCATGGACAGGACCACCGACAGGATGGGGTTCAGGCCAAAGCTGCCAAAGGCAAAAAAGATAACATAACTGCCGATCATGATGATATCGCCGTGTGCAAAGTTCAGCATCTTGGCGATGCCATACACCATGGTGTAACCCAAGGCGATCAACGCATAGACGCTGCCCAGGCTGATACCGCTGATCAGGTAGGACAAAAACTGCATGCTGAAACACACCTCACAATTCCCGTTTTCCGCCGGCGCCTGTTTTGAGGGGCAATGCCTGCCGGAGCGGCAAAACCGGGCAGCCAAAATTGGTAAAGACAACGTGCCGGATGCAAGATCCGCCAAAACAAAAAGCCGAATTTTGTCGCAGTCAGACACAAAATGACAAAGAGGACTGCCGAAGCAGTGTTCGGACAGCCCCCTTTGGCAAGATGTTTTGATTCTATCGCTGTTCCGGCTTGACCGGCAGAAAGATCACTCCTCGCTGCCAACCAGGACGTAGGCGCCATCCTGAACCTGGTAAACCTTGGGCTCCTTGGAGATGGTGCCGTCGGCGGCCCAGGTCTGGTTCTCGCCGGTGGTGCCGCTGAAGCTCATGGAGGTGAACGCACTCTTCAGCGCATCGCACATATCCGAGGCGGACATATCCGCAGTGATGGTGCCGTCCTCCACGCACTGATAGATCGCGTAGACGCAGTCATAGGCATCGGCAGCGAACTGGTTCGGAGTCTCGCCGTAAGCGGCCTCGTATGCCGAGACAAAGGTGGTGGTGGTCTCGTCCTCGCCGTAGGCGGAGAAGGGGCACAGCAGCATCAGGTCGTTGGCCAGAGAGGTGTCAAAACCGTCAATGCCCAGGATGCCGTCCATGCCGTCGCAGCCAAAGAAGGTGGGCGCATAGCCGATGTTGTTGGCGGCGATCAGGACCTGGCTGGCCTGCTGATAGTAGATGGGCAGGAAGACCAGATCGGCGCCGGCCTGCTGGCACTGCTGCACCTGAGTGGACAGGTCGGTGTTATTGTCGGAAGTAAAGGTGGAAGTTGCAACAACATTCAGGCCGCGAGCCGAAGCTTCCTCAGCAAAAGCGGTGTAAATGCCGGTGGAATAAGCGTCGGAAGAATCGTAGATGATGCCAATGGCAGTGCCCAGAGAATTGTCAGCAATGTAATCGGCTGCGGTAAGGCCCTGGTTGGGGTCGGTAAAGCACATCTGGAAAGCGTTGCCCTCGCCTGCCGTAACCACATCCACAGAAGAAGCGGAAGGGGTCAGCATAAAGATGTTCTCGCTGACACACTCGGCGGCCACGCTGATGCTGGGGTTGCTGGTGACGGGGCCGACCAGGATCTGCATGCCGCCGTCCAGCAGGGTGTTGAAGGCGTTGACGGCTTTTTCAGAGTCGCTCTCGTCGTCCTGGAAATCCAGGGTGAAGACCTCAGTGCCGGCCGCGGCGTTGATCTCGTTGACGGCCAGCTCAGCGCCGTTGCTGACGGCGATGCCGTAAGCGGCGTTGTCGCCGGTCAGGGGGCCGATGCCGCCCAGATGGATGGGGATCCCGGTGCTCTCGGCGGTGGAGCTTTCCTCCGTGGTGGCGGCAGAGCTACTGTCATCCGCTGCGGACGACGATCCAGAGCTGCTGCAGGCAGCCAGGCTCAAAGCCATGGCCGCAGCCAGCATACCACTGACAAACTTTTTCATGGTGTATCCCTCCTAAGATCTTTACAGCGTACCCCTTTTCGGACATTGCCGAAAAGAAATTGCACATATACGCTGTAATATAATGAGTATTATACGCCCGGCGCTTTCATAGTTCAAGGCACTAAATTCACATAGTTTGTTTTCAAATTATTCATTTTTGTGGGCATTTTATATAAATATCGGTTACAAAATATTATCAAATTGACGGCATTCCCCAAGTGATTTTGAAAAAAAGCATTGCAAAACATGCCGCATTTTGGCATAATGGTAAAAATATCGTCTGCACGGCTGACGTCCGGCCCGGCATAGGGCGGGCGTCGGCGTTTCGGTATCGTTTGGAAAGGGGCTGTATTGAGCACAATGAAACTGTTGGAGGAGCGCATCCTGCGCGAGGGTCAGGTCCGGCCCGGCAATGTGCTGAAGGTGGACTGCTTTTTGAATCATCAGCTGGATGTGGAGCTGCTGGATGCCATCGGCGCCGAGTTCCACCGCATCTTCGGCGGCGACGGCATCAACAAGATCGTCACCATCGAGGCGTCGGGCATCGCCATCGCCTGCATGACGGCGCGCCATTTCGGGGTGCCGGTGGTCTTTGCCAAAAAGGCCAAGAGCAAAAACATCGACGGCGACGTCTACACCTCGGTGGTCCATTCCTTTACTTACGGCCGGGACTATGATATCACGCTGTCCAAAAAGTTCCTCTCCCCTGCCGACCGGGTGCTGATCGTGGACGATTTCCTGGCCAACGGCAAGGCGATGAAAGGCCTGCTGGACGTCTGCCGGCAGGCAGGCGCGCAGGTGGCCGGCATCGGCATCTGCATCGAGAAAGGCTTCCAGCCCGGCGGCGACGAGCTGCGCCGGGCCGGCTACAAGGTGGCAAGCCTGGCCATCGTCGATCATATGGATGACGATTCGCTGACCTTCCGGCAGCAGGATTGACGCAAAAAGACGCCAAACTGCGGCCCTTGCGTGCGGCCGCCGCCTGGTGTAGAATGAAGGCACGTTCTGTTCACCAAATTTTATTGTGGAGTGGGAATTTATGGCTGACGAAAAGTTTTCCAATTTCTTGACAGAGATCATTGACGCCGACCTGGCCGAGGGCAAGGTGAAGGAGATCCACACCCGGTTCCCGCCGGAGCCCAACGGCTACCTGCATATCGGCTCCGCCAAGGCGATCTTCATCAACTACATGGTGGCCAAGACCTACGGCGGTAAGTTCAACCTGCGCTATGACGATACCAACCCCGCCCGCGAGGACGACGAGTATGTGCAGAGCATCCTGGCCGACCTGAAATGGCTGGGCGCCGAGCCCAACGGCGGCATCTACTACGGCAGCGACTACTTCGAGACCTGCTACGAGTACGCCGAAAAGCTGATTCGGGAGGGCAAGGCCTATGTGGACGACCTGACCCGCGAGCAGATGCAGGAGTACCGCGGCAGCGACGCCGGCAAGCCCAGCCGTCCCAGCCCCTACCGGGACCGCAACCCGGAGGAGAATCTGGACCTGTTCCGCCGCATGCGCGCCGGCGAGTTTGCCGATGGTGAAAAGACGCTGCGCGCCAAGATCGACCTGGCCAGCCCCAACATGAACATGCGCGACCCGGCCATCTACCGCATCAAGCATGTGTCCCACCACCGCCAGGGCGACAAGTGGTGCATCTACCCGCTGTACGACTTTGCCCATCCCATCCAGGACGCCATCGAGGGCATCACCCACTCGCTGTGCAGCCTGGAGTTTGAGAACCACCGCCCGCTGTACGAGTGGGTCATCGCCAACACGGTGGGCGGCGAGTTCCCCAAGCAGCGGGAATTTGCCCGCCTGAACATGACCAACACCGTCATGAGCAAGCGGTATCTGCGCGAGCTGGTGGAAAAGAACATCGTGGACGGCTGGGACGACCCCCGCATGCCCACCCTGTCCGGTCTGCGCCGCCGCGGCTACACCCCGTCCAGCATCTTTACCTTTGTGCAGCAGGCCGGCATCTCCAAGGCCGACAGCCTGGTGGATATGCGCCAGATGGAAGCCGTCCTGCGCGCCGAACTGGAGCTGTCCGCCCAGCGCCGCATCGCCGTGCTGGACCCGGTCAAGCTGGTCATCGACAACTACCCCGAAGGCCGGTGCGAGACCTTTGAGCTGCCCAATAACCCCAACCGGGACGCCGGCGACGCCTCCACCCGCCCCGCTCCCTTCACCCGCGAGGTGTGGATCGACCGCAGCGATTTCTTTGAGGTCCCGCCGCCCAAGTTCAAGCGCCTGACCATCGGCAGCGAGGTCCGTCTGATGGGCGCTTACCTTGTCCGCTGCACCGGCGTGGACAAGGACGCCGAGGGCAACATCACCGCCATCCACGCCACCGCCGACCTGGAGACCCGCAACGGCAACCCTGCCGACGGCCGCAAGGTGCGGGGCACCATCCACTGGGTCAGCTGCGAGCACTGCATCGACGCCGAGGTCCGCCTGTACGACAAGCTGTTCACCGAGCAGAACATGGGCGGCATCCCCGACGACGCCGATTTCAAGGACTATCTGAACCCGGAAAGCGTCGTCGCCGTCCCCCATGCCAAGCTGGAGGAAAGCCTGAAGGACGCCAACCCCGGCGACCGCTTCCAGTTTGTGCGCACCGGCTACTTTACGCCGGACAGCCGCCACCCCGGCGTGTACAACCGCATCGTCACGCTGAAAGACAGCTTCAAGCTGTAAACCGGTGCGGCGGAAACGCCCGCGCCCTTCCGCCCGCAAAGACCGCCCCGGCGGCTCCCCGACAGGAGCTTCCGGGGCTTTTTGCAGGCTTTTCGCAGAGTTTGCCGCCGTTTGGCCGCGGCAGCCCTGCAAAACCTTGCCACCGCAGCCATTTGCGGCTATAATGACTGGTGACCGATCAGAGGTGAAACGATGGAGAGACAACTCAGCTTTTTGTGGCAGGAATGTCCCGGCGGCGCACGGCTTTTGAAAGTATACGGCGACACCCCCTGCCCCGCCCTGCCGGAAAGGATCGGCGGGCTGCCGCTGCGGGAGATCGGCCCCTACTGCTTTGCCGAAAAGCCCGTCCCCGCCGGCACGCTGACGCTGCCGGCAGGCATGGACGCCGCACAGCTGCACGCGGTCTGCGGCAACTTTGTGGAGAGCGTTACCCTGCCGGACAGCGTGCATCTTTTGGACAGCGCCGCTTTTTACAACTGCCGCAGCCTGCACCGGGTGGAACTGGGGGCCGGCATCGACGCGCTGGGCAGCGATCTGTTCACCAACTGCCGCGCGCTGGCCTGTCTTGCGGTGCGCGCCGAGCCGGACGCCCCCACCGGCCTGCGCAAGCTGCTGGGCTGCGTCAGCGCCGACGTGACCGCGGAATTTTTAGACGGGTCCGGCCGCGTAACTGCGCAGCTGTTCTATCCCGAATACTTTGAGCTTTTGGACGAGAACACCCCCGCCCATATCTTCAACCACAGCATTGAGGGCGAAGGCTACCGCTACCGGCAGTGCTTTTCCGGCGGTGTTCTCCAGTTTGGCGAGTACGACGCCGCCTTCGCGCAGGCCTGCGTGGGGGAACCGGCGGACAAGCTGTGCCGCATCGCTCTGGGGCGGCTGCGGTATCCGTTTGCGCTGGATGCCGCCGCCCGCGGCGTTTATACCGCATATCTGGCGGTGCATCTGTCCGACGCCTGCCGGCCGCTGATCGCCGCCCGCGACCTGGAGGCCCTGCGCTTTGTCCGCAGCCTGGACGGCCTTTCCCCCTGTGACCTTGCCGCCGTGGCGCAGGCCTGCGGCGCGGCCGGGTTCGGCCCCGGCGCGGCGCTGTTTCTGGGCGGCCGGCGCGCAACGGCCAAAAAGAGTTACACCTTTGACGATCTCTAACTTTCTAGCAGTCAAATTTCCCGGAAAGGAGGCGGCACGCCGTGCCCGGCAAGCACATTGAAACACAGGCCGAATGGGAAAGCGCCATGGCCCAAAAAGTATTTGCCGCCATCCGGGGCGAATTGTACCTGGCGCTGCCCTATATGAACGCCGCCCTCTGCGCGCTGACGCCCGCCGAGCAGGACTCCCTGACCGCTTTTGCCACCGACGGCGCCCGGCTCTGCTTTGCGCCCGGCTGGCTGCTGGGGCTGTACCGCAAAAACCATGCCTATCTGCCCCGCGCCTACCTGCACAGCGTGCTCCATTGTGTGTTCCGGCATCTGTGGCTGCGGGGCAGCCGAGACCCGGCTTTGTGGGGCCTTGCCTGCGACATTGCGGTGGAGCACACGCTGGACCGCCTGGGCGTGCCGGCACTGGCCCGGCCGGTGGGCTGGCTGCGCAGCGAGACTTACCGCAAGCTGGCCGGCCAGTGCCGGCTGCTGGGCGCAGGGCCCATCTACCGGGCGCTGTGCGGTTATGCCCCGGAGGAACTTGCCCGCCTGCGGGAGGAATTTTTCTGCGACAGCCACCGCCTGTGGCCCAAAGACCCGGACGCCCCCGCCGCACAGATGCAGGGCAGCCGCTGGGAGCAGCTGGGCCGCCAGACGCAGCTTTCGATGCAGCAGGCCGGCAGCAGGGCGTCCGCCGCGGACGGCGCCGCCGCCCTGGCCGCCCAGGTACAGGCGGGCCAAAGCCGGCGGCAGTACCGGGACTTTTTGCGCAGGTTTGCCGTCTGGCGGGAGGAACCCCGCCTGGACCCGGACGAGTTTGACCTGGGGTATTATTCCTACGGGCTGCGCACCTACGGCAACCTGCCCCTGATCGAGCCGCTGGAGACCCGCGAGACCAAGCGGGTGCGGGATCTCGCCATCGTGCTGGACACCAGCGAATCCACCTCCGGCGAGCTGGTCAAAGCCTTTTTGAAAGAGACCTTTACCCTGCTGAAGTCCGCCGACACCTTTTTTGCCAAGTGCCGGGTGCTGGTGCTGCAGTGCGACGACGCGGTGCGCAGCGAGACCTTCCTGACCGACCTGGATTCTCTGGACCGCTATGCCCGGAATTTTGTGCTGAAAGGCGGCGGCGGGACGGATTTCCGCCCGGCTTTTGCCCGCATCGAGGAGCTGCGGCAGGAAGGCCGCCTGCGGGAGCTGCAGGGCGCCCTCTATTTCACCGACGGCAAGGGCACCTACCCGTCCCGGCGGCCGGGCTACGACACGGCGTTTTTGTTTTTGGACAACGGCGAGCCACCCCCGGAAGTGCCGCCCTGGGCCATGCGGCTGGTGATCGAACCGGAGGAGCTGATCCAGCCCAAAGCCCCCGTCCTGCCGCCCATGGACTGGGCCCAGGACGAAATGGACGACCTGCCGCAGCTGTGACCGCGGCCGCAAGACAAGATCCCACATGCACCAGGAGGCGCATACCATGGACATCAAACGAGCAAAACAGGAGATCGAGCGCACCGTCAAGGCCTATCTGGCCAGGGACGCCGCTGGAAACTACCGCATCCCCGCCCTGCGGCAGCGGCCCATTTTGCTGATGGGCCCGCCCGGCGTGGGCAAGACCCAGATCGTCGAGCAGGCAGCGCGGGAATGCGGCGTGGCGCTGGTGGCCTACACCATCACCCACCACACGCGCCAGAGCGCCGTCGGCCTGCCCTTTATCCGGGAGCGCAATTTTGACGGCAGGACCCGCAGCGTGACCGAATACACCATGAGCGAGATCATTGCCAGCGTCTACGCCAAAATGGAGCAGACCGGGCTGCGGCAGGGCATTCTGTTTATTGACGAGATCAACTGCGTATCCGAAACGCTGGCCCCCACCATGCTGCAGTTTTTGCAGTACAAAACCTTTGGCAACCAGGCGGTGCCAGAGGGCTGGGTAATCGTGACGGCCGGCAACCCGCCCGAATACAACAAGAGCGTGCGGGAATTCGACCTGGTCACACTGGACCGGGTGCGTCGTATCGACGTGGAGCCCAGCCTGCCCGCCTGGCAGGAGTACGCCCGCGCCCAGCGGCTGCACCCGGCGGTGACGGCCTATCTGGAGCTGCGCCCCCAGCACTTTTACAAGGTGGAACAGGACGTGGACGGCGCGCAGTTCGTCACTGCCCGCGGCTGGGAGGATCTGTCCGCCATGCTGCAGACCTGCGACGCGCTGGACCTGCCGGTGGACGAGGATCTGATCGGTCAGTACCTGCGCCACCCGGAGGTATCGCGGGACTTTGCCGCCTACTGGGCGCTGTACAAAAAGTATCACGAGGATTACGGCGTGGAGGACATTTTGCGGGGCAAGCCCTTTGACCGCGTGGTGGAACGGGCGCTGAACGCCGGCTTTGACGAGCGGCTTTCGCTGGTCAGCCTGCTGCTGGCCGGGCTGAATGTCCGCTTTTCGGCCGCCCGCGAGGCCGACGCCATCACCGACGCCTGCTACCAGCAGCTGCGGGCCTACAAGCGCGGGCTGGAGCGGCAGGGCGCCGGCAGCACCCCCGCCGCTCTGCTGGCGGACCAGTGCAGCGACGCTGCGGACCGCCTGACCGCCGAGACCGCCGCCGGACGGCTGACCCCGCAGGAGGCGGGCATCCACCGCCAGGCGCTGGAACTGCTGCGCGCCTGGGCCAGAACGGTGCCCGACGACGCCGACGGCGACGAGGCGTTCGACCTGGTGCGCGCCGGCTTCAACCGGCAGGTGCGCAAGCGGGAGGAGGCTGTTGCCGCCGCCGGCGACGCGCTGGAATCCGCCTTTGACTTTATGGAGCGCGCGTTCCAGAACGAGCAGGAAATGGTCGTTTTTGTGAACGAGCTTGCCCTGGGACCGGATTCGGCGCCGTTTTTGTCCGACAACGAGTGCGAGCGTTTTGAGCAGTACAGCCAGACCCTTTTGCTGGATGCGGCCCACGACCGGCTGCTGGCCGAGCTGGAGCGGGACGACCTCCGCCAGAGCGAACACAGCCGGGATTTTTAAAGCGCCTGAACAGGCCGGCAGAAAAGGCCGCCTCGATATGGGGCAGGATCACAGGAGGAAGAGACCCATGAAACTTTGGCAGATCGTGTTCAGCCCCACCGGCGGCACGCAGAAGGCCGCCGACCTGCTGTGCGGCGGCCTGCGCGGGGAACCCGTTTCGGTCGACCTGTGCAGCAGCGAGATGGATTTTTCCGCCTTCCGCCCGGACTGCGGGGATACCGCCGTTATTGCGGTGCCGTCCTACGGCGGCCGCGTGCCGGCAGCCGCGGCGCAGCGGCTGCTGAAGATGCCGGGCGGCGGGGCGCGGGCGGTGCTGCTGTGCGTGTACGGCAACCGCGCCTACGAGGATACCCTGGTGGAGCTGGAGGACCTGGCCAAAGCCGCAGGCTTCCGCGCCGCTGCAGCCGTAGCCGCTGTGGCGGAGCATTCCATCGCGCGCCGGTATGCCGCCGGACGACCTGACGCCAAGGACGCAGAAACGCTGCGCGGCTTTGCCCGGCAGATCCAGGCCAAACTGGATGCAGGCGGCGACGGTCTGCCGCCGCTGCCCGGCCACCGGCCCTACAAACCGCTGGGCGTGCGCCGCATGATCCCGCAGGCCGGCAGCCGCTGTACCGCCTGCGGGCTGTGCGCTGCGCGCTGCCCGGTGCAGGCCATCGACCCCAACGTCCCGGCCCGCACCGACGCGGACCGCTGCATCAGCTGCATGCGCTGCGTGGCGGTATGCCCGCAGCAGGCCCGGGCCATAGCCCCGGAAGCATTGGCCGGGCTGGAAGCCTTTTTGCAGGCCCCCTGCGCCGCCCGCAAGGACTGCGAGCTGTATTTGTGACCCGTCATACGCAGAGGGATCCGGATAAAAAAACGTCCGCTCTGTTTTGGAAAGCTGACATCGCAAAGGGCAGGCCCCGCCGTTTTGGCGGGGCCTGCCCTTTGTGGTTTATGCGTTTCAGGCCGGCTGTTCCATCCGCAGCCGGTTTGCCTGCAGCCGGTTTGCGATATGGCGCATGGTCCAGGTGTAGGCGGGCAGCAGGAAAATGCAGGCGGCCACCCAGGCAGCCGGGTTTGCCAGCGACGCGCCGAAAAAGCCCAGCCCCGGCACCAACACCAGGGCCACGCCGGTGCGCGCGACCATCTCGGCCACGCCGGCCAGCATGGCGATGCTGGAATAGCCCAGCCCCTGGATCACGTACCGCCAGACGATCAGCGCCCCCAGCGGCAGGAAGAAAAGCCCGTTCCAGAACAGGTAGCTGCGGGCCAGGCTGACCACCTCCACCTCGGCGCCGGTATCGATGAACATACCGATGATGGCAACGTCAAAGAAATGCAGCAGCACCAGTGCCAGCACCGCATACATCACCGTAATGCCCAGCGCATACCGCACGCCGCTGCGCACCCGGTCCAGCCGGGCCGCGCCCAGGTTCTGCCCGGCGTAAGTGGCCATGGCGGTGCCCAGGCTTTCCAGCGGCACGCTGAGCAGATTGCTGGTCTTGCCTGCGGCGGTGACAGCCGCCACCGCCGTGCTGCCCAATACGTTGACCGCCCACTGCATGATGACCGAACCGATGGCGGTGATGCTGCACTGCAGGCCCATCGGCAGCCCCATGGCCAGCAGACGGCCGCAGACCCCGCGGTCCGGTGACTGCTCCCCTTTTTGCATCTGCAGCACCTCAAACCGCTTGACCAGGTAGATCAGGCTGGCAATGCCGGAGATCGCCTGGGACAGATCGGTGGCGAACGCGGCGCCGAACACCCCGGCATCGAATACAATGATAAAAAACAGGTCCAGCCCCACGTTCAGCACACTGGTAATGACAAGAAAGATCAGCGGGGTGCGGCTGTCGCCCAGTGCCCGCATGATGCTTGCCACCATGTTGTACAAAAACACAAAGGGGATGCCGGCAAAGATCCATCCGATGTAGGTAACTGCATCGCCGATGATGTCCGCCGGCGTCTGCATCAGCTGCAGGATCGGTCGCGTCAGCAGAACCGTGGCGGCGGTCAGCACCACCGCACCCGCCAGGCACAGCCAGGCCGAGTTTGCAACGTACCGACGCATATCGCCGTGGTCTTTCGCGCCGAAAAACTGTGCAATGGGAATGGCAAACCCGTTGCACACGCCGATCACAAAGCCCAGGATCATATAATTGATCGAGCCGGTGGAGCCCACCGCCGCCAGCGCGTCCACGCCGACAAAACGGCCGACAATGATGGTGTCGGCCAGGCTGTAAAACTGCTGGAACAGGTTGCCCAGTACCAGCGGAAAGGCAAACCACAAAATCACCTTGAGCGGATGCCCTCCGGTCAGATCCTTTGTCATATCCTCACATCCTCTATTTCCCCAATTCCCGCGCAGGGTGCTCCCCTGCTGCGGAACGCCCTCTACTATAGCGCAATCGTTCCAGGAAAATCAAGGGGGCTGCTGTGAATTTTGCTCAATCTGTGCCTTATGTTTTTGTAAATATTGCACATTGCCGGCGCATCGAACCGCATACAAAAACGGGGCGGCAGCCGCCAGCGCAGGCAGCATGCCGTCCCGATTCCACAAACAGGTTTCTGTTTACGGCTTAACGCGGAATTCTTCCTCGCAGTAGATGCAGCGGTAACGTCCGCTGGGGGTCAGGGCAAAGATATGGTCGCAGCCCTCCTCCACCGCCGTGATGCAGCGCGGATTGGTGCATTTGATCACGTTCACCAGCCGCTTGGGCTGATCGGGGCGGATCTTGCGGACGATATGCCCGTTTTCGATGCAGCTGATGGTGATCTGCGGGTCCAGGTAGCCCAGCACGTCAAAGTTCAGCCGGCTGACGTCCCCCTCGATCTTGATGATGTCCTTTTTGCCGCTTTTCTGGCTGCGGACGTTCTGCAAAAGCGCCACGCTGGCGCAGGGCAGCTTTTCCAGCTCCATCAAGTGGTACAGCGCCATCCCGGTGCCTGCGGTGATATGGTCGATCACCACGCCGTTTTGGATCTCGTCAACATTCAGCATTCAAACGCCACCTCCCCGGTTTTGGGGTCCTTCAGCCCCAGCAGTGTCATGATCAGCGCCATGCGCATGTACACGCCGTTCTGCACCTGCTCAAAGTAAGCCGCGCGCGGGTCGTCGTCCACGTCCAGCGTGATCTCGTTGACGCGGGGCAGCGGATGCAGCACCGCCATATCCGGCCGCGCCAGGTTCATTTTGGCCTCGGTCAGCACATAGCTGTTTTTCAGCCGGACATAGTCCTCCTCGTTGAAGAATCGCTCCCGCTGCACGCGGGTCATGTACAGGATGTCCAGCTCCGGCATGGCCTGTTCCAAACTGCGGGTCTCGACAAACTCGATGCCCCGCGGCTCAAGAAATTCGTGGATGATATAATCGGGCACCCGCAGTTCCTCCGGCGAGATCAGCACGAATCTCATGCCCTCGTACCGGGCCAGGCTCTTGATCAGCGAGTGAACGGTGCGGCCAAACTTCAGATCGCCGCAGAACCCGATGGTCAAACGGTCCAGCCGGCCTTTGCGGCGGCGGATGGTCAGCATGTCCAGCAGCGTCTGGGTGGGGTGGCTGTGCCCGCCGTCGCCGGCGTTGATGACCGGGATGCGGGAATACCGCGACGCCCGCAGCGGCGCGCCCTCCTTGGGGTGGCGCATGGCTGCGATGTCGGCATAGCAGCTGACCACACGGATGGTATCGGCCACCGTCTCGCCCTTGGCGGCGCTGGAAACACCCGCGTCCGGGAAGCCCAGCACCTTGCCGCCCAGGTTGAGCATGGCAGCCTCGAAAGAAAGGCGTGTGCGGGTGGAGGGCTCGTAGAACAGCGTGGCCAGCTTTTTGCGGGCGGCCACATCCTGATAGGCGGCGGGGTCCCGGGCGATACGGTCGGCCAGGTCCATCAGCCGCGTGGTCTCCTCCAGTGTAAAGTCCAGCGGGTCGATCAAATGTCTCATGGGCAGCTTCCTTTCCGGTTTTTACTCCGATTTTCAAATTTCCAGATCTCGTTTGCCTGTATCTGCTCACATCAGCTTGCGCACGATGGAGAAATCGAAAAAGTCCGTGTAATAGGTGTTGCAGTGCAGGATCGGCCGGCACAGACGGGAGTAAAATGTCTCGTCCAGCATCAAAAGCGCCTGGCCTTCGCCGCAAGAAAGCAGCCGCCGCACCTGCGCGTCGCCCGTCACCGCGCGGATGTGCGCCACCGTGCTGGCAGTCTGCTGGCCGGCAGCTTGCTCCAGCAGGTCAAACACCGGGCGGGACAGATCCATCTTTGCCAGCTTGTCCTGATCGAACAGCGCCAGCGGGATGGCATCGCTGGAATAGATGACCGGCACGTCGTCGGCAAACACCCGGCGGTGGATGCGCAGCACTGTGTCGCCGGGGCGGATGTCCAGGCTCTTGGCCAGCGGAGCGTCCGCGGCCTCTCTGGTGACGTCCAGGTGGTCGGAGCGCGGCTCGCAGCCCCTGGCGCGAATCATGCTGTAAAACTCCAGCTTGTGGTCGGCGCGGTTTTCCAGCTCCACCACGTCCCGGTTGACGACGGTGCCGATGCCCCGCACCCGCTCTACAAAGCCTTCCCGTTCCAGCTCGCTCAAGGCGTCGCGCACCACGGTGCGGCTGACGCCCAGCTGGGCGGCCAGTTCCACCTCGGCGGGCAGGCGGTCCTGCCCGGCATAGCGGCCGGTTTTCAGTTCGGCGGCCAGCCGTTCCACCACCTTGGCGGACATCAGCTCGCCGCCCAGGCGGGCGTTGGGGTCGGTGTGTTTCTTCATGCGGTTCGGTCCTTTGTCATTGCGGATTTTCTTCTATTATAGCACACCGCGCCGGTTTTGCCATGCCTGCGGCGCAGTTGCCCCGGTTTACCGCCGTGTTTCCGCCTGCCGGGGCGCGGCTGGGGCCAGGCCGTTCTCGCCGGCATAGCGGCAGACGTCGGCCAGGCAGCATCGCTCGCAGTAAGGCTTTGTGCGGGCGGTGCAGACGTCCCGGCCATGGTGGACCAGACGGTGGCAGAAGTCGCTGCCCTCCTCCGGCGGGATGATCTTCCACAGGGCCATCTCCACCTTTTTGGGTTCCTTGATGTTATCCACCAGGCCGATGCGGTTGCACAGGCGGATGCAGTGGGTGTCGGTGACGATGGCCGGCTTGCCGAACACGTCGCCCATGATCAGGTTGGCGCTTTTGCGGCCGACGCCCGGCAGTTTGAGCAGCTCGTCGAAAGTCTGGGGGATGCCGCAGTCATACTCGTCCCGCAGCATCCGCATACAGGCCGAAATATCCCGCGCCTTGCTGCGGCCCAGACCGCAGGGGCGGACGATCTCCTCGATCTCCTCCGGCGTGGCGGCGGCCAGCGCGGCGACATTGGGGTATTTGGCAAACAGCTCCTGCACCACCACATTCACCCTGGCGTCGGTGCACTGGGCGGCCAGGCGCACTTCCACCAGCAGCTGCCAGGCGTGGTCGTAGTCCAGCGTACATTCGGCCAGCGGATACTGCTGTTTCAGCCGCTCGATACACACCAGGGCCAGTTCCTTTTTTGTCATGCCTTTTTCACGTTCCTCTCCGGCAGGCGGGCGGCACATCCGCGGCGCCCGGACTTCCCTGGTTGATTCTACCACGCCGCTGCGCTATAATGCAAGTAATGCGCCCAAAATCCGGGCGGCACCCACAACACCGGCAGGAGGGCAACATGGAACCACTGGCACAGCGGCTGCGGCCGCGCACGCTGGACGAGGTATGCGGCCAGCAGCATCTTTTGGGGAAGGACAAGGTGTTCCGCCGCACCATCGACAGCGGCCGCATCCCCAACATGATCTTTTACGGGCCTTCCGGCGTGGGCAAGACCACCGTGGCGGGCATCATCGCCCAAAACAGCGGCATGCACCTGCACAAGCTCAACGGCACCACCGCCTCCACCGGCGACATCAAAGCGGTGCTGGCCGATGTGGGCACCCTGGCCGGCGAGGGCGGTATCCTTTTGTATCTGGACGAGATCCAGTATTTCAACAAGCGGCAGCAGCAGAGCTTGCTGGAATGCATCGAGCAGGGCACCGTGACGCTGATCGCCTCCACCACCGAGAACCCCTATTTTTACATCTATAACGCCCTGCTCTCCCGCTGCACCGTGTTCGAGTTCAAGCAGCTGAACGCGCAGGATATCGCGCAGGGCCTGCACAATGCCGCCGTCCGCCTGGGCAGTGAGCAGAACTGCGAGATCGATATGGCCCCTGACGCGCTGGACTATCTGGCGCACAGCGCCGGCGGCGATATGCGCAAGGCGCTGGGCAACCTGGAATTTGCCGTGACCGCCGCGCCGGTGCAGGACGGCCGCCGCACGGTGACGCTGGACATGGTGCAGCAGGTGGCCCAGCATACCGCCATGCGCTACGACCGGCAGGGCGACGACCATTACGACATCATCTCCGCCTACCAAAAGTCGATGCGCGGCTCCGACCCGGACGCGGCGCTGCATTACCTGGCCCGGCTGCTGGAGGCCGGGGATCTGGTATCCGCCTGCCGCCGCCTGATGGTCACCGCCTGCGAGGATGTGGGGCTTGCCTGGCCGCAGATCATCCCCATCGTCAAGGCCGCCGTGGACGCCGCCAACATGCTGGGCCTGCCGGAAGCCCAGCTGCCGCTGGCCGACGCCGTGGTGCTGGTGGCCACCAGCCCGAAATCCAACACCGCCCACACGGCGCTGAACGCCGCCATGGCGGACGTGCAGGCCGGCAAAACCGGCCCCATCCCCCGGCAGCTGCAAAACAAGCACTACGACGGCGAGGACGCCGCCGTCAAGGGCCAGCATTACAAATACGCCCACGATTATCCCGGCCACTGGGTGGAGCAGCAGTATCTGCCCGATGCGCTGAAGAACGCGCATTACTACACCTTTGGCGATAACAAGACCGAGCAGGCAGCCGCAGCCTACTGGGAGCGCATCAAGCACCGGCGCTGACACTGAATGTTTTCCTGTCCCCGAAAGTGCCGGCCGGCGCTTTCGGGGCGCTTTTTCTGCCGCCGCAGCCTGTCTGGCGGCGGCAGGCACAAAAAATATTTAATTTTGCAAATCTGAGGCATTACAACGAAAGTACATATCCAATCCGCGCGCATTCCGTCCGTTCCTGCCCTTTTGGGAAAAAGTATCTCTTTCAGATACACGTAGATTCGTTATCTGCTTTTTATATTTTATTTATTTTCACAAATTTATCACAATTGAACAGGTTGACAAATAAATCACTTATTATTACAATTACTGTAAAATCTTTTACGCTGAACGGGTGTCTTTGGCATCCGTTGTCGGCGGCACAGGGTGTGTAAAGTATAAAAGGAAGTATATAAACAAAGGAGAAACGAAATGCGTTATTCACATCAGCGCGAACTGATCTTGAAGGAGGTTCTTTCGCGCAACGATCACCCCACCGCAGAGCAGATCTGCACCTCTCTGCGGGAGGTCTGCCCGCGGCTGAGCCTGGGCACCGTCTACCGTGACCTGAACACGCTGGTGGAGATCGGCAAAGTCCGGCGTGTCTCCATCCCCGGCGAAGCAGACCGCTTTGACGGCGAGCTGAATGTTCATCAGCATATGTTCTGCCGCAAATGCCGCAGGGTCATCACCCTGCCCATCCCGGAAGAATCGATCCGGGAGCTGGTCGCAGCCTGCCCGGATATCCGGGTGGACAATTATTTCCTGAGCGTATTCGGCCTGTGCAGCGACTGCGCCCGGCAGGAAAACCTGTAAATCGATTTTGAGCAAACCGGCTGTCCCTTTTTCAAGGGACAGCCGGTTTTTTATGCAGCGGCTAAAACCGGGGACCGGCGCATATCCTTTGGGTATCCGCCATTCCTGCAGGCGTCAAGAGCTGGCAAAACCGTGTTTATCGGCTTTGCTTGCCTTTGCGCCCCATGCAAGCGGGAGGTGCCCGGTTTGCGCCGTTTCCTGCGCGTTTTCGCCCTGTTTTCCTGCCTGGCTGCGCTTTGCGCGGCCGGGCTTCTGCTGCCCGCCCTGTTGGGGCCTGGCGGCCCGCCGGTTCCCGCCACGGCGGAGAGCGCCGCCCTGCCCTCTCCGCCGCCCTCCGTTTCGCCGTCCCAAAGCGTTTCTTCCCCGGAAAGCGCCGAAACTGCCGGATACCGCGCCGTGTGGATCTCGTACCTGGAATGGCAGCACACCGACTTTTCCGGCAGCGAGCAGTTTACCGCAGACATTGCCGCCATGCTGGACAACTGTGCCGGCATCGGGGCCAATGTTGTCATTGCCCATGTGCGGCCATTTGGCGATGCGCTTTATTCCAGCGAGCTTTTCCCTTTCAGCCACCTGTGTACCGGTACGCAGGGGCAGGACCCCGGCTTTGACCCGCTGGCCATCCTGCTGGAGCAGGCCCATGCCCGTGGCCTGGAGGTAGAAGCCTGGATCAACCCCTACCGCCTGCAGGCGGGCGGTACGCCCGCCGCCCTGGCCGACACCGGCCTTGCCGCGCTGCATCCCGGCTGGGTGCGCGAAGCCGCGGGTGGCCTTTGGCTGGACCCGGCCCTGCCGGAAGTGCAGGATCACATTGCCGCCGGCGTGGAGGAACTCTGCCGGCGGTATGAGATCGACGGCATCCACTTTGACGATTACTTTTATCCCACCACCGACCCTGCTTTTGACGGCGACGCCTATGCCGCCTACCGGTCCGGCGGCGGCACCTTGACGCAGGCAGAGTGGCGGCGGGAAAACGTCAGCGCGCTGGTGGCAAAATGCTACGCCGCCGCCCACGGGGCCGGCGTGCGCTTTGGCATTGCGCCCCAGGGCAGCCTGGAAAACAACTATGACGGCCAGTACAGCGACGTGGCCCGCTGGCTGGCCGAGCCAGGCTATGCCGATTACCTGATGCCCCAGCTGTACTGGGGCCTGGAGTACGAGACCGGCGGCAGCACCGCGCTGGCGTTGGACCGCATGCTGGCCCGGTGGCAGACTTTGCCCCGCTGCGGGGAGGTACAGCTGTATGTGGGGCTGGGGGCCTACCGCATCGGGGAAGGCGACGGCTCAGACAACGGCAGCGAATGGCAGTCCGGCGGGGCGCTGGCCGGCCAGGCACGGTGGCTGGCGGAACAGGGCATTGCCGGCACCGCACTGTACCGCTACGACTCCCTGTTTGAAAATGCCGCCTGGCCGGAACTGGCCGCGCAGGAATGCGCCGCCCTGCGCGCCGCATCCGGGGCATAGGGCGGCCGGGACCGGCCGCAAAAGGCAAAATTGCATTTGCCATGGCTCTGTGTTACACTGATATCGTATGCTGTACCTTTCCTGCCGGTCCCGGCCGCGCGGGAAGGTGCATTTTATTCAGAAGGAGCCTGAACCATGGTAGAATACTGGAATCTTTCGGTACCGGGCGTGGACGGCACCGCAGAGCGCCGGGCGTATTTGTATCTGCCCGCCTGCTACGACGCCGAGCCGGAGCGCCGCTTTCCGGTGCTGTATATGTTCGACGGCCACAACGTCTTTTTTGACAGCCACGCCACCTACGGCAAAAGCTGGGGGATGGCGGAGTATCTGGACCGCACCCGGACGCCGCTGATCGTGGCCGCGGTGGAGTGCAACCACGGCCCCAACAACGAGCGGCTGGCCGAATACACCCCCTACCCTTTCCGCAACCCGCGCTTTGGGAACGTGAAGGCTTTCGGCCGCGAAACGATGGAATGGTTTGCCCGCAGCTTTAAGCCGGAGATCGACCGCCGCGCCCGCACCCTGCCCGACCGGCGGCATACCTTCATCGGCGGCAGCTCAATGGGCGGCCTGATGAGCCTGTATGCCGTAACGGCGTACAACCAGGTGTTTTCCCGCGCAATGGCGCTGTCGCCCTCGCTGTGGGTCTCGCCGGAACAGCTGGCACAGGAGATCGGCCAAGCCAGGTTGGGTCCTTCCACCGTGGTGTACATGGATTACGGCGCCAGAGAGTTTGCCAACCACGCTGCCATGCGGGCCGGCTTTGCCGACGCCTGCGCCCGCCTTTTGCAGCGCCATGTGCCGCTGACCGCGCGGGTCGTCCCCGGCGGCGAGCACTGCGAGGCCAGCTGGGAGCGCCAGCTGCCCTTTGCCGTCCCCGCCTTGATGTATGGACTTTAATCGGACTTTCATATTTGCGGCGGAGGGGCCGCCGCCCACAAAAACCGCTTACTTTCTCGACAGTCCAGCCCCATGCAGGGCTGCGGTTGTGCAAAAGCGACAGATTTGCAATTTGCTCTTTGCAAAGCAGGAAATTGATGTTATAATCAAAATAAGCTGATGTAAGGGTCGTTTTTTTGTAAAACACGCCCCAGAAAGATCGGAGGTACATATCAGATGAGCATTTTTGAGCGGTTCGAGACACAGTTGAAGGAAACTCCCCGCACCATTGTTTTTACCGAGGGTACCGACGCCCGTATCCTCAGCGCGGCCAGCCGCCTGCTGGCAAACGGCGTGTTGAACGTCATCCTGCTGGCTGCGCCCGACGCCGTCAAGCAGGCTGCCGAGGAGGGCGGCTTTGACGTGAGCAAGGCCACCGTCATCGACCCTGCCAACTATGAGGGCTTTGACGAGATGGTCGCCCAGATGGTCGCCCTGCGTAAGGGCAAGATGACCGAGGAGCAGTGCCGCGCCGCGCTGAGCAAGAGCAACTACTTCGGCACCATGCTGGTCAAGATGGGCAAGGCCGACTGCCTGCTGGGCGGCGCCACCTACTCTACCGCCGACACCGTCCGCCCCGCCCTGCAGCTGATCAAGTGCAAGCCCGGCGTCAAGTCGGTCAGCAGCTGCTTTATCCTGATGCGCGGCGATGAGTGCCTGGCCATGGGCGACTGCGCCATCAACATCGAACCGGCCGAGGACGACATCGTCGAGATCACCCTGCAGACCGCCGAGACCGCCAAGGTGTTCGGCATCGACCCGCGCGTGGCGCTGCTGAGCTATTCCACTTTCGGTTCCGGCAAGGGCGACAGCGTGGACAAGATGCACAACGCCACCGCCCGCGTCAAGGAACTGGCCCCCGATCTGAAGGTGGACGGCGAGCTGCAGTTTGACGCTGCCGTCGCCCCGGAGGTCGGCCAGCTGAAGGCCCCCGGCAGCAAGGTGGCCGGCTACGCCAACACCTTTATCTTCCCCGACATCAACGCCGGCAACATCGGCTACAAGATCGCTCAGCGTCTGGGCGGCTTTGAGGCTTACGGCCCCATCCTGCAGGGCCTGAACGCCCCCATCAACGACCTGTCCCGCGGCTGCAACGCCGAGGAAGTCTACAAGATGGCTTTGATCACCGCCGCTTTGATCTGACGGAAGCCATTCCCTGCCGCAAAAACGTACAGCCGGGACGCGCTTATAAAAGGCGCGTTCCGGCTGTTTTTTGCGTCACCTGCGGCGCTGACGGCAAAAAGCCCTGCCCCTCCGGGCTGCGGAGGGGCAGGGCTTTGCTTGTTTTACAGGCAGCGGTCAGCTCTGTGCCTGGTTTTTCAGGATAACGTCGTGGCTGCCGCCCTCGACGATGCTGGTGGAGGAGACGACCGTCAGTCGGGCTTTCTGCTGCAGCTCCTCAATGCTCAGCGCACCGCAGTTGCACATGGTGCTGCGCACCTTGTACAGGGTGGTCTGCACGCCGTCAGCCAGCGGGCCGGCATAGGGCACGTAGCTGTCCACGCCTTCCTCAAAGCTCAGCTTCTGTGCGCCGCCCAGGTCGTACCGCTGCCAGTTGCGGGCGCGGTTGGAACCTTCGCCCCAGTACTCCTTGACGTAGTTGCCGTTGACGCGCAGACGGTTGGTGGGGCTTTCGTCAAAACGGGCAAAGTAGCGGCCCAGCATGACAAAGTCGGCCCCCATGGCCAGCGCCAGCGTGATGTGGTAATCCTGGACGATGCCGCCGTCGGAGCAGATGGGCACATAGATGCCGGTCTGCTCGTAGTATTCGTCGCGGGCCTTGGCCACCTCAATGACCGCCGTGGCCTGGCCGCGGCCGATGCCCTTGGTCTCGCGGGTGATGCAGATGGAGCCGCCGCCGATGCCGATCTTGACAAAATCGGCGCCGGCCTTGGCCAGGAACAAAAAGCCCTCGCGGTCCACCACGTTGCCTGCGCCGACCTTGACCTTGTCGCCGTAATGCTCCCGGATCCAGGAAAGGGTGCGGGCCTGCCATTCCGAGAAGCCCTCGGAGGAGTCGATGCACAGCACATCCACGCCGGCGTCCACCAGCGCGGGCACGCGCTCGGCATAATCGCGGGTATTGATGCCAGCGCCCACCACATAGCTCTTGTTGGCGTCCAGCAGCTCGTTGACGTTCTCCTTATGGCTGTCGTAGTCCTTGCGGAACACCATGTACTGCAAACGGCCCTGCTCATCGATCAGGGGCAGGGTGTTGATCTTGTTGTCCCAGATGATGTCGTTGCAGTCGTGCAGGCTGGTGCTGGCAGGGGCGGTCACCAGCTTCTCGATGGGGGTCATGAACTCGGTGACTTTCAGCTCGCGGCTCATGCGGGACAGGCGGTAATCGCGGGAAGCCACCAGGCCCAGCAGCTTGCCGTGGGCACTGCCGTCGTCGGTGATGGCGACGGTGGAATGGCCGGTACGGACTTTCAGGTCCAGTACGTCGGCCAGGGTGGCCTCCGGCGGCAGGTTGGAGTCAGAAGTGACAAAGCCCTTCTTGTACGCCTTGACGCGGCGGATCATGTCGGCTTCCGACTGGACGCTCTGGGAGCCGTAGATAAAAGAGATGCCGCCCTGCTTGGCCAGCGCGATCGCCAGATTCTCGCCGGAAACCGACTGCATGATGGCCGACACCATGGGGATGTTCATGGACAGGGGGCATTCTTCCTGCCCTTTGCGGTATTTGACCAGCGGGGTCCGCAGACTGACGCGGTCGGGGATACACTCGGAAGAAGAATAACCGGGAACCAGAAGATATTCGCCAAAGGTGCGGGAAGGCTCGCTGAAATAGTATGCCATTTGCTTCTCCTTTTCTTTGTTGCGCCCGGCCGCCTGGGCAGGCAGTTTATCAGGCTGTGAACATTCTGTTTAACGATGATTGTACCATATCCGCGGACAAAACACAAAATTTTCGGGTGTAGAATCTTTTTTCGAAACCTGTCAAGAAAGTTGTGGAAATTGCCGTATCCCGTACAGAGAAAGTCATACTTCCCTGCTCTTTTTTCGCTGCTGACGCAAGGCGCTGCCCTCAAAAGCCAAAGACAAGGCGAAACCCCCGCCTGAGGGAAAGGCGGGGGTTTCAGAAAGGAGGAGAAGAACACATGAAAAAGTGGTTGTAATTAACTTGCAACTAAATTGTAACCCTTTTGACACCGTTTGTCAAGGGGAATTTGTAAAAAAGTTGTAACTCTTTTTTCACTTTTTGCTCTTTCTCTCCCTTGTTCCGGGTATGGCGGCCCTTCGCGCTCAGCGGGCTTCCAGTTCGGCGCGGGGGCGCAGCGTCAGGTTGACCTCAAACAGGCAGGCATCCTTCCGCCAGCCGGCAAAGTACCATTTGTTTTCTTCCAGCCGGCCGCGGCGCAGCACAAAGCTGTCCCCCAGGGGGACCTCGATGTGGTAATAAATGACCAGGTCCTCCACCGCATGGGTCTGCAACAGCTCCAGCGGCAGCGCGTCCATCACGATATCCACATACCGGCTGTTGTTCAGATGGCCGTTCATATCGCAGCGGGAATAGGTCGCGGTGCAGGCGCCGGCCTCCTCGGTCGTCTCGGCCTTTTTCAGCCGCATGGGCAGCGAGCGGGGCAGGCTTTCCTCGGCCCAGGGGCCGTCCAGCTCCGGCGGGCGGGTGCGCAGGATGGTGCGCTTGTCCAGGTCCACCAGCACCCAGCGGCTGTCGATAAAGGCAAGCTCGGTGCCGTTGGAATCGTAGACCGTGTACAGCCGCTTGTTGACGGCGTGGCGCATCCGCTCCGGCGCGGTGATCATCGTCAGCTTCTCGTCCACGTGGGGCATGTGCGAAATGTGCAGCGCCTGCCGCGCCAGCAGAAAGGCCGTGTTGGTTTTGGCGTAGGTCTCGTCGGTGATGCCCATCACCGCACACTGGGTGTTGGCCACCTGCTGGGCGTAGCGGAACAGGCTGCCGGGCTGGATGTTGCCCAGATAGTCGCCGTCGTGGCGGTAGACAAAAAAGTCCTCGCGGTACTCATAGGGTCTCAATTCCACAGTTGCTCTCCCCTTTCTCTTCCGCGGTGCATTTATTCCTGCGCATCCTGCGGTGCGCCGTCCCCATCGCCGGGCTGCTGTTCCGGCGTAGGCCAGTCTGCCAGCAGCTCGTTCAGGTCGATGTGGTACTTTTTGTCGCAGAACTGGCAGTTGACCTCGGCGATGGGGTCCTCGGCGCGCAGATTCTCCACTTCCTTGCGGCCCAGGCTGTACAGCATCCGCTTGACCCGGTCCGCACTGCAGTCACAGAGATAGGCCACGTGCTCGCTGTCCAGGATCTCCGGCGCAAAGCCGTCCAGCGCCAGGTCCAGCATATCGCGGATGCTTTTGCCCTCGGCCAGCATAGTGGTAACGGCGGGCATGGCCTTGATGTTGGCTTCCAGCCGGTCGATCTCGTCGTCGGTGGCGCCGGGCAGCAGCTGGACGATAAAGCCGCCCGCGCACTGCACGGTCAGGTCCCGGTTGACCAGCACGCCCAGCGCGCAGACGGTGGGCACCTGCTCGCTGATGGCAAAATACTGGGTGATGTCCTCGGCGATCTCGCCGGAGACCAGCGGCACCTGGCCGATGTAAGGCTCCCGCATCCCCAGATCACGGATGACGTCCAGCGTGCCGTCGCGTCCCACCGCGCCGCCCACATCCAGGTGGCCGTCGGCGCGGGGCGGAAGCTCCACCACCGGGTTCTGCACATAGCCCTTGACGTTGCCGCTGCCGTCCGAGACGGCCAGCAGCCGGCCGGCGGGGCCGCCGCCCTTGATCTGCAGCGTGATGGAATCCCGACGGCTTTTCAGCATCATGCCCATCATTGAGGCGGCGGTCAGCAGGCGGCCCAGCGCGGCCGTGGTGACGGCGCTGGTCTTATGGAACTGCTCGGCCTGACGGACGATCTCGGTGGAATCGACGCCGTAAAACACGACGCCGCCGTTTTCCGAAATGCCCCGCAGCAGGTTGGGGGTCTGGTTCATTTCTTCAGTCATACTGTTTCCTCCTGCGTGTAACGCTTGACGGCGGTGAAGATCCACCGCTGGCTGTCCGGCCGCACCGGACCGAAATCCTCGCCGTCCGAAACTTTTACCAGGGTAAACCCGTAGCGGTCCAGCGCGGCGCGGACCGTTTCCATCGAGTAGCTGTATTCCCGCAGCGATTCTCTCACCACCTGGCCGGAGGGCAGGTCGGTGATGGTCAGCTGCATATCCACCCAGCCGGCCGGGTCATAGTGGTTCTGCCAGTCGCAGCGGGCGTCGGGCGCCTCGATGGTATAGGCGTTGTCGCCCAGCACCCGCTCGTGCTTGTAAGGGGTGTTCAAATCAAACAGGAACACCCCGCCCTTTTCCATGAAAAAGGCGGCCTGCCGGACCGCCTTTTCAAACTGCTGGATGGGACCGATGTGGTTGAAGGTGTCAAAGGTGGACACCGCAGCCCGGATGGTGCCGTACAGCTCCATGGACAGGATGTCCTGGCAGAGCAGCAGCACTTTGCCGGAAAGCCCCAGCTCGTCCGCTTTCTCGCGGAAAACGCTGAGCATCTCCGGCGAACGGTCGATGCCGATCACATCATAACCCGCCTGGCTGAGCATCAGCGTCAAGTCGCCGGTGCCGCACCCCAGGTCGGCCAGCAGGCCGCCGGCAACGCCGTTGGCTTCCAGCTCGCCGTGGACATAATCAAACAGCGCCTGGTAATCGGCTTCGCCGTTGAATTCGTCGTAAAACCAGGCAAATTCTCCGTATGCCGCCATATCACGCCTCCGGCTGTTCCAGGCAGGCAGCCAGGCAGGCCTGCAGCTCCTCAATGCCCAATCCCTTCTCGGCGCTGGTCAGAAAGACCTTTTGGCAGCCGTAAGGCTCCAGCAGCGCGGTGAACTCCGCCATGGCAGCCTGCTGCTGGGTCTTTTTCAACTTGTCCGCCTTGGTCAGCGCGGCCACAAAGGGAATCTGGTGGTACTGCAGGTACTCCAGCATCTGCACGTCGTCGGCGCTGGGGGCATGGCGGCTGTCCAGCAGCTGCACCAGCAGCGTGGTGCGGCGCTCGGCCTCGAAATAGCTGTTGATCAGCTCGTCCCAGCGGCGGCGCTCGGCGTTGGATACCTTGGCGTAGCCGTAGCCCGGCAGATCCACAAAGTAGACGGTGTCCACACGGTAAAAATTGATGGTGGCCGTCTTGCCCGGCGTCGCGCTGACGCGGGCCAGGTTCTTGCGCTGGCACAGCCGGTTGATCAGGCTGGACTTGCCCACGTTGGAGCGGCCGGAAAAGACAAACTCCGGCCGGTCGCTGGCAGGCAGCTGACTGGACAGTCCGTAAGACGCCTGGAACTCACTCAACTGGAAATTCATATTCTTCCTCAACTCTTTTTTTGCCGGGCCGCTCACATCACGGCGGCAGGCTCCTTGGCCGTATCCTTGGCAGGGACCGGATCAGCGGCGATCAGCTGGGTGGCGGTGGGCACGGGGTGTGCCTCCCGCGGGGTGGTGCGCACCGGTTTGACCAGTGCCTCGCCCAGCACCTGGGACAGGTCGCCCACCGGCACAAAGCGCACGGCCTTTTTCACCTCGGCGTCCACATCATGCAGGTCGCTGACGTTGTCCTTGGGGATCAGCACCTCGTGGATACCCTCGCGGAAGGCCGCCATGCTCTTTTCCTTCAAGCCGCCGATGGGCAGCACGTTGCCGTGCAGCGTGATCTCGCCGGTCATGGCAAGGTCGCTGCGCACCGGCATGCCGGACAGCGCCGAGATCAGCGCCGTGGTCAGCGTGACGCCGGCCGAAGGCCCGTCCTTGGGCACCGCGCCCTCCGGGGCGTGGATGTGGATGTCCGACGTTTTGATGCGGTCGGCCGGGATGTTGTACTCGTCGGCATGGACGCGGGCGTAGGTCACGGCCAGGTGGGCGCTCTCCTTCATCACGTCGCCCAGGCTGCCGGTCAGCTCGATCTTGCCGCTGCCCTGGGGGATGACTGCCACTTCCACCGGCAGCATCTCGCCGCCCACGCTGGTCCAGGCAAGGCCGTTGGCGATGCCCACCGCGTTTGCGCGGGAAATAAAGGAAGGCTTGACCTTCTCCGGCCCCAGCAGCGTCTTGACCATGGCGGCCGAGACGCTGATCTTCTCCGCCTCGCCCGCGGCGATCTTTTTGGCGCACTTGCGCAGCACATCGGTGATGGTGCGTTCCAGATTGCGCACGCCGGCCTCGCGGGTATAGCCGTCGATGATCTGATACAGCGCGCCGGCGGACATCGTGACCTTGCCGGTCAGGCCGTTGTTTTTCAGCTGCTTGGGCAGCAGGTGCTTTTTGGCGATGTTGAACTTTTCGGTGCGGGTGTAACTGGAAAGCTCGATCACATCCATACGGTCGTACAGCGGCGCCGGGATGGTGGACGCATCGTTGGCCGTGGTGATGAACAATACCTCGCTGAGGTCGAACGGGATGTCCAGGTAGTTATCCTTGAACGTGCGGTTCTGCTCCGGGTCCAGCACCTCCAAAAGCGCGCTGGAAGGGTCGCCCTTGTAATCCCCGGACAGCTTGTCGATCTCGTCCAGCAGAATGACCGGGTTGGAGGACTTGGCCGTGGTCACCGCGCTGATGATGCGCCCCGGCATGGCGCCGATGTAGGTGCGGCGGTGGCCGCGGACCTCGGCCTCGTCATGGACGCCGCCCAGGCTCATGCGGGCAAACTTGCGGCCCATGCACTCGGCGATGGAATGGGCGATGGACGTCTTGCCCACGCCCGGAGGGCCCACCAGGCAGATGATTTGCCCCTTAACGTCGGTGTTCAGCTCGCGCACGGCCAGAATTTCCAGGATGCGCTCCTTGACCTTGTTCAGGCCGTAATGGTCATGGTCCAGCACCTTGCGGGCATGGGCCTGATCCAGGTCGTCTTTGGTGGTCACATGCCAGGGCAGCGCCAGGCAGGTGTCCAGATAATTGCGGATGACGCTGGTCTCGGCCGAGTTGCCCTGCATGCGGGCCAGGCGCTCGCACTCTTTCAGCAGCTTTTCCTCGCTCTCGGCGTCCAGCTTGAGCTCCAGGATCTTCTGACGGTAGGTGTCGGCCTCGGCGCGGGTGTCCTCGCTGTCGCCCAGCTCCTCGCTGATGGCGTGCATCTGCTCGCGCAGATAGTATTCCCGCTGGCCCTTGTCCATCTGGACGTTGACCTTCTCGTCGATGTCCTTTTCGATGGCAAGGATGTTGCACTCGCGGTGCAGCAGCACCAGCAGCTTTTCCAGCCGGCCCAGCAGGGTGGACTCGTTGAGCACCGCCTGCTTGTCCTGATACTTGAACAGCAGGTTGGCGGGCATATATTCGCTCAGGTACAGCGCATTGTCCGACGAAAGGATGTTATACACCACATCCTTCGAGATCTGCGGGCTGAAACTGAGATACTCCTCAAAGCATTCCTTCAGGCTGCGCACCAGCGCCTCCACCTGGGCCTGCTTTTCGGTGTTGATGCCCCGCACCGGCGCCGGGCGTACGGTGGCCTGCAAAAACTTGCCGCCGGACTCCAGCTCCAGCAGGCGGGCGCGGCTTTTGCCCTCCACCAGCACCTTGACCAGCTCGTCCGAGACACGCAGCACCTGCTTGATCTCGGCCACCACGCCATAGGTGTACAGGTCGCCGGCTGCCGGCTCCTCCACATCCAGCTCCCGCTGGGCCACCAGGAACACGCTGCTGTTGAGGTGCATGGCAGCCTCGATGGCAGCGATGGACTTGGCGCGGCCCACCTCAAAATGGACGATATTGTTGGGGAAAACCACCAATCCGCGCAGCGCGATGGCCGGCAGATGCAGCACGTTTGAGGCGATCTTCACCTTAACTTTCTTCTCAGGCATATTCTTTCCCTCCATTAACCCGGCAAGGGTCTTGCTTTCCAGGGTGTATCGGAAAGATCCCCGGCGCTGTCTGATCCTGCCAAAAAGCCGCGTACCTCAGCGTTGCATCCGCTGCTTTTTGGCAAATTTCTCAGCACCTTTGCTCTCTCCGATTTTCCTGATCACCGGGCCGGTCACATACCGGCCGCCCCAGGGCTTTTTCTTCAGCGCCGAACAAAAGGCAGCGTTTTGGCGTCCAGCCCGGCGGGCAGCAGTACAGACAGGTTTTTCTCGCAGACCTGGGCGTGCAGGCTGGTGCGCGGGGCGCATTCGCCGTCCAGCGTGACGATCAGCGGGCGGCCGTCCAGTATTTCCATCGTGACGGTGCGCACCCGGCAGAAGGTCATATACGGGGCAAACTCCGGCTTGACGGCATCCTCTGCGGTCAGGTGCCCGCCCGCCTTGTACCTGGCCAGCAGGCCGGCTATCTTCCAGCGGGGCACCGGCTTTAACAGCACCACATCCAGCAAACCGTCGTCCAAAAGCGCATGGGGGCCGGCGAAATAACCGCCGCCGTAGACCCTGCCGTTGCAGATGGCCGACATCATGTAATCCCCTTCCAGCATGCGGTCGTCCAATGTGACACGCAGCCGGTGGCGAAAGGTGCTGAAAACCGCCTCGGCGATGGACAGCGTATATGCCATGCTGCCGCCGCAGAAGGGCAGCCGCTTGAATTTGGGGATCCCATAGGCGACCTGGGCGTCCAGCCCGGCCGCACAGATGGCGGCGCTGTACCCGTACTCCGTACAGATGGTATCGATGGCATGGGGGCTGCCCGCCAGCTGAGCGGCGATGTCCAGAAACTGCTCCTTTGGGGCAAAGTTCCGCACAAAATCGTTGCCGCTGCCGCAGGGCACCAGCCCGACAGAGAGGTTCGGATGCCCCACCGCGGCCTGCACCATCTCGTTGAAAGTGCCGTCCCCGCCGCAGGCGTACAGCCAGACAGGCTCTGCGGCCTTGGCAAACTGTTCCGCCAGCTCCCGCGCATGGCCGGGACGGGTCGTTTCCAGGATCTCCACCTCGTCCGCACACTGCGCTGCGGCCGCCTGGATGCGGGGACGCAGCATGGAAGATGGATTTTTCGGTCCCGCCACAGGATTGATGACAAAGATCCGCTTCAACCGTATCCCCTGCCTCCCGCGCGCCGCGGCACGCCGTTGTTCTGCAATATTTCTACTCAGTTATCCAAAAGGGACACTTATAAAAATACATGGTACATTTTATAGCCTTTTTTTGCAAATGGCAAGCACTTGGGAAAAGATGTTACAAATAAGACACAATCTGACCGCTGCGCCGGATTTTTTTGCGGAAAACGCCGGGAGCTGTTCCGGTCGGGGCGCATTTCTGCAAACCGTCCCGCCGCTGTTCCGACTGCCCCGCTCAGCCCTCCCGCCGGCAAAGAAAAGATCCCAATGCAGCCCGGCATTCAGCCGATACGCATTGGGATCTCTTTTCAGATACATCTTAAAAGGGTGTCAAGCGACCTGGCGCCGCCGGTAGCAGCGTGCCGCCAGAAAAACCAGCGCCAGCGCGGCCAGCAGCGCAAACGCCGGGAACACCACGTACTGGGGCACCACCGCGCCCGGCAGCTCGTAGGGCGCAGGGCTGAAAATGTTGGAAAACTTCATCATGCGCACCGGCAGCAGGTTGTACAGCAATAGCGGCCACAGCGGGCGCTTGGGCAGATCAAACATCATCGGCGCCAGCATCAGCACCGTGACGACGATGACCACCGCAAAGGGCGTTTTCAGACGGGCGCTCAGCAGCATGGTCAGGGCGGCCTGCATCAGGCTGGCTGCCATCACGCACAGCACGCATAAAAGCGTGCACTGCAGCAGAGTCAGCGGGTAGTTGTAGCGCCAGGCCATCATTTGCAGCGGTGCATCGCCGTTGTCAAAGCCGTAGCTGAGCAGGAAACTGAGCCAGGACGCCCCGGCCGTCAGCCCGAACAGCGCCAGCTGCACCGTGGTCCCCGCCAGCAGCTTGGCCCAGGCCAGCAGGCCACGGCCATGCCGGGCGCTGCGCAGGATCGGGTCGGTGCCGCGGGAACATTCGCCGGCAAACAGCGGCGCCAAACAGACCGCCCCCGCAAAGGCCGCCAGAAAGCCCACAAATTCCAGTGCTGTCAAAAAGGTCTCGTACCCGGCGGTGGAGCGGTAGGTCCAGGGCGTTTTGATCTGCGCGTCCCAGGCCAGCAGAGCGGCTTTGGTGGCGTCGCCGGCACTCATCTCGGCAATGTCTTTTGCCACCAGCGCGCTGCGGCGGGCATAAAATTCCGCGGCCAGGTCGGGCGTCATGGCAAGCACTTCCTCCTCGGTATAAAAGTTGCTCATCATCAGCCAGATCGGCTCGTAGGGGCGGGCGGTCTGCTGGTATTCCTGCGTCGCCTGGTACAGCTCGGCGTCCTGCGGGATGGCCTGGTAAGCGCGGGCGGCTTCCGTCAGCAGTTCGCCGTCCATCGGCCTGCCGCTGAGCGCCAGGGCATAGCCCCGGTCCTTTTCCATTGCCTGGCGGTTGGATTCCAGATATTCGCCGTTGATGTAGGACCCGCCCATCAGATACAGCTGGGAATTGAGCAGCGCAAAGATCAGCACTGCGGCCAGCGCGATCCAGGTGGAGCGCCTGCGCAGGATCTTGCGGTATTCAAACCCGACGATGGTCCAAAACTGTCTCATTTTCCGCTCACCTCCTGAAACACCGAGAGATACAGATCCTCCAGATTCGGCTCGGCCGGCCGTGCGCCGGCACAGGGCGCTTCCGGCGCGATCAGCCGCAGGGTGGTGCCCCCGGCTTCCGGGTGGACGTCCGCCGCAGGGTAGCGGGCGCACAGTTCCTCCGCCTGCGCGGCCGGGACTGTGCAGGTCCATACTTTGCCGGCCACCGTTTCCAGCACCTGACGGCGGTTGCCGCTTTGCAGCAGCACGCCGTCCTTCAACAGCAGGATGGTGCCTGCGATGTGCTCCACGTCAGAGACAATGTGGGTGGACAGCAGCACCGTCCGCGTCTCGCCCAGGCGGGCGATCAGGTTGCGGAAGCGCACCCGCTCGCTGGGGTCCAGGCCGGCGGTGGGCTCGTCCAGCACCAGCAGCTGCGGGCTGCCCAGCAGCGCCTGGGCAATGCCCAGCCTGCGGCGCATGCCGCCGGAAAACGTGCGGATCTTTTTGCGGCGCTGGGGGGCCAGCCCCACCAGTTCCAGCAGTTCTTCGGTTTGCAGCCCGGCCTGCTGCCGGGGCAGGCCCTTCAGCGCAGCCAGATAAAGCAGAAAATCCTGCGCCGTAAACTCCGGGTAGTAGCCGAATTCCTGGGGCAGATAGCCCAGGCTGGCGCGGTAAGCCTCGCTGTCCACCTCCATCCCGCCAAAACGGATGCTGCCGGAGGTGGGCCGCAGCACCCCGCAGATCATGCGCATCAATGTGGTCTTGCCTGCGCCGTTGGCCCCCAGCAGCCCGTATACGCCGGGGCCCATCCGCGCGCTGACACGGTCGCAGGCCAGCTTGGCGCCGTATTGCTTCGTGACCCGATCCAAAACCAGTTCCATAAAAGTCCCTCCTGTCGTTTTTCCATGCCGCCCCGGCTGTCCGGGTAAAAAGGCAAAGCGTTTTTCCCGGTCACTGCGGGCACAGCGTCTGCCGGTACCAGCGCCTTGCCTGCCAGCCGGTCAGCAGGATGGCGGCGGCCAGCGCCCCCTGCCACAGCGGCAGAAACTCCGCCGCAGCGGCAGCTTCATCGAAAAAGGTCAGCAGGAAGCGCCCGGCACTGACCCCGCAGCAGACTGCCGCGCAGGCATAACCGCCCTCCGCGCCGCGGAACCGGTTCAGCACCCACAAACTGCCCCCGGCCGAGAGCAGCCAGGGCGTAAGCAGGTACACCGCCGCCTGCGCGAGGTCAAGCGCCGTCATCCGGTGCAGGGCGGCCAGGGCGGCGGCCAGCACCGGCAGCATCGCCGCCCCCAGCAGCAGCGTGCGCGCCATCACCGCCTGCCGCAGGCTGTACCGGCAGGCGGCCTCCAGTTCCGCCATGCCGAACCGCGCGGCACGGGCCAGCTCACAGACCAGGACCAGCGTTACCAGCGGCAGGACGGCGGCCAGCGCCCAGGCATCGTCCTGCCTGCCAGGCACGGACGCCAGCCAAAGGCAGAACCCCGCCGCCCCTGCGGCCGCCAGCCAGACCCGCCAGCGGAGATAGCGCAGCTGCACCCACAAAAGCCAGCCGACGCCGGTATGGGGCCGCCAGGCCGGCAGCCCGGCCAGAAACGCCGCCCCGCGCCGGGCGGGCGGCGTGGCAAAGGCGGCGCGCAGCTCAGCATGCCAATCGATTTTGCGGGGGCCATGATGTTTCATGCAAAATCCTCCTCCCGTAATGTTTCACGCAGACGTTTCAGCGCGACGCGCAGTTTGCGGCCGACCGCAAAGCGGGAAAGCCCCACAATGGCGGCCACCCGCCCCACCGGCAGGTCATTCGCGTACCGCAGCAGCAGGATCTCCTGCTGGTCGGCAGGCAGGCCGGCAATGGCCTGGCGCAGCGCAAGGGTGCGGTCCGTGTCCGCCAGGCTGTCCGGCGCCGGCAGCTGGTCGTCCAGCGGCAGCGCAGGCCGCCGGCGGAAGGCATCGGTACACAGGTTGCGGGCGATCCCGTACAGGTAAGCCGTCCCGCCTGCCTGCCGCTTGCTCTCGTCCTGGCGGTAATAGCGCAGGAAGGCTTCCTGCGTCAGGTCCTCGGCCAGATCGGCGTCGCGGACGCGAAAATAGCAGTATCGGTACAGCTTCTCGTACTGTACCACCAGATCCTCCTGCATCGTGCATCCCCTCCTTCCCTGCCGGCCGGCATTTGTCTTTCTATTTTATATAACGAGCCAGCATTGCAAAATGTGCGGACAAAAATCGGCATGGATACGCGCCGCCGCTCTCGATCATCGGCAGCCGGCTTTTCCCGGTCAGCCGCTGCGGCCGGCTGCTTTTCGGTATGGAACTATAAGGCCGTCGTCTTTGGGGTGCGGGCGCGGCGGCCAAACACAGGAGGCATAAGCCGGACAAAATAAAAGACACAAAAAACGAGAAGGGGAGCAGAAACCCGGGTTTCTGCTCCCCTTCTCATCCTCAGTGCCGCCAACCGGGATCGAACCGGTACGCTGTCTCCAGCGAGGGATTTTAAGTCCCTTGCGTCTGCCAGTTCCGCCATGGCGGCTTACCGGTTTATTGTACAACGCGGCGGCAGGCTTTGTCAAATCTCTGTTGCTCGTTTTTGCCGGACGGTAGGCAATCGGGCGGGTTTGTGGTAAAATAGCAGCAGAAAACAAAATGCGGACGCCGCAAAACCATCGCACCAGGAGGTCCCGCCCATGCACACAGAACATACGGCAGCGCAGCGCCGCACACTTGCGCTGTTTTTGCTGGGGGGCGCGCTGGGGGCGCTGGCCTTCCTTTTGGTCTACGGCGCGGCTCCGCTGGACGTGACCAACGACGCCTTCTGCCGCGGAGGCTATATCGAGAAGGACATCCAGCAGCATTACGCCGGCTGGCTGTTCTACCGGCAAAGCGAGCCCGGCTTCCCGCTGTGCATCGCTCAAAACATCAATTTTCCTGATGGGCTCAGCGTCGCGTATACCGACTCGGTCCCGCTGTTTGCGGCGCTGTTCCGGCTGCTGTCACCGGTCCTGCCGGACACCTTCCAGTATTTCGGCTGGTTTACGCTGCTGGCGTTTTTCCTGCAGGGGGCGTTCGGCGCGCTTTTGACCGGGCTGTTTGTTCCGGGCGTGGCGCTGCCCCTGCTGGGGGATATCCTGTTTGTCACAAGCCCTGTGCTGTTTGAGCGGGCCATCCGCCACACCGCGCTGGGGGCACAGTTCTTTATCCTGGCCGCGCTGTACTGGTATTTCCGCTGCCGGCGGCAGGATCGGATGCCGGGGCCGGGGCTGTTTTTGCTCAACGTGGCCGCCGTCACCATCCACCCCTACTTTGTGCCCATGACCTATGCCGTCACGCTGGCGCTGCTGGTGGAATACGCCACCGCAAACCGCCGGTGGGCAAGGCCTGCGCTGTACCTGGCCGGCGATCTGGCCGCCACCGCCGCGGCCGGGTGGGTGTTTGGGCTGTTTTACGGCGATGCTTCCGGCGGCAGCGACGCGCTGTACGGCTATTTCGGCTTGAACCTGAACGCGCTGTGGAACCCGGCGGGCGTAAACGGCACTGTCTGGAGCCGGCTGCTTCCGGTGCAGAATCAGGTGGGCGGCAACTACGACGCCTTTGCCTACCTGGGGCTGGGCGTATTGATCGCCCTGCCGGCGGCCGCGCTTATATTGGCATTGCAGCGCCGGCTGGGGCTGCGTGGGCTGGTCCGCCGCCACTGGATGCTGGGCGTGGTCTGCCTGATCTTAACGCTGTTTGCCGTAAGCAATGCGGTGACGGCAAACGGCGCCACGCTGCTGGAACTGCCGCTGCCGGGGCCGCTTTTGCAGCTTTGTTCGGTGTTCCGCTCCGGCGGGCGGATGTTCTGGCCGGTCTATTACCTGCTTTTGCTCACGGCCTTTGTCTGGCTGGCGCGGGCCGTGCCGCGGCGCTGGCGGGGCGCGCCGGTCGCAGCCGCGGTGCTGCTGGCGGCGGTGCAGGTGTGGGATATTTCCCCCGGCCTTGTGCAGCGCAGCCAGGCCATGGCGGAGGCGCAACAGCAGCAGGCTTTCCCCTCCGGGCTGGAGAGCAGCTTCTGGCAGGAAGCCGCATCCCGCTATGAGCACATCGTCTCGCTGAACGGCATCCAGGACGACGCGCTGCACCTGGCGCTGTACGCCGCCGACAACGGCATGACCACCAACGACCCCTTTGCCGCCCGCTACGACGCCGGCGCGCTGGACGCTGCGCGCCAGTCTGCGCTGGCGAAGCTGGCAGAAGGCAGGGCGGACGCCGGCAGCCTGTACCTGTTCCGGGACGAGACCGCGTTTTTGCAGGCGGTGGAGCCGGTGAAGGACGCCGCCTGGTGCGGCGAGGTGCGCTCGGCCGACGGCAGCTGCCGGTGGTATGTGATCGCCCCCGGCATGCAGGACTTTGCCGGCGACGCGCTGTGCACCCGCTATGACGAGAACTATCCCCTGCGCCTGGCCGATTACACCGACCAGCTGTGGAACCGCGGCGTGCTGGACAGCACCAAAAAGACCGTCTGCTTTGCCGACGCCCCCTTTACCCGCGCAAAGCTGGAAAACGCCGCCGCCATTGCGGCGGACGGGATCGAATACGCCATCACCGGGTTTGACGACAGCGACCCCGGCTGGCTGATGGTCACGCTGGACATCGACGACGCCACCGTGCTGTGGGACAAAGAGTTGGAGACGATACAAAAGTGAGAGAGATCCATGTAAAAAGCCTGCTGCCGGTACGGCTGGACAAGTACCTGGCCCGGCAGTACCCGGCGCTGGGCATCGGGCGGCTGAACAAGGCCCTGCGGGAGAACAAAATCAAGCTCAACGGCAAAAAGCAGCCGCTTGCCACCCGCGTGCAGAACGGCGACGTTATCCGCCTGTACCTAACCGACGAGCAGCTGGGCGAAGCGCCGCGCCAGGGCCCGGCGTTCGCCGGCCTGCGTCCGGCTGAATTTGTGTACGAAAACGACGATCTGATCGTCGCCAACAAACCCGCCGGCATCCCGGTGGAAGGCCCGGACGCCGACACGCTGGCAAACCGCGTGTGCAAGACGCTGTACGACGCCGGCCGCTGGGATGCCGCCCGCCCGCCCCGGCTCTGCCACCGGCTGGACACCGGCACCAGCGGGCTGGTACTGCTGGCCAAAACGCCGGAGGCCGAGGCGTTTTTGACCGGCCTGATCCGGGACCGCGCGCTGCGCAAGCGGTATCTGTGCGTAACCTTTGGCCGGCCGCAGCCGCCCGCGGCCACCCTGCACGACTATCTGCTCAAGGATGCCGAGGCCGGCATCGTGCGGGTGGTAAACCGCCCCCGCCCCGGCGCCAGGGAGATCATCACCGCCTACGAGACACTGGCCGTCAGCGGGCGGCTGGCGCTTTTGCAGGTGGAACTGGTCACAGGGCGCACCCACCAGATCCGCGCCCACCTGGCCAGCATCGGCTGCCCGATCCTGGGCGATTCCAAGTACGGCAACCACGCCGCCAACCGGGAGCTGAAACTGAAATACCAGGCTCTGTGCGCCTGGGAGCTTGCTTTCCCGGCAAAAATCTCCGACCCTGCCTTCGCCGGTCTGGCCGGCAAGCGATTCTGCGCGCCAAAGCCTTGGTACTGCCGGCAGGTTTTGGACGGCGTGCTGAAATGACCCCTCCCCTGCCCCGCTTTGCGCGGCAGGCAAAACGCCAGGCGGAAGCCCCTTTGTGGTTGGGGGCTTCCGCCTGGCGTTTGTTTGCATTGCCGGCCGGCGCCGTTCAGTATGCTTCGGCCAGGCTGTCCAGCAGCCGGCGGCGGTCGGAATCGGCGGGGATATACTGCTCCACCGTCCGGCAGGGATAGTCCGGGCAGGCGGCGCAATGGGGCAGCCCGCGGCCCATGCCGCACTGCCGCATGGGGCAGCCGGCACACATTTTCTCGTTGGCCCCTGCGGGAGAATCGCACCCCCGGCACACCATGTCATCGGGTGCAAAGGCGAAATCCGGCGTGGAATATTCCTGCGCCAATCGGGCCATGGCCGCCCTGTCGCCAGCCTGTGTGGCGATCCAGACCGGGCATTCCGAGCAGACCAGCCCGCAGAAGGCGATTTTCCGGGAAGGAGCATTTGAGGGTTCCGTCATCGGGGCTTCCTCCTGTTCTGCGTTCGCTTTTGGTTTTGCCGCCTCGCACTCCCGCCGCAGGGCCTCGCGGGTGTACAGGGTATTCAGCACTTCCAGCAGTTCTTTTTTGCTCAGCCGCGGCGGCAGGCCGATCTTGCGCAGAAAGCGGCGGCGGAAGTCGGCGCAGTCCGGCCGGCCGGAAAGCCCCCACTCGTACAAATCGCTGTACAGGATCGGTTCCGCCTGCGCCGGGGCGCCGCCCTGCTGCGGCACGCCGGCCAGGGCGGTGCGCAGGCCGGCCAAGATCACCTCGTTGGGCACGCCCTCCACGCCCAGCAGGCCCTCCCTGCCAGGCTCCGCCTTGCGGGGCTCCTTGCCGGGCAGGGCGGGCACATAGGCCTGCACCACATGCTCCGCCCCCGCAATGCGGGTGACAAAATGGCGGATGCGGAACCCCGCCGCGTCCGAGTCGGTCAAAACGATCAGCCCTTTTGTCCGGGCCAGGCGCCTGAACAGCGCCTGCATCGTCCTGTCCTTGAATACGGCAAAGCCGTCGGTGGTCAAAATCGTCCCTTCCACAATGCCGGCCAGGCGGGCGGCGTCGTACTTGCCCTCCACCACCAGCACGCGGTCCAGCTGCAGTTTCATCGGCGGCCTCCCGCCAGGGCCAGCTGGCACAACGCTTTTTGCAGCAGCAGGTCGCTGTCCAGCTTGCTGCGTTTCAGATCCAGGTCCAGCTGCTGCAGGATGCACAGGCTGTTTTCCAGCTGGGCGCGACTGAAACGGGCGGCGGCTTTCTCGGCGTTGCCCAGGCGGTAGTTCCATTTGCCGGTGTAGCCGAAGTCTTTGGCCGCGTCGGCCAGCTGGCGGCGGCTGCGCCGGGCCAGGAACACCCGGTAAATATCCAGATAGTTGCCGATCAGTGCGCCGGTGATCAGGATGGGGTCGTTTTGCAGCTCCAGCAGAACTTTGAGCTTTTGCAGCGCCTTGGCCGTCTGGCCGGAGGTGACCAGCTTGACCATGTCAAAGGTGTCGGCATCCAGCGTAACGGTGCCCAGCTCCCGCACCATCTCCGGCGTGACGGTGCCGTAGCCGGACAGCGCCGCCAGCTTGTCCACCTCGTTGCGCAGCAAAAACTGGTCCTCGCCGCAGCGGTCCAGCAGCTGGGTGTCGGCGCCGGGGGCAAAGGTCGTCCCCATCTCCCCGGCCCATGTGCGCAGCAGCTTTTGCAGGTCGCTGCGGCCGGGCTTGGCCACCCGGACGCAGTATCCCAGCTTTTCGCAGGCGGAGATCAGCTTCTGTTCCCGCTTGCCGGGCTTGATCTTGCCGTAATGCTCCTCGAACACGCTGGTCAGAAGAAAGACCGCGTTCTCGGTGTCGGCCAGCGTGTCGCAGACCTCCTGCAGGTCCTTGTCCGAGTAGGCGGAGGGGCGGATCAGCGGCAGTTTGACCAGCCGCCTGCCGCCGAAAAACGAGATAGTCCCCGCCGCCATGACGATCTCCTCCACCGTGGGGGTGGGGCCGGGCAGCACCGTCGTTTCAGGGTCGCCGGCCAGCAGGGCGCGTTCGGCCTTGCCGGCTGCGTCGCGCACCAGCGCCTCGTCCGAGGCATAGAAATAGAAAATGCCGCAGCCGGCTTTCAGGCGCTTTTTCAGTTCGTTCTCACTGTACAGCATACTCTTTCACTCCGTCTATGGTGGCCGAGCGGCCGGGGCGGATGGTCACCACCGGTTCCTCCGGCCCGTACAGCAGTTCGGCGTCCGCTTCCTCCAGCCAGTCGGCGGCGCGGGAGGTGTAGATCACCGTGTCGGCGTCGATGCTGTCCGGATAGCTGGCGCCGGCGCAGTAGATGTTCAGTGCAAGCGGCTGCACCAGCCTGGCGCGGCCCGCCATGATACCCACAGTATAGCCGTTTATGTCCAGCACCGCAAGGTTGCCGCCAGGATCGTGCACAAGCTCCAGCGTAACGCCGTCCAGGATCGTCTGCGCGGCAAGGCCGCTGTCCAGCGAATCCATCGCGATGACCGTTTCGGCGTCAAACTCCATGGCGCGCGGGTCCTGGCGCAGGTCCACCAGCAGCGTCTGCGGCAGGCCGCCGGCGTTGTCCAGATACTCCTGCACCGCCCGCAGGTTGGAGCTGCCGCCGCGGAACAGCACCGCCGCCTGCCCGTTTTGGGTGACCACCAGGCAGGGGTTGCCTGCCGTGCCCACCACCGCGATGCGCACCACGTCCCGGTCCATGCGGACGCCCAACCCGATGGCCAGCGCCGCACAGACCGCCGCGGCGGGCAGGTACCAGCCAAATTTTCGCATCCGCCAGAAAACCGCCGCCAAAACGCCCAGCACGGCCAGCACAAACAGCGTGTAGGCGGCGGGCAGCGCCAGCCGCGCCCCCGGCAGCGAGGCGCACCAGCCAATGACCGCGCATATTGCCCGCAGCCACAGCGCCAGCACCAAACTGAGCCCGTGCATGGCAAAAGACAGAACCGGCAAAGCCGAGAGCAGCAGCACCCCGATGCCCAGCACCAGCGCGGGCTGAAGCATCCACACCACCAGCAGATTGGTCAGCACGCCGACGCCGCTGACCGTCATGCCGCGGGCCAGCAATACCGGCATGGTGGCCAGCGTTGCCAAAACCGTGACCTGCAGGGTCTCCGCCAGCCATAGCAGCGCCCGGCGGGCGGCTTCCTGCAAGGGGCTGTCCTGCGGCGGCAGGCGGCGGCGCTCCCACCGGGCAAGGGCCGAAGCCGCCTGCACACCCAGCACCGCCGAAAAAGACAGCTGGAACCCCAGGTCGCAGACGAAATAGGCGTTCTGGACGCCAAGCACCAGGGCGGCCAGCCCCATGGAGGTGAGCGTATCCGGCGGCTGCACAAAAAAGTAGCCGCCCAGCGCCACCAGATAGACAAAGCCCGCCCGCACCGCCGATACCGGGAAGCCGATCAGCGCCAGGTACAACAGCAGCACCGCCGCCTGCCCTGCAATGCGCGGCCGGGAAAACCGCTTGCGCGGGTCCCCCGCCGGCGCAAGCAGGCCGCACAGCAGCGTGACGTGCAGACCGGACACTGCCAGCAGATGGGACACGCCCGCCACGCGGAAGTTTTCCTGCTGGGTATCGCTCAGGCGGGCGGTGTCGCCGATGAGCATGGCGGCCTCCACGCCGCCCTCCTCGGCCGGCAGCCAGGTGGTCAGCCGGCGGGAAAGCGCCCGCCGCAGCCGGTACAGCCAGAACGCCGGCGCGCTGCTGTCGCCCAGGTAGGCGTAGCCTTCCAGATAGTCGGCGGCCAGATAGACGCCGTCGGCATAGCGGTCCATGCGGTAGGAGTCGTCCTCCAGTTCCTCCAGCGCAAGCACGGCGGAAAAGACCTCGCCGGGCTGCGTGCCGGGGAAGTTTGCGCAGGAAACAAGCAGGTCGGCGGGCCGGCCGTCCAGCTCGGTGATATGCAGCGTGCCGCGCAGCCGGTCCTCCTGGTAGGAGGTCTCGGCGTCGGTCTGCACCGTTGCCGTGACCTGCACGGTGCGGCCCGCCAGCGCCAGGGCCGGCTGCACCGCCAGCGCGCGGTAAGCCAGATGGCAGCCAAGCCCCAGGCAGACAGCTGCCATCAAGGGCAGCACTGCTGCCCTTGCCTTCCGGTACCGGAAGGCCCAGACCGCCCCCGCCAACGCAAAAGCCGCCGCCAGCCAGACGGCCGGCGACGGCAGGTAGGCCGCGGCCAGCTCGGCCAGAGAGAAGGCCAGGCCGAATACCGCCAGCTTACGTTTCATGGATCAGTGGAAAAACAGCGGCAGGGGTTCCAGGAAGAAGATGTCGGTGCGCTTGGCCGCATCCCCCTCTGCCAGCGCGGCGCAGCAGCCCACAACGGTGCCGGTGCTGCGGGCGGCCAGCGTTTCCAGCGCATGGAGCGAACCGCCGGTGGAGATCACATCGTCCACGATCAAAATGCGCTTGCCGTTCATCGCGTCGATGTCTTTTTTGTCGATGACCAGCTTCTGCTTGCCGGCCGTGGTGATGGACTCGTCCTCAATGACCACCGGCTCGCTCATGTACAGCTTGACGCCCTTGCGCGCGGTCAGCCAGGGCTTGCCGCTCTGGCGGGCCATCTCGTAGGCCAGGGGGATGCCCTTGGCCTCGGCGGTCAGGATGATGTCAAAGTCCGGGCACTTGGCCAGCAGGTCGCGTGCGCAGGCGACGGTCAGCTCCACGTCGCCGAACATGATAAAAGCGGCGATGTCCATGTGATCGTTGACCTTGCAGATGGGCAGTTCCCGCGTCAGGCCCGCCACGTGAAGGGTATAGGTATCTGCCATAATTTTCTTCCCTCTTTTTCATTCTCCGGGGGTTCCGCAGGCATCCTCGCGCCAAACGGTGCTCTGGCTTTGCTGCCGGGTTCCCCCTGCCAAACTTAAACCGCGCAAAACCCGCGCGAAAAACGGACCGGGATCAGCCCGGAGGCCAGGCCAGGCTGCGCTTTGCCAGCACATGGAAATGCAGGTGCTTGACGCTCTGGCCGCCGTCCTCGCCCACGTTGGTGACGACGCGGTAGCCGCCGTCGCAGCCCAGCTCGGCGCACAGCTTTGCGATGACCGCAAAGACATGGCCCAGCAGCGGGGCGTCCGCCTCGGTCAGCGCAGCGGCCGAGTCGATGTGCGTTTTGGGGATGACCAAGAAATGCACCGGGGCCTGGGGGTCAATGTCGTAAAACGCCAGCAGCGTGTCGTCCTCGTACAGCTTGTTCGAGGGGATCTTCCCTGCCGCAATGTTGCAGAACAGGCAGTCTGCCATGATGTTGCCCTCCTTTGTGATGGACCGGATGCCGGCCCGGTATTTTGGGTGAACCGCCCGCCGCAAGGGGGGCCGGACAAAACCGGCAGCCCCCGCCCGGCAGTTTATCGTACACAGGTATTATACACCACTCAGCCGTTTTTTTCCAGCTCCGCTTTCACGATACCGGCAACGGCGGCCAGCGCCTCGTCGATCTTGGTGTTGTCGCGGATGCCGGCCATGGCAAAGTCGGGCTTGCCGCCGCCGTTACCGCCGGCGATGGCCGCGACCTGCTTGGCCAGCAGGCCGGCCTTCAGGCCGCGGGCCTGGGCGTTTTTGCTGACGCTGACGGCCAGTGTGGTCTTGCCGGCGTCAGAGCCGATCAGCGCCGCCACCACATTGGGGGCCTTGTCGCGGATCTTGTCGCACATGCTGCGCAGCGCGTCGGAGCCGGTGCCGCTGAAGAAGGCGGTGACGATGCGCACGCCGTCCACATCCTCGGCCGCGTCGAACAGGCCGTCGATCTTGGCGGCGGCGATGCTTGCGCGGGCGATGTCCAGCTGCTTGTTGGCCTCCTTCAGCTCCGCCACAACGGCCGCCACGCGGGCGGGCAGGTCGTGCACATTGCCCACCTTCAGGCAGCGGGCGGCGCAGTCCAGCTCGTTGCAGCGTTCGTCCAGCAGGCGCAGCACGCCGTAGCCGGTGGTAGCCTCGATGCGGCGGATGCCGGCGGCCACACTGCTCTCGCTGAGGATGCGGAAGCAGCCGATCTGGGCGGTGTTCTTTACATGGGTGCCGCCGCAGAACTCGGTGCTCCAGCCGCAGACGTCCACCACGCGGACCACGTCGCCGTATTTCTCTCCAAACAGCGCCATGGCGCCCAGCTTTTTGGCCTCGTCGATGGGCATGTTGCGGACTTCCACCGGCAGCGAGGCAAAGATCTTGTCGTTGACGCGGCGCTCGACCTCTTTCAGCTCCTCCGGGGTGACGGCGCTGAAGTGGGTGAAGTCAAAGTGGGTGATCTTGTCGTCCTGGTAGCTGCCGGCCTGGTGCACATGGTCGCCCAGCACTTCCCGCAGGGCAGCCTGCAGCAGATGGGTGGCGGTGTGGTTGCGGCAGATGGCCATGCGGCGGCCTTCCTCCACCACGGCGTCCACCTCGTCGCCCACCTTGATGGTGCCTTCCAGCAGGGTGCAGGTGTGGACATAGTAGCCCTTGGGCGTCTTTTTCACCTGATCGACCCGCAGCTTGGCGTCGCCGGAGGCGATATAGCCGTGGTCGGCCACCTGGCCGCCCATCTCGGCGTAGAAGGGGGTGCGGTCCAGCACCACCAGAACGTCCTCTTTCTGCTCCACATCGGTGGCAATGGCGTCGGCCAGTTCCTCGCCCTCGGACAGGGCCACGACCTTGGCGCGCTCGGACAGGGTGTCGTAGCCGTCAAAGACGGTGGGCTCGGCGTCCAGCTCGCCAAACAGGTCGGCGGCCCAGCCGGAGATGTCCTTGGCCAGGCGCTCGGCGCGGGCGCGTTCCCGCTGCTTGGTCATCTCGGCATGGAAGGCGTCCTCGTCCACGTTCAGGCCGGCTTCGGCGGCGATCTCGCGGGTCAGGTCCAGCGGGAAGCCGAAGGTATCGTTGAGCTTGAAAGCCTCCGCGCCGGAGAGGGTCTTGAGGCCGGAAGTCGCCAGCTTGTCGATCATGCTGTGCAGGATGTTCAGGCCGGCGTCGATGGTGCGGCCGAAACGCTCCTCCTCGGTGCCGATGACCTTTTTGATGTAGGCCTCGTGCTCGCGCAGCTCCGGGTAGCCCTGCTCGCTGGAGGCGATGACAGTGTCCACCAGCTCGGTCAGGAAGGGGCGGTCGATGCCCAGCATCCGGCCGTGGCGGGCGGCGCGGCGCAGCAGGCGGCGCAGCACATAGCCGCGGCCCTCGTTGGAGGGCAGGATACCGTCCGATACCATGAACACGGTGGAGCGGATGTGGTCGGTGATGACGCGGATGGAAATGTCGTCCTTCTCGTTCTGCTTGTAGGTCTTGCCGGCGATGTGCTCCACATGGTGCAGCACGGCGGCGACGGTGTCCACCTCGAACAGGTTGCCCACGCCCTGCATCACGCAGGCCAGGCGCTCCAGGCCCATGCCGGTGTCGATGTTGGGCTTGGCCAGGCGCTCGTAGTGGCCGTTGCCGTCCGAGTCAAACTGGCTGAACACCAGGTTCCAGATCTCCATATAGCGGTCGCAGTCGCAGCCGACGCCGCAGGTGGGCTTGCCGCAGCCGAACTCCGGGCCGCGGTCATAGTAGATCTCGGAGCAGGGGCCGCAGGGACCGGAGCCGTGCTCCCAGAAGTTGTCCTCCTTGCCGAAGCGGACCATATGGCTTTCCGGAATGCCGATCTCCTTGGTCCAGATATCATAGGCCTCGTCGTCGTCCAGATAGACCGAGATATAGAGCTTTTCAGCGGGGATCTCCAGCGTCTGGGTCAAAAACTCCCAGGCCCATGGAATGGCCTCCTTCTTGAAATAGTCCTGAAAGCTGAAGTTGCCCAGCATCTCGAAGAAGGTGCCGTGGCGGGCGGTGATGCCCACGCGCTCAATGTCCGGGGTGCGGATGCACTTCTGGCAGGTAGTCACCCGGTGGCGGGGCGGCTCCTCCTGGCCCAGGAACCATTTTTTCATGGGGGCCATGCCGCTGTTGATAAGCAGCAGGCTGGGGTCGTCTTTCGGCACCAGCGGGAAGCTGCCCAGACGCAGGTGGTCCTTGCCCTCAAAAAAGTGCAGATATTTTTCGCGCAGATCGTTCAAGCCTGTCCATTGCATAGTGTGTTGACTCTCCATTCCCTTTTTCTTGCATTTGGCTCTTTCCGTTTGGCAAAGCGCGGGCCGCAAAAGAATAAGCCTCCGCCCCAATTTCTGGGACGAAGGCTGGATCTGCTTCCGTGGTACCACCCGGTTTGCGGGCTACGCTGCCTTTTGGGTACAACAGGGCGGCCCGCCGCTTTGCCCGCATTAACGCTGCGGCCACGCCCGGTTCTGCCGGGGGCTCCGGGGCGGCATTCCTCCCGGCATCCGCAGGCACTTTGCAGCAAAACAGCGCCCTCTCTGAAGCGAAGCCGTTGGGGGAGGTTGACCCCTTCTCAGCCTTTTGCAATTTTACACGATCATTATATGCCGTCCTTTTCGTCTTGTCAACCGTTTTCCAGCGCGTGCAGCGCATCTGCCACACAGGCAAAGACGGCGGCGCTGCTGGTCTGCGGTTCCAGCGTGGCGTCCTGCAGGACGGTGATGACATACCGGGGTTCCCCGGCAGGGTAAAAGCCGGAAAACCAGTAGTTGAGCAGCTCCTCCCCCGCCGCGTCAAACTGGCCGGTCTGGGCGGTGCCGGTCTTGCCGCCGGCCTCCTCCCAGGACGGCGCCGCGTCGCCGCCGATGCCGTCGGTCACCACGCTTTGCAGCATGCTGCGCAGCACACGGGCGGTTTGCACCGTGCAGACACGCTGCGGCTCGGCAGCCGGCGCGGCCCCTGTACCGGCAGGCTGCAGCGTCTCGCTGTCCACCACGCCCTGCACAAAGGTCAGCGGCAGATAGCAGCCATCCCCCGCGATGGCTCGCATCATGGCGGTGATCTGCACCGGCGTCACGGTCAACTCCCCTTGCCCAAAGGAGAACATCGCCAGCTGGCCCACGTTTTGCAGCGTCTGCGCATTTGGCAGGACCCCCGCACCGGTCTTCAGCCCGCCTGCCACGGCGGTCGGCCGGCCAAAGCCGAACTGCTCGGCCATGGAAAGCACCCGCTCGGTGCCCAGCGCCTGGCCCAGCGCCACAAAGTAGCAGTTGCAGCTTTGCTCCAGCGCGCCCCGCAGGTTGACCGTGCCGTGGGCGCGGCCCAGCGCGCAGCGGTAGGTCTGGTCGGCCACCTCGATGGCTCCCTCGCAGTCGTGGGTAAACCAGTCCAAGCCATACTGATAGGCGGCCGCCGCCAGCACCACCTTGAACACCGACCCGGCGCTGAACGCCGAAAAGCTGCGGTTGATCAGCGAGGTGTCGTTGGCGTCGATGCTTTTTTGGATGTTGTCCGGGTCAAATTCCGGCACGCTGACGCTGGCCAAAACCTGTGCGGTGTCCACATCCGCCACCAGGATGCAGCCGGTCTCCATCCGCGCCTGGGCAATGCCCTCGCAGGCGCGCTGGATCTCGGCGTCCAGCGTCAGCTGCACCCCCAGGCCGCTGCCCTGTTCCACCGTTTCCAGGTCGGGCGCCGTGCCGTCCAGAAGGCTGCCCTGCGCCGTAGTGGCACAGGCCACCGTCTGCGCGTCGGCGGCGGTGAAAAGGATATCGTCGCAGGCCAGCTCCAGCCCGGACACCCCATGGCCGTCGCCGTCCAGGTAGCCGATCAGATGCGGCGCGATGGGCGCGTCCAGATATCGCTGGCTGCCCGGATAGGTATAGATGCCGTTGGCGCCCAGGTCGCCGGAGACCTGCACCAGAAACGGCTGGGCGCTGTTGCGGTTGTCGTAAAGCTCGCTTTGCTGCGCGTAAGGCACATAGGGGAACAGGCGCGCATAGCTGGAATCGCCGGGGATGCACAGCGCATACCATTGCTGCCGCACGCCGGTCAGGCGGCGGCCCATGCGGTCAAAAAAATCGCCGCGGCTGCGGGGCAGCGCAGTGGTAGAGACCGTCTGTGCGCCGGCGCTGACCGCATAGCCGGTGTCTGTGGCGATCCACAGCACGCGGCAGAGCACGATGCCGAACAGCAGCACCAGCGCAGCGCAGACAACATTCAGGCGGCGGCGCGTCATGCGTGTTCCCCCTTCCGCTATTTGTACAAAGATGTCTTTTCCTCTTTGTACAGTCTGCCCGGAACCGCAAAAAACATACGTCCGGGGGCTATGCCCCCGGACGCCGCGTTTGTTCTACGTTTATCCTGCTATCCTGCGTTCGGGTCCCCGGTCTGCCGGCGCCGGGCACGGCGGCAGGCCAGCCAGTGCCAAAGGCCGCAGACCGCCAGCACGCAGGGGGCAAACCCCAGCGCGTCCACCAAAATGTCCGTGGCCAGGCAGGCCCTGCCGGGGACAAAATACTGGTGCAGCTCATCACCGGCAGCATACAGCAGGCAGACCGCCAGCGCCGCCCCCGCGCAGCGCAGCAGCCGCTTTGCCGGCCGCCCGGCCCCAGGGTACAAAAAGCCGCAGGCTGCCAGCCCGGCGGTAATCCCCAGCAGGCAGTACAGCCACACATGCGCCCACTTGCGCAGGTTGGCATGGAAATCGGCACTGAACCAGCCGGGCGCGGCCTGGGCCATATCCTCCTGCTGGAGCTGCTGCGCCAGCTGGGCGGACAGTGCATAGGACTGCTCCCCCGGCTGGGCGGACAGCACAAAAATGACCGCCATAACCCCCAGCATCATGGCCAGAAAAATCCACTTTTTCATGCCGCCCGCCTTCCTTCCGGTTTGCTCTTGCCGGTCAAAGCACATGGTTGTCGCGCAAAAATTCTTCGATCACCTGCCGGTAGCGCGCCGGGTCGGACAGGCAGCTCATGGCGTGGGCTGCGCCGGCAAACACCGCCTTGCGCCGCGGGCCGGTGCGCTTGGCATCGTAGTTTTCCTGCAGCATCCAATAGGGCACGTAGGTGTCGGCGTCGCCGTGGATGAACAGCATGGGGGTATCGCCGCTGCGGGCCACCGCTTCCGCCGGCTCCACCTTGGAAAACCGCACGCCGGTGCGCAGCCAGGCCACCGCCATGCAGGGGTACAAAAGCACCGACGGCGGCAGGTGATACCGCGTTTTCATCACCCAGGCCAGCTGCTTTTTCAGGCTGGAATAGCCGCAGTCCTCAATGACAAAGGCCAGATGGCGGTCCATGGCGCTGTGCAGCATGACGGTGGCTGCGCCCATCGACTCGCCGTGGGTGCCCAGCAGGCAGCTTTTGCCGTATTTTTTCCGTGCCCAGGCGCAGACTGTGGCAAGGTCGTCCGCTTCCCGCCGGCCCATGGTGGTCAGGGCCTTGTCGGACGCGCCATGGTTGCGCTGGTCGTAAACGATGCACGCAAAGCCCAGCTGCCGGAAGATGGCCGCGTATTTCAGGCTGGAGATCAGGTTTTCGCCATGGCCGTGCACGATCACCACCACGCGGGTGCGGCCATCCGCGGGTTTTGCCGCCGGGTCGCGGGGGATCACCGCGCCGCGCAGCCGGTACCCGTAGCGGCTTTTCAGGGTAAAATCCTGCCGGTCCCAGTTTTTCTCCCAATCGGCCAGGGTAAGGCCGGACAGAGCCAATTCTTTCTTGCAGGCGTCCCGGTTGTCCAGCTGCTGGCGGGGTTTGACCACAATATTGGTAAGCCCCCACTCGGCCGCGAACAGCGCCGCCGACCCCGCCGCCAAAATCTGCCAGGATCTGATTTTTGCCAAGGCTGCCACCTCCGTTTTTGCCGCAACACCGCCGGCCCTGCCGCCCGACGTTTGGACACAGTGTTTATCTTTTACCATACAAGGATACCAAGTTTTTGCCGGCATTGCAAGTGCGGGATATCCCTGCCATCCTATGCGGCGGCGCCGTCCTCTGCCTCCTGCCGGGGGCGCGTTTTGGGTTGCGTCGCATCCCCAGGCCAGCACGGCAATCAGACCTCGAAAATTCTGCCCCGACCGCTTTTCGTCGGACGGCTCCTGCCGCTTTTCTGCCCGCCGCATACCGGTTCCGGCTAATTTAACAGTACGCAAACATTTTTGCTTGACAAAAACATATATCTTGCAACCGCTCTCCTGGCGGGCAGTTTTCGGGACACAAAAAGAGGCCAGAGCCATCAGGCTCCGGCCTCTTGGGGTATCCGGTTGTGTCAGCGGGTGACTGGACGCGCTTAGTACATGCCGCCCATGTCGCCGCCGGCGGGGGCTGCCGGGGCCGGCGGCTCCGGCAGGTCGGCCACCAGGCTCTCGGTGGTCAGGACCATGGCGGCAACGCTGGCCGCGTTCTCCAGCGCGCTGCGGGTGACCTTGGTGGGATCGACGATGCCGGACTCGATCATGTCGTCCACAAAGGTCTCGTTCTGGGCGTCAAAGCCGTAGTTGGGCTTGCCGGCTTCCAGGATCTTGTTGATGATGACGCTGCCCTCCAGGCCGGCGTTGGCAGCGATCTGGCGCAGGGGCGCCTCCAGCGCGCTGCGGACGATCTTGGCGCCGGTGCGCTGGTCGCCCTCCAGCTCGCCGATCAGCTTGTCGACAGCGGGAATGGCGTTGATGGTGGCGGTGCCGCCGCCGGCAACGATGCCCTCCTCAACGGCAGCCTTGGTGGCGTTGAGGGCGTCCTCGATGCGCAGCTTCTTGTCCTTCATCTCGACTTCGGTGGCAGCGCCGACCTTGATGACAGCCACGCCGCCGGCCAGCTTGGCCAGCCGCTCCTGCAGCTTCTCGCGGTCAAAGTCAGAGGTGACGGTGGCGATCTGGCTGCGGATCTGGGCAATGCGGTCCGCGATGGCCTGCTTGTCGCCGGAACCGCCGACAATGGTGGTGTTCTCCTTGGTGACCTTGACCTGGCGGGCGGTGCCCAGCATGGACAGGTTGGCGTCCTTCAGCTCATAGCCCAGGTCGCTGCTGATAACAGTGCCGCCGGTCAGGATGGCGATATCCTGCAGCATCTCCTTGCGGCGGTCGCCAAAGCCGGGGGCCTTGACAGCCACAACATTCAGGCCGCCGCGCAGGCGGTTGATGATCAGGTTGGACAGGGCGTCGCCCTCCACATCCTCGGCGATGATCAGCAGCTTGCGGCCGGACTGGACAATCTGCTCCAGCAGGGGGACCATATCCTGGAAGGCGCTGATCTTCTTGTCGGTGATCATGACGCTGCAGTCCTCAAAGACGGCTTCCATCTTCTCGGTGTCGGTGACCATGTAGGGGGTCACGTAGCCGCGGTCGAACTGCATGCCCTCGACGACCTCGGTGTAGGTCTCGGCGGTGGTCTTGTTTTCCTCGATGGTGATAACACCGTCAGCGGTGACCTTCTCCATGGCGTCAGCGATCAGCTGGCCGATCTCCGGGTCGCCGGCAGAAACGGTGCCGACACGGGCGATGTCCTTGCTGCCCTTAACCTTCTGGCTGTTGCCCTTGATGGCCTCCACGGCGGCGGAAACTGCCTTGCTCATGCCGCGCTTGATGTCCATGGGGTTGGCGCCGGCGGCCACGTTCTTCATGCCTTCGTGGACCAGGGCCTGGGCCAGGACGGTGGCGGTGGTGGTGCCGTCGCCGGCGGCGTCGTTGGTCTTGGTGGCGACTTCGCGCACCAGCTGGGCGCCCATGTTCTCAAAAGCGTCCTTCAGCTCGATCTCCTTGGCGATGGTCACGCCGTCGTTGGTGATGACGGGGCTGCCGAACTTTTTGCCCAGGACCACGTTGCGGCCCTTGGGGCCCAGGGTGATCTTGACGGTGTCGGCCAGCTGGTCAATGCCGGCGCAAAGGGATTTACGGGCGTCCTCGCCCTGTTTGATCTGTTTAGCCATGATACTGCGCTCTCCTTTGTAATAAGCTGAAAATTACTCGACGATGGCGAGAATGTCGCTCTGGCGGACGATGGTGCACTCCTCGCCGTCCACCTTGACTTCGGTGCCGGCATACTTGCTGGTCAGGACCTTGTCACCGACTTTGACGATCATCTCAACTTCCTTGCCGTCGACGTTGCCGCCGGGGCCGACCGCCAGGACTTCAGCGACCTGGGGCTTTTCCTTGGCGGTGCCGGTCAGGATCAGGCCGCCCTTGGTGGTTTCTTCTTCTTCGACCAGTTTGATGACAACACGGTCAGCAAGAGGTTTGATCTTCATAGCGAAACATCCTCCTATACATAAAAATCAAATGGAAACTTGGTGATTTAGCACTCGTTTATCTTGACTGCTAACATGATATATTGTAGTCATTTGCCCGGCAAAAATCAAGCCCCGAAAGCAAAAAAAGTATAAATTTTTTGTGAATTTCATTTTTTGCGCTTTACAGCGCCGATTTCCCGGATTTTTGCGTGCCTGCCCCGCCGTTTTCCGCCGGAAGGAGCCTTTCCGCCGGCGCTTCATGCAGCCGCTCGCGGCGCGTTTTCCCCCTTGGCCGCGCCTTGCATCGGGGGCAGATCCGCACTGCGCACGGGGCTGTTCCGCGCATTTTTCGCCGCAAAAGACACGGTTTGGCACTCCGGGTCGGACGCCGCCAATTTAGCGCACGGCGGACAAGGCTGCAAAAAAGCACGGACGCTTTTTTTACGTCCGTGCCTTTTGCAGTGTTATTGTACTGCCGCAGCGTCAATACTGCACCGGCGGCAGCTGGTTCTGGTTTTTGTAGCGTTTGCGCACCGCGCCATATTCGAGATGGGGCTTGCCGCCCTCCACCGTGTCCTCGTCGATGGTGACGCGGATGATGGTGGGGTCGGAAGGGATCTCGTACATGATGGGGATCAGCAGTTCCTCCACCACGCTGCGCAGGCCGCGGGCACCGCTCTTGCGCTGGATGGTCTTTTTGGCGATGGCGTGCAGCGCCGCGTCGGTGAAGTCCAGCTCGGCGTTGTCCAGCTGGAACAACTCGCGGTACTGGCGCACAATGCTGTTTTTCGGCTCGGTCAGCACGCGGATCATGGCGTCCTCGTCCAGCGGGTCCAGCACCGTGACCACCGGCAGGCGGCCGATCAGCTCCGGGATCAGGCCGAATTTGACCAGATCGTCCGGCTCCACCCGGCGCAGCAGCTTCTGGCGGGTCTCGTCCTTGTCGATGTTGGCGCGCAGCTGGCTGCCAAAACCCATGGTGGCGTTGTCGGTGCGTTTCTGGATCAGCTTTTCCAGGCCGTCAAACGCGCCGCCGCAGATGAACAGGATGTTCCTGGTGTTGATCTGGATGAACTCCTGCTGCGGATGCTTGCGGCCGCCCTGGGGCGGTACGTTGCTGACGGTGCCTTCCAGGATCTTCAAAAGCGCCTGCTGAACGCCCTCGCCGCCCACGTCGCGGGTGATGGAGGGGTTTTCGCTCTTGCGGGTGATCTTGTCGATCTCATCAATGTAGATGATGCCGACCTCCGCCTTGGGGATGTCGTAGTCCGCCGCCTGGATCAGCTTGAGCAGGATGTTCTCCACGTCCTCGCCCACGTAGCCGGCCTCGGTCAGTGTGGTGGCGTCCGCAATGGCGAAGGGCACCCCCAGCATTTTTGCCAGTGTCTGGGCCAGCAGCGTCTTGCCGGTACCGGACGGGCCAAGCATCAGCACGTTGGACTTTTGCAGCTCCACGTCGCTCTCGCGGCCGGACAAAATGCGCTTGTAATGGTTGTAGACCGACACCGCCAGCACTTTTTTTGCCTCGTCCTGGCCGATGACATACTGGTCCAGCCCGTCTTTGATCTCGGCGGGTGTCAGGATGTTCACATCGGCCAGCGGGTCGGTGCTGGGGCGCGGGGTGCGGCTGCGGCGCTGTGCATTGGCGCGGGGCGGCGCGGGGCGGTCCTCGCCCTTGTACAGCACGTTGTAGCACATATCGATGCAGTCTTTGCAGATGTTCACGCCCGGGCCGATGATCAGCTGCTCGACCTGGTTCTGGGAACGCCCGCAGAAATTGCAGATCAGTTCACGTTCTTTTCCGTCCTTGCCGGAATTGTTATTTGCCATTTCCAGCCCCCGTGGTTAGTGTTTCGAGATGATCGCGTCGATCAGGCCGTAATCCTTGGCCTGCTGGGCGGTCATATAGTTGTCGCGCTCGGTATCGCGCTGCACGACCTCCAGCGGCTGGCCGGTATACTCGCTCAGCATCTGGTTCATGCGGTTCTTGACAAAGACCATGTGGTCGGCGTGGATCTTGATGTCGGTGGCCTGGCCGGAAAGCCCGCCGCCCTGGCCGCCGATCAGCGGCTGGTGGATCAAGATCTCGGCGTTGGGCAGCGCGAACCGCTTGCCCTTGGTGCCGCTGGCCAGCAGGAATGCGCCCATGGACGCCGCCATGCCCACGCAGATGGTGGACACGTCGCACTTGATATACTTCATGGTGTCATGGATGGCCATACCATCGCTGATGGAGCCGCCAGGGCTGTTGATGTAGAAGCTGATGTCCTTTTCGGGGTCCTGGCCCTCCAGATACAACAGCTGCGCCACAACGACGCTGGCAGAGGTCGAGTTGACGTCCTCGCTCAAAACGATGATGCGGTCATTGAGCAGGCGCGAAAAAATATCGTAGCTGCGCTCGCCGCGCGCGGTCTGCTCCACAACATACGGTACAAGGCTCATGGTAGTCCCCTCCTGTATAAAATTTTCTGATTGGGCTTGCAGACAAATACCGGATAAACGAACCGATACGGCGGCAATTCAAACGCTTGCATAAAGCTGCTTCCTTTGCACCGTATCGGTTTCGTTCCTGCCCTGGTGTCAGCGGCTCAGGCTGGCATTTCAGGCGTTTTCGTTGTCCGTGCTGTCATCCACCTGCTCGGTGGTGACGTTGGCTTTTTCCTTGACAAAGTCGATGGCTTTGTTCACGGCCAGATCCTGCTTGACGGCGTCGGCATCCACAATGCTGCGGACCTTGTCCTCCTCCATCTTGTAGGCGTCGGCGATGCGCTTGACCTCGGCGTCGAACTCCTCGTCAGAGACGGTAATGTTCTCCTTGGCGACGATGGCTTCCATCGCCAGGCGCATCTTGACCTGCTTTTCGGCCTGCTCGGCAAACTGGCCGCGCAGCTGCTCCATGGTCATGCCCATGTACTGCAGGTACATATCCATCTTCAGGCCCTGCTGGGACATGCGGTACTCGAAATCGCGCACCAGCTCGTCCACACGGCTGTCGTACATGGCCTGAGGGATCTCGGCCTGCATGCCGTTGACCACCTGCTCGATCAGGTCGTTTTCGACCTGCTGGTCGGCGCTGCGGTCGGCGTTGTCCTCCATGCCCTTGCGGATGGAGGCCTTCAGCTCGTCCAGGGTGTCGTACTCGCTGACGTCCTTGGCAAAGTCGTCATCCAGCTCCGGCAGTTCCTTGTACTTGACCTCGTGCAGCTTGATCTTAAAGACGGCAGCCTTGCCGGCCAGCTCCTCGGCCTGGTACTGCTCCGGGAAGGTGACATTGACGTCGAACTCCTCGCCGGCGGCATGGCCGACGACCTGATCCTCGAAACCGGGGATGAAGGAGTTGCTGCCCAGCACCAGGGAATAATGCTCAGCCTTGCCGCCCTCAAAGGCAACGCCGTCCACAAAGCCCTCGAAGTCGATATCGACGGTATCGCCGTTCTCGGCAGCGCCCTCACGGGTCAGCAGACGGCCGTTGCGGTCCTGCATGCGGGCCAGCTCGGCGTCCACGGCGCTGTCCTTGACAGTATGGACCTTTTTGGTGACGCTCAAACCGGCATAGTCGCCCAGGGTGACCTCCGGCTTGACGGCGACCTTGACCTTGAGGGTAGCGCCGTCGGTCTCGTTCATCGAAACGACTTCCGGCTCAGGGGCGCCGACGACCTCGATGCCGGCTGCCTTGACAGCGGCCTCGTACTCGGCCGGGAACAGATCGTTGACAGCGTCATAGTGGAAGACCTCGGCGCCGTACAGCTTCTCGATCATGTGGCGCGGAGCCTTGCCGCGGCGGAAGCCGGGCACGTTGTACTTTTTGCCCTCGCGCTTGAACGCCGCATTCACAGCGTTCTTAAAGGTCTCGGCATCAATAGAAAACTGAAGCTCGACCATGCTTTTTTCGAGCTTTTCACAAGAAATCAGGTTCATTGAGAACACTCCTCCAAACATAGCAGTACAAGGTATTATAGCATACGAATCAGCAGAATGCCATAGGGAAATGCAAAATTTTCGTGCATTTTTGCGCTCAGCCGCGGATCTTCATGGGGCAAAAGCCGATGCCGTCGGCGGATACCAGCCGGTAGCGGATGCCCTCCTGCTCGCCCTGCACCGCATAGTGGATGGCTTTGCCGTGCAGATGGCCGTACCAGCAGCGGGTCACGCCGAACTCGTGCAGCACGTCCACCAGCTCGCGGGCGCAGGCGCCGGGGTAGACCGGCGGGTAATGCAGAAACGCCCATTTTTCGCCGTCACCGCCGGCGGCCAGCGACATGCGCAGGCGGCCGGCCTCTCTGGCCATGACCTTGGCGTCCTGGGCGGAGGCGTCGTCAAAAGGCCAGCCCCGGCTGCCGCACAGCGCCACACCATCCGCCACGCAAGCATTGTTGTGCAGGATATGCAGGCTGGTAAAGCCGTTTTCCTGCAAAAAACGGTCCATCTTGGCGCGGGTGGTCCACCAGTAGTCGTGGTTGCCTTTCAAGATCCATTTCTGGCCGGGCAGGCTTTCGATAAACGCAAAGTCCGCCTTTGTATCCTTTAGGTTCATGGCCCAGCTGGTATCCCCCACCAGCACCACCGTGTCGTCGGGGGCGATGAGTCTGCGCCAGTTGGCTTCCAGCTTGGGCAGGTATCCTTCCCAGCCGGGGAAAATGTCCATTGGCTTGCTGCCGCCCAGCGAGAGGTGCAGATCCCCGATTGCAAAAATTGCCATACATCCCTCCCGAATAGGCCGCATGCCCCCTGCGCACAATAGCGGCAGAAAGGAGGCCGACAGACCATGAATCACAATGTCGAAAACAACGTCATCAACGGCATCTGCTGCGACGTGGAAAACTGCGTGTACAACAACGGTTCCTGCTGCTGCACCGCCAAGGAGATCCACGTGAAGAACCGCAGCGCCCAGCCCTGCGAGACGATGTGCGAGACCTTCTCGGAGATCTGACGCATCCCTGCGCCGGCATCTGCACGGGCTTTTCCGGCTGACGACGCCCTTTTAAAGCGGGGCGACATCGGGCGGAAAAGTCCGTTTTTTTGCGCCGGGGCAGGCCCGCGGCTTACCGCAGGGCCGCGTCGCGGATGGCGCCGGGGGCGATGGTCTCGGTAAAGCGGACGGGCCGGGTCTTCAGCTCGGCCAGTGCCGCAGGGGCCTGGCAGCCAGTCTTGGCGGTCAGCGCATCCATGGCGTCAAAATCGCTTTCCGGCACATCGCCGCCCAAAGCGCGCAGCACGTCCCGCGGGAACTTGAAGGGGCTGGCGGTGGACAGCACCACCATCGGCGCGGTTCCGCGGCAGTCGTCCGCCACCCGGAAGGCCACGGCGGTGTGGGTGTCGCAGAGGTAATGGTCCTGCTCAAAGCGGGTACGGATCTCCTCGGCGCCCTGGGCGTCATCGGCCCAGCCGCAGCCGAAACTCTCCTGGATGGCGGCCAGCGTCCCGGCGTCCACCGTGTAGCGCCCCTCGGCGGCAAGCTGGCCCATCCAGCCGGCGACCTTTTCGGCGCTGCCGGAAACATGGTAAAGCAGCCGCTCCAGGTTGCTGGAGATCAAGATGTCCATGGACGGCGACGCCGTCTTGTGGAAGGCGCGGCGGGCGTCGTACGTGCCAGTGCGGATAAAATCGGTCAGGACGTTGTTCTCGTTGGAGGCGCAGACCAGCCTGCCCACCGGCAGGCCCATGCGCTTGGCGTAGTAGCCGGCCAGGATGTCGCCGAAGTTTCCGGTGGGAACGCAGAAGTCCACCGTCTGCCCCCAGGCCATGGCGCCGGTCTCCGCCAGGCGGAAGTAGGTATAGAAGTAATAGACGATCTGCGGCACCAGGCGGCCCCAGTTGATGGAGTTGGCGCTGGAGAGCCGGATGCCCCGCGCTTCCAGCTGCGCCGCCACATCCGCGTCGGCAAAGACGCGCTTGACGCCGGTCTGGGCGTCGTCAAAGTTGCCGTCCACCGCGAACACCGCCACGTTATCCCCCTGCTGGGTGGCCATCTGCAGGCGCTGGATCTCGCTGGTGCCGGCATTGGGATAGAACACCGCGATCTGGATGCCCTCCAGCCCCGCATAGCCGGCCAAAGCCGCCTTGCCGGTATCGCCGGAGGTCGCCACCAGGATGCGGGTGGTCTCGGTGCGGTGCAGGTTCTTTTTGCCCTGCACCAGCAGCTTGGGCATCAGCTGCAGGGCGTAATCCTTGAAGGCGCAGGTGGGGCCGTGCCACAGTTCCAGCGCGTAGAGGCCGCCGCGGACCTGTTCCACATGGCCCGCCCTGCCGCCAAAGGCGTCGCCGTAGGTGTCGGCAGCGGCAGCCTGCAAAAAGGCCGGATCATAGTCCGTCAAAAAACTGCCAACCACTTTGGCGGCCAGTTCAGGGTAAGAAAGGCTGCGCCAGGCATCCAAATCCGCCTTGGGGAAGGCCGCCGGCACATACAGGCCGCCGTCCGGCGCAAGGCCGCGTACAATGGCTTCAGCCGCCGAAACGCCGGTGCTGCCGCCGCGTGTGCTTTGATACTCCATAGGTACCACCCTTCCTGTTTGTGCGCGCCTGCGGGCACGCCGGTTTTGATCCCAATATGGTATGTTCAGCAGGAAAATGCGTTTTCGATGCAATGCACCCGCCAGCCGCCGGCCGCCGGTTCCACCTCCACCACGTCAAAGCGGGCGGGGGCGTCGGCGTAAGGGCTGTTTTGCAGGTAGAGCTTTGCCGCAGCGATCAGCCGCTGCTGTTTGCGGAAGTCCACCGCCTCGGCCGGGCGGGCAAAATCGCTGCGGGTACGGGTCTTGACCTCGGCAAAAACAACGCCGCCGTCCTTATACAAAATCAGGTCCAGCTCCCCCATGCGGGTGCGGTAGTTGTGGTTGAGCAGCAGGTAGCCGCGCTGGATGTAATACTTGGCGGCCACAGCCTCGCCGGTATGGCCCAGGACGCCGCTCATGGCCAGTACCCCTGCTTTTTCAAAAAACTGCGCCGGTAAAACGGCTGGATGCCGTACCGTTCGATCAGCTCGTAGTGCAGCTTGGTGGGGTAGCCCTTGTGTTTGGCCAGCTGGTACTGGGGATACTGTTTGTCCAGCTCCAGCATATACCGGTCCCGGCTGACTTTGGCCAGGATGGACGCCGCCGCGATGGATGCGCTGCCGGCGTCCCCCTTGACCACCGCCCGGCTGGGCTGCTGTATGCCGGGCGGGCAGCGGTTGCCGTCCACCAGCACATAGTCCGGCGCAGGGTCCAGCGCCGCCACCGCGCGGGCCATGCCGTCCATGGTTGCCCAAAGGATGTTTTTCTCGTCGATCTCCTGCGGGGAGACAAAGACCACCTGCCAGGCCAGCGCCTTTTGGGTGATCTCCTCATAGAGGGCCTCCCGGCGCTTTTCGGTCAGCTTTTTCGAGTCGTTGACCCCCTCCACCGGGTTGGCCGGGTCCAGGATCACCGCCGCGCAGCAGACCGGCCCGCACAAAGGGCCGCGCCCCGCCTCGTCCACGCCGCAGACAACACCGTGGGCGGCGCGCTGTTCGGCGTCAAAGGCGTAAAGGGCGGTGCTGTCACTCTTGCGGGGCATCGGCTTCCTCCTTTTCGGGGGCTGGCTCGTCCTCCACCCGGTCGACGTCCTGCGCCGCGGGCCGGGGCGGGCGCTCCAGCGAGATGCGCCCCCATTTGCTGGCGCGGAACTCCCCCACCAGCATCCGGGCGGCCCGCTCGGCGTCCACCTCGCCGCCGGAGACCAGCATCCCCCGCTTGGCTCCGATGGCCAAAAGCAGGTCGTAGGGGGGCAGATCCAGCGCGTTTTCGTCCAGCTTGTAGCGTTCCAGCAGGCGCTGGGGGTAAATGGTGCGCACGCTGCTCAGCAGGCCGCAGGCCAGCTCCTCGATGTCCAGAATGTCGTCCCGGATGGAGCCGATGAAAGCCAGGTTGGTGGCGGTCTCCAGCGTGTCGAACTTCTTCCACAGCACGCCGGGCATGTCCAGCAGGTCAAAGTCCCCCACCGTGATCCACTGCTTGCCGCGGGTGACGCCGGGCTTATTGGCCGCCTTGGCGCGGGCTTCGCCGGCAAAGGAATTGATAAAGGTGGATTTGCCCACGTTGGGGATGCCCACCACCATCACGCGGGTGCGGGCGCCGGCCATGCCGCGGCTGCGGCGGCGGGCGATCAGCGCCGAAAGCTCGGCCAGGATGGGCCCGCGCACCGCATTGGCGGCTTTTTTCTGCCGGGCGTCCACCGCCAGGCAGCCGGCGCCGGCAGATTTGAAGTAAGCAAGCCACTGCCTGGTGATCTCCGGGTCGGCCAGGTCGGATTTGTTCAAGAGATAGAGATGGGGCTTTCCGCTGGTGATGCGCTCGATTTCCGGGTTCAGGCTGGAAAGCGGGATGCGCGCGTCCAGGATCTGCAAAACGCAGTCCACGTTGCGGATCTCCTTTTCCATCATGCGCAGGGTCTTGGCCATGTGGCCGGGGAACCATTGGATCACCCGGCGGTTGACCCCCGCCATATCTTCCATCGGGATCTCCTCCTGTCGTTTGGTCATGCGGGCGGTCCCGTTACGAGATCGCGCCGAATTTGTCGAAAGGCGTCAGGCGCAGAACCGCCTGCCCCAGCACATCCCCTGCAGACACACAGCCGATCTCCGGCGAGCGGCTGTCCTTGGAGTTGTTGCGGTTGTCCCCCATGATGAACAGCATGCCGTCCGGCACGGTCAGCGGGAAGGCAACGCCCTCGGACAGATAGGTGGGCTCAGCGGTATAAGGCTCGTCCAGAGGCTGGCCGTTGCGGTAGACGACGCCGGTCTGAAAATCGATGTCGATAACGTCGCCCTCCATGCCGATCACACGCTTGATCAGCAGCTTGCCGTAGTCGGTGTAGCTGTCGATCACCACCACGTCGCCGTATTCCGGCTCATAGGGCAGGCTGGAAAGCAGCAGCCGTTCCCCGTCTTGAAGGCCGGGGTTCATGGAGGTGCCGTCCACCTGTACGATGCGCACGCCAAAGGTGAATACCAGCGCCAGCAGCACCGCGGCGACCACCATGGAATCGACCCATTCCAGCAGGCCGCGGTTGGCCGTTTGCCGTTTGTCCATTTCCAAAGCCCTCCTGTTCCTGCAGGTTTATGCGGTTTTGCCGCACAAAACAGAAAAAGGGAGGACAATGCGCCGTCCTCCCCTTCTTCTTGTACTCAGATGCGAGCCTTGACCTTGGCAGCCTTGCCGGTGCGTCCGCGCAGGTAGAAGAGCTTCGCACGGCGGACCTTGCCGCGGCGAACGACCTCGACCTTCTCGACGAACGGGCTGTTGACCGGGAACACGCGCTCGACGCCGACACCATAGGAAGTGCGGCGGACGGTGAAGGTCTCGGCGATGCCGCCGTGCTTCTTCGCAATGACCGTTCCCTCAAAAGCCTGGATACGTTCCTTGTCGCCTTCCTTGATGCGGACGGAGACGCGGACGGTATCGCCGATCTCGAATTTGGGCTGGTTTTCTTTGATCATGCCCTCGGTGAGCGTTTTGAATGCGTCCATGAATGTTCCTCCATTTGTTTCGACGTTCATACCCGATCATTTCGGCAGAGGACCGCCTGTTTAATGATGTTGTCATTATCCCGCCGGTGGGGCCGGCGGCGCTAACGCTAAAATATAATATCACAAACGAACTGCGAATGCAAGTATTTTTTTCCGGCGCACGGCGGTTATTTTGGCCGGGCGCGCGGGCGGTTTCCGGTGTTTGGCGTCGTGCGGCGTCTTTTCTGCAGCCACACCGGTCCGGTCAAGCGTCTTGGCCGCGGCCCTGCCTTAAACCGTGCAAGCCTTCTGCCCGTTGTGCGGCAGACAGCCAGGCATGCCGTTTTGTTCCTGCAGGCCATGCGGGGGGCTGCTGCCGGCCAGCCGGCCGTTTTCCAGATACAGGACTGCATCGTACCGCGCTGCCAGATCCCGGCTGATGTTGTGGGTGATTGTAATGAGGAGTACGCCATGCAGCGCGGCCAGCATCGCGTCGATGTGCTCTGCCGTGCGGGCGTCCAGGTTTGCGGTGATCTCGTCGGCCACCAGGATTTTGGGCCTGCGCAGGACCGCCCTTGCCAGATTGAGCCGGGCGGCCTCGCCGCCGGAGCAGGAATAGTTTTCCCGCAAAACCTCGTCAAGACCGTGCGGGAGCTTTGCGGCAAACCCGGTCAGGCAGCATTGGTCCAGCGCCGCCCAAATCTCACTGTCCGGGTATAGGTCGCCAAGCGCAATGTTATTGCGCAGCGTATCCCGGAACACATGGGCTTTCTGATCCACATACAGCACGCCGCTTTTTCCGGCAGCGGCGCGGGGGTATTGTATGTCGCCTGCCTCAGGGCGGTAAAGCCCGGCCACCAGCCGGCCTAGCGTGGACTTGCCGCTGCTGGAAGCGCCGGCCAACAAATATTTCTTTCCCATTTGGAACGCATAGCTGACATTTTCAACACCATTGCGCGTGCCGGGGTAATGGAATGCTGCGCTTTTGCACAGCAGGCTCTCGCCCGCGCCATGCGGGAGCGGTCCGGCTGACCGGGTGGCAAGCAGCTGTCCGCACTTTTTGCGGACAGAGTCCACTGAACGCATCCGGGCCAAAAGCGCCGGCACCTGCTCCAGCGGCGCCACCACCCCGCCGATCAGCTGTGAAATACTGACGACCAGCCCGGCGGTCATGCGCCCCCGCAGCGCAAGCGCGCCGCCCAAAAGCAGCGTAGCGATATAGGCGGCGGAACTGCACACCCCCGAAAACCAGGCAGCAAAATACAGGCCAGCATCGACCCGGCATTCCAGCTCCTCGGTTTTGGCACTGCTGCGATGGTGCTTTTGGGCAAAAAATCGCTCCGCCCGCATCGTTTTGATGGTGGAGAAGCCATCCAGCATGTCCTGTATCAGCTTGCTGTACGTCTCTTTTTGGTCAGACAGGTTCAGCTGCAACCGATCGATCCGCCCGCCCAAAAAGCGGGGGACCAGCACCGAGACCGCGCCGGCCAGCAGAACGACGGCTGTGATCGCCGGGCTGAGACTGGCCGCTGTAAAGGCCGAGAAGAGGAAACTCCAGACCACCCGGTACAGCGCCAGCAGCGAGGCGAAATAGCAGCTGGAAACCGTTTTGGCATCGTTGGTCAAGATAGATAGGGCGTCACTGTCCTTGGCGGCATACGCCTGATAACTCATCCGGAGGACCGCACCGCACAGGTCGTCCTTCAAAGCGATGCCGATGCGCTTTAGAAGCCGGAGGCGCAGCAGCTCCATAAAAAGCAGCAGGCAGGCGTCCAGCATCCCCCAAAAGGCAAACGCAAAGGCCCCCTTTTGGAACATAGACTCATCCATGCCCAGCACGCTGTCAAGGACCGGCTGCGCGGAAAGGGCAAAGCGCACCGACACCCAGCAGGAAACCGGAACACAGAGAATGTAGCCGATCCCGGAGATTCGGCCTTTTTGAAAATATCGTATCATCGTTTATTCCAACCTCAATGTTTGATGTTTGTCTTTTTCAAAGAGAAAAAGGCCAGATCATTTTATGAAGTTTGGAATCACGCGTCGATCCGAAAATCCGCTTCTATCATCTCCCGCCAGGCCGCATCCGTTTTGCGCACAGGGTCAAAGCGGCTATAAGATCAAGAGCACAGCGCCCTTGTCGCAGCAATTTTGTACAGCGTCAGGAAAATATACTCCGGGCATTTCCATCCGCCGCGGCAGGCCCTGCCCTGCCTTCACAGCTTGAGTTTTTTGTAGTAAGGGGTGCAGTCCAGCGTGGCAAAGTAGTCGGCCGGGGTCTCGGCGCGGCGGATCAGCTGGTGGGAGCCGTCCTCTTTCAGCAGCACCTCGGCGCTGCGCAGCTTGCCGTTGTAGTTATAGCCCATCGAGAACCCGTGGGCGCCGGTGTCGTGGATGACCAGAATGTCGCCCTTGTCGATTTTGGGCAGCATGCGGTCGATGGCAAACTTGTCGTTGTTCTCGCACAGGCCGCCGGTGACGTCGTACTTGTGGTCGCAGGGGGCGTCCTCCTTGCCCAGCACGGTGATGTGGTGGTAGCTGCCGTACATGGCCGGGCGCATCAGGTTGGCCGCGCAGGCGTCCACGCCGATGTACTCTTTATAGATGTGCTTTTCGTGGATGGCAGTGGTGACCAGGCAGCCGTAGGGCGCCAGCATAAAGCGGCCCATCTCGGTAAAGATGGCGATGTCGCCCATGCCCTCCGGTACCAGGATCTCCTCAAACTTTTTGCGCACGCCCTCGCCGATGGCCAGGATGTCGTTTTCCCGCTGTTCGGGGCGGTAGGCGATGCCCACGCCGCCGGACAGGTTGATATACTTGATCTTTGCGCCGGTGCGCTTGTGCAGGCGGACGGCCAGCTCAAACAGGATGCCGGCCAGCTCCGGATAGTAATCGTCGGTGACGGTGTTGCTGGCCAGGAAAGCGTGGATGCCGAACTCCTTGGCGCCCATGGCCATCAGGCGGGTGTAGGCCTCGGCCATCTGGTTTTCGGTCATGCCGTACTTGGCGTCGCCGGGGTTGTCCATGATGCCGTTGCCCAAATCAAAGGTGCCGCCGGGATTGTAGCGGCAGAACACCGTTTTGGGCACGCCGGCCACTTTGGCCAGGAAATCCACATGGGTCAGGTCGTCCAGATTGATGAAAGCGCCCAGGTCGTAGGCCTTTTTCATATCCCCGGCCGGGGTGTCGTTGGAGGAAAACATGATCTCGCTGCCGGCAAAGCCGCAGGCTTCGGACAGCTGCAGCTCGGTATAGCTGGAGCAGTCCACACCGCAGCCCTCCTCCTTCAGGATAGAGAGCAGATAGGGGTTGGGCGTGGCCTTGACGGCGAAATATTCCTTGAAGCCCTTGTTCCAGGCAAAAGCCTGGTTGACGCGGCGGGCGTTTTCGCGGATGCCCTTCTCGTCATACAGGTGGAACGGCGTGGGCACATCGGCAAGGATGTCCTGCGCCTGGCTCAGCGTGATGAACGGCCTTTTCTGTGACATACTTTCTTCCCCTTTCGGCAGAAGGGGGCTGTTCCCTTCCGCTGGCTGCCCGTTCTCCCCTTCCCACAGGGCGATTTGCACAATCACGAGCAGAGTTTTTATACAATATGGCTTATATTATACGTCCTTGCAATGCCCAAGGCAAGCCCTTACCGGCCGATCATCGACAAAAATTCCGCTTCGTCAATGACAGGGACGCCCAGCGCCTGCGCCTTGGTCAGCTTGGAGCCGGCCGCCTCGCCCGCCAGCACGTAACTGGTCTTTTTGGAGACCGAGCCGCTGGCTTTACCGCCGTTTTGTTTGATCAGGTTTTCCGCCTCCTGGCGGGAGAGGGTGGGCAGCGTGCCGGTGACCACGATGGTCAGCCCTTCCAGCGCAGTGCCGCGGGGCTCGCCGTGCCAGATCATGTTGACGCCGGCGGCCGCCAAACGGTCCAGCAGGTCGGCGGTGCCCTGGCGGGCAAAGAACTCGGCCACGCTCTGGGCCATGATGCCGCCAAAGCCGTCGATCTCGGCGATCTGCTCCTGCGCGGCGGCGCGGATGGCGTCCATGGTGCCGAACCGCTCGGCCAGCTGGGCGGCGGCTTTGTCACCGATGTTGCGGATGCCCAGACCGAACACCAGCTTGTCCAGATTGTTCGCCTTGGACCGCTCGATGGCGGTTTTCAGGTTGGCGGCGCTTTTCTGTTTGAACTTGTCCAGCGTCAGCAGCTGGTCGACGGTCAGGTCATAGACGTCGGCCACATTTTTGACATAACCCTTGTCGATGAGCTGGGCGGCCACCGCCTCGCCCAGGCCGTCGATGTCCATGGCGTTGCGGGAGGCAAAATGGATCAGGTTGCGCAGCACCTGGGCGGGGCATTCGGGGTTTAAGCAGCGCAGCGCGGCCTCGCCCTCCAGCCGGACCACCGGCGCGCCGCAGGAGGGGCAGGCGCAGGGCATCTGGTAGGGCACGGTGTTTTCGCCGTGGCGCGACACCTCGATGACTTCGGGGATGATGTCCCCCGCCTTGCGCACCCGGATGGTATCGCCGATACGCACGTCCAGCGAGGCGATAATGTCGCCGTTGTGCAGGCTGGCGCGGGAGACGCTGGTGCCGGCCAGGAAGATGGGGTCAAACACCGCGGTGGGGGTCAGCACGCCGGTCCGCCCGACGGTGACCTCGATATCCCGCACCACCGTCTCCTTGACTTCGGGCGGATATTTGAAAGCGATGGCCCAGCGCGGGAACTTGTTGGTGCTGCCCAGCGCCGTGCGGTCGGCCAGGCTGTTGACCTTGATGACCGCGCCGTCCATATCAAAACTGAGCGAGCCGCGGGCGTCGCCGATGGCCTGCACCTCCCGGATGGCGTCCTCGATATTGGTATAGACGTGATACCGGGGCGACACCGGGAAGCCCAGCCCTTTCAGGTAGTCCAGCGTCTCGGCGTGGGTGGCAAAGCTGCGGCCCTGCACCTGCTGCAGGTTGAACACAAAGATGGACAGCCCGCGGGAGGCGGTGATCTTGGCGTCTTTCTGCCGCAGCGAGCCGGCGGCGGCGTTGCGGGGGTTTTTGAAGGGCGTTTTTTCCTCCAGCTCCTGCTGTTCTTTCAGCTTGAAAAAGGCGTCGTGGGGCATGTAGACCTCGCCGCGCACCTCCAAGAACTCCGGCGCGCCGGCCAGCTGCTTGGGGATGGCCCGGATGGTGGCCAGGTTTTCGGTGACGTCCTCGCCCACCAGGCCGTCGCCGCGGGTGGACCCCCGTACAAAGGTTCCGTTCTGGTATTCCAGGCTGACCGACAGGCCGTCGATCTTGACCTCCACCACATATTCCGGCGTAATGCCGGCTTCCCGCACGCGGGCGTCAAACTCCCGCAGCTCGTTAAAGCTGAAGGCATCCTGCAGGCTTTCCATCTTGACGGCGTGGGCCACCTTGCTGAACTTGCTGCTGGCGGTGCCGCCCACATGCTGGGTGGGCGACGCCGGCGTGACCAGCTGGGGGTATTCGGCCTCGATACCTTTCAGCTCCCGCACCAGCGCGTCGTACTGGTAGTCCTCCAGTTCGGGGGCGTCCTGGTCATAGTAAAGGCGGTTGTTTTTCTCGATCACCTCGCGCAGCTCTGCGGCGCGCTTCTTTGCCTGTTCCAGTTCCATGCTGTTTCCTCCGCTGATGCAAAACACGTTTTGGTTGGTTCTATTATAACACAGTTGCCCTGCTTTTCGGCAAAGAAAAAGCGAAAGGCAGGCGTACAGGCTTGCCTTTCGCTTTTGGTTGGGCCGGCCGGATTTGAACCGACGGATGGAGGAGTCAAAGTCCTCTGCCTTACCGCTTGGCGACGGCCCAGTATAAAAAAGACCGCGCAGCGAAACACTGTACGGTCTTTGGTGGGGTGCCTAGAGGGATTCGAACCCTCGATCTCCAGAGCCACAATCTGGCGCGTTAGGCCATCTACGCTATAGGCACCACATAAAGGATGCGCCCGAAGGGACTCGAACCCCCGGCCCACTGCTTAGAAGGCAGTTGCTCTATCCAGCTGAGCTACGGGCGCACGATTCTTGCCTGGGGCGTGCTGCGAGAGGTATCTTACCACATCCACCAGGCAAAAGTCAATACCTTGCCGCAAATTCCTGCAATTTTTCTGTTTTTTACTCCGCGTCAAGTCCCCACCCCGCCGCCGCGGGCCGTTTCGGCAGCCGGGTCCGGTGATGCCGGCAGAAAAATCCCCGCCCCGGCAGGCAGGCTGACAGGGCGGGGATCGCGTACTTTACAGGTCTGGCCTTACGGCCGGATGCTGCAGGCCGGATCAGACCGGATGGCTCTTTTTCTCGTAGTCGGCATGCAGCGCGTCCACGCCCTGGATGCGGGCGTTGCGCTTTTCGAAGAACTTGGGTGCGACCTGCGGGAACATGGCGTAGGTCAGCACGTCCTCCTCCTGGATGGCATACTTGGCGGCCTCGGCGCGCAGCTTGTCCATCTCCGGCTCCAGCGTGTCGGCAAAGCGGCAGGTGATGGGTTTCTCGCCCTTCAAGATCATAGCCTGGAACTCCGGCTTGATGGGCGCGGGGGTCTTGCCGTAATCGCCGTGGACAAGGCCGCGGAACTCCTTGGTGACCATCTTGTACCGCTCGCCCATGATGACATTGAACACCGCCTGGGTGCCGACGATCTGGCTGGTGGGGGTGACCAGCGGCGGGTAGCCGGCATCCTCGCGCACGCGGGGGATCTCCTTCAGCACCTCGTCCAGCTTGTCCTCCTTGCCGGCGTCCTTCAGCTGTTTGAGCATGTTGGAGAACATGCCGCCCGGCACCTGGTACAGCAGGGTGTTGGCGTCCACGCCCAGGCTCTTGGGGCTGATCTGGCCGTTGGCGATGTATTTCTCGCGCAGTTTGTTGAAGTAGTTGCGCACCACGTTCAGCTGGTTCAGATCCAGGCCGGTATCGTAGTCGGTGTCCTGCAGGGCGGCCACCAGGCTCTCGGTGGGCATGTGGGAAGTGCCCAGCGCCAGCGGGCTCATGGCAGTGTCGATGATGTCGGCGCCCGCCTCGATGCCCTTGAGGATGGACATGGAAGCCAGGCCGGCGGTGTAGTGGCTGTGGATGTCAACGGGGATGCTGACCGTCTCCTTCAGCTTTTTCACCAGGTCATAGCAGGTGTAGGGCTTGAGCAGGCCGGCCATATCCTTGATGCAGATGGAGTTTGCGCCCATCTCTTCCAGCGTCTTGGCATACTGGGCGAAATACTCATTGTTGTGCACCGGGCTCAAGGTATAGCTGATGCAGGCCTGGACGTGGGCGCCCTCCTTGTTGGCCGCCTTGATGGCAGTCTCCAGGTTGCGCGGGTCGTTCAGCGCGTCAAAAATACGGATGACGTCGATGCCGTTGGCAACAGACTTCTGGACAAAATATTCCACTGCGTCGTCGGCATAGGGGCGGTAGCCCAGCATATTCTGGCCGCGGAACAGCATCTGCAGCTTCTGGTGGGGCAGCTCCTTGCGCAGGATGCGCAGACGCTCCCAGGGGTCCTCGTCCAAGAAGCGGATGCAGGAGTCAAAGGTTGCGCCGCCCCAGCATTCCACCGAGAAATAGGGGATCTTGTCCATTTCGGGCAGGATGGGCCGCATCTCGTCCATGGTCATACGGGTCGCCAGCAGGGACTGGTGGGCGTCGCGCAGGACGACCTCGGTAATTTTAATCGGTTTCTTAGCCAATCTGGTTCACCTCATTCTTCCGCTGTGCAGGCGGATGTGGATCGGGTTTGCGCGGCGGTCAGTTCATGGTGACCAGCAGGTCGCCGGAGCTGACGGTGTCGCCCTTGCGGACATCGATGGTGGCGATAGTTCCGTCCTGCGGGGCCGAGATCTCGTTTTCCATCTTCATGGCTTCCAGGATCAGCAGCGTGTCGCCGGCCTTGACGCTGTCGCCGGGAGCGACGCGCACATCCAGGATGTTGCCCGGCATGGGCGCGTTGATGGCAACGGCGCCGGCAGGGCCCTGCGGCGCGGCAGGCGCAGCGGCGGGAGCGGGAGCAGCCGGGGCAGCGGCCGCGGCAGGCGCGGGCGCTGCCGCCGGTGCGGCAGCGGGTGCAGCGGGAGCGCCGGTATTTTCCTCAACGGTGACCTGATACGCAACGCCGTTGACGGTGACGGTAAGGTTTTTCATAGGGGTCATCCTCCTTGCAGTTATGGGAAGCGTAAAGTATCGTTGTTACAGCGCGATGTTGCCATGCTTCTTGGCCAGGCGCACGGCGCGCTTGCTGGACAGCATATCCAGCGCCTGCGCCACCTGGGCACGGACGTCGGCAGCGGCGGCAGCCGCGTCGGCAGCGCCGGCAGCCACGGCGGCCTGGGCCGAGCAGACCTCGGCGCGGTAGGCGGCAGCCTTTTCCTCGGTGGCCTTGACGATGTTGTCAGAGGCGTAGATCTCGTCCTTGTACAGCACGCTGACCGCGGTCTCCGGTGCCAGCGGCGCAACGGTGCAGCCCTGCACCGCGATGCGCCAGTCTGCGGGCGCGGCAAACACGGTGTAGACAGGGCCCACGGCCTCGCCGGCCAGCACAGCCACCTTGACGGTGGTGGCCTCGGCGTAGACGCCGGCCATGCGGGCCGCCTGACGGATGCCGCCGGCCTGGTCGTCCAAATCGCTCCGGACAAGGCCCTCGGTGTTCACAACAGTGACCACCGGGATGCTGTATGCATCGCACATCCGCACAAAACGGGCGGTCTTGGCGGTGCAGCGGTGATCCATGCCCTCCTTGCCGGTGGCGATAACGCCCACAGCAGTGCCGTTGATGGTGCCCAGCGCGGTGCAGACCGTCTTGCCGTAGCCGGCATACAGCTCCACCAGGCTGCCCTCATCGGCCAGCGCGGCGGCGGCCTCGGCGGGGACATACTTGGCCAGGTTCAGGCTGGACTTGGGCGCGGCAAAATCAAACACCGCGGGGCCGGCCAGGTTGTTGCCGGGCAGCATGCCCACCAGCTTGGCGGCCAGGGATGCGGCGGCCAGGGCGTCATCCGCCAGCACGGCGGCCACGCCGGCGCGGGCGGCAAACTCTGCGCTGCCGGCGTCCGCGACCTTGTCCTCACTGTTGAAGGGGGCCGTCAAAAACAGCTCGGCGCCCTTGGCAACGATGCACAGGTCGGCGGCCGCCGCATGGATGGCCGAAGACCCCGCGCAGGTGCCGGTGACCACCGCGATCTGCGGCACCACGCCGGAGATGCGGGCGATCTGAGCCGAAAGGCGGGAATTGGCCGTCAGCAGGTCCAGGCCGCCCTCCAGCATTGCGCCGGTGGAATCATAGAAAGTGACGACCGGGTTGCCGGTCTCGGCGGCCATTTCCAGCACGCGGATGGTGCGGTCAATGTCCTTGACCCCCACCGGGCTGCCGTTCTGGCAGATCACATATGCAGTCTGCCCGTTGGCACAGCCAAATGCGGCGCTGACCGCCCCCTCGGAAAACAGGGGCGAACAGGTGCCTTCATCAAAAAAATGCGCAAGGATCTGCTCCTTGCCCGTTTTTTTTGCTGCCATACAGGAACCTCCCTATTTGTCTTGTCGCAATAGTTTGCGGAATGCCATACACTTGGATTATACTACTTTGCCGGCGGCCCGGCAAGTGTTTTTCACAGAAAAACTGTGCAGATTGTACAAGATTCCACGCATTTTGGCCGGCCGGCTGTCCTCAGCCGCGGCCGATGGGGCCGCGGCGGCGCGGGCGGGCTTCCCCGTCCTGTTTTGCACGCCCCTGGCGTGCCGCCGACTTCAGCGCCGTGACCTCGCTCTTTTTCAGTTCCCGGTACTGCCCCGGCTGGAGCATACCCAGTTTGACAGGGCCTTCGGCGCTGCGCTTCAGGCGCACCACTTCCAGGCCCACGGCCTCGCACATGCGGCGGATCTGGCGGTTTCTGCCCTCGTGCAGGGTGATCTCCAGCACGGTGCGCTCCGGCTCGTCGGTGACCACGTGGATCACGCAGGGGGCGGTGCGCACGCCGTCGTCCAGCACCACGCCGGAGGACATCTGCACGATCTGCTGCTCGGTGGCGCGGGGATGCACCGTGACCCGGTACAGCTTGCTGACGCCGCCGGAGGGGTGGGTCAGCAGGTTGGCGAAGGCGCCGTCATCGGTCAGAAGCAGCAGGCCCTCGCTGTCCTTGTCCAGGCGGCCCACCGGGTAGACCCGGCGGCCCACATCCGCCACCAGGTCCATCACCGTCTTGCGGCCCCGCTCGTCCGACGCGGTGGTGATGTAGCCGCGGGGCTTGTGCAGCATCAGATAAAGATACTGCCGTTTGCGCACGATGCGCAGGTTTTTGCCGTCGATGGAGACCTTGTCATAATCGGGGTCCATCTTGTCGCCCAGACCAACGGGGTGGCCGTTGACCTTGACGCGGCCTTCGGCGATCAGCTGCTCTGCCGCGCGGCGGCTGCAGTAGCCCTGGTCCGAAAGCACCTTCTGGATGCGTTGCTGTGCCATGAAGTTCCTCCTGCTTTTTACAAAAAGGCGCAGTCCGGCCAGGGAATGACCGGGCCGCGCCCTATGATCCTGCTTTGACGGCGGGGCGGCTTTACTCCGCCGCGTCCGCCCCTTCCTGCTGCTGCGCCGCGCCGGACGCATCGTCCTTTTTCAGCATGGCGGCCAGCTTGTCCACCAGCTCCGGCAGCGCGTTGATGGCGTTGTCGATGGGCGAGACATGCTCGGCCAGCTGCACCGTGCGCACCGTGCCGTTGGTGACCACCAGAAAAGCGATGGGCGTGATGGAAACGCCCGCGCCCGAACCGCCGCCAAACATCTCCTTGGTCGCCTTGGCGCCCATGTCGGACCCGCCCGAAGCAAAGCCCATGGTGACCTTGGACACCGGGATGATGGTGGTGTTGGCGTCAATGGAGATGGGGGTGCCGATGATGGTGTTGGCGTCAGCCATCTCGCGGATCTTTTCCACGGTGGCGCCCATCAGCCCCTGTACGGGATGTTCTGCCATGCTTGTATCCTCCTGCCTGGCCGGGCCGTGCGGCCCATGCGTTGTTTGTTTATTTGTTTGTTTATTATTATAAAATCAAGAGCCTTATGGGCCGGCTTGTCTGCCGCCGGAAGCCCTGCGCCGCGCCCGCGCCGCCCGCCGTTTGGCGGCGGCCTGCATGGTCAGCAGCGCCGTCGTTACTATTATATACATTCTTGCCGTGATTTGGCAAGCAAAACAGCGTTCGGCGGCGCGCTCGCCGGTAAAATCCGGTTCCAGGCGCAGCTCGTCGGCTTTGGCGTCCACATGATCCCGCAGGATCGCCCAGGCGGTGTTGCAGGCGGCCATCAGCGCGCCGTAGGTCACCGCGGTGGCGGCCGCATCCTGCCCCGTCACCGTCCAGACGATGCGCAGGTGCCGCACGCGCAGCCGGGCCAGCAGAAACCGGCCGGGGCCTTTGGCCCACTGCTGCCCCCGGCGGACATGGCGCATCGGGTCGGACATCAGTTTGCCCAGCATTGCCTCGAACTCCTCCTCCGGGGAGGCCGCGGCGGGCTTTGCAGGCGCCGCCGTCTCCGCCTGCGGCGGTTCGGGCGCAGGCGGCACTTCCGGGGGCGGTCCTCCCCCGCTTTTCTCCGCCGGCGCAGGCGCTTTTGGGGCCGCGGAGGGTGCTGTATCTGGCACTTTTGCGGCGTTTTTTTTGCCGCCGGGCGGCGTTTCTTCCGGAAACGGGAAAAACTTCCGCCGCAGCGGGCCGGCTGTCAGCCAGACCTCCAGCGGGCCGCCGCGGCGCCACCGGATATCCAGCCCGGCCGGCAGCAGCATAGCCACCGCCGCCAGCGCCAGCACCGCCAGCAGCACCACGCCCAAAACGCGCAGCGCCAAAAACAAAATGCTCATGTGCGCATCTCCAGCTGTTCGCCCTGCGGCGCCTCGTCCGGGCCGGGCTCCTCCGCCTGCGGCGCGGTCTCGTCGTGCAGGGGCGGCAGATCGGCGAGGCTGCCCAGGCCGAACACCCGCAGGAAGGTATCGGTGACGCGGAAGGCCACCGGCTTGCCCGGCAGGTCCAGCCGCCCGGCCTCCTCGATCAGCCCCTTGTCCAGCAGCTTGGCGACGGTGGAGGAAGAATCCACCCCGCGCACCTGCTCGATAAAGCTGCGGGACACCGGCTGGTTGTAGGCGATCACCGCCAGCACTTCCAGCGCGGCCGGCGAGAGCGGCGCGTTGCGGCGGGCGTCCAGGATGCGCTTGACGATCTCGCCGTAATAAGGGCGGGTCGCCATCTGCCAGCGGTCGTCAAAGTTCAAAAGCACCAGGCCGCCGTCCCGCTCGTCATACTGGCGCTGGAGTTTTTCCAGCAGGACCTGGGTCTGGATGGGTTCGGCATGCATGGCGTCGGCCAGGCGGGCCAGCTCCACCGGCTCGCCGTGGGCGAACAGCATAGCTTCCAGCGCGCCCATGCGCTGCTGTTCATTCATCGACGTCGGCCTCCTTCCTGTCTCTGTGATGGGTGCGGTCCACTTTCAGCCTGCCGCCCTCGCCGATCTGCACCCGGCCGGCGCGCACCAGCTCCAAAAGCGCCAGAAAGGTGGCCACGTTGGTGCTGCGGCTCTCCTCGCGGCTGAACAGCTGCGTCATGCGGCCCAGCGTGCCCCGCAAAAGCCCCCGCAGCATATGCGCCACCCGGCTTGCCACCGAGACAAAAGGCGCCGTGACCAGCGGCTCAAACCGTTCCTGGCTGGGCTTGCGCTTGCGCAGGCTGCGGCCCATCAGGCTGTACCAGGCCTGCACCAGCTGTTCCGGCTTGTGGGGGCGGGTATACTCGGCTGCGCCCACCAGCGGCTGGGGCGCGCGCACGGCTGTGAACAGGTCCCTGGCGCGGCCGCCCAGGCGGGCGGCCACCTGCTTGCAGGCGCTGTACTCGATCAGGCGGCCGGTCAGCTCGGCTTTCATCCGCTCGGCCTCCGGCGCGCGGGGCAGCAGCAGCGCGCTTTTCATCTGTACCAGGTGGGCGGCCATGTCGATGAACTCGCTGGCCGCATCCATCCGGTCCCCCTGTACACTGCCGATGACCGCGGTGTACTGGTCGATCAGCTCCATGATGTTGATGTCGTACAGGTTCATTTTGTTTTTGCTCACCAGATACAGCAGCAGATCCAGCGGGCCCTCGAACTCTTCCAGTTTGAAGGTCAATGCCTCCATGCAGCAACTCCCTCTACTTTTGTGCCGGGACCCCGTTACCAGATAAATTTGGTGGCGGCGTCCAGCCAGCCCATCACCGCATTGCCCGCGATGGAGAGCGGCGTGTCCAAAATGCCGAACAGCGCCAGCAGCAAAACGGCGATCATAATGTACCGCTCGTACTGCATGGCCTTGAAATAGTATTTCCGCGGCAGGAACAGCAGCGCGATGCGGCTGCCGTCAAAGGGCGGCACCGGCAGCAGGTTGAACACGCCCAGGCTGATGTTCATGGTGATCATGTACCAGAAAAACTGCTGCAGCAGGTCGGGCACCGCATACCAGCCGAACAAGACCGGCAGCAGCTTATAGCAGATCATGGACACAAACGCCAGCAGCAGGTTGGACGCGGGCCCCGCCGCGGCGGACACCGCCATGCCCACCTTGGGGTTGCGGAAACGATCGGGGCGGATGCTGACCGGCTTGGCCCAGCCCACGCCGGCCACCACCATGCAGACCGCGCCCATCAGGTCAAAATGCCGCACCGGGTTCAGCGAAAGGCGTCCGGCGTTCTTGGCGGTGGGGTCCCCCAGCAGCCAGCTGACCAGGGCATGGGCGGCCTCGTGAAAGGGGATCACGATCAGCATGACCACAGCGCGCACCAGGTAGGAGACCAGCACATCGATCCCCAACAGTCCGTTCAACAGCCCATGCATCGGTGCATCCCTCTTTTCCAAATAACTGCAAATAATATGTATCATATGGCGCAGTCCGGCGGGCGGCAAAGCCCGGCCGGGCAAAAATGTGCATCTTATTATAGCGCACTTTGCGTCCCAAAACAAGATAGCGGGCGATTTTGCAGGGCAAACACAAGATTTTGCCAAAATTCATGCAGATTTTTTGCCAAGAGCAAGAAAAAACTCTTGCATTTTCCGTTTGGTTTTGCTATGATAGTACAGCTACTTAAAGGAGGTGCAAGCAGAATGGCCAAATGTGCATGTTGTGGCAAGGGCGTCACGTTCGGTATCAAGGTGTCTCACTCCCATCGCCGGAGCAACCGTACCTGGAATCCCAACGTCAAGCGCGTAAAAGCTATCGTGGATGGTTCCCCGAAGTATATCTACGCCTGCACCCGCTGCCTGCGTTCGGGTAAGGTTACCCGCGCGGTCTGATCACAGGAAACAGAAATGCCGGTCACATGGTGGCCGGCTTTTTCTGTACCCTTTTGCCGCGGCTTTGGCCGGCAGATATCCCAAAGCTGCATTTTTTTGCACAGGCGCGCTTGATTTATCGCTGTAAAGTGGTATGATATACACAAATGCGAACCCCATACAGGAAGGAGAGGCAAAGCCATGCTGCCAAAGGACCCTGTGATCCTGTTGAGCTATGTCAACACCAAGCTGCGGGACCGCGACCGTGATCTGGACGAGTTCTGCACGGTGGAGGATGTGAGCAAGGACGAATTGTGCGGTCGTCTTGCGGAGATCGGCTATCAATACGAACCGTCCCGGCGTCAATTCGTCTGACCCCGGCAGGGTCGGCTGTGCGGGCCGGCGCCGGGTTTGATGTGAAAGAGGGAGAGACTATGAATTTTGTATTTATTTCACCGCATTTTCCAAAAAGCTACTGGAATTTCTGCGACCGGCTCAAGCGCAACGGCGTCAATGTGCTGGGCATCGGCGACGCCCCCTACGAGGAGATCCCTGCGGAGCTCAAACGAACCCTGACCGAGTATTATCGGGTCAACGATCTTGGCAATTACGGCGAGATGGTGCGTGCGGTGGGGTATTTCACCTTCCGCTACGGCAAGATCGACTGGCTGGAGAGCAACAACGAATACTGGCTGGAAATGGACGCCCAGCTGCGCACCGACTTTAACATCACCACCGGCGCACAGAATGACTTCATCTCCCGCATCAAGTACAAAAGCATCATGAAGGAAAGCTACCGCAAGGCCGGCGTGCCGGTGGCGCGGCACCACATGGTCTCGACGCTGGAGGCGGCGCGGGAGTTTATCGCCCAGGTGGGCTACCCGGTCATTGTCAAGCCGGACAACGGCTGCGGCGCCGAGGCCACCTACAAGCTGAAAAACGAGCAGGACTTGGAAGCGTTTTACGCCCGCCTGCCTGCCGAAAGCTACATTATGGAGGAATTCATCGACGGCACCATCGTCAGCTTTGACGGCGTGGCGGACAGCCATTGTGTGCCTATCTTTTATACTTCCGAGTACTTCCCCACCCCCATCATGGACATCGTCAACACTGGCGGCGACCTGGCCTACTGGGTGCAGCGCACCGTGCCGGAGGCCCTGCGGGACACCGGGTTCCGCACCATAAAAGCCTTTGGCGCCAAGAGCCGGTTTTTCCACTGCGAGTTTTTCCAGCTGAACCAGGACAAACCCGGCCTGGGCAAAAAGGGAGACTACATGGCGCTGGAGGTCAACATGCGCCCGGCCGGCGGCTACACCCCGGACATGATCAACTTTGCCAACTCGGTGGACTGCTACCAGATCTGGGCGGACATGGTCTGCTATGACAAGGTCGTCCACCAGGATATGAACGGGCCGAAACATTACTGCGTTTACGCCGGCCGCCGGGACGGCGTGGCCTACCGGCATACCCATGCGGAGATTTTGGCCAAGTACGGCCCCGCCATGAAGATGTGCGACCGCATGCCCGATGCGCTGGCCATGGACATGGGCAACCAGATGTACGTGGTCAACGTGGATACCGCCGAGGAGCGGGAAGCGTTCATCCGCTTTGTGCAGGAGCGGGTGTAAGCACGCCCGCCCCGCTTTGCGGCGGTATAACCTCCGCAAAACAGTTTTTCTAACAGACACCCCGGCAACAGCCTGTGGGAACAGCAAAGGCGCGTCTCTGTGTTTGGCAGAGACGCGCCTTGTTTTGATGCGGTTTTGTCCGGGCCGGTGCTATTCGTACTCCGATACGGTGACCGACTGCTTGCCGTAATACTCGGTCAGACCCCAGCTGTCCGGGCCGGGGGTGACATCGCTGAAATAGAGGAGCCCCGGCCGCTCGTCCTCGGTCAGCGGGCGGATGACCGCGTCGGACACCTCCGGGTCGGTCAGGATGGCCTCCCGCTCGTCCATGGCGGCGGCAAACGCCTGGGGCGTGCCGTTGGCCAGCTCCCACACCGCCTCCAGGCTGGTGGCAAAGCGGTTGTCCAGCCCCTCTTTGACGGTGTGGCCGCCGATGCAGGCCATGCACAGGAGCAGCGCCGCACCGGCCAGCGCAGCCCGGCGGCCGGTCCCCGCCAGGCGGGCGGCCGCACCGGCCGCATCGAGCCGTTTTACCCGCGCCAGCCAGCCCAGAAACACGCCCCAGCTGACCAGCATTCCCAGCAGGAAGGTCATCCATGCGATGTTGATCAGCCGCCCCGGCCCGATGCCGCCCATGGTGTAGGAGGGCAGCCAGATCATACCCCAGACCAGCACAAAGGTGACCAGCGGCGGCAGCCAGGGACGGCGAAAGGCGCCCTCCCCCACCGCCGCGCTGCCCGCCAGCCGCCACAGTGCCGGCGTGAAAAGCAGCAGCAGGCAGACCAGCGGCAGGTCCAGCCAGCGCAGGATGGAAAGCCCCGCCAGAAGAAAGCTCTTGACCACGGCCTCCGGCAGCGACGCCGACGAAAAACCGGACATGCGCACCGCGGTGCCGGGCGAGCTCATATTCAGGTACAGCCCGGCCAGGCAGGCAGCCAGCGGCGCGGCCGGCCAGAAAGACCGCCGCCGGGCGGACCACAGCAGCGCAAAGGCCAGCAGCATCAGCGCCAGCAGAATGACCACATGGTGACCGCCGCCGATCAGCAGGCAAAAACCGCAGGCCAGCGCGGCGCGCAGCGGTTTTACCCGCACCGGGCGCAGACTTTTGCCGGGCAGCAGGCCGACCAGCAGCGCCAGCACCCCCAGCGTCAGTGCAAAAAACGGGATATAGTTCATGGCGCCGTTGTACCAGTACAGGCTTTCCACCTGGTTGGGCATGCCCTCCACCGCGGCAAAGGTGAAGCCCAGCGCCAGAAACCCCGCCATGCCGCGGGCGTCCGGGGCCAGCCGCCGGACCACCGCCCGCGCCAGCGCAAAGGACGAGACAAACAGCATGGCCGTTACAAACACCACCGTCAGGCCGTACCACTGCCCGCCGAAGATGGCCGGCTGCAGGGCCAGCAGAAAGCCGGAAACATACAGGCCCTGCCAGCTGTTGTAAAAGTAGGCGTCCGCTTCCAGCGCGGCCTGCAAAAGCCGCGGCCAGTCGGCGCCGTACTGCTGCACCACCGCATGGGTGGCGCGGGCGTAGATATAATCGTCCGCCGCCGGGCGGGCAAACACAGCCACCACAAACACCGGCACCAGCAAGACCAGCATGCCGATGCAGAGCCCCCGCCGCAGCCGGCGGCGGGCAGCCTGATTCTGCCAGAATTCCATTGGGTACTCCCTGCTGTTTGCGGCGCGCCTTACGGGCGGCCCAGGATCTGCTCCAGGAAATAGGGCCACTGTTTCTGCCACCAGGGCCAGTCATGGCTGACATCGGCGCCCCAGATGTCCACCCAGGGATGGATGCCCTTGCTTTCCAGGATGGACTGCAGTTCCCTGGTGGAGGCCAGCAGCTTGTCCTCCCAGGCGCCCTGGCCGCAGCACAGGATGAACTTGTCGGCCTGGTCGTACAGCTGCTTGTAGGGATGGTCCGCCGGGAAGTTGCGCATATAATCGCAGGGGCTGTTGCGGTAGACCAGGTCGTCCATATAGCTGCCAAAGAACTCGCTGGCATTGTAGATGCCGCTGAGGGCGATGGTGCCGTTGAACAGGTCCGGCCGGCGCAGGTAGAAGTTGACCGCATGGCCGGCGCCCACGCTGGTGCCGCCGGTCAGGATCTGGCCGGAATGATCCGGGCCCATCTCCCGGTTGATCTCCAGGATGCGGGGCACCAGCTCGGTGGTGACGTAGTTGTAATATCGCTCCTGCATCTCGATGCGCGGGCGCTCCGGGCCGGTGGAGTCCCAGCTTTCCCGGTCGATGCTGTCGCAGCAGAAGATCTGCAGCCTGCCAGACTCGATCCAGGGTTCAGCGATGCTACACATGCCAAAGTTCTCCCAGTCGTAAAAGCGGCCGCTCTGGCAGGGGAAGATCAGGATGGGCCGGCCGGTATGGCCGAACACCTTGAACTCCATGTCGCGGTCGAGATAATTGCTGTACTCTTTGTAGTAGCGGATCTGCATATTTTAACAGCCCCTTTTTGGTTTGTTTCTTTTTGCGTTTACGGGGTCCGGTTTTGGGCCGGCGCCCCGTTTTGACTTTTGTCTTTTTACGGCCTGCCGGCGATGCCGCGCAGGAACAGCTATTTATAGAAAAACTTTTTGTTCAGTGACAGGATGCCCACCATCTGGTGCATAAAACCGGATCGGGAAGTTTTGAACACCCAGTAGTACAGGACCGCCAGCACCTCGCGCAGATAGCAGGGCAGCACGCTGAGGACCGAGATGCCCGCCGGCAGCGCGTGGGGGTCGGCAAAGCCGGCCCGGCGGGCATACTCGCCGGCGCGGTAACAGTGGAAGGCGTTGGTCACATAGACGATGGACATATCCTCCGCAAGGCCCCGGTCCAGCAGGATCTGGCGGGAGAAAGCGAAGTTTTCCTCGGTGGAGGTGGACCGGGTCTCGGCCAGGACGCGGTCGGGGTCAAGGCCCTTGTCGATCAGGTAATCCCGCATGGCCTGGCCTTCGGGCACCCACTCGTCCCTGCCCTGGCCGCCCGATGTGACGACCAGCATATCCGGGTGGGCACAGGCATACTCGTAAGCCTTGTCCAGCCGGTAACGCAAAAGCAGGCTGGGCCGGTCACCCCGAAGCCCCGCCCCCAGCACCACAATGGCCTGCTCCTGCCCGGTGGCGGAGTTGGTATACCCGCTGACCGCAACAAACACCAGCACCGCGCCGTAAAGCAGTGCGCCCGCCAGCAGTACGATGCCCACAACGCGCCCCGGCCCGGAGGAAAACCACCGGTTGATGGGCCGGTGCCAGACCGCATAGCAGTCCACCGCAGCGGTCAGCAGCCAGACCAGTAGGTTGCCCATATTAAAGTTGCTGGTGAACACCAGCCCCACCGAATAAACCGTCAGCAGGACGGCGGCCGCCCGCAACAGGTTCAGCGCCACAGTACGCACCCCGGCGCGCGGCTCAGCGGGCGAGCTCATGCATCACACCGCAGCCGTCCAGGCAGGCGTCCACGCCCAGATACTCGCAGACGGTGTTGGCGATGGTACCAAAACAGTAGCGGGTGCCCAGGTCCACGCCGGGCCGGATGGATGCGCCGCAGACCAGGTAAGGCACATATTCCCGCGTGTGGTCGGTGGTCTTTTGGTAGGACGGATCGCAGCCATGGTCGGCGGTGATCATCAGCACATCGTCGGGGCGCATTTTTTCCATAAAGCGGGGCAGCCAGGCGTCAAACTCGGCCAGGGCGGCGGCGTAGCCGGCCACGTCGCGGCGGTGGCCGTACAGCATGTCAAAGTCCACCAGGTTGACAAAGCACAGGCCGTCAAAGCCCCGGTCCGCCAGTTCCAGCGTGACCTGCATGCCCTCGGTGTTGCCGGCGGTGCGGATGGTCTCGCTGACGGCCTTGCCGGCAAAGATGTCGTGGATCTTGCCCACACCGATGGTAGCCTTGCCGGCGGCCTGGAGCTTGTCCAGCATGGTGTCCCGCGGCGGCAGCAGCGAAAAGTCGTGCCGGCGGCTGGTGCGGGTAAAGTTGTCGGCGCAGTCCCCCACAAAGGGGCGGGCGATGACCCGGCCGACGCCGTACTTGCCGGTCAGCAGCCCGCGGGCCTGGCGGCAGATCTCGTACAGCTTTTCCACCGGGACGACTGCCTCGTTGGCGGCGATCTGGAAAACGCTGTCGGCAGAGGTATAGACGATCAGTGCGCCGGTGCGCATATGCTCCTCGCCGTAGTCGCGGATGACCGCAGTGCCGGAATAGGGCTTGTTGCACAGCACCCGGTAGCCGGTTTTGGCGGTAAAGGCGTCCAGCAGCTCCTGGGGGAAGCCGCCCGGGAAGGTGGGCAGCGGCCGGGCACTGACCAGGCCGGCGATCTCCCAGTGGCCGATGGTGGTGTCCTTGCCGGCGCTGGCCTCCCGCAGACGGGCATAGCTGCCCACCGGCGCGGCACAGGGGGTGCCGCAGGTCACGCCGTCAATGTTGAACAGGCCCAGTTTTGCCAGGTTCCCGCCCCGAAAGGCCGGGTGCCCTGCCACGGCGCGCAGCGTGTTGGTCCCGGCGTCGCCGAATTGGGCGGCGTCCGGCTCGGCGCCGATGCCAAAGCTGTCCAATACGATCAAAAATACACGTTTTGCCACGATGGTTTCTCCTTTGTCGTTGCGGTATGCTCCTGTATGGCCGGGCGGCACCGCCGCAAAGGCTGCGGCAGCCCGGCCGTTTCTTATTATGATATGCCCATTATACCCGAATCCCGGCAAAAAGTAAAACCATTCTTGCCGCCATCCCCGCATTTTGCCATACGGCGGGGATCTCGCTCCATTTTGCGCTTTGCCTTGGCAGGAGGATAAAATTTTCCCTGCCGGTTTTGTCAAAAAAAGCATAAAATCCGGTAAAATCCCGGCGGCGGCGCTTGTGAAATCGGCCGGAATATACTATAATCTTGGGTGTATAGCATCATATTATTTAGAGATTGCAGCAACTGTTGATCAGGAGGTTCTCATGCGCAAGACAAAGATCGTGTGTACCCTCGGCCCTTCCACCGATAAGGACGGCATTCTCCGCCAGCTGATCGAGAACGGCATGGATGTGGCCCGTTTCAATTTTTCCCATGGCGATTATGACGAGCATCGCGGCCGTTTCCAGCAGCTGCGCGCTTTGAGCGCCGAGCTGGACCGTCCCGTTGCGGCCATGCTGGATACCAAAGGTCCGGAGATCCGCCTGGGCGAGTTCAAAAACGGCACCGAAAATCTGGTGACCGGCCAGAAATTCACCCTGACCTCCCGCAAGGTGGAGGGCACCAACGAGATCTGCTCGGTCACCTACAAGGACCTGCCCCATGACGTGCAGCCCGGCGGCCGCATCATGCTGGACGACGGTCTGATCGGCCTGCGCATCGAGAAAGTGACCGACACCGACATCACCTGCACGGTGGAGAACGACGGTGTCATCAAGACCAAAAAGGGCGTCAACGTACCCGGCGTGCATCTGTCCATGCCCTACATGAGCCAGCGCGACCGTTCGGACATCCTGTTCGGCATTGAGATGGGCTTTGACCTGATCTCGGCCAGCTTTACCCGCTGCGCGCAGGACATTTTGGACATCCGCCACCTGCTCAACGAGCATGACTCCAGCATCCGCATCATCGCCAAGATCGAGAACCAGGAGGGCGTCGACAATATCGACGAGATCCTGAGCGTGGCCGACGGCATCATGGTCGCCCGCGGCGACATGGGCGTGGAGATCGACTTTGCCGAGATCCCCTCCATCCAGAAGCACCTGATCGACCGGGCCATGTCGGTGGGCAAGCTGGTCATCACCGCCACCCAGATGCTGGATTCCATGATGGTCAACCCCCGCCCCACCCGCGCCGAGATCACCGACGTGGCCAACGCCATCTACGACGGCTCCTCCGCCGTCATGCTCAGCGGCGAGACGGCCGCCGGCAAGTACCCGGTGCAGGCGCTGAAGGCCATGTCCAAGATCGCCGACACCACCGAGAGCGATTCCAACTACAATATGCTGGTGCACAAGGCGCTGGCGGAAGATACCCGCCTGAGCATCAGCGCCGCAGTGGCCCACGCAGCCTGCACCACCGCCACCGACATCCGCGCCACCGCCATCATCACGGTGTCCAAGAGCGGCGAGACCGCCCGCCTGTTGAGCCGCTGCCGGCCCAACACCCCCATCATTGCCTGCGTGCTGGACGAGAGCGTTCGCCGCCAGCTGAACGCCTACTGGGGCATTACCCCGCTGATCATGCCCTACGCCCATTCCACTGACGAGATGATCTCGATGTCCGTGGAATGCGCCGAGAAGGCTGACCTGATCCACGCCGGAGAGATGACCGTGGTCACCGCCGGCGTGCCGGTGGGCGTTTCCGGCACCACCAACATGATCAAGGTCCACCTGGTGGGCAACAGCCTGCTGGCCGGCGTGGGCATCGGCGCCCAGAACGCCAAGGGCACCGTCTGCATCTGCCGCACCCCCGCCGAGGCGGCCAAGAAGTTCAAGCCCGGCAACATCCTGGTGGCCCATTTCACCAACAACGATTTCCTGCCCTACATGCGGGACGCCGCCGGCGTGATCGTGGAGGAAGCCGGCACCAACAGCCATGCTGCCATCGTCGGCCTGACGCTGAACAAGGCGGTCATCGTGGGCGCCACCAACGCGCTGCGCACCCTGACCGATGGACAGAGCGTCTCGATGGACTGCGAGCACGGCGTGGTGCAGGCCATGGTGGAGTGATCGCCATGGAACGCATTGCCAGTTTCTGCGTGGATCACACCACGCTGCGGCCCGGCATGTACCTGTCCCGCAAAGACGGCGAGGTGCTGACCTGGGATATCCGCATGAAGCGCCCCAACCAGGGGCAGTACCTGTCCCCTGCCGCGGCCCACACCATCGAGCACCTGTTTGCCACCTATGCCCGCAACAGCAAATGGAGCGAGCATGTGGTCTATGTGGGACCCATGGGCTGCCTGACCGGGTTTTACCTGCTGACCCAGGGTCTTTCCGACGCCGATGTGCTGTCGCTGGTGCGGGAGTCCTTCGCCTGGATGGCCGGATACACCGGCGAGATCCCCGGCGCGTCGGAGCGGGAATGCGGCAACTACCGGATGATGGACCCGCCGGCCGCCCGGCGGGAGGCTGCCGAGATGCTGCCGGTGTTGGAAAAGCTGGACCCGGACCATCTGCGGTACGACAGCTGACCCCTGGCATGAACTGGGTCCCCGCAAAACCAAAAAACAAAAAGCCAAAATAAGCTACAGCCGGCGCCCGGCAGGAAGATCCTCCTGCCGGGCGCCGGCTGTAGCTGTCATTTTTTGCTTTGTTTCCCTGGCGCCGCGCCCGCGCCTTCCTGCGGCGGCAGGGCTGGCAGCTCGATGCCCGCCCAGGCGCCGCAGGGCGTGTCTTGGGCAAAGCGCACCCGGCCGCCGTGGGCGGCGATGATCTGCTGCACCACATGCAGCCCCAGGATATGGGGCGCGTTCCCGCCGGCGTCCTCTGCGCCGTCGGGGCGGCGCAGCAGTTCCAGCACGGCTTCCGGGTAGCCCTGGCCGTCATCGGCCACGTCCAACAGCAGCAGCGGGCCTTCCGGCCGCGGGCTCAGCACCGCCCGCACGGTGACGCGGCAACCGCCGGGGTTGTGGCGGGCAGCGTTGTTCAGCAGGTTTTCCAGCGCGCGGCGCAGCAGCGCGGCGTCGCAGTCCAATACCGCGGCGTCGGCGCTCTCGCCCAGTTCCAGTTCCACCTGGCATTGACCGGCTGTGCCACTGTTGCAGAAATCAGCCACGCAGCCCCGCAGCAGCGCCCCGGCGCGGCAGGGCGCACGGCGCAGCGGCTGGGCGTTGTACTGCAGCTTGCTGGTCAGGTTCAGGTCCTCCACCAGCGTCTTGATGCGCAGGCTCTGGCTGTGGATGCGGCTTGCCTTCTCGCGCTGGGGGGCGGCCAGGGTATCGTCGGCGGCAAGCTGCTCGGCATAGCCGGCGATCAGCGCCAGCGGCGTGCGGATGTCGTGGGAAACGCCGGCGATCCAGTTGGTGCGGGCGGCGTCCCGCCGGGCGATCAGCTCGCTCTGGCTTTGCAGCCGGCGGCTGGTCTGGTTGAGCCGGCCGGCCAGCTCGGCGGTCATGCCCTTTTCCGGCAGGCAGACCGGTTTGCCCTCGGCCAGCTGTTCCACACCCTCGGCCACCGTTTTCAGCTGCCGGCTGCCCCGCCAGCCCAGCCGCAGGCAGAGCAGCACCACCACCGCCAGGTTTGCCAGCAGGACCCAGCCCAGGTTCCCGATAACGCCGTACATCAGCTGCTGGTCGATGACGTACCCGCTTTTCCACTCGCTGCCGCGGGGGGTGGCGGTCACCAGCAGGCCGCTGCCGGTGCGCCAGCAGCGCACCGGGTAATCGTCCAGGTACCATCCCTTAAAGCCCGCCACGTCCCCCGCGGTATAATGGCGATCCAGCTCCGCAGGCAGCCGCCACTGCCAGATGACGTTTCCGTCCGCGTCCAGCAGCATGGCCCACTCCCACCGCTGCAGCAGCTCCCGCCCCGCATCGTCCAGCGCCGGCGCGCCGGTCTCGTCAAAGGTGAAATGGTCGGACAGCTCCACAATATCGCTGCGGTCAGGGGATCTTTGCGAGTAGCGCAGCGCCAGCGTGCCGAACAGCGCAAGGTTCATCGCCAGCACCAGAATGACGATCAGCGCCGCCGACACGATGTAGCGCCAGATCATGCGGGTCAGCGTTTTCATTGCGCGCCCTCCCCTGCCAGCTTGTAGCCCAGCCCCCGCACCGTGAGCAGGTAAACCGGGTGGGAGGGGTCCGCCTCGATCTTCTCCCGCAGGTGGCGGATGTGCACGTTCAGGCTGTTCTCGTAGCCATAGTAGCCGTCCCCCCAGACCGCCTCGCACAGCGCGTCAAAGGTGACGATGCGGCCGCGGTTTTCGGCCAGCTTTTGCAGCAGGGTGCGCTCGGTGGCGGTCAGGGCGGCGGCGCTGCCGTCGGGCCGCCGCACCGACGCGGCGTCCAGGTCCACCCGGCAGCCGCCCAGCTGCAGGGCGGACTGCGCGCCCTTCTGCAGTTCGGCCCGGTAGGCGCGGCGCAGGATCAGCTGGATGCGCAGCAAAAGTTCCTGGGTCAAAAACGGCTTGGTCAGGTAATCGTCCGCCCCAAGGCCCAGGCCGAACAACCGGTCGCTGTCCTCGTCCCGCGCCGAGAGGAACAGCGCCGGGATGTCCGCTTTGGCGTGCAGCTCCCGGAACAAAGCAAAGCCATCGCCGTCGGGCAGGTTGATGTCCAGCACCATAAAATCGGGCTGCCAGCCCGCAAAGGCGGCACGGGCTTCGGCGCAGGTCTCGGCGGTGGCCAGGCTGCGGTAGCCTGCGCCGGACAGGGTCTCGCGCAAAAGTTCCAGCAGCTCCCGGTTATCGTCCACCAGAAGTATTTTGGCGTCTTGGATCTGCCGCAAGGCGGTTTCCCCCTTCGGGCGCGCCCGGCCGTTTGGCAGGGCGCGTCGTTTCCGTTGGTTTGGGCAAACAGCCGGCCGCGCGCTCCGCTTTTGAGCCGCCCCGGCGTTCTGCCAGCCTTATTATACCGCGGCCCGCCGCCCCGCGCCACCGGGCCGGGCAAAAATTAAGGCAAACTTAAGCCCGGCTTACCGTGCAGATAAGCCGGGGGCGCTACAATACCCTCAGCAGCCGGGAACGCCCCGCCCGCCGGGCGGCGGCTCCGGCCAGCCCAAAAAGAGGGAGTGTCTGTTTATGAATGTGATCGAGACGACCGGCCTGTGCAAAGCTTACGGCGCGCACTTTGCCGTGGACCACGTGGAGCTGGCGGTGCCGGAGGGCAGCGTCTACGGCTTTATCGGTCCCAACGGCGCGGGCAAATCCACCACCATGAAACTGATCCTGGGCCTGGCCCACCCGTCCGCCGGGCAGGTGCAGGTGCTGGGCCAGACCATGACGCCGCAGAACCGGCTGGCCATCCTGCGGCAGACCGGCTCGCTGATCGAGTCGCCCTCCTGCTACGGCCACCTGACCGGACAGGAAAATCTGGAGGTCGTGGCCGACCTGAAAGGGGTACCCCGGCGGGACATCAGCCGCGTGCTGGACATCGTCCATCTGACCAAAGACCGCGGCCGCAAGGTGGGGCAGTATTCGCTGGGCATGAAACAGCGGCTGGGCATTGCGCAGGCGCTGCTGGGCAGCCCCAGGGTGCTGGTGCTGGACGAGCCCACCAACGGCCTGGACCCCGCCGGCATCCAGGAGATGCGGGAGCTGATCGCCGACATGCCCCGCCGCTGCGGCGCCACGGTGCTGATCTCCAGCCACCTGCTCAGCGAGCTGGAGCAGATCATTGACCAGGTGGGCATCATCAACAAAGGGCGGCTGCTGTTCCAAGGCCCGCTGGAGCAGCTGCAGCGCCACAGCCGCGGCGATACGGTGCTGCGGGTACTGGACCCGGCCTGCGCCAAAAACACGCTGGCCCGCTGCCGGGTCGGCGCCCGGTGGGAAAACGGCGCCTTTGTGCTGCCCGCCATACAGGAGCAGGCGCTGGCCCAGGTGGTGCGCGCCCTGGCCGAGAACGGTGCCGGCGTGGTGGCGGTGGGCAGCCGCACCAAAACGCTGGAAGAGATTTTCCTGAGCCTGACCGAGCGCAAGGAGGCGGAATAACATGCTGCACGGATTTTTGTCGGAGCTGAAAAAGGCGCGCCGCCGCCATGACCTGCTGCTGATCGCCGGCACGGCGCTGGTGATCTTGGCCTGGGTGGCGTACAGCCTGCGCGGCATGGGCGTCCAGGACCGGGCGCAGGGGTTTTCGGGGCTGTTTTACGTTATGCCCACCGTCAACACCATCGTGCTGTCGGTGGTGACGGCGGTGCTGGCCAGCCGCATCTGGGATGTGGAGAACCGGGGCAACACCTGCAAGCTGCTGTTTACCCTGCAAAGCCGCGCCAGCCTGTACGGCGGCAAGATCCTGCTGGGCGCGGCCGAGCTGCTGCTTTTGTGCGTGCTGGAACTGGCCGGCATCTTTGCGCTGAGCAGTTGGCTGCAGTTTACCCAGCCGCTGGATACCGGGCGGCTGGCATGGCTGTTTGCCTGCACGTTTGTTGTCAGCATGGCGCTGTTTTTCCTGTCGCTGTGCATCAGCATGGCGTTTGCCGCCCAGGCCGCCACGCTGGCGGTGGGGCTGGGTGGCGCACTGGTGGGGCTGTTTTCGGCGTTCTTCCCGCCGCCGCTGGGGTATCTTACGCCCTGGGGCTACTATATCGCGCTGAGCGCCATGGGCTACACCTGGGACGAAGCCACCCGCGTGACCACCTATCTGCCGCAGCCGCTCCCGGTGGGGCTGCTGTGCGTTGTGGCGGCGCTGGCCGCGGCGCTGTGCGCGCTGGGCGGCCTGCTGATAAAAAACAGGGAGGTATAAAAGATGCTGCGTTGTATCCGTGCCGAAAACCGCAAGCTCCGCGGCGCCGTGCTGTGGCTGGCGTTTTTGATCGTACCGATCTTCCCCGCCGTGATGGGGACCTTCAATTACCTGAACAACCTGGGGCTTTTGCAGAGCGAATGGTACAGCCTGTGGACCCAGCACACGCTGTTCTATGCCACCTTTTTCTATGCGCCGCTGATCGGGGTGTACTGCTCCTACCTGTGGCGGCTGGAGCACATGGGTCACAACTGGAACCTGATCATGACCGCGCCGGTGCGGCCCTTTGCGCTGTACTTTGCCAAGTTTGCGGTGGCCTGCAAAGTGACGCTGCTGACGCAGGCCTGGGTGTTTGTGCTGTACCTGGCGCTGGGCAAGCTGGTGGCCGGGCTGCCGGGGCTGCCGCCGCCGGAGATTTTGTGGTGGTGCCTGCGCGGCACGCTGGGCGCGCTGCCGGTGATCGCGCTGCAGCTGATCTTCTCGATGGTGATGCGCAGCTTTGCGGCGCCGGTGCTGATCGCCCTGGGCGGCAGCGTGCTGGGGCTGCTGACCAACACCATGGACCTGGGGCTGTTCTGGCCCTACGCGCTGATGATCGTGGGCATGAACTCCAACCAGAGCGACGATATGCTGGCCGGCGGCATGGCAGGCTTTGCCGTGAGCACCGCCCTGTTCCTGGCCGTGTTTTTCCTGCTGGCGCAGCAGCTGCTGACAAAGCGGGACGTGAAGGCGGAATAATTGGGGCGCCGGCCGACGGATGCCGGCCGGCCCCTTTTCTTTTCGGCGCAAAGCCGGTATAATAGGGGCATAGATTCTGCCGCGGGACGGGTCGTCCCCGCGGCGTCAGGAGGTACCCATGCCGATCACTGCCCATGCCGCCGACTTTGCCGGAACGCTCTGCGGGCGGCGCTACGAGAAGGAGCTGGAGACCCATTTCCGCGACTGCCTGCTGTTTTACATCGACGGCCGCATCCGATTTGAGCGTTACTGCTACGGCGAGGCCGCCTGCTTGGTGTTCAGCCTGTGGGCCCGCGGCCTGGACGCCGACGGCCGCATTTTGTGGGAGAAGGAACCGGAGTTCGAGACCGACCAGAAGGCCATCCCCCGCGTGCTGACCGACATTCAGGAAAACGGCGACGCCCTGCAGTTTGACGGCGCCCGCAAACGCTATCTGTGCACCGAGGAGTTTGAGCGCGACAAGCCCAACGGGTACGGCCGCTTCAAAGTGTTTTGGCTGCGCCGCAGGCTGGCCAGGCGCCTTGAACCGCCCGGCGCAAAGCAGAAGCATGCACGCGGCATTTCCGGCTGCTTGCTGCGCTTCTGCTTTGAGAAATCGTCTGAGCTCTGCCGCCCGGCAGGGCTTAGACTGTCGAAAAGTCTAAAATCGTCGCCGTCGGCGGACACGTGCCGACGACGGCGACACCGACAGGGAAATTTTGCGGCAAATTGTGTGCGAGGAGCAAAGCGACGAGTGCGCGATTTGCCGTGAAATTTTGTCGAAGGGGACTCCAAAGGGGGAAACAGGAGCCTTAGGCACCGCCGTGGGCGACTGTTGCCCCCTTTGCAGCGTGTCGAGAAACTCGACACGCTGAGCCCTGCCGCCCGGCAGGGCTTTTTGTCTGCCATAGCAATTTGCTATCCCCTGCCATGGCAAGCAGGTATTTGCCTTTTGGCCGGCGCTGCCGTATACTTGTAGTTGGCTGCCCCGCAGGACGGCCGAAAATCCATTGCAAGGAAGTTGCCCCCGTATGACCAAACGCTCCGCCCTGTTTCCGCCGGCCACTGCGGCGCTGTTCCGCACGCTGGTGTTTTTGTCCATCCCCACCATTGTAGAGCAGGTGCTCTCGACCCTTTTGCAGTATGTGGACACCGCCATGGTGGGCCAGCTGGGCGAGCAGGCCACCGCCGCCGTCAGCACCACCACCACGGTGACCTGGCTGGTCAACAGCATCCCCGGCGCCATCGGCACCGCCATGATGGTGCTGATCTCCCGCGCGGCGGGCGCCGGCGACGAGGACCAGGTGCGCAAGCTGTCCCAGCAGGCGCTTTTGCTGGCCGTGGCGGCCGGCGCGGTGCTGGAGGTCCTTTCCATTGCTCTGTGCCCTTACATCCCGGTGTGGATGGGCGCCGAGCCGGCCATCCAGGCCGAGGCGTCCCGTTATTTCTTCATCGTCAGCCTGCCGCTGGTGTTCCGCTCGGTCAGCACGGTGCTGGGCTACACGCTGCGGGCGGTGCGGGACACCAAAACGCCCATGATCATCAGCGCCGTCTCCAACGGCATGAACGTGGTGCTGAACACGCTGTTTATCTATATCCTCGGCCTGGGCGTGGCCGGCGCGGCCATCGCCTCGGCCATCTCCTACGCGGCGGCGGGGCTTTTGCTTTTCTGGTTTTACCGCCGCAATGCCCAGCTGCACTGGCCGTGGCAGAGTTTTGCCGTGGACGGTCCCCTGCTGCGGGAGACCGCCGAGGTGGGCACGCCGGTGCTGGGCACCAGCCTGGTGTCCTGCCTGGGGTACGTGGTGTTTGCCAGCCTGGTGTCCGGCATGGGCACCACCATCTTTGCAGCCCACTCCATCGCGGTGACGGCCGAGACCATCTTCTATGTGCCGGGCTACGGCCTGCGGTCGGCGGCCAGCACGCTGATCGGCAACGCCCGCGGCGAGCGCAACGCCCAAAAGATGACCGCCGTGGCCAAGCTGAGCGTGGGGCTTACGGTGGGCATTATGATCCTCAGCGGCGCGGTGCTGTTTTTTGGGGCCGGGCTGCTGATGCGGGTGTTCACCCCCAGCCAGGCGGTCATTGACCTGGGCGCCGAGATGCTGCGGCTGGTGGCGCTGTCCGAGCCGTTCTTCGGCCTGATGGTGGTGCTGGAAGGCATCTTTTACGGCCTGGGCCGCACCCGCTATGCCTTTGTGGTGGAAACGGTGGGCATGTGGTGCGTGCGCATCCTGTTCACCTTCCTCTGCGTCCGGGTGTGGGGGCTGGGCCTGCGCGCCGTCTGGTACTGCATGATCGCCGACAACGTCTGCAAGGCCATCTTGTTCGCCCTGCCCTTTGTGTTCCGCGGCAGCCGCGCCCGCCTGATGGAGCTGAGGTGACCGCTTTGGGGCAAGGCGTCAGCTTTCCCGCGAGTAGTAGCCGGGCGTCTGCCCGTCCAGCAGGACGTGGACCAGCGGCACAGTGGTCTCGGCGATCAGCATATGGGCACGGCCTTCCAGGATCATATTGACCGAGGCGGTCAGCGTCAGGTCGATGCGGTACTCCACCCGGTTGATCTCCACCGCCTTCGCCGTCTCGATCAGTTCGCCGTCCACATAGCCCCTGGGCTGGATGGTCAGCGTCCAGGCCGGGCCAAGGTCGTTTAAGATGGCGCTGTCCAGCAGGCTGCCCAGCGGGATCTCCAGCCGCTGTTCCGGCGCGGCGTCCAGCGCGGCGGTGACAGCCCGGATCAGCGATGCCCGCGCCAGGTTGACCGCCTGCGGGTCGCCCTGCACCGTCTGCACGCCGCCGTCCGCGCCGGTGGTGACTGCATACAGTTCCCGGTAGCGTTCGGGGGACTGCGCCATCTCCTGTGCGACGGCGTCGTTCATCAGCCGGACGACGGCAGAGCGGGTCTCGTACTCGGCAAATTCCTGCAGGATGGGCTGGATCTTGGCGTCCAGCCGGGCGACCGCATACAAAAGCAGCGTCAGGGCTGCCAGCAGCGCCGGCAGGCGCAGTCTTGCCCGCAGACGCGGCGCCAGCGGGGTGGCACGGCGCATAGGCACGCCTCCTTTCTGCGCATAATGCCTGCGTTTTTTGCATACAATGGTTTTTCCGCTTTTTCAGACTATGCCGGAACGTATCGTTCCGGTCCCATCTGCATGCACAAAACCGCTCCCGGCCTGTCAGCGGCAGGCCGGGAGCGGTTTGTTTGTATATCAGGTATTATAGTTTGCCAAAAAGCGGCGGGTGCGCTCCTCCCTGGGGTGGTCGATGACCTGGCGGGCGGGGCCTTCCTCCACCACCACGCCGCCGTCCATGAACAGGATGCGGTCGGCCACGTCGCGGGCAAAAGCCATCTCGTGGGTGACGATGATCATGGTCGTCTTGTGGGCGGCCAGGTCCCGCAGGACCCGCAGCACCTCGCCGGTCAATTCCGGGTCCAGCGCGCTGGTGGGCTCGTCAAAGCAGAGGATGTCCGGCTCCAGCGCCAGCGCGCGGGCGATGGCCACCCGCTGCTGCTGGCCGCCGGACAGCTGATGGGGGTAATGATCCGCCCGGTCGCTCAGGCCCATCTGGGCCAGCAGGCCGCGGGCTTTCTGTTCCAGCTGATCGTGGATCTGGCGGCGGTTCTGCTTGTAGTCGGGCCGTTCCCTGGCCAGCAGCTCGCCCGCCAGCATGATGTTCTGCAGCGCGGTGTACTGGGGGAACAGGTTGAAGTTCTGGAACACCAGGCCGAAATGAAGCCGCTTTTTGCGCTTTTCGCTCTCTTTGTGGGTGGCGGGGTCGGCGGCGTCCCACAAGGTCTCGCCGTCCACCACGATGCGGCCGGTGTCGGGTGTCTCCAAAAAATTCAGGCAGCGCAGCAGCGTCGTTTTGCCCGAACCGGAGGAGCCGATGATGGCCAGCGCCTCGCCCTGTTCCAGCGAGAGCGAAATATCCTCCAGCACATGGGTGCTGCCAAACCGTTTGCCGATGCCGGTCACTTCCAGCAATGCCATACTCGTCGCCCCCTTACTTGAAATAGTCCAGCTTCTTTTCCAGCGCGCCGAACAAAATCGTCAGCACGCCCACAAAGACCAGGAAGAAGATGGCGGTGGAGAACAGCGGCCAGATCAAACCGCGGGCGCTGTACTCCTGCGCCATCATGATGATCTCCTTGTTGGAGATGATGTTGGCCAGCGAGGTATCCTTGACCAGCGTGATGACCTCGTTGCCCATGGGGGGCAGGATGCGTTTGACGACCTGCAGCAGCGTCACCCGGAAAAAGATCTGCGGCTTTGTCATGCCCAGCACCTCGCCGGCTTCGGTCTGGCCTTTGGGCACGCTCTCGATGCCGCCGCGGTAGATCTCGGAAAAATAGCAGGCGTAGTTGATGACAAAGGCCACCACCGCCGCTGTCAGCCGGCCGAAGCTGCCCGCCGGCCAGGGGGTGCCCCAGCCCATCAGGCCGGGGCCCAGATAGATGACGATGATCTGCAGCATCAGCGGCGTGCCGCGGATGACCCACACAAAGGTGCGCACCACCGCCCGCAGCGGCGCAAACCGGCTCATGGAGCCGAACGCCACCACCAGGCCCAGCGGCAGCGCAAACAGCAGCGTCAGGCCAAACAGCTGGGCGTTGAGCAGAAAGCTCTCTGTCAGGCGGCCCCAAATCACCAAGGCTTCACTCATAGTTCCCACTTCCCCGCCGGCCGCGCCGGCTTATGTCGCCCGCCGTTTTCCGGCAGACGCAAGGCAGCCCGTGCGCTGCAGCGCAGCGCACGGGTCGTTTTTGCACTTAACAAACGGCTCAGTCGGCCAGCTCCAGATTGTACTTGTCGGCCAGGGCCTGCATGGTGCCGTCCTCGCGCAGGGCGGCAAAGGCCTGGTTGACCGCTTCGGCCAGGTCGCTGCCCTTGCGGAAAGCGACGCCGTATTCCTCCACGTTCAGCTCGTCCTTGATCTCCAGGTCGGCATAGTCGGTGCCCTCGCCGATCATGGCGTTGGCCAGGGTCAGGTCCAGCACGGCGGCGGTGGCGGTGCCGGCCTCCACCTCGCGCAGGCAGTTGGTCTGCACCGACATGGGCACGCCCTCGGCCTGGGACAGGTACTCGTCCCCTTCCACCGTGTCCTGACCGGCGGAGCCGGCCTCGTAGGCCACCACGCCGTCCGCCAGGTCAGCGGTGCTGGCATACTCGGCGTCCGCCTTCATCACGACGACCTGCGCGTTTTTGGCGTAAGGCTCGGTGCAGGCGGTGTTTGCCAGAATATCCTCGGTCAGCGTCATGCCGTTCCAGATGCAGTCGATGCTCTTGGCGTCCAGCTCCACCACCTTGGTGTTCCAGTTGATCTCCTGAAACTCCGGCGTGACGCCCAGCTGCTCGCAGACGGCGGTGGCAAGCTCGGTGTCAAAGCCGGTGAACTCGCCGTTTTCGTCGGTATAGTTCATCGGGGCGTAGACGGTGTAGCCGATGACCAGCGTGCCCTTGTCCTGCACATAGGCAAGGTCGCTCTCGGCGTCGGCGGCGTCAGAACCGGCGTCGGCAGCCTCCTGGGTGCCGGCGGTGCTCTCGCTGGCCGAGGCAGACTCAGACGGCGCGGCGGACTCGCTGGCGGGGGCGCCGCAGGCGGCCAGGCTGAGCGCCAGCGCAGCCGCCAGGCTGATGCTGATAATACGTTTCATAACAATTCTCCTCCTCTTGTTTGCGCCGGCTTTCGGATACACTTTCGCACATTAAACCAGCGACATATACCATGTTACTATACTCTGTCCCGTTTCGCAAGGGCCGCGCGGAAATTTATCCGTTTTATGTGCCGTTTTGGCGCAACTATATACAGGATTTATGCAAATCGTGCAGGAAAAGAGGAGAAAACCGTTTTTCTTCTGCGGACAGCTGCTTTTTTTGCCGCAGACTTTCCCCGGCAGTCCCCTTACTTTTTGCGCGCGGCGCGCTTTTTGCCGCCGGTGCGGGCGGAAGTTTTGCGGACCGTCTTTTTGGGGGCGGGCTGGGGGCGGATGCGCACAAACTGGATGGGGTTGCCGTTGGCCAGCAGCCGCTCCTCCACCTCCATGCCGGGCAGCGTCGCCAGGAACTTGTTCAGGCTCTTGCTGCCGAAGTTGCGCACGTCAAAGTCCGGATACCGCTTGATCAGCTGGTCGCCGACGCGGCTGGTGCGCACCCAGCCGGTGCCGTCGTCCATCTCGTCGATCATGCCGCGGACCAGGCGCTCGATGGAATCCCGGTTGATGGCGGTGTCGTCGCTGGCGGCAGGCTCTGCGCTGTCGGCGGCAGGCAGGGCCGGCTCGTCCTCCGGCTCGGCATTGTTCAAAATCAGGTCCAGATACTTGAACTGGTCGCAGGCCTTGACAAAGGGGCCCAGCGTTTTGCTCTCGCCCATGCCGATGACCAGCTTGCCGGCTTCCCGCAGCCGGGCGGCCAGGCGGGTGAAGTCGCTGTCCGACGAGACGATGCAGAACCCGTCCAGGTTGCCGGAATACAGCAGGTCCATGGCGTCGATGATCATGGCCGAGTCGGTGGCGTTTTTGCCGGTGGTGTAGCTGTACTGCTGCACCGGGATGATGGAATTGTTCAAAAGCGTATCTTTCCAGCTTTTCAGCCGGACGTCGCTCCAGTCGCCGTAGATGCGCTTGCAGGTCGCCACGCCGAAGGAGGCGGCCTCGTCCATGATGACCTTGACATACTTGGGCGAAATGTTGTCCGCGTCGATCAATACGGCAAGTTTCAGGTCTTCCATTTGCGTCCTCCGTTCTCTGCGGGCCGCGCAGGGGCGGCAGCCTTCTGGTCTGCGGCGCCGGATTTCCCACCGCGCGGCTGGAAGTACATATACAGCTGGCAGGGGATCATGCCGTTGTAGATCTTGCGCCGTTTGGCGGCTTTCAGGCCGAAGTGCGTCTCAAACGCAGCGTCGGCGGTGATGACGTACAGCCCCGCCCCCTGCTGCGCCTGCCAGGCCTTGCCCAGCACGCCGGCCAGCTCGGCCGCCTCGCGGGCGTCGCCCAGGCGCTCGCCGTAGGGCGGGTTGGTCAGCACGATGGCGTCCGGGCGGGGGGCAAAATCCCGCACGTCCGCCGCCCGGAAATGGCAGCGGTCCCCCACGCCGGCCAGCCTGGCGTTGGCCGCAGCCAGGGCCACGGCCGCGGGGTCGATGTCATAGCCGAAGGCCTCGAACGCCGCGTCGGGGCGGGCGGCGGCGATGGCTTTGGCCCGCTCCTCCGCCCAGACCTGGCGGGGAATAAAGCCGAAGGACTCGGCGGCAAATCGGCGGCGCAGGCCGGGGGCGATGTTCAGCGCCTTCTGGGCGGCCTCGATCACCAGCGTGCCGGAACCGCAGAAGGGGTCCTGCACGATGCTGTCCCGCCGCACGCGGCCCAGGTCGGCGATGGCTGCGGCCAGCGTCTCCTTGATGGGGGCCAGCGTGGCGTTGCGGCGGTAGCCCCGCTTGTGCAGGCCGTCGCCGGAGGTGTCCAGATACATCTCCATCCGGTCCTTGCGCAGGGCAAAGCGCAGCTTGTACAGTGCGCCGGTCTCCGGCAGGGTGGAAACGTGGTGGCCGGCCATCAGCCGCTTGACCACCGCCTTTTTGACGATGCTCTGGCAGGCGGGCACGCTGGACAGCTGGCTGGACAGGCTGGAGCCTTTGACCGGGAAGGCGGCGTCCGGCGGCAGAAGCTCCTCCCAGGGGATGGCGTAAACGGCGTCAAACAGCTCGTCAAAGGTGGTGGTGCGGGCGGTGGCCAGAAGCAGCAGCACCCGCTCGGCGGTGCGCAGGTTGAGGTTGGCGGCGGCGATCAATTCCGCCCCGCCCTGGAAGGTGACGCGGCCGTCGGTGACCTGGACGTTCCCGGCGCCCAGGCGGCGCACCTCGAAGGCAAGGGTGGATTCGGTCCCGAAAAAGCAGGGCGCGACCAGTGTATACGGTTCCGGCATGGTTTGTCCTTTCTGTCTGTAAAATCGGTGTATCGGTCGCCAGGCAAGGCAAAAAGGCCCTGCGCCGGCACAGCTGCCACGGCAGAGCCTTTTGTATTTACCGTTTCATCGGATGCGCTCAGCCGCGGCGGCGGGAATACCCGCCACGGCGGTTTTCGGTCACCCGCTTGAGGTCGGCGATCTTTTCCTCGCTCTGGGATTTGAAGCGGGACATCATGTCCTCAAAGCTCAAGTCCCCTTTGGGCTGGGCCGGCTTGGGCTGCCAGACGCGGGGCGCCGGTTCCTTGCGGGGCGGACGTCCGCCGCTGCGGGCCGCCGCGCCGCCGCCCGGATGCTGCTGGCCGCCGTGCTCCTTGCGGGGCGGGCGGCTGCCGCGTTCCGGCGCGGGCTGGGTGCGCTTGATGGACAGCGCGATCTTGCCGTCCGGCGCAATGCTCATGACTTTGACCTGGACCGTCTGTCCCTCGGACAGGACGGTGGACAGATCCTGAACGAACTCGTACGAAACCTCCGAGATGTGGACAAGGCCGTTCTTGTGGTCCGGCAGCGCAACAAAGGCGCCAAACGGTTTGATGCCGGTGATCTTTCCTTCGACGATGTCCCCTACCTGAAATGCCAAACTGCGATACCCCTTTTTCCGTAGTGCGTTTTGGGGCGGCACGGACCCGCAAAGCCCCAGCCGCCGTTGGTTCAGTTGCCGCCGATGTCGTAAAAGACGCGCTCGTTCGGGCGGGCATAGCCCTGTTCGCGGGCCATGCGCTCGATGATGGCGTCCTCGCCGTCGTCCAGAGAGCGGGACAGTTCCTCGTTCTGGGCCTGCTGCTCAGCCACCTGGTTCTGAATGGTGTCAAGCTCCTGCCGCTTGGAACTGATCGTCATCTGGCACTGAAGCACGTTGATGAACAGATACCCGCACAGCACAACGATCAGCGCCGGCCCGACCCACTTGGGTACGACCTTGTGGTGTTTCATCGCGGTGTTCAGCCTCCTTCCGGCAGATCGGCGGCAAGCGTACTGCGACGCTTGCGTATGTTTAATTATATAATATACGTCCTTGCTTTTGCAAGATTTTTTTGTGCCTTTTTTGTGCTTTTTGCCGTTTTCCGGCGGATTTTTTTCGTTTTGCGGCGATGGCGGCCAGCCGGCGGCGGGCAGGGCGCGCCAGATACCGCTCTGCCAGCCGCATGGGCAGCGTAAGCAGGCGCAAAACCAGCGCCGCCGCACGGTGCAGCAGCCCGGACGCCGCCCACCGCCAGCCCAGCGCACCCAGCGCCATGGCGGCCGCCATGTACCAGCGCACCCGGCCGCTGGCCGAAAGCCCGGCCGCAAACCCGCAGGCCAGCACCGCGGCCGACGCAAAGGCAAGCAGGTCCAGAAGGAACCGCACCGGGCGGCTGTGCCCCAGCAGCAGGCCGGCGGCGTCCCGCGCGGCGGCTGCCGCCAGGCCCAGCCCCAGGCACCACAGCACATCCGTCCACAGCGCCCACAAAGGCGGCGAAGCCGTCACGGCGGGTCACCCGAACAGCCGCCGGAAAAAGCCGCCGGCGCTTTCGCGGTTTTCGGTGTACTGCAGAAACTCGATCTTGCCGAAAATGCGGACCTCGCCGGTGCGCACCGACAGCTCCCCCACCTGGATGGCCTGCCCGCCGATGGTCAGCCGGCCCTGCACGGTGTCCAGCGCCGCGCCGGTCTCGTCACAGCTGACAATGCGGGTGACGCCGGTGGCCACCAGTGTGCGGCGGTTTTCCAGGGTCAGGGTATGGGTCTGGGCCTGGGCCGATGTTTCCACCGGCACGGGCTCGTTGGATTTGGCCGGCATGGGCGGGCACCTCCCCTTCTTGCGGCAGGATGGCTTTGCGCCGCGCAGGGTGCAGCGGCACTTTGCTATCTATATATGCGCCGGGGACCGGAAATATGCCGGGCGAGTTTATTCGGGCAGGACCTCGTACAGTTCGCGGGCGACGTCCTTGCCGCGGGGCTCCTCGGTAGAGAGCACCCGCACCTTGACCGGCTTGTTGCCGAAGGTGATCTCGATCTCGTCGCCGGTTTTGACCGCATAGCTGGCCTTGGCCGGTTTGCCGTTGACGATGACGCGGCCGGCGTCGGCCACGTCGTTGGCCAGCGTGCGCCGTTTGATCAGGCGGCTGACCTTCAGGTATTTGTCCAAACGCATGGTGGATGATCCCCCTTTTTGCAAAAAAATCCGGGCAGCGCCCAAAAACAGGAAAATGGCCCGCCGCACCGGGGGTTCCCGGCCGCGGCAGGCCCTGGGCTGCGCCGCAGCGCAGCCGCTTGACAAGATTTGTGCCTTACTGCACAGCGTCCTTCAGCGCCTTGCCGGCCTTGAAGGAAGGCAGCTTGGAAGCGGCGATGGTCATCGGCTCCTTGGTCTGCGGATTGATGCCGGAATGCTCGGCGCGCTCGCGGACCTTAAAGGTGCCGAAACCGACCAGGGAGACCTCCTCCCCGTTCTTCAGCGCCTCGGTGATGGCATTGATCATACCGTTGACAGCCTTCTCGGCATCCTTTTTGGTCAGGCCGGCATCGGCAGCGACCGCGGCAATCAATTCAACTTTGGTCATTGTTTATACCTCCAAGTAATTTATCTGCAAAAAGGCATGCGCGGCGGCGCGGCTGTTTTAGCACCGCGGCGCGCAGGCTTTTTGACTGGCTTGTTATTCGGCGTCCGCCCCGGCGGCCTGGCGCAGGAACTGCTCGTTCCGGCGCTGCAGGGCCTGCTCCGGGTCAACGCCCGCCGCGCGGGCAAGGCGGACGGCCTCGAACAGCAGGCGTCCCACCGCCTCCTCGGCATCCGGGCCGCCGGCGGCAGCCTGCGCCGCGGCTTGGGCGGCGGCGTCCGGCTGCGGGGGCGTCTGCCCCAGGCGGCGCTCGGCCCGCTTTTGCAGCTTGGCGGCGCGCATCAGGGCCGGCATGGCTTTGGGAACGCTTTCCAGGTCCCCGGCCAGGGTGGTGCGGCCCTTTTCCTTATTTTTGAGCGCATCCCAGTCATTTATGCCTTCCAGGCCGGGCTGGGCGCCAAAAATGTGCGGATGGCGGAAGATCAGCTTGCGGCAGACGCCGTCGCAGACGTCCTGCCAGGTAAAGCGGCCGGTCTCCTCCTCCATCTCGGCGTGGAAAGCCGTCTGCATCAGCACGTCGCCCAGCTCCTCGCAAAGAAGTTCCGGGTCGTCCAGATCCAAAGCGTCCACCGCCTCGTAGGCTTCCTCCAGAAAGTTCATGCGGATGGAGGCGTGGGTCTGCACCTTGTCCCAGGGGCAGCCGGTGTCCGGGTCGCGCAGGATGCGGATGATCTCGACCAGATCCTCCGCCGTGTAATGCTCTTTGCGGGGATACGGGGTCACAGCTGCGCCCCGCAATGGTTGCAGAACAGCGCCTCGGCGTCCACCTCGGAGTGGCAGACCGGGCAGATCTTGACCTCGCCGCGGGGGCGGTCCGGCTCTTCCTCGATGATCTCCTCCTCCTCGGCTTCCTCCTCGGCGGCGGGCTGCTCCTCGGCGGGTTCCTCCGCTTCGGTATCCGCTTCCGCCTCGGCCTCAGCGCGCTCGGCGGGGGTCATGCGGGCCTTGATGGCCTCGATGGTGCTTTCGATCTCGGCAATGGCCTCGATGTACTTGTCCACCAGGGGCTGGTTTTCCTCGCCGGCCTTGTGCAGGCTGTACACCAGCGCGCCCAGCTGGCGCTGCGCCTTGGACAGACGGGCCTGCTGGTTCAGCAGTTCCAGCTGATTTTTGCCCTTGTCGGCAATGTCCAGCGCGGTCTTTTTGGCGGTATCCATGATCTGGAGGCCCTGTTCTTTCAGCATTTCAATATCTACTTCAAACATTTGAATGCACCTCTTTCTTGACAAAGCATGGCCGCGTCACAGCAGATCCTGCGGCAGTGCGCACCGCGGCCTGTTACTTTGCATTATAGCCTATCCCCGGCCGGTTTGCAACGGCTGGCGGGGGCGAATTGTGTGTACGTTTCGTTAATTCTTGCGGTTTTCCGGCCTTTTCAGGGATTTTGACCGATAAATTCCCGCAGGATGCTGCGCGCCGGGATCATCGCCGGGTCCACCGGCGTAAACAGACGCAGCTGCGCGCAAAGTGACGCCAGGCGCGCGGCGTTGGCGGCGCTGGGGGTCATTTTCTGCACCATGGGCAGAAGCTCGGCACGCCACAGCCCCGGCTCGCAGCTGAAAGAGGTGTCCAGCACCAGGTCGGCCCGGTTTTTGAACACCTTGATGGATTTGTTTTCCGAACTGATGACGTGGGGCCACAGGTTCAGCGTAAAATCCGCGTCGTGGCCGCGGAAGAGGTAATCCCGCGTGATGCGCCGCGCAAGCCGCAGATCCCGCGTGGCCAGCACACGGGCGCCGGCGTCGTCGCAGTATTCCTCGCGCATGCCGGCGTAAACCAACAGCACCGCGCTTTTGGGCAGGTGGTCGGTCAGCAGCGGGTTGAAGGCGTGCAGTCCCTCAATGACCGCGACGCCGTCCCGGCAGTCCACGTGGCAGCGCTCCGGCCTGGGCAGCTGGGTCAAAAAGTCGAACTGCGGCATATCGCACTCGCCGGTCTCGGCCAGGTCCCGCAGGCAGGATCGCAGAAGCGGGATATCCAGCGCCTCAACGCACTCGTAGTCGTCCGAGCCGTCAGGGCGCTTGGGATAGCGGCCCTCGCCCACAAAAAAGTCGTCCAGGCTGATGACCTCGCTGCGGCGGCCGGCGGCGCGGATGGCCTGGGCCAGCCGGTTGGCCGAGGTGGTCTTGCCGGAGCTGGAAGGCCCTGTCAGCAGCACCACCGCGCAGCCGGAGTCCAGCACCGCCTGCGAGATGCGGCGGATGCGGGCGTCATACTCGGCCTCGCAGAGGTCGACAAATTCCTGCGGGCGGGCGGCGGCAAAGTTGATCAGATTACCGCCCACCAGCCGTTTGGGGATCCGTGTCGGAGAATTCGGCATAAAAGTCCTTCACTCCTTCCTTGCGGGAAAGCACCGTGTCAAAATGGTCGATATACTCGGTGGGATATTTGTAGTTGAAGATGCGCTCGATGCGGGCATGGCGCACGCCCGGCTGCACCAGCTTGGTGGAGCCGCCCGCGCCGGCCGAGAGGATGGTGTGGACCTCCTCCATGATGTAAATGTTGTAAAGCCCCTCGTACCCCGGCTTGCACCAGCCGATGTTTTCCAGGTTCTGCAGGGTGCCCTTCTGCCGGTAAAGATAATAGGGTACATATCCGGCCTGTTCCAGCAGGGCGCAGCTTTCCAGCATGCGGGCTACGTCATCGTATGCGGCGGCGCGGTGTTCCACCACCAGGTTGGAGGCACGCTTGAGCGTCAGGGTATGCACCGTGATGTTCTCCGGCTCCAGCGAGATGGCGGTCTTGAGGCTTTTGCGGAACCCCTCCACCGTGTCGCCGGGCAGGCCGGCGATCAGGTCCATGTTGATGTTGCCGTGCCCGGCCCTGCGGGCGGCGGCAAAGCAGTCCAGAATATCCCGGGCGGTATGTTTGCGGCCGATGTTTTTGAGCACCTGGTCCGAGAAGGTCTGCGGGTTGATGGAGATGCGGGTGGCGCCGTACTCCTTCAGCACGCAGAGTTTCTCGTAATCGGTGCAGTCGGGGCGGCCGGCCTCGACGGTATATTCCTGCAGCCTGCCCAGGTCAAACAGGCCGGCCAGTTTCCCCATCAGCTGGCGCAGCTGGTCCGCCGACAGGCTGGTGGGGGTGCCGCCGCCGATGTAAAGCGTTTTTACGTCCAGGCCGCAGTCGGCTGCCACCTGCCGCATCGTATCCAGCTCCCGGCACAGGCAGTCCACATAGGGCTGCACCAGCGCGCGGGTGGCCTTGTCTCCCACCGTGCGGGAGACAAAGCTGCAGTAGCTGCACCGGGACGGGCAGAACGGGATGCCCGCGTACAGGCTGCAGTCCATGGGGCGGGCGGCCTCCAAAATGGACCGCTGCAGGTCGGCGATACGCTTTGCCATATCGAACCGCTGGCGGGTACAGTCAAAGTGGCCGATAAAGCGGTCCTCGATCTGCTGCTCGGTGGCGCCGGCGGCGCGCATATCGTGGATGATGCGCACCGGGCGCACGCCGGTCATCATGCCCCAGGGCGGGCGGATGCCGGTCTGCCGCTGCAAAAACTGATACAGCATTTTGCACAGCGCGTACTCCCGCGACGGCAGATCGGCGTCCGGGTTGGCGGGCAGGGCCTGCCAGCGGGTGACGCCGCCCCGGCGCAGCAGCGCCAGGAACGCATAGGGCTTGGCCGAGACCAGCAGGTAATCGCCATCCGGCGGCGGGCAGTCGGCCCGCTGCATCCGGAAAAACATCCGCGCGGTGTGTTCGGCCTCATAGCCGGCGGTGCCGCACAGGATCAGCCGCATGGCATTGCTTTCTTCCGCCATCAAAACCACGCCCCCATCATATACGGGTTGTGCCGTTTTTCCTCGCCCAGGGTGGTGTCCTCGCCGTGGCCGGGCAGCACGCGGGTGTCCGCCGGCAGCGGCAGCTCCGCCAGCAGAGACAGGCTGCGGCGCATATCAGCGGTGCTGCCGCCGGGCAGGTCGGTGCGGCCGCAGCTGCCGGCAAACAGCGTGTCGCCGCTGAACAGATACCCGTTGCAGTACAGGCAGACGCTGCCCGGCGTGTGGCCGGGGGTGCGCCAGACGGTAAAGGTCAGCTCGTCAACGGTCAGCCTGCCGTCGGCGGGGTAAGCCGCGTCGGCGGACGCCAGCGGGAACATCTGGCTGCCCTGCCGGTCGGCAGGTTCCAGGTAAACTTTTGCGCCGGTGGCCTTTTGCAGCGCCCCCACCGCGCCCACATGGTCGTAGTGGCCGTGGGTCAGCAGGATATGGGTCAGCACGGCGTGGTTCTGTTCCAGCTGGTCCAGATACCGCTGCGGGGCGGCCGCCGGGTCGATGGCGACGGCATGGCCGGCGTCGGTCAGCACCAGAAAGGTGTTGGTGTACAGCATGGCCGGGCCAAGGATATGGATCAGTTTCATGGGTTTGCCTCCCCCGCGCAGCGCGCGGCGTGGTGGGTGAGATAGGATGGGTCAGGATACCATGTTTGCCGGGGTTTGTCAATGCTTTGCCCAGTCGTCGGTGTCGATGACGATGGTGACGGGGCCGTCGTTGACCAGCGAGACCTGCATATCGGCGCCGAACTCGCCGTGCTGCACCTGTTTCAGGCCCTGGCGCTGCATTTCCCGGAGAAACGCCTCGTAGGCCTCCACCGACAGCGGCGGTTTTGCGGCGCGGATAAAGCTGGGACGGCGGCCCCTGGCGGTGTCGCCGTACAGGGTGAAATTGCTGACCACCAGCGCCGAATAGCCAAGCTCGGCGGCGCTGCGGTTGAGCTTGCCGTCCTCGTCCTCAAAAATGCGCAGCTGGGCGCATTTTTCGGCCAGTTTGGGCACGATGGCAAGGGTGTCGTGCTCGCCCACGCCCAAAAGGATGACGATGCCCGGCCCGATGGCGCGGGGCTCGCCCCCGTTGACTGCGACGGACGCCCGGGAAACACGCTGGATCACTGCACGCATAAAAGCCTTCCTTTTTTGTTTACAAATAAATTAAGAGAACCGCACGCCGGCTCAGCCCGCCGCCTGCGGAACCAGGAAATAGCAGGAATCGGTGACGAACAGCGTCACACCGGGGTCGCCGGCATAGATCGACTGCCACTGCTCGTACTGAGCGCCGTCGGTGGTGACGTAGACGGTCTCGGGGTCGTACTGCCCCGCCAGCAGCTGCTCGCCGGCCTGCAGGGCCAGGGCCTCGGCGGCGGGATACTGGCCCGAAACGGCGATGGAGATGTTGGTGGCAAGCCCCTGCTTGCCGGCCAGGATGGCCAGACGGCGGGTGCGGTCCTCCCGCAGGGGGGACGCCGCCAGCAGGCGAGTGTGGCCGGCGCCCAGGGTCTGGGTCTCGGCGGCGGTGACCACATTGGGGGCAGGCTCCTGGTCAAACAGCGCCCGTTTTTGGGCCGCCACAGCGGACAGGTCCCACAGCTGCACGGCGCAGACCACCGCCAGCAGCCCGCAGGCAAGCGCCCTGCCCCGCCCCGCGGCCGGGTGCGACCAGGCGCAGGCGCCGCGCAGCGTGTACACGCCGAACAGCACCATGCAGGCGGCCACCAGGTAGAACATCCGCCCGCTGGAACGGAAGATGCCGCACAGGTCGGTGAGCGCCTGCGGGATGGGGATGGACAGCGTCCAGCTGCCGAAGGTGATGTTGTTGGTGACGGCAAACAGCGTAAGGAACGCGCAGGCGGCAAACAGCGGGCCGTTGCGCCGCCACCAGGCGGCGGTATCCGCCGGGCGGCGCGCCGTGCGCCATATGCTGTACAAAAGCGCCGACGCCACCAGCGCCAGCACGCCCAGCCCCAGGTAGTTGAAGCCGTCGTACTGGCTGGGGTTCTGCGCCTGCTGGGGCAGAAGGCGCGACCAGGTGTAGCCGCCGCGGGAGCTGGGGTTGAACAGGGCGTTGAGGTTCATCGAGATCTCGCCGTAGCCGTAGCGGGAGACCGCCACCCCGCTGCCCACCGCGCCGGTGAGCCAGGCCCCGGCCAGCGCGGCCAGCAGCCCGCCGCCGAACAGCCCCGCCCCGGCCAGCGGCCGTTTGGCGGCGCGCCAAAGCTCAATGCCCGCCAGCAGCGTGCACAGCATGACCGGCGGCAGAAAATAGGGGTGGATGCCCACCGCCGCAAAGGGCAGCGCCACAAACACCCAGCCCCACCGGGGCCGCCGCCCCTGCGCCAGGGCGGCGCGGTATTCGAGATAAAAATACAGCGCGAACAAAAACAGATACTGCGACGCCAGCGCCACATGGCGGAAGGCCCGCTCCCACAAAGTGGGCAGGCAGGCAAACAGCAGCCCGCCCAGCGCGGCAAAAGCGAGACGGCTGCCCCAGCCGCCGGACTTTGCGCCGCGGGTGCAAAGCAGCGCCCCCGCCGCCCCCTGCATGGCAAAGCAGAACAGCGTGTACCAGCCAAACCACTGGAAGATGGAAGGCAGCGCGCCGCGCAGCAGCTTGAACGCCATGCTGACCCAGGGCAGGCTGTCGGTATAGGCGACCATGGTGCCCTGGGGCCAGGCCAGCGTGTCGCACAGGCCGGGCGGCAGCGCCCAGTGGGAGTTGCGGAACAGCACCCAGCCGGCGTAATGCTGCAAAATGTCGGTCTCGTCGTAGCCGTTCAGGATCCATGCGTCGCTGGTCACGTCCAGCGTCATGGCGCCGTACAGCCAGAAGAACACAGCAACGCCGGCCGCAGCGCCGGCAAGCGCCGCGGCCAGGGTGCGTATGCGGTTTTTGTGCTGCGGGATCGTCATGGTTTTCCGTCCGGGGCGGCAGGCGTGTCAGGTGCGGATGACGCTGATGACATCCTTGACCTTTTTCAGCCGGGCCACCACGTTGTTCAGGTGTTCGGTGTTGGTGATGCCCACCGTCACGCTCATGTGGGCGCGGCCCTGCTCGGCGGCGCGGGCAGCCAGCGAGTAGATGGGCACCCGCATATCCCCCAGCGCCAGCGCGATGTCCGACACCAGGTTGGCGCGGTCCATGCAGGTCAGCTCCAATGTGGCGCTGTACTGCTCCCTGGCGGCGGTATCCCAGTAGGCGCGGACCCAACGCTCGGCGTTTTCGGGGTGGCGCATGCTCTCGCGGACGTTTTTGCAGTCCTTTTTGTGGATGGACACGCCGAACCCGCGGGTGACAAAGCCGATGATGTCGTCCCCCGGCAGCGGCGAGCAGCACTTGGCAAACTTGATGGGGCAGTTGTCGATGCCCTCCACCACCACGCCGTCGGAGGAGTGCACCCGCTTGATGTCCAGCGTGACCGGTTTTGGTTCCGGCGGCCTGAGGCGGGCGTACTCGTCCTTCAGCTTGGGCAGCACGCGGGACATCTGCAGGCCGCCGTAGCCCAGCGCCGCATACAGCTCATCCACCGAGTTGCAGCGGTTGCGGCGGGCCAGGCTGGCCATGAACTCGTCGTACTGCTCGGCCGGCACGTTCATCAGGTTGCGGCGCATCTCCCGCTCCAGGGCTTCCTTGCCCTCGGCGATGTTCTCCTCACGCCGCTCCTTCTTGAACCAGTTGCGGATCTTGTTTTTGGCCTCGCTGGTCTTGACGATGTTCAGCCAGTCCCGGCTGGGGCCGCGGTTTTCGGGGCCGGTGATGATCTCGATGATCTCGCCGGTGACCACCTGGTGGTCGATGGGCACGATGCGGTTGTTGACCTTGGCGCCGATCATCCGGTTGCCCACCGCCGAGTGGATGGCGTAAGCAAAGTCGATGACGGTGGCCCCCGCCGGCAGGTTGATGACGTCGCCCCGCGGGGTGAAGGCAAAGACCTCCTCCGGCAGAAGGTCGCTCTTGATATCGCTGAGCAGGTCGGTGGCGTCGGCGCTGGAACGCTGGCTTTCCAGCAGCTGGCGCACCCAGGCCAGGCGCTCGTCCAGCTTGTCGCTGCCGCCGGAGGTCAGGCCGGCCTTGTACTTCCAGTGGGCGGCGATGCCGTACTCGGCCTGGCGGTCCATGTCGCGGGTGCGGATCTGCACCTCAAAGGGCAGGGCCTCGTGGCCGATGACGGTGGTGTGCAGGCTCTGGTAGCCGTTGGGCTTGGGGGTGGAGATGTAATCCTTGAACCGGTTGGGCAAGGGATGGTACATATCGTGGATCAGGCCCAGGGCGGTGTAGCACTCGGCCACCGAGTCCAGGATGATGCGCACGGCGTAGACGTCGTAGATCTCCTCAAACACCTTGTTCTGCACGAACATTTTGCGGTAGATGCCGTAAACGCTCTTGATGCGGTGCTTGATAGAGGCGTTGGTGATGCCGTTTTCGGCCAGATGCTCCTGGATGGTGTTGCAGACGTCGTTGAGGAAATCGTCGCCGTGCTCGTCCAGAAGGCCCTGGATGGTGGAGTAGCCGATGGGGTCCAGATACTGCAGGCTGCGGTCCTCCAGCTCCTCCTTGATGTTGGAGATGCCCAGCCGGTGGGCGATGGGGGCGTAGACCTCCATCGTTTCCAGCGCCTTGTCCCGGCGCTTCTGCTCCGGCCAGGCGTCGCCGGTGCGCATGTTGTGCAGCCGGTCGGCCAGCTTGATGATCATGACGCGGACGTCCTGGCTCATGGCCAACAGCATCTTGCGCAGGTTTTCGGCCTGGCGGTCCTCGACGTTGGAGAACTTGATCTGGGTCAGCTTGGTGACGCCGTCCACCAGCAGCGCCACTTCGGGGCCGAACTGGGCGCGGATCTCGTCGATGGTGACGGCGGTGTCCTCGGCCACGTCGTGCATCAGCGCGGCGGAGATGCTCTCGCTGTCCATGCCCAGCTCGATCAGGATCTGGGCCACGCACATCGGGTGGCAGATATACGGCTCGCCGCTGCGGCGGCGCTGGCCGTCGTGGGCCTTTTCGGCCAGGGCGTAGGCCCGGTCGATCATGTCAAAATCGTAGGGGCGGCCGCTTTCCTGCAGGTCTCTGCGCAGCTGCCCGTAGGTGATGGGCATTTTCCCCTCGTTGGCGCCCGGATCGTTTTCCATGTTTTGCATCTTCTCCGCCATGCGGTCATCCCCTCTCTTGGTTTTCCTGTGCGGCCATGGCCGCCATGCGCCGCAGGATCGGCGCGCTGGTCAGGTCTTTTTTGCCGCTGACAGCGGCGGGCATCCAGCGGGCGCCCCGGCGCTCCACCAGACCTAGCTCCCGCAGCGCCTCCAGGCTGACCAGCGCCTTGCCGGCGTATTCCGCCCCCAGCGCCGCAAATGTGGGCTGCAGGTCTTCGGCAAAGACGGTGCCGGACTGCACCAGCCGGTACAGCGCCACCGTGTCGGCGCGGGTGGGGCTCAGCGCGGCGGCCTGATCCTGCGTCAGGCTGCGCCCGGCCAAGAAATCATCCAGCAGCGCCGCCTGGCGGCAGGGGCCGTCCCCCATGCCGGCGGGGCGCATCGCCCGGATATGCAGCGATACCCCCGGCCCGTTGCGGCCGTTGAAGATGCCGGCCTCCACCGCCGCGTCCACCGCTGTGCCTACCCGGTAGGGCAGGTCCTCCGGCGGGGTGCCGAACAGCGAGGCAAAGCAGGTGGCCTGCCCCTGGCGCAGCCGGATGCGGCTGTGGCGCTTTTCGGCGCCCATGGGCCAGACGCCGTCCACCACGGCGTCTTGGATGAAAAACAGCGGCTGGTGGTTGCCGCCGCCAAAGGGCGCCAGCCGTTCCAGCTGGCCGACCTCGTCCAGCGTCAGCTCGGCCACGGCGGCGGGGGCGTCCAGCTCCAGCACCGGCGGTTCCGGCCGGGGATGGCGCTCGGCCGCCCAGCGGTTGACGGCACTGCGGAAAGCGGGCAGTCTTTCTTCCTCCAGCGTCAGGCCGGCGGCGGCCGCGTGGCCGCCGTAGCGGGTCAGCAGGCCGGCGCAGGCTTCCAGCGCACCGTGCAGGTCAAAGCTGCGGGGGGCGCGGCCGCTGCCCCGGCCCTCGCCGTCGGCCAGCGAGATCACGATGGCCGGGCGGCCAAACCGCTCCATAAGGCGGCTGGCCACGATGCCCAGCACGCCGGGGTGCCAGTTTTCGCCCCAGACCACCAGCACCCGGTCATGGGCGCGGGCGGGTTCCGCCTCCAGCCGGGCCAGGGCGGCGGCCAACACCTCCTGCTCGGTGTGCTGGCGGGCGGTGTTGATCTCGGTCAGGCGGGCGGCGATGCCGTCGGCCTGCTCCTCGTTCTCGCACAAAAGCAGCTTTAAGGCGGTGGCGGCCGTGTCCATGCGTCCGGCGGCGTTGAGCCGCGGGGCGATGCTGTAACCGATCATCTCGGCGGTGACGGGCTTGCCGCCGCAGCCGGCGGCTTCCAGCAAGGCGGCCAGGCCGGGGCGGACGGTGTCCGCCAGCAGGGCCAGGCCCTCCCGCACCAGGGTGCGGTTTTCCCCCACCAGCGGCACCACGTCGGCCACCGTGCCGATGGCCGCCAGGTCGCCGCAGACGTCCAGCATCTCGGCGGGGTCGCAGCCCTCCATGGCGGCGCAGAGCTTGAAGGCGACGCCGGCGCCGCACAGGCTGCCGCAGCCGCTCTCGTCGTCGGGGCGGTTGGGGTCCACCACCGCCGCCGCGTCGGGCAGCGGGCCGGAGGGCAGATGGTGGTCGGTGATGACCAGGTCGATGCCCAGCTCCCTGGCGTAGGCGGCCTCCTCCACGGCGGCGATGCCGTTGTCCACCGTGACGATCAGGGTATAGCCCTTGTCCGCCAGTTTTTTCAGCGCGTCCCTGTTCATGCCGTAGCCGCCCTCGGTGCGCAGGGGCAGTTTGCAGCGCACCTGCGCGCCCAGGTTGGTGAGATACTCGTACAAAATGGCGGTGGCGGTAACGCCGTCCACGTCGTAGTCGCCGTAAATGACGATGGTCTCGCCCTCCTCCACGGCGCGGTGCAGCCGCTCCACCGCCTTGTCCATATCCCGGATGGCAAACGGGTCGGACAGGGGCGTTTCCCCCTCCAGCAGCGCCGCGGCCTGCTGCGGCGTTTGGCAGCCCCGCGCGGCCAGCACCCGCGAAAGCAGCCTGCCGCAGCCAGACTGCTGCAAAGCGGCCGCCGCCTGCTCATCCAGCGGCTTCGGCTGCCAGATGCGATACCCCATGGTGTTCCTCATCCCTCTCCTGTATGCCGCGCCTGCCGGGCAGAGAGCCCGGCGCGCGGCGGTCGCTTATGGTATGGTCCGGCGTTTGCCCGTCAGCGGGCGGCGCCGAAATCGCTGGCAAAGCCGCCGGCCAGGCCGTCCTGGCGCAGCATGGCTTCCAGCGTGTCGATCTCGGTGGAGACGTCCATCGAGACATCCTGCAAAAGCGTGTCATACAGCCGGACATAGGCGGTGTTCAGCGTGTGCAGGATGCCGGTGATGTCCCGGCGGATGGCGCGGGCGTTCTCGGCCTCGGCGTCGCCCAGGCCCAGCGCCGTGTCCAGCAGCTTGCGGGTGGTGGGCAGGTAATAGTCCGAGAAGCGGCGCACCCGGCCCAGCTGGTCGGGGTGGTTGTGGATAAAGCCCAAAATGACCGCGCAGTTTTTGCGCATGGCGGCCAGTTCCTCGTCCGCCGCAGCGTCCAGGCGGCCCTGGCAGCTTTTCAGGTAGTTCAAAAAGTCGCTGCCGTCGCGCTGGAACTGCTCCAGCGGGGTCAGGGGCGCGGCGTCCGGCTGGGTCTCGGCCCGGCGGGCGTCCGCTTCGGCCCCGGCCTGGCGGGCCTGGGCGGCGGCGAACAGCTTCTCCTTGAAATAGACGGTGCCGCCGTCCTCGCTGAGGAACACGCCGGGCAGCTTGCCGTCGGTGATAGCCCTGGCCAAGTCTGCTTGCGCCTGGGCCGTGCTGCGGCCGGCTGCACGGGCGATGGCCGGCAGGCCGCACACCCAGTCATGGGCGGCGCGCAGGTAGCTGCGGATGCGGCCGAAAAAGCGGTACTTTTTGACGCCGACGCCGGTCATGATGCCAAAGCCCACCGTCAGCGGCGTGAACACCGCCATCAGGATGGGAAAGACCACGAAATTGTCGTAGGCAAGGTTCAGCGCCTCCGGCCCCACGGCGGACAGGATGAACATGACCAGCGCCGCAATGCCGAAAGACGCGGCAAACACCGCGCCGGCGATGGCCATGGCCAGGTAGCCGCCCTGTTCGCTGTTTTTCAGGCGGCGGTCAATGCGGGCGCGCCACTGGGCGAAAGTCAGCTCTTTGTCCGGCTTTGCCCAGCCGGAAATGGCGTCCCCGGCGCTGGCCAGCGCATCCGAGATGGCCTCCAGCACACCGGCTCCCACGTTGGTGCCAAGGTCCACCACACGGTCGACAAAATCGTCCACCGAGCGGTCCAGGTCGTCCGCCCTGCGGTCAACACGGCGGCTCCAGTCCTCGGCCTTCTGCTCAAATTCAGCCGCCTTCTCGTCCATGCGGCGGCCCAGGTCCCCGGCGCGCTGCTCAAAGCCGCGGTTGTCGGTGCGGGCGTCCCGGCCATTGGCGGCATAGGGCTGGCCCTGCCCGCCGCTCCGGCCGGGGTTTGGTTTGTAAGGGTGGGAATATGGCATGGTCGCTTCTCCTGGAAAATTCCTTTTTTCGCGCTTTTGCGCGGCATTTTGTGGTGTAAAGTCATTTTGCTGCACACCCGGTTTCCCGCCGCATTTTGACGGCGATCGGTGTAAAGCAAAACGCCTTGTCAACCCTTGTCGGGCGGCTGTCAGCCGGGCGGCGGGGCGTTCTGCGCCATCAGGGCGGCGGCGCAGCGCACGCCGTCCACGGCGGCGGTCATAATGCCGCCCGCGTAGCCGGCGCCCTCGCCGCAGGGGTACAGGCCGGGCAGCGCGGCGCACTGCAGGTCCTGCCCGCGCAGCAGCCGCACCGGGCTGGAAGTGCGGGTCTCCAGGCCCGTCAGCACAGCGTCGGGGGCGCGGTAAGCGGCCAGCTTGCGGCCAAAGGCCTGCAGGCCGGCGCGCATGGCGTCGGCCAGGTCGCCCGGCAGCAGGCTGCCGAGGTCACAGGGGGTCACGCCCCGCGGGTAAGTGGGCTGCACCCGGTCCAGCTCCAGCCTGCCCCGGCCTTCCAGAAAACTGCCCACCGTCTCGGCGGGGGCGGCATAGGGGGCCAGGCCGCTGCCGGCCCGGCAGGCTGCCTGCTCCAGCCGGCGCTGGAAGGCCACGGCCTTTTCCGGGTCGCCGCCAAAATCCCGGCCGTCCACGCTGACCACCACGGCGGCGTTGGCGTTTTGGCCGTCGCGGGCATGGTAGCTCATGCCGTTGGTGACCACGCCGCCCGCCTCGCTGGCGGCGGCCATGACCCGACCGCCGGGGCACATGCAGAAGGTGTAAACGCACCGCTCCCCCACATGCTGGCTGAGCTGGTACTCGCCTTTGGGCAGGGCCGGGTGGCCGGCGGCGGCGTGGTAAAGGCTCTGGTCGATGTCGGCCTGCAGGTGCTCGGCCCGCACCCCCACCGAAAACGGCTTGCACTCCATGGGCAGTTCCATCCGGTGCAGCATGGAAAAGGTGTCCCGCGCGCTGTGGCCCACCGCCAGGATCAGCCGGCTGCTGGGGATCTCCCCCGCCGGCGTGACGGCGGCGGCCAGGCGGCCGTTTTGCACCCGCAGGCCGGTGAGCGGCGTGTTGAAATGCACCGTGCCGCCCAGGCGCTCGATCTCCCTGCGGATGGAGGTGATGACGCCCCGCAGCAGGTCGGTGCCCACGTGGGGTTTCTGCCGCCAGGCGATGTCCGCCGGCGCGCCGTGGTCCAAGAGCGCCCGGGTGACAAAGGCGCACAGCGGGTCCCCCACCCGCGTGGTGAGCTTGCCGTCCGAGAAGGTCCCTGCGCCGCCCTCGCCAAACTGGAGGTTGGCGGACGGGTCCAAAAGGCCGGTCTGCTCGAACCGTTCCACGGCGGCGACGCGCTGTTCCAGCGCAGGGCCGCGCTCCAGCACGATGGGGCGGTAGCCGTGCCGGGCCAGCAGCAGCGCGGCGAACAGCCCCGCCGGGCCAAGGCCGCAGACCACCGGCCGGTCGGCCAGCGGCACGGCGCCCACCGGGAAGTCGAACCGCGGACTGCGGGTAACAGCGACGCAGGGCGAGGCCCCGGCGTACGCCGATTCCTCACCCTCGTCCTTGAGCGTGACCGCAATGGTATAGACCAGCACCGGCGTGCCGTGCCGGGCGTCCACCGAAAGTTTGGCGACGCCGCAGCCGGCCGCGCGGTCTGCCGGCAGATGCAGAATTTTTTGTGCTTTGCGGATGGCTTCCGCCTCGCCGCAGGAAAGCGGCAGGCGGATGTTGCGGACAAGAAGCATATGGGCCTGCGCGTCTCCTTTCCTTTGGGCGGTTTTTGCCGGATGTTACCGGGAGGTGATCTGGCAGGTGACCGTGTAGCTGCCCACCGCAAAGATGCGGCTGGAGGACGGCACCTGAATGGTGACCGGCAGCGTCTGCTGGCCGGCGGTGATCTGCAGGTTCTGGCAGTCCAGCTGGGCCACCACGCTTTCCGGCGAAAGCTCGGCGATCTCGTCCGCCGGGCCGTACAGCGTCACGTTGGTGACCCGCTCGGACATCACCTCGACGTCGTAGTTGCTGGGCATGTTAACGGTGCGGATGTTGGGCACGTTGAGCGTGACGGAACCCATGTTGGAAGTGTCAAAGCTCAGCGTCACGTTGGTGGTGTCGCCCAGCGCCACCAGGCCGCTGGGCAGCTCCACCTGGAGCTGGTAGTCCCGGTCCAGCGCAAACTGCTGGCCCAGGTCAAAGCTGACGACGCTGAGCTCGGTCAGCGCGCTGACGGTGCGGGTGGGCCCGGCCACGAGCATCGTCTCCTGGCTGAGGCTGTAATTCAGGCTGGAAGTGTCGAAGCCGGTGGGCACGTTGATGAAATCCACCGCCAGCGGCAGCTCCCGCACCTGGTAGACGGTCAGCGTCACGTTGGCGCTGGCGTTGTCCAGCTCGGCATACTCCGGGGTGATGGTGTTGCCGTTTTCGTCCCGCAGTTCCAGCGAGGTGGTCACGCTGGTGCTGTCCGAAAGCTCGCTGTCCACCGTGACCGGCGCCACCACCGAGGTGATGGCGTCCAGCTCGGACTGCGGGCCGGTGATGGTGACCTCGGACGGGACGGGGTTGGAGCGGTAGAGCATATAGCCGTCGGCAACGCTCAGGCCGTTGGAGTCCACCGTGACCGGCAGCGTCTTTTCGCTGACGCGGTCAAACACGATGGTGGCAGTGGTGGGCGAGATGACTGTCAGCGTGATATCGTTGCTGGAAAACTGGCTGCTGGCCACGCGGGCCTGCAGCGTCAGCGTCTGCTCGCCGGAGCCGGAGACATTGGCATAGTTGGGGTAGACCATCAGGTCGCTGGCGCTGAGCTGGCCGATGACGGTGCCGCTGCCCTCCACCCGGACGCGGACGCTTCCCACCTGGGGCGCGTCCACGATGCTTAAGCCCATGGAAGTGTAGGCGTTGGAATTGTAGCTGTAATTGATCTCGGAAACGGTAAATTCCCGCGCGCCCTCCGAATCAAAGGTCAGGGTGACGATGCTCCAGGAGATGATGGCGCACAGCAGCGACGCCACCAGAAGGAACAGGCGGTTGTCCCACAGAGAACGCTTTTTGACCGGCTGATCCGGTTCCGGCACGGATTTATTCTTGCGGTTCATTGGCGGCTGTCCCTCCTTTGCCGAAAAGCTGCTTGAGAATGCCCGGCTCCTTGTCGCCGCCGGTCTCCGGCGGGATGATCTCCTCCTGCAGCAGGCTGAACAGATTCTGGCGGTCCAGCCGGCGGATCAGCACCCCGTTTTTGGCCAGCGAGATGATGCCGGTCTCCTCGCTGACCACCACCACGATGGCGTCGGAGTTCTCGCTCATGCCAAGGCCGGCGCGGTGGCGGGTGCCCATGTCCTTGCCCATTTCCAGGTTGTTGGACAATGGCAGCACGCAGCCCGCCGCCACGATCTGGCCGTCGCGGATGACCACGGCGCCGTCATGCAGGGGGGTGCCCTCGTAAAAGATGGTGCCCAGCACCTCCGGGATGACGTTGGCGTTGAACTGGGTGCCGGTGTGGATGATCTCTTCCAGGTTGTTTTTGCGCTCCAGCACCATCAATGCGCCGGTGCGGGTGTCCGAAAGCTGCTCGGCCGCGTCGCAGATGGCTACGATGGCGCTCTGCCAGCGGCCGCGCAGGGTGGGTTCCATCTTGTGGGTGAAAAAGATCTTACCGGCCCAGCTGGTGCTTTGGCCCAGGCGTTCCAGCGTGCGGCGGATCTCCGGCTGGAACAGCACGACCACCGCAATAAAGCCGATCTGCATCACGTTGCTGAGCACCCAGCGCACGGTGCGCAGGCGGAAGTAATAGGCCACGGCATAGAACGCCAGCAGCAGCAAAAGCCCCTTGACCAGCTGGCCGGCGCGGGATTTGCGCGCAAAGACGATAAGCACATAAAAGCCGATGGCAATGATAACGACGTCGATCAAATCCCGCGTCCAGTCAAAGGAACGGAAATTGCTGATGATGTTGAGCAGTTCGTTGTTCATCAGCGCGCGGTCCTCCTCTCCCGTTTGCGCGGCGCCCGGCGGGGCGCTGTGCGCTGTGCCGCCCGGTCAGGCGGCGGGGCATGTCCGGCATGGCCGGAGCGTTTTACCAGGGTCTGCGCCCCGTGCGGTGCGGATGCAGGCGGCGCAGTTCCGGCCGGCACGGAGCAGATGGCGTAGATTTAAGTATACCATAGTTTCCGCCGGCCGAAAAGCGTTTTACAGGGATTTCACCCGGCGGGCGGGGATCACTGGATCAGCGCCACCGCATGGGCGGCGATGCCCTGCCCCGCGCCGGTAAAGCCCAGCTTTTCCTCGGTGGTGGCCTTGACGCTGACCGCGTCCGCCGGCAGGTCCAGCACGCGGGCGATGTTCTGCCGCATGGCGGGGATGTGGGGCGCCAGCTTGGGCGCCTGGCACAGGATGGTCGCGTCGATGTTGCCCACCGTGTAGCCGGCCTGTTTCAGCAGCAGGCCCACCTGGCGCAGCAGCTCCAGCGAGTCCGCGCCCTTGTAGCGGGGGTCGGTGTCGGGGAAATGCCCGCCGATGTCCCCCAGCGCGGCAGCGCCCAGCAGCGCGTCGGAGACGGCATGCAGCAGCACATCGGCGTCGGAATGGCCCAGCAGGCCCTTCTCGTACGGGATGTCCACCCCGCCCAAAATCAGCTTGCGGCCCTCCACCAGGCGGTGGACGTCGTATCCGTGGCCAATGCGCATTCTGCTTTCTCCTTTCAGGTCCTCGATGGTGGTGATCTTGGCGTTGGCGTAGTCGCCCTCCACCAGCTGCACGGCAAAGCCGGCCAGCTCGAACAGGCTGCAGTCGTCGGTGACGGCGGAGGCCTGCGGCCCCCGGACCCGCTCCATGGCCTGCAGGTAGCGCGCGCGGTCAAAGCACTGGGGCGTCTGCACCGCAAACAGCGTGCTGCGGTCGGGCGTGGCCTGCACGCGGCCGTCCGGCGCGGCGACCTTGACGGTGTCCTTGACCGGCACGGCCGGTGCGGCGGCACCGGTTTGGACGGCGGCTTCCAGCGCGCGGGTGATGACCGCCTGGCTGACAAAGGGGCGGGCGGCGTCGTGGATGGCCACCAGCTGCCCCCTGGCCGCCAGCACCCCGGCGCGCACGCTGTCTGCCCTTGACGCGCCGCCCTGCACAACGGCGGCGGGCTTGCCGCAGCGGGCAGCCAGCCCACGGCACTGCTCCAGGTTGCCGCCCGCCACCAGCACCAGCTGGTCGACGGCGGGGTGATGCTCAAAGGCCGCCAGGCTGGTCTCCAGCACGGTGCGGCCGTCGGGCAGGCGGTGGCTCAGCTTGTCAAATCCCATCCGCCGGGATGCCCCGGCGGCCACCAGGATGGCGGTGACGGTCCTGCCGTCCGCTGTCATGATGCAGCCCTCCCTGTTCCAATGCCGGCGGCGCAGCCTGCAGGCGGCCGGCGGCAGAATATTCCATGATTCTCATTATACAGAGATTTGCAGAAAAAATCCACCGCCGGAGATTACAAATCCGGCGGCTGGAAAACAGGGAAAGCGCAGGGAAGCTATGGTTTTGACGCGCAGGCGGCAAAACTGCGAAGCAGCAAAATCTGAAAAAACGGGCCGGCGGCTGCGTTTGTCAGGGTGTATCGGACAAATCCAAAGTGCCGGGGATCTGTCTGAGACACCCTGAATTTTGCGGCAAAGGTTTCCGGCCCTGCCTCTGCTTTTTCTGGTTTTTCTGGGGCCGGGCAACGCAAAAACCTCCCGCGGCAGCGCCGGGGAGGTCTTTGCCTATTTGGGAATGGAAGGGGGGATGGCGGTTTTGGGGCCGCCTGCCCGGCCGGAAACGGCAGGCGCGGCGGCAGCGTGCGGCAAAGCGCCCTCATGCGCGGCGCTTTTTGTCCAGGCGGATCTTGTCCGCGATCATGGCGATGAACTCCGAGTTGGTGGGTTTGCCGCGCAGGTTGTGGATGGTGTAGCCGAAATAGCTGTTGAGGGTATCCACATCGCCCCGGTCCCAGGCCACCTCGATGGCATGGCGGATGGCGCGCTCCACCCGGCTGGCGGTGGTGCCGTTGCGCTTGGCGATCTCCGGGTAAAGGCGCTTGGTGACGGCGTTGATGTACTCGTGGTCGTCGATGGTCAGCAGGATGGCGTCGCGCAGGAACTGGTAGCCCTTGATGTGGGCGGGCACGCCGATCTGGTGCAGGATCTCGGTGACGACCAGCTCGTCGCTGTCCTGCGGGAAGGTGACGCGGGGCGCCGCCGTGCCGGCGCACTTGAGCACGCGGGCGGCCAGCACCGTCTCGTCAAAGGGCTTGACGAAAAAGAAGGAGAAGCCGTTGTCCAGAAGCTCCTGCTCCACCGCCTCGTTCTGGAAGGCGCCGGTGACGAAAAAGGTGGTCTTGGGGCCCTGGCGGCCGATCTGCGCCTCGTACCGCTGCTTGACGGTGATGGCGTCCAGGTCCGGCATGAACGCATCCAGCATGGCCGCCTGCGGGCGCTGCTCCAGCAGCGTTTCCAGCGCCTTGGTGCCGTTGCGCTCGCACACCGTTACCGAAACGCCCTTTTCTTCCAGTGCTTTCCTGCACAAAGCCGAAACATCGGCCCCTGTATCTGTCATCACAAACTTGATTCTCTCCATAGCCTGCTGTCTCCTTCTGTGTGGGTGGTTGTCTTGGTGACAGTGGTAATTTTACCATATTTTTCCATGCGCTTCAAGGGGATTTTCGCAAATATTTTTGGACTTTTGCGGCCCTTTTTCGCGCCGCTGCGCGGCATTCCCCCGTGATTCGACAGAAAAGCCGGGCGTCTGCGCTTTTGGGCGGCAGACGTCCGGCTTGGCCGTTTGGCGGATATCCTCCCTTTTTTGCCATTTGGGGCGAGGGGTGTCAGCTTTGGGCGGCGGCTGCGTCGGCAGCTGCCAGCATCGTCTGGGCAAAGATGGCATAGCCGCGGGCGGGGTCGTTGACCAGCACATGGGTCACTGCCCCCACCAGCATGCCGTCCTGCAAAAGCGGGCTGCCGCTCATGCCCTGGACGATGCCGCCGGTGGCCGCCAGCAGCTCCGGGTCGGTGACGCGGATCAGCATGTTGCGGTTGGGGTCGGCGGCGTTCAGGTCCACCCGTTCGATGCGCACGTCGTACAGCTTTGCGGCGCCGCCGTCGATGGTGGCAAGGATCTGCGCCGCGCCGGGCTTGACCTCCTGGCTGTTGGCTACCGGGCAGACGGCGCCCTCCACGCTGCCGGTCAGGCGTCCATACACGCCGGTGGCATCGTTGGCCAGCACGGTGCCCAGCACCGCGTCGCTGGAGAACTCTCCCCGCAGTTCGCCGGGCGCGCCGGCCGTGCCGGCCACGCAGCCGGTGATGGTGACCGGCACGATCTCGCCCGAAAGCAGCGAGATGGAGGCGCCGGTGTCGGTATCGCTGATGGCGTGGCCCAGCCCCGCAAAGGTGCCGTTCTGCGTGTCGGCAAAGGTCAGCGTGCCGATGCCCGCCGAGGAATCCCGCACCCAGATGCCGGCCTTGTAGCTGCCGTCCTGGTCCTGTACCGGGGTCAGCGTGCAGGTGCAGCGCGCGCCGTCCCGCAGGTAGACCACCTCCATGGGGCCGCCTGCCGCTGCGGTGATGGCGGCGCTGAGCTCATCGTTGCTGCGCACGGTGCGCCCGCCTGCCGAAACGATCAGGTCGCCCAGCCGCAGGCCGGCCTCCTTGGCGGGGTTTTCGCTGCCAAGGCTGGTGTACAGGTCCGAAAAGGCCACCACCAGCGCGCCGTTGGAGAACATTTTTACACCGAAGGGCGTACCGCAGACCACCACGCTGCGCCGCTCGGCAGCGACGGTGCGCACCGTCTTGACCGGAATCAGGTCAAACAGCGCCAGCGTCTGGGTCTGGCTGCCGTCTGCGGCGCCGGCGCTGGCGGGGACCTCTCCCGAAGCCGCCCGGCCCGGCTGTGCCGAGAGCCAGGGCATCGAGGCGATGGCCAGCGTCTGACCCGGCTGCACGGTAAAGGTATCGGGAAGCGCGCGGCGCAGGGCGTACATCCCCGCGCCGGCCAGCACGGCGGCGGCCAGCACCCACCCGGCCGCACGCCGGAACAGCTTGTGCATTTGCATCATCTCCCTGCCTTACAGTATGTGCAGGGCACGGCGAATTATTGCGGGTTTTGCCGTTCGGCAAATTTTGCATGGAATGGGGCGTTGGATTTGACAAACCGCGCGGCAGTTGGTAAACTTGTGTGTACCGGCCAAAGCGCAGGGCTGCGGCCGGACCCGCGCGGGTATGGCGGAATTGGCAGACGCGCCAGACTTAGGATCTGGTATCTTACGATGTGCAGGTTCGACCCCTGTTACCCGCATTGCTCCCCCGGACCCGGGATGGTCCGGGGGATTTTGTATGCCGAAAGCCGGCTGACGTTGGTCCGTCAGCCGGCTTTCGTTGTTCCAAAATAAGATGCGTTTTCAGGCAAACCGTAAAAAGCCATTGGAAGCCTGCCCCCCAAAAGCGCCGCCGTCGCCGGCGGCCGCTTACCGGTCGCTGCTGCGCAGAAGTTCCAGCAGGCGGCGGGCGCTTTCGGCCCAGGAATAGCGGGCCAGCACGGCGGCGGCGTCATGGCCGGGGGTGACGGCGTCCACGTCGCCGTGGTTTGCCGCAAGGTCGATGTAATCGGCGTGGGGGCCGTAGACCTCCCGCATGCAGGGGGTGTCGCTGACCAGCACCCGCGGCGCGCCGCAGGCGATGGCTTCCAGCGGCGGGATGCCGAAGCCCTCGTAAAGGGTGGGGAACACAAACGCCCTGCAGTTTGCCATCAGCGCCTTGGCCTCGCCGTCCGAGACATAGCCCAGGCAGAGGACGTTTTTGGGGATTTGCAGCCCCTTCTCCCCCGCTGCATCGGCCAGGTCGCCGCCGCCGGCAATGGCAAACACGGCGTCCGGCTTGCTGCGGGCCGCCTGCAATACCCAGGGAAAGTTTTTGTTTTTGAGCAGGTTGGACATGGAAAAATAATACTCGCCCCGCCGCAGCTGCGGCCACTTGGCAAACACGCCCTCGTCCGCCGCCACCCGCTGCATATGCTGCCAGGCGTTGGGCACCACCGTGACCCGGTCGGGGCTGACGCCGTAATATTTTTGCAGCTCGCTGCGGGAAAACTGCGATACCGTGACGATCTGTTTGCAGGTGCGGGCAATGGCCCGGTACTGCAGCCGGTGCCATGCGGCGCTGAGCCGCGCGCGGGGCGCGGTGTAAAAGTCCGGCCGGGCGCGGTAACAGACATCGTGAACCACCGCGATGCCGCGGAAGCCAAACAGCGGGATGACGTTGCAGGTGCACAGCCCCAGCCGGCCGTTTTGGCGCAGGTAGGCCGGGTAGTCCAGCTGCTCCCACAGCATACCGGTATGGCGGCCGGTCTGCACTGCCCGGATGTTCCGGTACGCCGGCGCGGCGGCGCCGGGCGGCACGGCAAGTTCCACCTCTCCGGGGGCGATACGTTTATCCAGCTCGGCCAGCAGTTCCAGCGTGTACCGCTGGATGCCGGATACCCGCTGGGTCAGAAATGCGCCGTCCACTGTGTACATATCGGTCTTTCCTTTCTGCTGCGCCCCGCAACGGCCGGTGCGGCCGCGGGGCTGCTGCTGTTGGTCTGCGCGCTCCGAAAAATCGGGGGGGCCGGGGCGGGGCCGCGTCCTTTGGCGATACAGCCGGCCGCCGCGTCAGATCAGGCCGCGCTTTTCTTTCAGCGCCAGCACGCGGGCGGCGCTCTCGTCGATGCGGCTTTCGGGGATGGTCCCCTCCTCCACCGCGGCCACCACCGCGTCAAAGGCTTCGGCCAGGCCGTTTGGCATCAGCAAAATGTCCGCGCCGGCCTGCACCGCCAGCACGGCGGCCTCGCCGGCCGAGTAAAGGCCGGTGATCCCCTCCATGGCCAGAGAGTCGGTGACGATGGCGCCGGAAAAGCCCAGCCCGGTGCGGATGCTGCCCATCAGCTGCGGCGACAGCGAGGCCGGGGTATCCTCGCCGGTCACCTCCGGCGCGGCGATGTGGCCCGCCATGATCAGGTCCGCCCCCGCCCGGACGCCGGCCTGAAAAGGCAGCAGCTCGCAGGCGGCAAGCTCCGCCCAGGTCTTATGGGTGGCGGCCAGGGATTTGTGGCTGTCCTCGGCGGTGTCGCCGTGGCCGGGGTAGTGCTTGACGCAGCAGAGCACGCCGGTATCCGCAAAGCCCTCCACCGCGGCGGCGACCATCCCGGCGGCGGTCTGCGGGTCGGAAGAAAAGGCCCGCGTGCCGATGACCGGGTTGTCCGGGTTGGTGTTGACGTCGGCGTCGGGGGCAAAGTCCAAATCGATGCCGTAACTGTCCAGGTAGCCGCCGATCTCGGCATACATCTGCTGTACCGCCTGTGCGCCGCCTGCCGCGGCAACGGCGGCGGCGCTCTCGTACCGGGGCAGGTCAAAGGCCGGGTGGTTGGCAAGGCGCGCCACCGCGCCGCCCTCCTCGTCAACAGCGATGAGCAGCGGCGTATCCATGGCCGCGTGCAGCTGGCCGGTGAGATCCGTCAGCTGCTGCGGGCCGGTAATGTTTTTGCCAAACAGCACCACGCCGCCCACCGGGTAATCCGCCAGCACGGCGGACATCGCATCGGTCAGGGCGGTGACGCCGTCCGCATCCGCGTCGTTGATCTGCTGCTGCGTCTGGGACGGGTCAAGCGCGTCGGGGCGGACAAAAAACATCTGGCCGACTTTTTCCCGCAGCGTCATGCCGGCCAGGCGGCCGGCGACCGCCCGGGAAAGTTCCGCCTGCTGCGGCGTTTCAGGCTGCGGCGGGGCGGTCTGTTCCGGCCCGGCCGAGGGCTTTGCCGGCGCGGCGGAAGGTTGCGGCAGGCTTTGGGTATCCCCCGCCGGCGCGCAGCCGAACAGCGAGGCAGAGAGCAGCGCCCCCGCCAGGGCCGCCGCCAAAAGGCGCAGCAGACTTTTCCTCATAACGACCTCCCCGTCTTGCACAGCGGGGCGCGCCCCGCCAAGGATGGCAGCTTTGGGCCAGGATATGTTTATTTGTGGTATTTCATGCCCGCGTTGATGGAACAGGCGCGGTAGAGCTGCTCGGTCAGGACCAGGCGGGCCAGCTGATGGGGCATGGTGATGCGCCCCAGCGAGATGCGGCTTTGCGCCGCGCGCTTGACGCTTTGGGCCAGGCCGTGGGAGGAACCGATGACAAAGGCGATGTCCCCTGCCCCGCTCATGGCGCGGCCGGCGATCAGGTCGGCCAGCTCCTCGCTGGAGATCTGCCTGCCCTCCACGCAGAGGGCGGCCAGATATTCGCCCTTGCGCAGCGCGCCCAGGATGGCTTTGGCCTCCTTGTCCAGCGCCTTCTCCACCTGGGCGGCGGAGGCATGGCGCTCGTCGATGGCGGCCTCCGGCAGCTCGACGATGCGGAAATTGCAGAAAGCCGCCAGCCGCTTCTGGTATTCGGCAACGCCGGAGGCATAGAAGGGCATGTTCAGTTTGCCGATGCAGATCAGGTCGATGTTTTGCATGACTGGTTCCTTTGTCCGTATAGGGGCAGCCGCTACTGCAAAAGCTGCCGGTAGGCGTCGGTGGGCAGCACATCGCCCGGCGCACCGGCGGCGGCCAGCACGCCGTTTTGCAGGATCAGCAGCTCGTCGTACCGGAGCAGGTGCTCCGGCGTCAGGTCGTGGGTGATGACCAGGATCGTCCGGCCCGGCAGACCCAGCAGCTTGCGCTCCAGCAGGCGGCGGTTGGTCTCGTCCACCGCCGAGAACGGCTCGTCCAGAAGCAGCACCGGGCGGCCGGCCAGCAGAAGCCGCACCAGCTGGAGCAGCTGTTTCTGGCCGCCGCTGAGCTCGGTGCAGTCGGCCTTGCCGCGCAGCGTGTCCAGCAGGTCGGTCTCCAGGTATTTTTCCACCTCGTCCAGACGGTCGGTGGGATAAGCCCCGAACACCGAGACGTTTTCCCGGTAGGACGCCGCAAAGACATGCTCCTGCTGGTTGGTGTTCATTATAACGTCGGCGGTGTCGCAGCCGTTCAGGTCCTGGCTGTCCAGCATGACCTTGCCGCCGGACAGCGCCACATACCGCATCACCGCCTGGAACAGCGTGGACTTGCCGGAGCCGTTGTGCCCCAGGACCGCATACTTTTTGCCGGGGCGGAAGGTATAGCGGATGTTTTGCAGACGGAACTTTTCGTACCGGACCGAGACGTCATCCAGCACCAGGCAGGCGTCCGAGGGTTCCAGCCGCTTTTGCTCCGGCGGCTGGTAGCGGATCAGGGCAAGGACCTTTTCCCGGATGCCGCGGGCCGAGTTGATCTCGTTGATGTTTTCAAGGATATACTGTACCGGCAGGGTAAAGCTCTCGATGTAGCCAAGCGTTGCGGCGGCGGTGCCGACGGTGATCTCCCGCCGGTAGAGCAGGACGGCAATGGCCGCAAAGGCGGACAGCCGCACAATGTCCATGACAAAGTTGTTGAACACGATCACAAAAGACTTGAACCGGCCAAAATGCAGCCACGCTTCCTCGGTCTCGGCGGCTGTCCGGTCGTGTTCCGCCGCCATGGAGCCGCAGGTGTGGCGGTTGACAAAGCGGAAACCGGACAAAAGGTCCTGCACCCTGGCGGTATACCGGCCCAGGGCGCTCTGGTAGCTTTTGCGGCGGCCGGAAAGTTCCCCGGCGGTGACGCGCGGCACAAACACCGCCAGCAGCGAGGCCAGCAGGATGACCAGGGCGATGCGGAAGTCCACAAAGACGAACAGCACCACCGCATAGACCACCACCTGCACCGCCTTGTTGATGATGTCGATGATCGCTTCCAGATAGCTGGTATTCAGCGCCGGGATGTCGTTGTTCAAGACCGAAAGGTAGTTGCCGATGGAATGGCGCTGGAACTCTGTCACCGGACGGCGGAACAGCCCCCGGATCACGTCCGATTTCACATACAGGTCAAAGGCGGCGGAACGCTTCCAGCCTTCGACCTGGGAGCAGTTCTGGGCAACGGCCGCGACCACGCAGCAGCCCGCGTAGCCCAGCAGGATCCAGAGGATGCCCGTCCAGCCGCGGCCGAGATCGTAGTCAAACAGCAGCTTGGACAGATACGGGATCGTTGCGACAGCCACCGTGTAAATCAGGTAGAAGAGGATCTCCAGCGTGATGGGCTTTTTCAGTTTTGCGATGTAGTGGAACATGATGCGCACCTCAAAGCCGCAGGCCGCCCCCTTCCGGCACGGCTCAGAACTCGATATAGGGCGAAATGTCGTTGCGGGCCTGGGCCTGGATCAGCACATCCCGGCCCGGCTGGATGCCGGCGGCCAGCAGCACGTTGTAAACGGTGGTCAGGGCCAGTTCCGGCGTGTTGTTGGTCTGGCTCAAGTGGCACAGCGCAAACTTTTTGCAGCCGTCCTGGATCAGCTCCAGCAGCTCGGCGGCGCAGGCGCGGTTGTCCAGGTGGCCGCGGTCGCTGGCAATGCGGACTTTGAGGTAATAGGGGTAGGGCCCGCCCTGCAGGCTGAACCGGTCGTAGTTGGCCTCCAGCGCCACCAGGTCGCAGCCGGCCAGGTTCATCTGCACCACCGGCGTCAGGGTGCCCAGGTCGGTGGCGATGGCCATGGTTTTGCCGTCCGGGGTCCGGATGCGGTAGCCGCAGCAGGGCACGTCGTGGCTGGTGGGGAAGGACGTCACCACAAAGCCGCCCACTTCCTCGGTGCGGCCGTCGACGGCGATGGCCTCGATGGCCGGGGGGATGGTCCCGCGGGAGTCCAGCATTTCCAGCGTGGCGGCACAGCCGTACACCGGTACGCTGTAATGCCGCAGAAAGGTATCCAGCCCGCTGACGTGGTCGGAATGCTCGTGGGTGATCAGGATGCCCTGGCAGTCGGACACCGCCAGGCCCAGCTTGCGCAGCGCATTCAGTGTGGTGCGGCAGCTTTTGCCCATATCGACCAGCAGGTATTTGCCCTCGTGCAGGACCAGCCCGCAGTTGCCGGAGGAGCCGGAATAAAGTGTGGTAAACAATGCCATGCCTGTGTTTTGGATTCCCCTTCTATGTAGATTGCGGCGGGCCGCACAAAAGCGGGGCCGCAGACGCGGCCCCGCGGGTGTTGCTTGTTTGCCGCAGCGTTTGGTCAGATCGCGCGGGTGACGCGGCCCATGGGAATCTCGACGCGGCGGATGTCCGCCCCCAGGGCCTGCAGTTTTTCGACGATGTTCTCGTAGCCGCGCTCGATGTGGCTGGTCTCGTCGATCTCGCTGACGCCGTCGGCGGCAAGCGCCGCCACCACCATGGCCGCGCCGGCGCGCAGATCCAGCGCCCGCAGCGGGGCCGGGTGCAGCTGGCGCACCCCCTCGATGACAGCCACCTGGCCGTCCACCTGGATGCAGGCGCCCATGCGGATCAGCTCGTCCACATAGCGGAAGCGGTTTTCCCAGATGCCCTCGGTGACGATGGAGGTGCCGTCGGCCACGCTGAGCAGCGTGGTCATCAGCGGCTGCATATCGGTGGGAAAGCCGGGATGGGGCATCGTCTTGATCTTGAGGGGTTTGAGCCGGCAGTCGCAGCGGATGCGCAGCGAGTCGTCGTACTCGTCAATGACGCAGCCGGCGGCGCGCATCTTGGCGGTGATGGGCTCCAGATGCTTGGGGATGATGTTGTGCAAAAGCACGTCGCCCCGCGTGATGGCGGTGGCGGCCATATAGCTGCCGGCCTCGATCTGGTCCGGGATGATGGAGTAGCTGCAGCCGTGCATCGACCGGACGCCGCGGATCTTGATGACGTCGGTGCCGGCGCCGTGGACGTCGGCGCCCATCATGTTCAGGCAGTTGGCCAGGTCCACCACGTGGGGCTCGCGGGCGACGTTTTCCAGCACGGTCAGGCCGTCGGCCATGACGGCCGCCAGCATGGCGTTCATGGTGGCGCCCACCGATACCGTGTCGAAAAAGACGTGCGCCCCCTGCAGGCGGCCGGCGGTGACGCGGATCATGCCGTACTCCACCGAATCCTCCGCCCCCAGGGCGGTGAAGGCTTTGAGGTGCTGGTCAATGGGCCGGGGGCCCAGGTTGCAGCCGCCCGGCATAGCCACCTGCGCCGCGCCGAACCGCCCCAGCAGCGCGCCAAGGAAGTAGTAGCTGGCCCGCATCTGGCGGGAAAGCTCGTTGGAGACCTCGGTGCAGTCGATGCGGGAGGTATCGATCTCGTAGGTGCTTTTGCTGATCATGCGGATATCGGCGCCCAGCTCGCTCAAGATCTGCAGCGAGGCCATGACGTCGCTGATGCAGGGCAGGTTTTCAATGATGCACTTGCCGCCCGCCAGGATGGTAGCGGGCAGAATGGCAACGGCCGCATTTTTGGCCCCGCCGATCGTGACTTCGCCGGACAGCGGGTTCCCGCCGCGAATGACAAACTTTTCCAAAGTAACGCTTCTCTCCTTTGCGCCAGCCGTACACGGCCGTGAGGTACGCCGAAGCCGGCGCAGGCTCTGCTCCGGATGCGGCAGGGGCCGCATCCCGTCTGACAGCGGGGCGCCTGGCTGCGCAGCGAAAGGCCCGCGCGGCCTGCTGCCGCGGCGACCTTTTCCGCTGCGGCGGCGCATCCCGCCCAAGCCGCATGGTTTGCTGTATTATACACCAAAACCGAAGTTTTGAAAAGTGCTGCCCTTAGTATTTGCAAAAATTGCGTGAAAAATCCCAAATTGCCCCAGCCGCGGGGCAGGTTTTTATCCACAACGCGCAAAATATACCGGGCGGCGGCGGGCAGGGGCACTACATATTCGGGAAATAGTTGCGTGCGCTGACCAGGCTGCCGTTATAGTACATCTCGAAATGGCAGTGGTTGCCGAAGGAGTAGCCGGTGTTGCCCACATAGCCGATGATCTGGCCGGCTTCCACCGCCTCGCCGGCGGTGACGGCGATGGAGGACATATGCCCGTACAGCGTTGTCCAGCCGTTGCCGTGGTCGATGATGACATAGTTGCCGTAGCCGTAGGGGTGGTTGTGCCAGCCGGCGGTCTGCACCACGCCGCTGTCCGAGGCGATGATGGGCGTGCCGTAGGGGGCGACGATGTCCGCGCCCTTGTGGCTGGCGCTCATCCAGCGGCTGACATAGCGGTACTGGGGCACCGGCCAGTAGAAGGTGCCGCTGCCCACCTGGGCAGTCATGCCGCTGGCCAGGCGGGTGCCCACCGCCACCTGCTCGGTGACGGGGGCCTCCAGCATATTGATCTGCACGATGTCGGTCTGGACCGGCACGCCGCCGATGTAGGTGACGTCCTGCACCACTTCCTGCCGGCCGTTCTGGCCGCTTTGCAGCACCACCCGCTCGCCGAAGGAATAGTCCTCCGATTCGGTCTCGATGGTGTCGTACTGCACATCCTCCACATAGGTCTGGCGCTCGATCACCTTGACCTGCAGCAGCTCGGTCACCGGCTGGGAGAGGGCCAGCGTGGTGCCGGCGGTCAGCTCGGTATCGCCGTCCTCCAGGCCGGTATTGTACGCCTGCAGGGTGGTCAGGTCCTCCCCGGCGGATTCGGCGGCCTCGGCGGCGGTCTGGCCGTCCTCCGGCACCGTGTAGGTGGCGGCCGGCGTCACCGCGCTCAGCGTTGAGATCACGGTATCATAAGGCACGATGGACGACAGAAAGTACACCCCGTCCACCAGCCGGATGTCATGCACGAACTCCACACGCCGGTTGGCGTCAAAGGCGTCCTCGTAGGGCGCCTTGATGGCGTCCAGATAGGCCCGCAGGTGGTCGCCCTCGGTGGTGACAAAGCTCAGGTTGCCGTCGATGTACACCGCCGTGCCGTCCCCGATCTCGTCGCTGGAAGCGCGCAGGATCGCGTCCGCCACCTCGCTCTCGGTCATCACCTG
>DWWX01000019.1 GCA_019119495.1 Candidatus Gemmiger stercorigallinarum | reverse complement strand
AACACCCATCTCTCAAACCGTTCCGCAGAGGGAAGTTTGCTGTAGACGATCAGGCGATAGAGATTCCCTTCACTGATAAACTTCACTTTCTGTTTGCGGCCCAAATTATCGGTGAGGTGGTAAAACGCCACCCCATCTTTGCTGCAATGTGCTTTGAGGGCATTTACTGTGTCTTTGTACCCCAGTGCTTTTGCGGCATCCAAGCCGCAGAACAAATACTTGCCATTCTCCTCAATGACGCGGATACTGCCAAACTCCTCGTTATTGAAAACTTCAATCTGACTCATATCGTGCCTCCTTTGGCATGAGATAAGGCGGTTCTTACCAGCCGCCTGCGTTCATATCGTGATTGACTTGTGAGGTGTAATAATTGTTGATAGTAGTGGGAGCATTGAACAAGGTGGTCAGTAGGTACTGTTTCATGTTGCGAACATCAGTGGTGTTTTTCTTCATACAGTCCATAACAAACCGGATATGCTCACTGGTCAGCTTCAGAAATCTTGATCTAACCACCTCATGAGGAAAGTCGCTGCCCGCAATTCTGGTAGCCTGTCGCTTGGCACAGACAGTCTCCACGATTAGCTCCACGATCTCATCCAGGTCCTCCCGATAGAGCGAAAACTCCCTGCACAAGTAGTCATACTCGATGTTCTCCAGAATCAAATTCCGATAATTCTCTATCTCTGAGACAGGCATCACATCCCTTCCTTTCCGTTCCGGCAGCACTGCTGCCGCTGTTTCCCGGAAGGGAATGGAATCGGTATTTGATCCGTGAGTATTTTGTTTTTGGGTACTTGATTTCTTAGTATTTAATTGTGTCGGAGTTCCCGGCAACGGTTTCTCCGCTATCGGCTTTTCCGTTGTCGGTTTTTCCGATGACGGACTCCCCAACGACGGACTATCTGTAATGGGGCGCTCATAGATGCTGTATTCGTTGGACCCGAACTTCCCGGTGGCATCTGTAGTTTGTCTGCGTCGAATATACCCAGCGCGTTCCAGTTCATTGATTGCAGAACGAATGGCATCTTTGCTTTCTCGGTTGATGAAGCAAAGGCCAGATAAGGTATAGTCCCAATCATCCGGCAAAGATAACATCTGAGAGAGCAGCCCTTTCGCTTTCAGTGATAACCGCTTGTCTTTCAAGTGGAAATTGCTCATAACGGTATAATCATGAGTGCGTTCCACACGAAATACGGGCATTGACTTCACTCCTCCCTAAAACTCCACATGAAAAAACGCCGCAGTCTTTTTCACAAAAGATTGTGGCGCTCAACTGTTTCTTCGGTTTTTCGGGGCCGGTAAGGTCTCTTGTGCCTCGGCTGACTGAACGGCCCTTGCTCTGAAAACGGGAGAGTCTGCAAAACTTGGTCAATGTCGGTGGATTCCATGTCGTATTGGGACTGGCAGTTTTCTCGGATGGCATCTTTGATGCTCTGGATAGTACACATATTCATTCCTTTCCTTTCGTGATAATTAAATTACGGGTGACGGCGGCGCTTGTCCGGTTTGAAGTCGAGAATATGTCCCTCGATCACACGGGCATACCGCTTGATTTTAATTTCCCGGCGCTGCTGACTCAGGAGGGCAGCCTGATACCCGTCCTCTGAAAGAAACAGCCGCATTTCATCACCGGGGCTGCCGTAGAAACTGGGACGCTGAACGGAAAACTCAATCATCCAGCGGGTGTTATCCTGAAAACGCTCCACAGCAAGAATGTTGTGTCCTTTCAGCTCACGGGCCGAAATATCCCTCATAGGCGGCTCCTTTCATCGTTCCTGGTCTCGCTGGCGCTTTTTTTGCCACTGTTCCAGCAGTTTGATAATGGTTTCCTGCATCCGCTGGGGTGTGTAGCTCCTCGGAAAATACTTTCGCAGGGTGTCGGAAGTGAAAGTTACCCGGTCCAGATCACTTTTCTTTTCCTCGCCCATGATGACGCGCATCATATCGAGGGTCAGATGTCCCTCCTGGCTGTATTTCTTGAGCCGCTGGGCCTGGGAAAGAGAGGGGGTAGACTGTTCGCTGTCCATCGCATCCAGCAAATCCCGCTGTTCTTCTTTTTTGAGGAAGGACAGCTCATAAGCCGGATTGAGAGCGATTTTCCGTTCATCCACCATATCCAGCAGTTCGGGAATCAACTCCGTCAAACGGATATATCTTTGGATATTCCGCGCGCTCTCTCCAGTTTGCTCTGCCAGCAAATCCCGACTTTTTTGGCCAGCAGACTTGTGGCCAACTTGGCCACAAGTTAAATCGGCCCGTTTTCCTTGGTGATTCATGGCATCGAGTTTCATGCGATATGCAAAGGCTCTCTCACTGGGAAGGAGACTTTCCCGCTGTAAGTTGCTGTCCACCATGATGATAGTGGCAGCATCATCGTCCAAATCACGGACAATGACCGGCATGGTCTCTTTCTCAGCCAGCTCACTGGCTCGGTGTCGTCTGTGCCCGGCCACCAGCTCATAGCCGCCATCCGGGTCAGGGCGAGCAATCGCCGGGACCAACACCCCGTACTGCCGCACACTGTCGGCGGTCTCCATCATAGCCTCGTCATCCTTGACCTTAAAAGGGTGGTTCTTGAAAGGGTGCAGCTCAGAGAGAGGAATTTCTATTACTCGTTCCCGCTGGGCATCGGCTCGACTTTCCTCGGTGGAAAACAGATCATCTACCGAAGCCAGCTCTACTTTTTTCGCGCTGCTTTTCAAGTTTCATCACCTCCTGGGTCAGATTCTTGTAACCCTCGGCCACTTTGCCCTTGGGGTCATGGGCAAAAATACTCTTGCCCTCGGCACTGATTTCCTTTGCTCGGACAGAATGGGGAATCTCAGTTCCGAACACTTTGATTTTGCTGCCGTAGGTTTCTCGCAGCAGAGCCGCAATCTCCTTGGCAAAGTTGGTGCGGTTGTCCACCATCGTCAGCAGGATACCGTCGATCTGGAGCTTGGGGTTGATCTGCCGTTTCACCTTATTGACCGTCTGGAGCAGCTGTTCCAGGCCCTTGGCGGGCAGATACTCCGCCTGGACGGGGATTATGACCCTGTTGGCAGCCGCCAACGCATTGACCGTAAGCATCCCCAGGGAGGGCTGACAGTCAATCAGGATATGGGAATACTGTCCCTTGAGCGTGTCCAGGTATTGCCGCAAGATGGTCTCACGACTCATGGCATTCACCAGGGAGACCTCCATGCCGGAGAGCTGGATGTCGGCAGGCATCAGGTCAACACCTTCCGGGTGGTGCAGGATGCCATCGCCGGGGCGCATCGGCTCGTCCATCAGGATACGGCCCATCGCGTCGGACAGAGTAAAGGGCAGCTTGTCCGGCTGGGGATGGCCCAGGCTGATGGTCAGGCTGCCCTGCGGGTCTCCGTCAATCAGCAGAACTTTCTTCCCCGCCTGCGCCAGCCCGATACCCAGATTTGCGCAGGTGGTTGTCTTGCCAACGCCGCCTTTCTGGTTGGCGATGGCGATAATTTGTGTGTTCATTTCAGTTTCCTCCTGTGTCTTGAACAGAAGATGGAATGTAAAGAGGGTAAACTCCCCCTTGGGTTTTCTTAAAATCAAGAACATTTCGGCATCCTTTTGATTTAGGATTCATTTATCACGGTTCTGTACCGGACACTCCCATTGCCTGCGACGCTTTTAACGCTCGGACTGTGGCTGAGTGTAAGTTTTCCCCCTGTCCCTGGATCGTGGCCTCAAGTTATCAAGCTCTTTACCGGCGATAGGGAAGTCGCTCGACCTGTAGGTGTCATGGCGTATCACCGGAGTGGCTCTCCGAGGGACGGTTGTACCTGATGTTCTTCTGAATTTTCAAGGTCCATGAGATGTAACTCTCACTTGTAGGCCACGGCAGAGGCCGTTTGTTGCGCAAAAAATAAAAAAAGGAGCAGAAAATTTTTCTGCTCCCTGTTGTGACAAGGTATAACAACCTTTTATTGTGTGTAGCCACGCTTTTTACTCCAATTTCTAATCAACAGTAAAATCGTGTTGTGCATCTGTTCACTATTGTAATGCGAGGGGAAATACTGCTTGATTTCTTCTTCTTCAACAATCATCGGCTCTCTCTGGTTTGGTTTCTTTTCCGATAAGATACAAACCAAGTAATCTTCTGTAAAGTCTGATTCACTGGCCTTTTCTCGGATGGCTTTTGCCTGAGAAATAGATGGGGTTGCTTTTAGTGCTACCATCACCTTATATAGTAGCTTTTGTTGCTTCTTGTCCAAGTAGGAAATAGATACTGCTGGATTCAATGCCATTTTTCGATTATCAACCATTTCAAGAATTTCTGGTATCAATTCAGTAAGACGGATATAGCGAGAAATTTGGTTGCGACTTTGACCGACTTGTTCAGCAATTAACTCTCTGGATTCTTTTCCGACACACTTCCGCCCAAGTTGGGCGGAAGTAAATCCTTTACGCCCCTGATGGCTCATAGCTACCAACTTCATTTTGTATGCAAAGGCTCTTTCACTTGGGAGAATCGTCTCACGCTGAAGGTTTGCATCTACCATGTTTACAACTGCCTCATCATCCGTCATGGACCGGACTAAAACAGGCATCTCAGAGTAACCCAATACTTCACAAGCCGCTTTGCGTCGATGACCAGAAATTAGTTCATAACAATCTTCACCAATCTGGCGAGCCACCGCTGGATGAATTACACCGTGAATTTCAATGCTCTCAACAAGACGCCGAAATTCCTCATCGTCTCGTACCTGAAAGGGATGATTCTTAAATGGCTTCAGTTGTTCCAAGGGAATGTTTTTTACTGCTTGCCTTTGATCGTCTCGTCTCATAATGGCCTCCTTTACTGAAAGCTGAATTCGTCCAAAATTACGGAACTGGCTGCTGTGAAAATAGCAGCGAGCATGGACAAAATGTATTTTTGAAATCAGAATACATTTTTGCGTTTCCGTTTAGATTTGTACAAACAGCCCAAAATAACAATAAAACCCCCCGCACATTGCCCAATTGGGAATGTACGGGGGGTTTGGCGATTAGATATAAACCTCCACGGTCAAATCATGCCATTTTGACGGTTTTATGCCGTATCCATGGGATTTATAGAAGGTTTGCGCTTCATCAAATCCAATGGTGAATGACAGAACTCTTACTTGCGGGGGTTCTTGATAGCAGCCTGAGCGGCGGCCAGACGGGCGATGGGCACGCGGAACGGAGAGCAACTGACGTAGTCCAGGCCGACGTTGTGGCAGAACTCGACGCTGCTGGGGTCGCCGCCATGCTCGCCGCAGATGCCCAGACCCAGGTTGGGGTTGGCTTCGCGGCCGTCATGGGCAGCCATCTTGACCAGGCGGCCGACGCCGGTCTGATCCAGATGCTGGAACGGATCGCTCTCGTAGATCTTGTTGTCGTAGTAAGCGGTCAGGAACTTGGCGGCGTCGTCACGGCTGAAGCCAAAGGTCATCTGGGTCAGGTCGTTGGTGCCGAAGCTGAAGAAGTCCGCTTCCTTGGCGATCTCGCCGGCGGTCAGAGCGGCGCGCGGGATCTCGATCATGGTGCCGACCTCGTACTTCATGTCAACGCCGGCCTCGGCGATCAGGGCATCGGCAGTCTTGACGACAACGTCCTTGACGAACTTCAGCTCCTTGACCTCGCCGACCAGGGGGATCATGATGTGCGGGGTGATCATTCTGCCGGTCTCAGCAGAGACTTTCAGCGCGGCCTTGATGACGGCGTTGGTCTGCATCTCGGCAATTTCGGGGTAGGTGACAGCCAGACGGCAGCCGCGGTGGCCCATCATGGGGTTGAACTCATGCAGGCTCTCGACCACGTTGGTCAGCTCCTCGGTGGTCATGCCCATGTCGGCAGCCAGCTCGGCAATGTCCTCAGCCTTGGTGGGCAGGAACTCGTGCAGAGGCGGGTCGAGGTAGCGGATGGTCATCGGGCGGTCGCCCATGATCTTGTACATGGCGACGAAGTCGGCCTCCTGGTAGGGCTCGACCTTGGCCAGGGCAGCCTTGCGCTCCTCAACGGTGCGGGCGCAGATCATCTCGCGGACGGCCTTGATGCGGTCCTCGGCGAAGAACATATGCTCGGTACGGCACAGGCCGATGCCCTCGGCGCCCATATCGACGGCGTTCTGCGCGTCGGTCGGGTTGTCGGCATTGGTCAGGACCTTCAGCTGGCGAGCCTCGTCGGCCCAGCCCATGAAACGCTTGAAGTTGGTGTTCTCGGTGGAAGCAACGGTAGCGATCTGGCCCTGGTAGATGTTGCCGGTGGAGCCGTCGATGCTGATCCAGTCGCCTTCCTTGAAGTCGTGGCCGTTGATGCTGATGGTCTTGGCGTCGTAATCAATGACAACATTGTTGTCGTTGCCGCAGCCGGAGACGCAGCAGGTGCCCATGCCGCGGGCAACAACGGCAGCGTGGCTGGTCATGCCGCCGCGGACAGTCAGGATGCCCTGGCTGACCTGCATGCCGACGATATCCTCGGGGCTGGTCTCCAGACGGACCAGGACGACCTTCTTCCAGTCGGGATCCTTGACCTTCTCCTCGGCGTCCTCGGCGCTGAAGACGATGCGGCCGCAGGCAGATCCGGGGGAGGCGGCCAGGCCCTTGCCGATGGCCTGGGCGGCCTTCAAGGCGGCGGCGTCAAACTGGGGATGCAGCAGGGTGTCCAGCTGCTTGGGCTCAACGCGCAGCACAGCCTCGCGCTCGGTGATGACGCCCTCGTCCACCAGGTCGCAGGCGATCTGCAGGGCAGCCTGGGCGGTGCGCTTGCCGTTACGGGTCTGCAGCATGAACAGCTTGCCGTCCTCGATGGTGAACTCCATATCCTGCATGTCGCGGTAGTAGCTCTCCAGACGGGTGGCAATCTCGACGAACTGGTCGTAGACGTCGGGCATCTCCTCATGCAGCTTGCTGATGGGGGAGGGGGTGCGGATGCCGGCGACGACGTCCTCGCCCTGGGCGTTGATCAGGTACTCGCCCATCAGCTTCTTCTCGCCGGTGGCGGGGTTGCGGGTGAAGGCGACGCCGGTGCCGGAACGCATGCCGGAGTTGCCGAACGCCATCTGCTGGACGTTGACGGCAGTGCCCCACTCGTAGGGGATCTCGTTCATCTTGCGGTAGACGTTGGCGCGGGGGTTGTCCCAGGAGCGGAACACGGCCTTGACGGCGCCGATCAGCTGCTCCTTCGGGTCCTGCGGGAACTCAGAGCCCTGCTTCTCCAGGTAGATGGCCTTGAACTCCTTGACCAGCTCCTTCAGGTCGTCGGCATCCAGGTCAACGTCCTGGGTCACGCCCTTGCGCTCCTTCATGGCGTCGATGCGCTCCTCAAAGAAGCTCTTGCCCAGCTCCATGACGACGTCGGAGTACATCTGGATGAAACGGCGGTAGCAGTCGTAAGCGAAGCGGGGGTTGTCGGTCTTTTTGGCCAGGCCCTCAACGGACTGGTCGTTCAGGCCCAGGTTCAGGATGGTGTCCATCATGCCGGGCATGGACTGGCGGGCGCCGGAACGGACGGAAACCAGCAGCGGGTTCTCGATGTCGCCGAACTTCTTGCCGGTCTGCTCCTCCAAAATGCCCATATACTTGAAGATGTCCGCCTTGATCTCGTCGTTGATCTCGCGGTTGTCTGCATAGTACTGGGTGCAGGCCTCGGTGGTGATGGTGAAGCCCTGGGGGACCGGCATGCCGGCGTGGGTCATCTCGGCCAGGCCGGCGCCCTTGCCACCAAGAATGTTCTTCATGGTAGTCTGGTCGCCGCCGAAGGCATCATGACCCTCTTTGAACAGGTACAGATACTTCTTGCTCATACTAACCTCCATACATTACGGTTTCTTCCCGGTGTGCCGCGCACACCCGCGTCGCATGGTATCATGTTCAGCATCATCCATTATATCAGACTTTTCCGGGGATTTCCAGCATAAAGTCCACATTTTTTGTGCGGCATTGCCTAAAAAATGCCGATTTTTTGCCCCTTTGGGCTTGCATTTTGCATAATATTTGCTAAAATTATAATGGGCTGAAAGTTCGGTTTCTATTCTTTCGGCCTGCCTTCGCTGTTCACTGGCCCATGGCCGCACAGGAACGGCAGGGAACAAAACTTCCGCTTTTCTCTTTTCTGCGCGCGGAAGTTCTGCTATACTACCATATAAACGGCGCGCCGGAAAACCGTTTCCGCCGCGCCCATCACGCAATGCACCATGTTCCGGGCGGTGCAGGCCGGCCTGGCAGAGCAAAGCAGGGGACCCCCTTGCCGCCGCGCTGCCGGGCGCATCGCTGCGCGCCCGGACACCCCCGCAGGCCGCCGCCCGGCCGCGGGCAGACAGAGAGGGGAGTATCCGCCATGAGCGAGACCACTGCACGCGAACGCTTTGCGGCTGCCGAACGCCGGTATGCCGAAACCTTTGAAAAACACCTGGACAACGGCGTCGAGTTTACAAGCCGCGACGTCTACATCGACCCGGAGGTGGAGATCGCCCCCGGCGCGGTCATCCTGCCCGGCTGCATCCTGAAGGGCAACACCAAGATCGCCGCCGGCTGCGTCATCGGTCCCAACACGCTGCTGGAAAACACCACCGTGGGCGCCGGCTCCACCGTAAACGCCAGCCAGTGCTACGACAGCACCCTGGGCGAGAACAACAAGATCGGCCCCTTTACCCATGTGCGGCCCGGCACCGTCACCGCCGAGGGCGTTCACCTGGGCGCTTATGTCGAGACCAAAAACGCCAACTTTGCCGAAGGAAACACCGTCAGCCACCTGACCTACATCGGCGACGCCGACGTGGGCAAGTACTGCAACTTCGGCTGCGGCACCGTCACCTGCAACTACGACGGCGAGGGCAAGTATCGCACCACCATCGGGGACTATGCCTTCATCGGCTGCAACACCAACCTGGTGGCGCCGGTCCGGGTGGGCGACCACGCCTACACCGCCGCAGGCTCCACCGTCAGCAAGGACGTGCCCGACGGCGCGCTGGGCATCGAGCGAGGCAAGCAGACCTTCCTGCCCGGCTGGGGCGAGAAAAAGCTGGCCAAATACATTGCCAAAAAACAGAAGCTGGAAGCCGACGAGGCCGCAAAAACCGGCAAGGACTGATACGCTGCAAACTGCCCGGCGCCGGCTGCCCTGCCTGCGCCGGGCGCCGATCGGACAACGCAAGACGGAAGGAGAGAACATCCCCATCCATGGCTTTTTTTAAGAGCTTGTCGGGGGCCGACTGGCTGATCGCCGGCCTGGGCAACCCCGAACCGAAATACGACGGCACCCGCCACAACACCGGCTTTGCCGCGCTGGATTACCTGGCCGACCGCTGGGGCGTCAGCGTCAGCAAGGCCAAATGGCAGGGGCTGTACGGCACCGCCCAGGTGGACGGCCGCAAAGTGGTGCTGTTAAAACCTTTGACTTACATGAACCTGTCCGGCCAGAGCATCGCCCCGGCGGCGAACTTTTACAAGATCCCCGCCGACCATGTGATCGTGCTGTGCGACGACATCGCCCAGAAGCCGGGGCATATCCGCATCCGGCCGTCCGGCTCGGCGGGCGGGCACAACGGGCTGAAAAGCATCATCGCCAGCCTTGGCGGCGACGGCTTTTACCGGGTGCGCATCGGGGTGGGGGAGAAGCCCAACCCCCAGTACGACCTGGCCGCCTGGGTGCTGGGCAAGTTCCCGCCGGAGGACGCCAAGGCCGTGGCCGACCGCCTGCCCGACGTGGAAGCCGCCTGCCGCCTTTTGATGGACGGCAAGCTGGCCGAAGCGCAGAACAGGTATAACCGCTGAAAAAAGCGCCCTCCCCCTGCGTGCAAGGATGTGCAGGAAAAGGGCGTTGCGCGAAAGTACGGAAAAGGCTGCGTCACCGGCGGCGGGCGAACAGCGCCTCGAACCGGCGCACCGCCAGCCCGTACAGCAGGTAACAGACTGCCAGGCAGACAGCCAGGATGCCCGCCAGATACCCCCACCGCGCCAGCCCGCCGCCCGGCTCCAACACCGGGAAAAACGGCAGCAGCATCGGATGGGCCAGATACAGGAAAAAGCTGCCGGCGCTTAAAAAATGCACCGCCCGCTGCGCCCGGCCGCCCGGCCGCACCCGGCAGGGCAGGCAGACCGCCAGCAGCACCAGCACTGTGAACACGCCCTCCCAGGCCATGCGCTCAAACCCGAAAGCCATGGGCAGCAGCAGGCAGAACCCGCCGTACAGCAGCCCGCGGCCTTCTTTTACCGCGTAAAACAGCGTGACGCCGAACAAGAAAGCGTACAGCTCCATGGGCGGATTTTTGGCGCTGAACTCCGAGATGTTGTCCACGCTGCCGGCGGGCAGGGCGTTCAGCGTTTGCTCAATGGCGCGGCCCAGCAGGCCTTTGCTGCCCAGGCAGGCGAGCAGCAGCGCAAAGCTGCCCCAAAACCGCCCGGCGGCAAACCGGCGGCCCAGGCCCTCCAAAAGACGGTGCAGCCAGGGGGCCAGCAGGTAGAAAAAGGCGAAGGCGCTCATCGTCCACAGCGCGTTGCGGTTGTTCCAAAGCATCCAGTCCTCGCTGGGCAGCCACATCTGCAAAAAGAACACGTAGCGCAGATACCGCGGCCCGCAGGGGCCGTTCGGGCCGAACACCCGGCCCGCAGGCATGCCGCCGGCCAGATACCCGACCGCGTCAAAGACAAACCGCACCGCCAGCACCAGCCAGTACAGCGGCAAAATTCGCCGCGCCCGGCCGGCGTAATAAGCCCCCGGCTTGGACTGCCGGTCCAGGCTGGCCATGGTCAGGCAGCCGCTCAAAATAAAAAACAGCAGCACGCCGTTGCCGCCCACCCAGGTCACGCTGTCCAGCCCGGCTGCCTGCCCGGCATGGACCAGCAGCACCATGGCGGCGGCCAGCACGCGCAGCAGGTCCAGCGCCGGGTTGGGGGTGCGGGAAATTGCAGACTGTGCCATGGGCAGGCTCCTTTCGGCAGCGGGGCTGCCGGCGTTTTTTGTTGCCGTTTTATCTTATATCAAGTATAGCCGCCCCGCGGCGGCCTGACAAGTGGACAGGTGACCTTATGTTCCAGCAGCTGTTTACCGCCACAACTGAATATGCCAAACTGGCCGGCGCGCTGGCGTCCCCCGGCGCGGCGGCGCTGTTCGGGCTGCCGGCCGCCGGCCGGGCGCAGGCGTATGCGGCGCTGTGCCGCACGCTGGGCAGGCCGCTGTGCATCGTCACCCCCGGCGAGGCCGAAGCCACCCGCTTTGCCGCCGACCTGAACACGCTGGGCGTGCCGGCGGCGGTGTTCCCCGCCAGGGATTACGTGCTGCGCCCCATCGAGGATACCGCCCGCGAGTACGAGTACCGCCGTTTGGGCGTGCTGGGCGATCTGGTGGGCGGCCGCTTGCAGGCCGTCTGTGTCCCCTGCGAGGGGCTGACCCAGTACACCACCCCGAAAGAGGAGTTCTGCCGCAACACCCGCACGCTGCGCCCCGGCGACGCCATCCCGCGCGGGGAGCTGACCGCCGCCCTGTACGCGGCCGGCTACATCCGCCGCGACCGGGTGGACGGCCCCGGCCAGTTTTCCATCCGCGGCGACATTGTGGACATTTACGCCCCCGACATGAAAGCCCCCGCCCGCATCGAGTTCTGGGACGACGAGATCGACAGCCTGCACAGCTTTGATCTGGCCACCCAGCGGCGGGAGGACGCGCTGGAAAAGCTCTACCTCAGCCCCGCGCGGGAGGTATTGTTCGGCGCGCCCGCCGACGCGGCGGCGCTGCTGCGGGCGGCGCTGGCCAAACAGCGGGGCAAAAAAAAGACCGCTATGGCCGCCTGCATGCAGGCCGACCTGGCCATGCTGGACGGCGGCGCCATGCCCGCCGCCATGGACAAGTATATCACGCTGCGCTACCCGCAGCCCGCCACCATCCTGGACTATTTTGAGGCGCCGGTTTTGATTTTGGAGGAACCTGCCTCGCTGCGGGAGGCCGAGCGCGCCAACCAGTTCCGCCGGGACGAGGAGTTCAAGAGCCTGCTGGAGGACGGCGTCCTCTGCGCCGGGCTGGACGACCTTTACACCGCGCCGGGCTGGACGCTGGCCCAGGCGGCCCGATTCCCCACGCTGTGCGCCGAGAATTTTGCCCGCAGCATGCCGGACGTCAAGCTCAAGGAGATCGTCAACGCCCCCGCCCACACGTTGCCCGCCTGGGGCGGCGAGGTGGCCGGCCTGGCCAATGACGACCTGGCCCCGCTGACCAAACAGGGCTACGCCGTCACCGTGCTGGCCGGCACCGAGCGCGCCGCCAAGAGCCTGGCCCGCGACCTGCGGGACAAGGGCTTCTCCGTCACCGAGCAGCCCGGCGCAACCCCCGCGCCGGGGCTGGTGCAGGTGCTGCCGGGGCATCTGTCCTCCGGCTGCGAGTATCCCTTTGCCAAATACGCGCTGATCACCGGGCGCGCCTTTGGCGAGTCCACGGCCGCCAGGCGCAAAAAGGCAAAGAAAAACAAGGACGCCCTGTCCAGTTTGACCGACATCACCCCCGGCGACCTGGTGGTGCACCAGAACCACGGCATCGGCCGCTACGCGGGCATCCGCCGCATGGAGGTGCAGGGCGTTACCAAGGACTACCTGCGCATCGAGTACGACAAAAAGGACGTGCTCTATGTGCCGGTCACCCAGCTGGACCTGCTGTCCCGCTACACCGCCCCCGGCGACAGCGACAAGGTCAAGCTCAGCCGCCTGGGCGGCGCCGAGTGGGCCAAGACCCGCAAGCGGGTGCGCGCCGCCACCGAGCAGATGGCCCAGGAGCTGATCGAGCTGTACGCCCGGCGCAAGCAGGCCCGCGGCTACGCCTTCCCGCCCGACGACACCTGGCAGGCTGATTTTGAGCAGCGTTTTGCCTACGAGGAGACCCCCGACCAGCTGACCGCCGCCGCCGACATCAAGCACGACATGGAGCAGAACTGGCCGATGGACCGGCTGCTGTGCGGCGACGTGGGCGTGGGCAAGACCGAGGTGGCGCTGCGGGCCGCCTTCAAGTGCGTGATGGGCGGCAAGCAGTGCGCGATTTTGGCCCCCACCACCATTTTGGCCTGGCAGCACTTCAACACCGCCATCTCCCGCATGGAAGCCTTCCCCATCCGCATCGGGCTGCTCAGCCGCTACCGCTCCGCCAAGGAGCAGAAGGAGACGCTGCGCGGCCTGAAAGCCGGCACGGTGGACATCGTGGTGGGCACCCACCGGCTTTTGTCCAACGACGTCAAATTCAAGGACCTGGGCCTGGTCATCATCGACGAGGAGCAGCGTTTCGGCGTCAAGCACAAAGAAAAGCTAAAGGAAAACTTCATCGGCGTGGATATGCTGACGCTGTCGGCCACGCCCATCCCCCGCACGCTGAACATGGCGCTGTCCGGCATCCGGGATATGTCCACCATCGAGATGCCGCCCACCGAGCGCCGCCCTGTCGAGACCTACGTGCTGGAGTACGACGACGGCATCATCGCCGAGGCCATCAAGAAGGAGCTGGCCCGCGGCGGCCAGGTCTACTACCTGCACAACCGGGTGGATAACATTGACGAGTGTGCCGCCCGCGTGGGCAAGCTGGTGCCTGGCGCGCGGGTGGGCGTGGCCCACGGCAAAATGACCGAGGAGCAGATCTCCACCGTCTGGCAGCAGCTGCTGGACGCCGAGATCGACATCCTGGTCTGCACCACGCTGATCGAGACGGGCGTGGACGTGCGCAACTGCAACACCCTGATCATCGAGAACGCCGACCGCATGGGCCTGTCCCAGCTGTATCAGATCCGCGGCCGGGTGGGCCGGTCCAGCCGGCGGGCTTACGCCTACTTCACCTTCCAGCGCGACAAAGTGCTGACCGAGATCGCGTCCAAGCGGCTTTCGGCCATCCGGGAGTTCACGGCCTTCGGCTCCGGCTTCCGCATCGCCATGCGGGATCTGCAGATCCGCGGCGCGGGCAACCTGCTGGGCCACAGCCAGCACGGCCACATGGAGGCCGTGGGCTACGACCTGTATGTCAAGATGCTGGGCCAGGCCATCGCGCTGGCCAAGGGCGAGCAGCCCGCCCCGGACAAGAGCGACTGCCTGGTGGACATCAACGCCGACGCCTACCTGCCGGAAAAGTACATCCCCGACGCGGCCGGCCGCATCGAGGCATACAAGCGCATCGCCGCCATCGAGACGGCCGATGACGCCACCGACGTGCTGGACGAGCTGATCGACCGCTACGGCGACCCGCCCCGCAGCGTGCAGGGGCTGGTGGACATCTCGCTCATCCGCGTCACCGCCGCCCGCGCCGGCATCAACGAGATCGCCCAGAAGGGCGACGCGCTGCTTTTGTACACCGACGTCATCGGCCCCAACCAGCTCAAGCCCCTGGTGGAGGCCATGCCCCACCGGGTGCTGTACAGCGCGCTGGGCCGGCCCGCCATCTCGCTGCATGTGGCAAAGGGCGAGGACCCGCTTACCATCCTGCGGGACGCCGTGGCGCTTTTGCCGGGGGCGCAGCCTTCCGGCAGGGCATAACGTCCGCGCGCCCACAGAATTTACACAACCGGGGCAGCCCTTTTGCTTGAAAACGGCGGTCAAAGTGAGTATAATGGCTATATATGCTGCACGGGCAGCCCGTGCGGGAAAGCTGGGGCGCACCTGATGCGCCCTGTATAAAGGAGAGAACCCACCCACATGAAACAGAAGTTTATCAGCCTGGGCCTGGCGCTGGCCATGCTGCTTGGCGTCGCGGGCTGTAACATCACCACGCCCGCCACCGTCGGCACCATCGGCGGCGTCGAGATCCCGGCCGGCATCTACCTGCTGGCCCAGTACAATGCCTACAATACCACCGCCAGCCTGGTGGACTTTGCCACCGGAGAGAGCGCCGACGATACCGGCGTGGTGCTGAACGCCGAGGTCACCGGCACCATCAACGGCGAGGAGGTCACCACCGACGGCGCCGACTATATCAGCCGCCTGACCATGGCTTCCATCGAGTATTATGCCGCCGCCGAGAAGCTGTTCGACGAGCTGGGCGCCACGCTGGAGGACGCCGCCACCGCCGAGGCAGCCAGCAGCGCCAGCTCGATGTGGGAGTCAAACGGCGACCTTTACCAGGCCAACGGCATCGCCCAGTCCACGCTGGAGACCTATCTTCTCAACGCCGCCAAGGCCCAGGCCTGTATGCAGGTGCTGTACGGCCCGGACGGCCAGCAGCCGGTGACCGACGCCGAGTACGAGGACTTTATCCGCAGCGACTGCCTGTACATCGAGAGCATCACCCTGCCCATGGTGGATTACGCGAACTATCTGTACGCCTTCAGTGACGCCGATATGACCGCGGCCATCAACGACATTGCCGACGAGTGCGTGGACTACCTGCAGCAGAACGCCACGGCCGAAAGCTCCGCCACCGACGCCTACGCCGTCATGTACGCCGCCGCCAACCAGTACATTCCCCAGGTGATGGCGGCCATGGGCTCCACGGCCGAGACTGCCCAGGCCAGCAGCTATGTGGGCAGCGGCCTTTACCTGCCCAGCGATTTGGACACCTACGCCAGCGGCGAGGACGCCAACGTGCTGACCGACCCGCTGCTTGCCGCTGACGAGGGCGAATGGGTCAAAATCGATCTGACCACCTCGCTGGTGGTGGCCCGCCGCGTCGATCCCATGACCCGCGGCGACCTGGCGTCCTTCCAGAGCGGCTATGACCTGCTGGGCGCCATGAAGAGCGAGGAGATCCAGAACATGCTGTATGAGGACGGCGCCGCGCTGGAGCACGCGCTGGACCAAAGCGCCATGGACACCTACGCGGCATCCAAGGTCAAGTACAGCGTTTAAGCAGACCACAATTAGGATCGGGCACGGGCGGCAGCGCCTGCGGCGGCTGCCGCGGTCAGGTGCGGCCCCTGCGCCACAAAAAGCCGGGGCGAAGGCCCCGGCTTTTGCCTTGCCAGCCTTTGCCGCAACACCAGGATGTGGGGCGCCGCCCCAAAACACAGGAGGGATGACGATGAAACGGGTATGGAAACGACTGCTCAGCCTTTGCTTGGCCGGCTGCCTTGCGGGGGCCGCCCTGGCATTGCCTGCCGCCGCTGCGCCTGCGGCGCTGCAGCCGGCGGGCAGCATGATGGACACGCTGCTGGAGGTGCCCATTCTGGGCGACCTTTTGCGGCTGTTGACCGGTTCGTCTGACGGCAGTGCGCCGGAAAGCGCCGGCACAGGAGAGAATGCCACCGCTGAGACCGCCACCCGCGAGACTGCCACTCCGGAAAGCAGTACCCCGGAAAGCGGTGCGCCGCCTACCCAACCGGATAAGCCTGACGCACCCAAAGCCAGCGACTGGGCGGCAGAGTGGATGGCGGGGTCCATCCTGGCCGGTGCGGCCTACCCCGCCGGCGACGCCGCGGAGGAGCAGCAGCTGCCGGTCCCCGTAACGCTGTGGAGCAGCGTGCAGACCGGGCTGGATGCCTCCATCCAGGTCAGCCTGCGGGAGGAGACCAACTTCGGCGACCTGGCCGCCGATGCGGTCGGCTATGCGGTGGCCTCCACCGCCGTGTGGCAGCAGACGCAGGAACTGCAGGACCTGCCGCTGGTGGCGCTGGTGGACGGCGAAAGCCTGAAAGCCAACGTGCCCGCCGGCACCATCCTGACGGCGGACAACCTGGGCGAGTATTTGGAAAACAGCGATCTTGCGCTGGTCGTTGTGACGCCGCAGAAACTGCACGACATCCTGAACCTGGCGCTGGCCGGCGCACAGGACCCCACCGGCGAAAACTTTGGCAGCTTTGTGCAGGTCAGCGGCCTGCGGTTCACCTACCGCCAGCAGGACGGCAACTACCAGCTGGAAAGCATGTGGCTGCCCGGCCTGGAGGGCGAGCAGCCGCTTGCCCTGGACGATGCGGAGGGGCAGCTTGCCCTGGCCCTGCCCGCCGACCTGCTGGTGCAGTACGGCCTGAACGCCGATGCCGGCTATCAAAACTACCTGGCTGTGCCGGACGGCTCTGACCCCGCGCAGCCGGAGGAGGGGAACGGGGCAGACAGCGCCCCGCAGGATGCCGCCGGCCAGACGGACGGCGGCGCGGACACCGGGAACGGCAGCCCGGCAGCCGAGGCCCCGGCGGATGCGGAACAGCAGCCCCCGGTGATGGAAACGCCGCTGACCCTGCACGACGCGCTGCTGGGCCTGCCCAACAATTGCGACGCCGAGACCCTGGCGGTGCTGCTGGCCCGCCAGGGCACCATGGGGCGCATCCTGCCTGTTGAAGCGCCGGCGTATACCGCCCAGCTGCCCACCACCGGCACGGCGGCGGCCGGCACCGTGACGGTCTATGTGGACGGCAGGCCGGTCACCGGCACATTGGACGAGACCGGCCTGCTGACCATCGAGGGCCTGGCCCCCGGCGGCCACACCGTCAGCCTGACGCAGGACGGCGTGACCCGCTACGTCAGCAGCATCACCCACCTGGGCACGGCGCAGGGCACCCCGCTGCCGGCGCTGGAACAGCCGGAAGGCTGGGAGGTAACGCCCATCGCCACGCCCACCCCCACCGCGTCTGCCACCCCGACGCCCGCGCCGGCCTCCAGCCAAACGGTGACGGTGCAGGGCGAGCCGGACGCCACCCCGACGCCGACCCCCACCCCCACGCCCGCCCCGGTGCCGGCCGCCACGCCGACGCCCACCCCGGCGGCTGCCCGCACCCCCGCGCCGGTGCGTGACCCGCTGGAGGGCACCATCATCGGCACAACGCCGGCGCCCACCCTGTCGCCGACGCCCACGCCCAGCCCCACGCCGGAACCCACCCTCTCGCCGGAGGAGGAACAGCAGGTCCAGGAGGCGGAACAGGCCTCCAGCATGCTGCCGCTGTACATCGGTATCGGCGTGCTGGCCATCGGCGCGGTCACGGTGGCCGTGGTGCTGGTCCGCCGCCGCATGGAGGAGGGCGGCAAGCGCAGCCGCTACCACCGCGGCAGGTAAGCCGGCCTCTGCGCCGAGCCGCACGAACCGAGCTCAAGCAATAAATCGAGCAAATTCAACTAAAAACAGATGCAAAAGATCCCGCCTGCAGCGGCCGCTGCGGGCGGGATCTTGTTATCGATGCGGAGATTATTGGGCTGGCCGCGGGCCCCTCAGCGGGTGGTGGCAAACTGCACGCCGATGCCCACCGCGGCCAGCACCAGCATGACCGCCAGCTGCACCAGCCCGGCGGGGATGGCCACCCCCATCAGCAGCAGGCTGGACAGGATGCTGCTGGCGCCGGAAAACCCGGTGGCCAGGATCATCACCGGCCGAACGAACTTCAGCGCCAAAAAGCCCACCGCCACAAACACCGCCAGCAGGATCACGATGCGCAGCCAGCTTTCCAGGTCGGCGGACTCCAGCAGGCCGGAGGCAAATAGCGCGCCGCAGGCGCCGCAGAACACAAAGATGCCGGCGTCGTACAGCCAGGAGCAGAACAGCGCCACCAGCACTGCCGCCGCCACGCCGATGATCGCGGCGGTGGACTGGTCCAAAAAGCGGACTGCAATGTCGCTCGCCAGCGAAAATCCCAGCAGCGCACCGGTCAGCATAATGCCCGCCTTGCGCACCCGGTAGCCGGCAAAACAGATCACCGCGCCCAGTGCCAGCGCAATGACCGCCGACGGAATGTTGCCGATCAGCTGTGTAAGATCCATGCGGAATAACCCCTCTCTGCCGGGGTGCTTTGCCCGCACCCCTCCGCTGCAATGCTGCGCCGGGCAAAGGCATGCCTGCCGGGCCCGGCCGAAAAACTAAACTTATTGTACCATGCTTGCCCCGGCCGCGCAAGCAGAAACGGCGGCGCAGGCCCGCCAAACGCCTGCGCCGCCGTGTGAAGTTTTTGCGGGAAACCCGCTTACGCCTGCCGGGCGAACAGCTTGGGCATGGCCTTGTACAGGATCAGCGCGCCGATCACCGTCAGGATGGTCTCCGGCAGCATGTAGCTCAGGTTGTACACAAAGCTGTAGAACCAGCACAGGGCGTCCTGGCCCATGGAGTTGATGAAATTGGCGCCCCACTCAAAGTTGGTCAGCCACTCAACGGCATAATCGTAGTCCTTCCAGACGATGTAGCCGGACAAAAAGCTGCACACAAAGCGCAGCAGGCAGACCACCGCGGTGCCGACGCAGACGCCCGCGGCGCGGCTCTTGAACGGCTTGCTGAACAGATCCGCCAGGCCCAGCACGGTAAAGGCCAGCAGGTAGTCCAGCAGCACGCAGCCGATCTGCGCGCCCAGGGTGGCGCAGTAGGCCAGGTTGCTGATGCCCAGCACAAACTGGATCAGGCTGTAGATAAAGGCGGTGCCGGCGCCCCATTTGGCGCCGTGGCGCAGGCCCATCATCACAATGGGCAGCATGGACAGCAGGGTGATGGCGCCGCCGTGGGTCCACATCAGCGGGAACTGGATCTCGGACAGGACGGTGGCCAGCGCGATCATCAGCGCGGCCTCCACCAGAGTACGGGTACGGGAATGAGTTGCAGACATGATCGTAACGCTCCTTCACAAAATTGCGGCTGCCGGGCGGCGCAAAGCCGCCGGCGCAGGCCGCCTTGGCGGAAAATAGTACATAAAAACAAGAAAACGCGCCTGCAAAACATGCAGGCGCGCAAAAGCCGCTTCATCCGTTTGGAGGATGGTGTACAAACTTCCTACGCCGGCATTACCCGGATCAGGTTCAAGGCGACCTGGGGCTGCAATTTACCCCAATCTCAGCCGAGAAGAACTCTCAGCGCCCCTGTTTTTATGTCCAACACAAGTATAGCGGTTTTGTGCAAAATGTCAAGGGGGTCCTGCGGCCGGCAGCCCCGGTCAGGGCGCACCGCCCGGCCCGCCCTGCAAAAGCTGCAGCGCCCGGCGGGCCTGAGCGGTGCGCAAACCGGTGGCCGAGGGCACCGGCACCCAGCGGCTGCGCAGCGCCGGCACATCGGCAAAACAGTCGTGGTCATCCAAGATGACAAAGCGCCGGCAGGGGTGCCGCGCCAGCCAGGCGGCGATCTCGCTGCCCTTGCCGCCGGAAGAAAGCATCGGCGTGGCATCGCAGATGGGCGTGCCGTTGGCCGCCAGCCGGGCATACAGGTTATCGGTCAAAGGGCGGCATTCCGGGATGTACAGCCCGTCCCGCCAGGTGGAGGACAGCACCACCGCCGCCCCGGTGCGGCGCACCAGCCGCCGCAGCTGCCAAAGCGCAGCCGGGTCAAACAGCTGGTCAAAGGGCGTGCGGCGCAGCAGGGCGTTCAGCCGGTCGCTCAGCGGCGTGGCCAGCACGCCGTCAATGTCCAAAAAGATCGCATCCATGGCAGCCCCTCCCTTGCCCGGCCGTATTGCCAAAGGCCATGCTTGTATTGTACGCCGGCCCGGCCAAAAGGTAAAGTGCCCCCGGCTTGCATTTCCCGCCGGGGTCGTGTATTATTGGAAAAGCAAACGCTGAACACAGGAGGGCCGCCCGCCATGCCGTACCGTTACGACGAACCCGAACAAAACGCACCCGCCCGCGATACGGACCGGCAGGGAAAACTGGGGTGGGGCAGCCTCTCGCTGCCGCTGGTGGTGCTGGCGCTGGTGTGGAGCTTCCGCATCGGCGGGTTCTGCCTGGGTGACGCGGTGCTGGGGGCGCTGTCTCTGCCCGCCTGGTCGGACGGCGGCACCCACTATACGGTGTTTTACGCCTATCTGTTTCTGGTGCCGGCCTTTCTGCTGGGCCAGCGGTTCCGCGGGCAGCTGTTTGCCCGCACCGGCGGCTGGTTTGCCGGCTTTCTGCTGGCGGCGTTCACGCTGCTGTATGTGCTGATCGGCGTCTGAGCCTTGCTGCGGTGCAGGGCTTGACACTGCCCGGCCGGTGTGGGATAATTTATTTGCAAAACAAATGCGGAAGGGGGCACCCCCGTGAAAGTTATGGTCATTGACGGCCAGGGCGGCGGCTTGGGCCGCCAGCTGGTGGCCGCCATCAAGGCACGCCTGCCCCAGGTGACGGTGCTGGCGGTGGGCACCAACAGCGCCGCCACCACCGCCATGCTGCGCGCCGGCGCAGACCAGGCCGCCACCGGCGAGAACGCCGTGGCGGTGGGCAGCCGCAGCGCCGACGCCATCGTCGGCCCGGTGGGCATCGTGATCGCCGACGCCATGCTGGGCGAGATCACCCCCAAAATGGCGGTGGCCGTGGGCCAAAGCCAGGCCGGGCGGGTGCTGATCCCCGTCAGCCAGTGCGACAATATCGTGGCGGGGGCCCAGGGCCAGCCCATGGCAAAGCTGGTGCAAAGCGCCGTGGACGCGCTGGAACAGCTGGGCGCCTGCCCGCAGCAGTAAGCATCCCCGCAAGGCCGGCGGCTGAAGCCGCCCCGCCCCGCAGCCGAAGCCGCGGAAAAGGGAAAGAACGCAACGGGGCAGACCGCACCCGTGCCGCTGCCTGCAAAAAATGCCGGGCGCAGCCCGCGCAGCGGCGGTGCCGTGCCGCCTGCGGCCGGAAGGATACAAGAAACCGCAAATCGATGCCACGAAGGCGTCCGTTTTCAGCAGAAAGCGGGCGCCTTTTTATCGCCCCGGCCCCGGCCGGGCAAACCCTGCAACGGAGGAACCCCCATGACCCTGCAAACATTTTTTTCGGCCCTGCCCAGGGCGGCGGTGGCCTTTTCCGGCGGGACCGACTCGGCCCTGGTGCTGTGGGCGGCCCGGCAGTACGGCTGCGATGTGCGGGCCTACTATGGCAAGACCGCCTTCCAGCCGGCCTTTGAGCTGGCCGACGCCCGCCGCCTGGCGCATGAGCTGGACGTGCCCATGACGGTGGTGGAGCTGGATGTGCTCTCGGTGCCGGAAGCCGCCGCCAACGGCCCGCGGCGCTGCTACTACTGCAAGCGGGCGCTGTTTGCCCGGCTGCGGCAGGCCGCCGCGGCGGACGGGTACACGGTGCTTTTGGACGGTACCAACGCCAGCGACGACGCCGGCGACCGCCCCGGCATGGCGGCCCTGCGGGAGCTGGAGGTGCGCTCGCCTTTGCGGGAATGCGGCGTCACCAAGGCGCAGGTGCGGCAGCTGTCCCGCCAGGCGGGGCTGTTCACCTGGGACAAGCCCGCCTACGCCTGCCTGGCCACCCGCGTGCCCACCGGCACCGCCATCACGGCGGAGATGCTGGCCCGCGTGGAGCGGGCCGAAAGCGCGCTGGCGGCGCTGGGCTTTGCCGATTTCCGGGTGCGGCTGCTGGACGGCTGCGCCCGCCTGCAGCTGACCGAGGCCCAGCTGCCCCGGGCGCTGGCCTGCCGGCAGCAGATCCTGGCCGCACTGGCCCCGCTGTTTGACGGGGTGCTTTTGGATCTGAACAGCCGCGCGGCGTCGCAGTAAACACGCCGCGCACCGACCAGACACAACGGAGGGGGCAAACGAACCATGGACAACAAACACGATATTTTGCAGCTGCTGCGCAGCGTGGCCGACGGCAGCACCCGGCCGGAGGACGCGCTGCTGGAACTGAAGGAGGAACCCTTTGCCGAGCTGGGCTACGCCAAGGTGGACCTGCACCGCAGCGTGCGCCAGGGCGCGGCCGAGGTGATCTACGGCGCGGGCAAAACACCGGAGCAGATCGCCGGCATTGCCGGGGCAATGGGGGAGCGGGGCTGCCGCAACATCCTGATCACCCGCATCGGGCAGGAGGCCGCCGACCAGGTGGCGCAGACAGTGCCGCTGGACTACCATGCCCAGCCCCGGCTTGCGGTGGCCTATCCCGGCCCCCGCAAATCGCTGGGGCATATCGTGGTGGCCACCGGCGGCACCAGCGACATGCCGGTGGCCGAGGAGGCCGCCCTGACCGCCGAGGTGATGGGCAACCGGGTCACCCGCCTGTACGACGTGGGGGTGGCCGGGCTGCACCGGCTGCTGTCCAACCTGGAACCGCTGATGCAGGCCCGCTGCGTCATTGCGGTGGCGGGCATGGAGGGCGCGCTGGCCTCGGTGGTGGGCGGCCTGGTGGACTGCCCGGTCATCGCGGTGCCCACCAGCGTGGGGTACGGCGCCAGCTTTGGGGGGCTGTCGGCGCTTTTGTCCATGCTCAACTCCTGCGCGTCGGGATGCAGCGTGGTGAATATCGACAACGGCTTTGGCGCTGGCTACCTGGCCAGCCGCATCAACCAGATGGAAGGATTGACAGAAGAATGAAAACGCTTTACATCGAATGCGCCATGGGCGCAGCCGGCGATATGCTGATGGCCGCCCTGTACGAGCTTTTGGACGACAAGCAGGCCTTTGTGGACCAGATGAACGCCCTGGGGCTGCCCGGCGTGGCGGTGCGCCCGGCAAACGCCAAGACCTGCGGCATTGCGGGCACCCACATGGCCGTGACCGTCCATGGCGAGGAGGAGGACGACGCCGGCCATGCCCACGCCCATGCCGCCGGCGAAACGCCCCACCTGCACGGCCATGACCATGAACACGACCACGCACATGGGCATGACCACGAGCACGAGCATGACTATGACCATGGGGAGCCGCACGCCCACGGCGAAGGGGACGGCCACAGCCATGCCCACAGCCACGCGCACCACCATGCCACGCCGGGGCACATTGCGGACATCATCGACCGCCTGCCGCTGCCGCAGCAGGTGCGCGCCGACGCCCGCGCCGTCTACGACGATATCGCCCGCGCCGAGGCCAAGGCCCACGGCTGCCCGGTGGGGGACGTCCACTATCACGAGGTGGGCGCGCTGGACGCGGTGGCCGATGTGACCGGCGTCTGCTACGCGCTGTATCTGCTGCGGCCCGACCGCATCGTGGTGTCACCCATCCATGTGGGCAGCGGCACGGTGCGCTGCGCCCACGGCGTCATGCCGGTGCCGGCGCCCGCCACCGCCAACCTGCTGGCCGGCGTGCCCACCTACGGCGGCAGCGTGCAGGGCGAGCTTTGCACCCCCACCGGCGCGGCGCTGCTGGCCCACTTTGCCGACGCTTACGGCCCCATGCCGGTGATGGCCGCCGAGAAGATCGGCGTGGGCATTGGCACCAGGGACTTTGGCCAGGCCAACTGCCTGCGGGCCTTCTGGGGCGAGAGCGAGGCCGGCGCCAACGGCGAGATCGTTGAGCTGACGGCCAACATTGACGATATGACGCCGGAATCGCTGGCCTTTGCCGCCGCGCGGCTGCTGGAGGCCGGCGCGCTGGACGTCTACACCGTTCCCGGCACGATGAAAAAAGGCCGCCCCGGCCATGTGCTGACGGTGCTGTGCAGCCCGGAGCATGCGGATGCGATGGCCAGGGCGGTGCTGGCCCAGACCGCCACCAACGGTCTGCGGGTGCGCCGCTGCGGCAAGTATTTTTTGGAGCCGTCCATCCGCACGGTACAGACGCCCTGGGGCCCTGTGCGCATCAAGCAGGCCGAGGGGTTCGGCGTGCGCCACCAGAAGCCGGAGTTTGAGGACGTGGCCCGCATTGCCCGCGAGCAGGGGCTGCCCTGCGGCGATGTGCTGCAGGCGGTGCTCCGGCTGCTGTAAGCCGCCGTTGCATCCGCCACCCCCGGCGGAAAAATCTGGCACCCCCGGCACATTTGATGGACCGGATACCCCCCTGAAACGAACCAACGGCCCGTCCGGGGCGCTGCGCAGTATGCGGCGGTTCCCGGACGGGCCGTTTTGCGGCTGTTTTTGGGGGACAGGGGGTCAACGCACCGGCGTGTAATCGATGACGGCCTCCTCGTCGGTGGCTTCCAGCTTGAAGATGACGGGGCGCAGGCCGTCGTTGCAGCTGCAGATGGCGACGCCCGGCTTGCGGATCCAGTCGCCGTAGTAGAACAGCCCCTCGCCCGCGCCGTGGGCCAGCGCAAACACATACTGGTAGATGGCCTTCCAGGCTTCGTCGCACAGGCCTTCCGGTTTGGCGTAGTCGGCATAAAACACCTGGCCGGCCTGCAGCATGGGGCAGGCGGTCAGCCCCTCGATGCCGTACTCGGCGGCCAGTTCCTTGTCCAGCGTGGTTTTCAGGACCGTGATCTTTACCTTTTTCATGGCGGCGTTCCCTCCTGATGCGGTACGGTTTTTGCGGGCCGCCGAAAGCGGCCGGGTTCTTCAAGGACCAGTATATCATGGCACGCGGGGGCGGGCAACCCGTGCAAAGCGGCGCGCCGCCCCTCCCCGCAAAGGGGAAACAGGCGGCGCTTACCGATCTATATGGATGGCCTTTGGTGGCCTTGTTTGTTGTCTGCCCCTGACCGGGCGTTGGCCCTGGCATGGTCAGGGAGGCAGTATGGCGGGCGGCCCGATGTTTCGGTGCCGTTAGCTTCATTGTCATCATCATACGCCCCAATTTTGAAAAGCGTATAAAAAAGGTTTGAAGAAACTTGGAACAATATTTGAACAGAATATGTCCGGCGGATGCCGGGCGGCCCGTCCGCCGCCGGTTTGCAGAAGAACAGCAGAAAACGCAGGAACGACGCCGAAAAAAGCGCGTTCCTGCGTTTTGTTGACCGCTTTATGCCTCGCCGGCCTGCATGGCCTGCTCATAGGCGGTGCACACCTCGTCCGAGGGGCCGTCCGCCCGCTTGACGCCGTGGTCCAGCCAGACGGCCCGGCCGCACAGGCTGCGCACCGTGTCCGACGCATGGCTGAC
>DWWX01000018.1 GCA_019119495.1 Candidatus Gemmiger stercorigallinarum | reverse complement strand
GCTGCTCAGTACGGTGATTGCCCTGCTGGGCGTGGACGTCCTGGTGACATACTCCCCGCAGAACGGCCTTATCCTGCTGGTGATCGCGTTTCTCATAAGCCCCTTTGGGCTGCCGAAGCTGGCCTTTTGGTTGCTGGGTAAGGTGCAGGATTTGAAGTTTACGGTTCAAAATGTGATATACAGATAAAACTATCTGGAAATCCCTCTAGCAGCACGATAAGATTGCTTGCTAGAGGGATTTTTACTTGGGCGGAATTCTCAAAACAGCAATTCAAAATAGGAAAACAACGCGCAAAAAAATTGAAGGGTAATGAGACATGAGTTATACTATATATTACTAGAAATACGGACCAATAAATAGGATTGATGCCACCTAAATAATAAGGCGTGTTTTATTATATGGAACGAGTTACAAACAAGGGGGATATTATGTATCTAAAATATATTCAGATTGTTAATTTCAAAAATCTCAAAACAGCGCGTTTTGAATTTTCCAAAGGAGCCAATACCATAATCGGAGAAAATGATTCAGGCAAATCAAATGCGTTGACTGCTATTCGAATTCTTCTTGATGATAATTACTACTACAATACGAAACGTCTCAAAGAAACAGATTTTTCGTACGTTCTTGGAGACTGGAGAGGACATTGGATTATAATATCTGCTTTTTTTGACGAAATTTCAAGTGAAGATAAAAGTAATGAATTTTGTGCTGAACTTACTCCAGAACAGGAAAATGCTGATTTCTTAAAGTCGTATATTCGTTGTAGAGATAAAGATTTTGGAACAGTTTCTCTTTTTATTCGCCCTTGTAGAGCAAAAAGAGCAGAACTGGCTGAAGCTGCTCAAAATGGTACATTTGAGGCAGTTCGTTCTCAAATAAAATTAAGTGACTACGAATTTTATTATACATCACGTTCACAGGCAGATTTTACAAACGAAAATGTATATAAATCTATCGTTGGAGATATTTGCGCCGGCCAGTATGTAAACCCTGAGGATGATGACCAATCTGTTCTTGGTAGCAAAATCGATATCATGAACGTATGGCAGCATATATCAACTGTATTTATCGATGCTCTTCGCGATGTTGAGTCAGAACTTAGAAAACCGAAAAACCCCATCCGTCAAATTATTGACACTATTGAAGGAAATATTGAAGAAACTGATATCGATGATATAAAGAGAAAAATTTCCGAACTAAACCAAAAAATATCTCATATTCCTCAGGTTTCCGATATTGGGAGTCAGGTAAACCAAAAATTACTTGAAATGATTGGCGCAATTTATTCGCCAGAAATCAAGTTAGAGTCACGGCTAAAAGAAGATTTTGCTACACTTGCTAGGTATTTGACGATTTCTCCTTCCAATCAGAAGGATATAGACTTGTTGGGATTAGGGCATCTTAATATTTTGTATATTGCTATGAAGCTGGTTGAATTCGAGGTTAATCGTAATCGCGAACTTCTCAATATTATGATTATTGAAGAACCAGAAGCTCATATTCACACACATATTCAGAAAACCTTATTCAATAATCTCCAAGTTACACATACATATACCCAAGTTGTGATGTCCACACATTCAACTCATCTTTCTGAAGTATCAGATATTGAAAAGGTCAATGTCATGAAAAAAGTTGATGAACAGACATCGCTTGTAATGAAACCTACCAATGGATTGGATCAGTTTGGAGCAGATATTTTAGAATATAAGGGGATATCTTTTTCGAAAATACTATCGAGATATTTAGATGCAAAGCGGAGTGTTTTATTGTTTTCTAAAGGGGTTATTTTGGTTGAAGGGGACGGTGAAGAGATACTGATCCCAGCGTTGGTCAAAAAAGTCCTTGGAGTGTCTCTTGATGAGATGGGAATTGGTCTGATTAACATTGGAAGTGTTGGATTTGAAAATGTTGCATGCATTTTTGACGAATCACGATTACAGCGAAAGTGCTCCATCGTGACAGATTTGGATGTAGTAGTTGATGGAGCAAAAAAGTCAAGCCAGGTTGCAATGGATAGAGGTGCCTCACGAAGAAAAAAGTTGTCTCAGCTCTTTGATGCAAATCCTTATGTTAGTGCATTCTATGCCCCGCATACCCTTGAAGTCGATTTCGCAAGCGAAGATAATAACAAACGTTTTGTTTGCGCAATCATAAAACGTGCATATAAAGATGCTGCTACAAAAGAGAAACATGTTTTAGCTGTTAAATCAGGGACAGAAGCAGAAAGATATGACTCGGTAATGACTGTGGCAAAGAATATCAAAAAGGGCTGGTACGCAACATTGCTCGCTGAAAAGATCGATGATGCTGCAACGATCCCAATGTATATTCTCGATGCAATTGCATTTGCATCAAAAGACATTTTGTCCGAGAAATTATTATGGAAAATGGCAAGCTATTCCTTTAATACTTACAATTTGGATGAAGACTATGACGATTTGAAAACTGCATTTAAAGAAGCAAGGAGCTCAAAAGAAATTAAAGAGACAATAGAAATGTTCTGCGATGAGTTTCCAGATGATATGGTCTCCTTATTTATAGCTAAGGCAGGTGGTCTGAATGTTTGAGGGCGTAGATGACATACTTAAGGAACTTTCCCCTGAACAACAGGCTGCATGTACAGCACCAAATAATGTTTTGTTGACCGCTTGCCCAGGCAGTGGTAAAACTCGTACACTCACACACCGATTGGCATACCAGGTACTCCAAAAATCAGATTCAAGAAAGATAAAAATAGCAATTACGTATACTAATCGTGCCGCTGAAGAAATTATCAACCGTTTAGAAGACATGAATATTGACCTATCAAGCATTTGGGCAGGTACAATTCATCAGTTTTGTATGCGTTATATCATTCGTCCTTATGCCATGTATTCAAAAAGGCTTTGTAAGGGCTATCAAATCATTGACGATTATTGTAAGAAAAAGTATGGACATGAGATAGCGGAGCGCCTTGGCATACGCCTTAGAAATTTTGATGATCCTTTTCAATACGAAAACATTAGGACTGAATACGAACACTTATTAGAGGAAAAGAAGGAAATCGATTTTGATACAATTCTGCTTCTTTCAGATGAATTGCTGTCGTCTTGCCCATTTATTAGTTCAAATATAGCATCAGTCATAAGTAGTATTTTGGTGGATGAATTTCAAGATACCAATGAACTTCAATACTTGATATTATCAAAAATTTATAAAGCAAATAAGTCAATAACTTTGATGTTTGTGGGTGATGCTAATCAAGCTATCTATGGCTCTTTAGGTGGAGTGGCAAAAACCAAACAAGAGCTAGAAACACTTTATGAAACAGATTTTGATTCTATGTCACTAAGAGGCTGTTATCGTTCTACTCAGAGATTGGTGGATTTATATAGCAGATTCGAAGTTTCTAGAACTGAAGCTCACTCAGTTGCAAAGCATAAGGATGAACTTGGTGAAATACATTTTTTTGATTCCGTTTATTACACAGATCTGGCATCTGAAATTGCAGCCTTAATAAAGGAAGAACTTGAAAATGGAACAAAGGCTGAGGAAATTTGTGTTATTGCTCCTCAATGGGGTATGTTGTTCGATCTATCTAGAAAACTACGTATAATACTTCCGGACATTCCATTTGATGCACCAGATATTTCTCCAATAAAGTATGATCCCATGAATCCTTTGTTTCTGATAGCGAAATTGCTATTTCTTCCATCCGGAAAAAATGTGACGTTAAGAAAGCGAATTGCTACTGAATTTATTTCAATCGTTAGAGATGACTTCAGAATCATGGTGCCTGATAATATACAAAACTATGATGTCCTTTCCGCTGTTAATTGTTGTCGCGGCACAGATACAGATGGCATAACCTGTTTAGGCTCCGCAATTGAAAAGGTTTTTGCAATTCTACATGTTAGAATAAGCAAAGAAGCAGCTTTGTCAGCATTAACAAATTCTTTTTTTGATGAAATTCGCTCAAGAGTAGATAGGTATGCGCTTTCCACAGATTTTAATTCAATCAGTAAGTATTTTGGAGAAAAAAATGGTGTGGTAATTTCTACCCTTCACGGCGTTAAAGGCGAAGAATATACTTCAGTTATAGCAGCTGGTCTGTTGAACGGATACCTACCGCATTGGGACTATATTTTGAATCCCATAAAAAAATTATGTAGGAAAAATGAAACCTATAAGCTTCTTTATGTTCTTTGCTCTAGAGCTAAAAAGAATTTGTACTTATTTAGTGAAAGTGGGCGAACCACAAGAAACGGTTCCCAATATACTTCAACCGATGAACTTTCCTTAATTGCTGATATGCTCTAAAATTGAGACTAAATCATAAAAAATATACCTACGGCGGTCTGCTTCGGCAGGCCGCTATTCTTTTTCAGAGGAGGTTTGATAGCAATGGCGACCACGCGTATCATGCCGCTGCATATTGGCAAGGGCCGGACCGAGAGCCGTGCCATCAGCGCGATTATTGACTATGTGGCCAACCCGCAAAAGACCGACCACGGTAGGCTCATCACTGGTTATGAGTGCGACAGCCGTGTGGCCGACGCCGAGTTCATGCTGGCTAAGCGTCAGTATATTGCCACCACCGGACTGGGCCGTGGAGCCGACGATGTGATCGCCTACCATGTCCGCCAGTCCTTCTGCCCTGGGGAAATCACCCCGGAGGAAGCCAACCGGCTGGGCGTGGAATTTGCCAAACGGTTTACGAAGAAAAAACACGCCTTCATCGTCTGTACCCACATTGACAAGGCTCATGTCCATAATCATATCATTTGGAGTTCAGTCAACCTGGACTGTGACAGGAAGTTTCGTAACTTTTGGGGCAGCACGAAAGCTGTCCGTCGATTGAGCGACACCATCTGCATTGAGAACGGGCTGTCCATTGTCGAGAACCCAAAGCCCCACGGCAAAAGTTACGACCAATGGCTGGGAGACCAGGCGAAACCGTCCCATCGGGAATTGCTCCGTGCTACCATTGATAACGTCTTGGCACAAAAGCCTGCTGACCTGGACGAGCTACTGAAGTTGCTCCGGGAATCCGGCTGCGAAGTATCCAAGCGCGGGAAATCCTACCGTTTGAAGCTCCCCGGCTGGGATAAAGTAGCCCGCCTGGACAGCCTGGGCGACGGCTACATCCTGGAGGACCTGCTGGCTGTCCTTGCTGGTCAAAAGGAGCATACGCCCCGCCGGAAGCCGGTCAAGCAGGCAGATCCGCCGAAGGTCAATCTGCTCCTTGACATCCAGGCAAAGCTCCAGGCCGGAAAAGGTGCCGGGTATGTGCGGTGGGCCAAGGTTTTTAATCTGAAACAGATGGCACAGACCGTGAATTATCTCACGGAGCATAACCTGCTGGAGTATGCGGTTCTGGAGGAAAAGGCTGCTGCGGCCACGGCTCACCACAATGAGCTATCTGCAAAAATCAAAGCAGCGGAGAAACACATGGCGGAGATCGCCGTCCTGCGGACCCATATCATCAACTATGCCAAGACCCGCGACACCTATGTGGCCTACCGGAAGGCCGGTTACTCCAAGAAATTCCGAGAGGAACATGAGAAAGAAATCCTGCTCCATCAGGCGGCCAAAAATGCCTTTGACGATATGGGGGTCAAGAAGCTGCCTAAAGGCAAGGAGCTGCAAGCTGAGTACGCCCGGCTGCTGGAGGAAAAGAAAATGACCTATGCCGAGTACCGGCGCTCCCGTGAGGAAATGCGGGAGCTGCTGGCGGCAAAGGCCAATGTGGATCGGCTCTTAAAAATGGAGGCGGAACACGATGGCGAAAAAGAAAAAGACCACGACCAGCGGTGAGCTAGTCATGGTCAAAAGCGTCCATTGGACGCGTAGCCGCAGAATGAAATTCTGCGTTCATGGGGGCTTGGGGGATTCCCTCAACAAGTAGCGCCGGAAGCCGAATGGCTATCCAGGGGCATTGCTTGCCAGTACAATCTTGGCGATGAGAGATTCCTTTTAATTTCCCTATACAGGGTTCTTCACACATCGCAGGTTCCACACAGGATGTGATTGTGGGCTTCGATTGCTTTGCTAACAGATATTGGTAATTCGATTGATTTTCTGTATGCCATGCGCACGTCATTAATCCACAAAAATTTCCGGCATATTGTACTGAATGTCAGCTGACTCGCGGGCGGCTCCGAGATTTCTGCTTTGTAACAGCGTGCGACGCAATTTTACGCCTCCGTCTTCTGCCATCACAACATACTCTCTACGATGCTGTCGAATATAAGTCGATGTTTCACGGGAGAAACCACTTCTCTGCAGCAATATGGTCAAAGGATTGGTTGTACCGTATTCAACATACTCATACCAATCGTTTTTGAAGCTTTCCACCTTATGAAATCTCTTGTACTCGTTTGAAAATCTCAGAAAATAATTGGAAATGCTGAAAAGGATTACATTTTCAATAACATCCAAGGTGTCCGCAATAACAATGTTTCTGTGCTCACGGGAATCGTCATATTTTACTGGTTTTCCATCGATTCTTACCGTAGCCTCACTGTCGTTCCTCTTGTATTCAATTGCTTTGTTCATGATGTTGCTAAGACCCATTCCCTGAATCCATTGAATCAATATAACAGCATACCAACGAAGCATTCCGTGCTTTCCTGTTTTCTTGCTTACTCTTCCAAGTGTCTGCCGTTCATACTTTTCCCATTTGAAAACGCGGCACATTCGCTCGAGGAAGTTCATCAACTCGTTGTAGTCAACGTTCCCATTAATGTCTAGGGTCGGATAAGACATCCCTCGTGCGATTGCACTGGTAAGGTTCTCTGTCTGATCAACTGACACATTAATATCATCATCGGGCGTTGCAGGTTTTTGTGTAAAGTTTGCCTTTATCTTTTCCTCATCGTTTTCTGTAAGGAATGGTGCAAACTCCCTGTGGACAAGGCTGTCTCGGCCTTTTGTAATATCACGCAAGAGTATCAAAGCGAACTTACGCATCAGCGTATAGGATTCTTCCGGCTGATTGTGGGGGTGCTTATCAAACTCTATTTCCCCGTTAACCAGTGCCTTTACGACCGATTTTTTCTGCGCATTGGTCAAGCCTGACTCGATGGACAGTTTCTGTTCTGGAATCTTCTCTTTAAGTAGTTCTTCGAACTTTTCCTCCTTGACCTTGTCGTTCATACTGACAAGAAATACATTCCCATAAAGGTTGTATTCAATTCTACCTACACGTCCGATCAGATTACGGAAATCAACTGCATCCATATAGGCATAACCCTTTTTGTAACTTGTGATAAAGAGGTTATCCGCAGGCATATTGACTCCCTCCACGAGGGTACTGGTGCAGAAGATTGTAGTAATGGCACCGCTGCGAAATAGTTCTTCAATTCTCATTCGGATAGTAGACGGGAGATATCCAATATGATACGCAACGCCTTTTGTAATCAATTCCGCAAGGAAATAATCGCCGTGGACCTCCTGCTTTATCTCCTTGGAAAGAGTCCAAATATCCTGATTAGCCGTTACTGTAGGAATTTTATTTGCATAGCTGCGGGCAAGGTTTACTGCCTGTGCAATGGAACTGCAATATACAATATTCTGCTTGATTCTCCCGTCAGAGTCTCTGCTTACAAGCGGAAGAATTGTGTCGAGGCTGATTTCTCCGGTGAACTGTGCAATCTTCGTCAGCGTCCTCGAATAGTCGTTAAACATACTAATCGAATGTTGCCTAAAACTAATAAGAAACTTAAACTGTGTCACAGGAGAAAAAGAAGACGCCAGTTTCCATTTTTCGGGTGTTTCTATATCCGGTATACTTTTTAAATATATTTCCGGGTTTGGAATGTTGGGCGAAGCAAAGATAACATGAGGCTTATTCTTTCTCTCAACCAGTTTATCTATAACCTTATAGTAAAAAGGACCGCGGCTATCCACCTCAGACAGCTTGTGTGCCTCATCCACAAAAAGGTAATGCAGTTCTAAATCGGGATTGCTTATCAATAGGTACAAAAGGCGCTCTGGTGTCAGTACAAATATAAAATTATGTTGTTCCTTCAAAACAAGAGCACCTGCGGAGGTAACAAGCCTGTAATTGTATTCCTTAAGATTTTCTTTGAGATCGTTGATTATTTTGCTTGTGACTTCGTTAATAAGTGCCTTGGTAGGAACAATCAATGCAAAGTTTTTCTCTACACCAGACTCGACCTGCGATTTAAGAAACATCCTCATAATGAAGGATTTTCCCATTGATGTCGGACCAGAATAACTAAAATATTGATCAGTAAGATGGTCGTACACCTGCTTTTGAGCGCGGAGGAACTGAAACTCAGGCATAGCCGGAATCGTCAGCAGTTCCTTGGAATATTCCGAATACATACGGTCAAGCACGGCTCCACTCTGGTAGTCTTTCGCTACAAGATTCCGTCCTTGGTAATTTCCTGTACTGGTTAAAACAGAACCAGCATAATAGCTTACGGCAGGGTCATCAGGATAAATGCTGCACAAAAGCGTGATGATTTCCTGTGCCCACATCTTGTGCTGGTCGCTGTTTGTCGAATGCGTTGATTTTGACAGCAAATCTGCAAATCGAAGGGCATCGATTTTATCCACGGGTCTTGATGTCTGATCAAATATGTTAAGCATCTTCGCAGCATAATTGTATAAGAGATTGTCGTGTATTTCTCTCAGATATTCATTGCTGTCAATATCTGCATATATGACATCACCGAGGTGGATGGTTGCAACTTTGTTATCGCTCATGGCATCACACCTCCCCGCATGGCTTTCTCCATAATGTCTGACTTATCCTTGTCAGCGTCATTCAATGGTAAGATATAAAAATAAAATGAATGTGTCCCAAGCCCACGACTGTTGATTTGCCGGGCAATGTATGCGGCATGATTCTTTATATCGGTATTCATCTTATGGTTTAACGCATTTTTGTATTGCATCGTCGAATAGCTGGCAGGGTTAAGCCCAAGAGTATATCCTATGAACACACCATAGGCTGTATCTCTAACGACACTAGAGCCCTTTTTCGGAAAAACAACTTCCTTGATTTGCCGTGCTGTTTCTGGATCAAAGTCTCTATCGAGACTTGACGGTTCTAAAAGCTGAAGCCGGTTTTTATTTGTTTGCTCGATGTCCATTATGGCATCAAATGCTTGGTCAATGGCATCTCGCATATCACCTACTACACTGGATGAACCAAAAACAAGCTGATAATATGGCTGGGCATAACCTCCGAGTGAAAGCAGGTGAATACCATCACATTTGCTGCTTTGGGTATTCGTTGTTGAAAACAACTCGACCTTGCTCATAATTTTGGGTGCATCCAGTATCTGTTCCAGGAACGCATACAGCAGGATTTCCCCCAGTGAATTCCCTGTGTTCTGCTGTCCGGGGCGTCCATTTTTTTGCATGACTGCCATAGCCTCAAGGCCAATGCTCTCCAAGTCATCATTTATCTTAAACTGCTCCAGCTTTGCTCTTGAGAACACATATCTCCCTACATTTTTTCGGATGAATGCTTGTAAATCATCCGAAACAAATTCATTATTCATGACATTGAGGTGAAAAAGGCGCAGTTGTTCTGGGTTAATCAATCCGAGAGATTCCGAATGTATAACCTCAGTGAAGATGTTGTCAAAATCACTGCCTTTTATTGTTTTATTCAGCATACAACTGCCTCCTTTTCACCTATTTGCGTTGACCGCCATGCAGGGCATCCTCTGTCACCACACCCACAGGAGTCTAATGCTGAGCGTAGTCCAGGATTTTTGCGTCCTTATCGGTCTTCGGTTCGTATGTCAAATTGAAAACCATATCCGATAGCCACTTCTTAAAGGAAGGATTATCCTGAAACTGTTTGAATAGCTCCATGTTGTCCGCCATAATAGAGAACATGACCTGTTGCAAAGCACGTTCACTTTCTGTGCGTGCTTCCTGTTCATCAGAGTTCTTCATGGCATTCTGATACTTCTTATCCTTGGACACCATCTCCGGAATGGCCAGAATCTGGCGCTGTACATTGTCAGCATCATTCCAGTTGATATTTCCGAACATATCATTGAAGTCCATGATAATCTTGGAAAGCAAATCCATTTCAGGCTCAACGGTATGGCCAATCTTGCCTGCGGGCACCGGTGCAATTTCCGCATCGGTGTCTTCCAGTTTGATTGCAATGGCCTCCTGCGCCTCATTCCGATAACTGCTCAGATCGATAGTTTGAAGGATGCCCTCCGAGAGGTCATCGTCACGCGGCGACGGAAGTTTCGGAATCAGCAGATTCAGGAAAATCGACAGTTTCTCCCACTCGACGTTTCCGTAAGGCAGGATTGCACCAAGGAAACCATAGGTACGCACAAAAGATTTAGCCGCACTCTTGAACTTAATCTGATCGTCCAGCTCCAACTGCTTATATACGGCTGTGCAGGCATCCAAAATCGGATCAAGCCTATCACGCTCCGCACCACCGAGGAAAAGATCTACCAACTGATTAACATCACCGTCATCATAAACCTGATAGCTTTCCATCAGCGTTATAAGGTCATAGAGCTTATTCGGATCAGTCTCGCCAGAAAGAATCGTAGTCCTGTAGAATTTCTGGAAGGCATCTTCAATGGTGGATGTTTTATTGGCAAAGTCCAGAACATAGACCTCATCCTTTCCGGGACAAGCTCTGTTGAGACGAGAAAGAGTCTGCACCGCAGCAATATCATAGAGCGGCTTGTCCACATACATCGTCTGCAGCAGCGGCTCATCAAACCCCGTCTGGAACATATCCGCCACAATCAAAATCCTATACGGTTCCTTCTTAAACTCCTTCGGAATCTTTGCATCTGGAAATCCGTTCATCGCAGCCGATGTAAGCGCAGGTTCCTGACCGTTATATTTATGCTCACCGGAAAAGGCCACAATTGTCTTATACGGACTATGCCTGTCTGCGAGACACTTGTTGATCGCATAGTAGTATTCGATACATCTCGGAATGCTGGCCGTAACCACCATCGCACGAGCCTTGCCGCCCAGCTTCTTCTTGGCAATAACCTGCTCGTGGAAATGCTCCACCATCATAGCAGCCTTCTTTGCGATAACGTCAGGATTGCCCTCGACGAAGGCACGCAGTTTTTTCTGCGCACGCTTCTTATCAAACATCGGATCATCCTCGACCGTCTTCATGAGCTTGTACCAGCTGTCAATGGTTGTATAGTTGCGGAGCACATCCAGAATGAAGCCTTCCTGAATAGCCTGCTTCATGGTGTAGACATGGAATGGGCGATGCTTGATTTCTCCGTCCTCTTCATAGGGAACACCAAACATCTCCTCGGTCTTATTCTTCGGTGTGGCTGTGAAGGCAAAGTAGCTGGCAGAAGAGACGAGCTTACGTCCCTCCATCATGGCATTGATTTTGTCTTCATTATCCGCTTCGTCGTCTGTAGCAAGGCCGGAAAGTGCCAGATTCATATTGGCAGAGTTACGCCCGCTCTGGCCAGAATGCGCCTCGTCAATGATAATGGCAAACTTGTTATTTTTATGTTCCTGCCCGATCTCGGAGATAATGTACGGGAACTTTTCAATCGTAGATATAATGATGCGCTTGCCATCCTGTATGGCTTTGCGTAGATCGCCGGAATGCTCCGCCCAGACGACCGTATTCTTGACCTGCATGAACTGCTTGATTGTATTACGGATCTGCTTATCCAGAATACGGCGGTCGGTAACCACAAGAACAGAGTCAATCATGGGATGGCCATCTTTCTCAAGACCGATCAGCTGATGTGCAAGCCACGCTATCGAGTTTGACTTTCCGCTTCCGGCGCTGTGCTGGATTAAATAACGCTTTCCAACACCATTTTCCTGCACATCTGCCAGCAGTTTCTCCACGCAGTCGAGCTGATGGTAACGCGGCCAGATCTGCTTGACAGACTTCTTTTTAGTATCCTCGTCTACCTCTTCGACAACCTGTGCGTAGTTTTCAATAATGCGAGACAGCTTTCTCTTGGTAAGAATGTCCTTCCAGAGATAGTCCGTCATAAGGCCGTTCGGATTTGGCGGATTGCCTGCACCGTCGTTGTAACCCTTATTGAACGGCAGGAACCAGCTATCTTTTCCGGCCAGTTTCGTGCAGAACTGAATCGTAGCGTCGTCCACAGCAAAATGAACCATACAACGCTTGAAAGAGAACAGGAGGTCATGGAAGTCCCGGTCTTCCTTATACTGGCGCACAGCGTTTTCAGTATTCTGCTTTGTGAGCTGGTTCTTCAGCTCCATCGTGATGACCGGAAGTCCGTTGATAAACAGGCAGATATCCAGTGCCAGTTTCCCAGCATCTTGCGAATAGCGCAGCTGCCTCGTCACGCTGAAGATATTCTTCTCATACATGATTCTGGCCTTCTCGTTATTCTCGGTCGGCGTCAGATAGAACATGATGAGGTCTGCCGGGTAGACCTTCACACCATTGCGAAGCACATCAATGATGCCACGCTTGGCGATTTCTCCAGACAACCGGTTCAGGAACTGGCGCTTCTTAGTGTCCGAGGTAAACACGCCCAGCTTATCCATTTCCTTCGGCTGCGTGTCCTGCAGGAACCGGAACAGGCGTATTTCGTCGACTGCGTATTCTTTATTATAGTCGGCGTTTATTCCTTCCTCATACCCGTTTTGTTCAATCAGCCATTTCACTATTAAGGATTCAAGGCCGTTTTCCTTTGTGTTGGTAAAAGCCATTGTTAATCCTCCTGTGCATCCATTTCTTCGGTATCTGTGCTGTCATCCATACCCTCGTCGGAATCCTCTATATATTCATATTCAGGAATAACTATGTCTCGGACATCAATTTCGCCAGTAACAGCAGCTGAAATCAAGCTCGTCCTATACTCATCGATCAACATCATTTCCCGTGCAAGCAGGGACTTACTTGAAGCAATCATGTTTCCCTTTGTGATTGCCTTTTCAGGAATAAGTCCATTGAAAACTGATGTCTTCCATCTCAAAAATTCATAAATATGGTTCTGTTCTTCTATGGGAGGAACCGGAACGTATATATTCTTCATTTCACTGTAGCGAGTAGTCCAAAGATCTGCCACAATGCCTCTGCCGTTTCGATAAAACTCTTCTATAAACTTATGACTCCTCAGCAAATAGTGATAATACATCGACGTGTTTTCTCGCGGACACAGAACTATATTTATCAATGAAACCGATCCGTCATATTCAGAGAACCCGCTTGATCCGCGCCTATCAGAACGGCTATTTATAACGAAGTCGCCTTTAAGCACTTTCTTTCGGTTATCGCTGTCCTTGGATTTCACAGCCGTATCAAGCTGCTTTGTCACTCCAAACTTAGTGACAGACAATGGCATAAAATCTTTATCTGAGCACTTTTCTGACCGCTCCGAAAACAGATCATTTATTTTCTTCATTTCCCAGTGAGCGGGAATACTCTCTATCCAGCTAACACCAGTGGGCTTATAATCAGTATACCTATGAAATGCACTCATGATAATACCTCGCTTAATACTCCTGACATCTGTCCTATTACATCATTGATATCTGCGGCAATTGTATCGATATCTCTTATTGGACGAGGCTCAAAGAAATATTTTGTGAAAGTGAGTTCGTAACCAACTTGCGTTTTCTTCTCATCAACCCATGCATCAGGTGTGTAGGGAAGAACTTCTTTTCTCATATAAGATTCGATTCCTCCGGGATATGTGAAAGGAACGATTTCTGTTTCAGTTTTAGCCTTGTCAATTTGAACTCTGCCTTTTTTATCCTTCATAACAGTTCCGTTCTCATCATACAGAGGATGTACAACGGTAATCCTCCAATGGCCAAATTCTTCATTCCTATAGATATGGCTGATTTTACTCTCATCCATATCCATAAAAATGCGGACGATTTCTTTTCTTATGTCAGGGTTCAACTCAGCATTTTTCTTCCCCATGTTCTTCCACATTGAAGCCTTCATCTCTGTGGCATCAATAAGCTGAACTTTCCCCTTTCGTTCATCACTTTTTTTATTACTTAATACCCAAATGAAGGTTCCGAGGGGGGTGTTATAAAACATTCCGTCTGGCAAAGCGATTATTGCCTCAACAAGATCGTTTTCAAAAAGGTATCTTCTCGCATTACTTTCCCCACTACCGGCATCACCTGTAAACAAAGAGGAACCGTTGTGAACTTCTGCAATTCTACTTCCAATAGGTGTATCTTTCTTCATCTTTGCCACATTGTTTAGGAGGAACAATAGCTGCCCATCTCTGACACTTGGAAGCATTTGCATGCTGTCGCCGCCCTCGAGATAAGTGTTGAAACGAGTATCAAGGATCTCCTTTTTGCCCCCCATTTTCTCTGCGTCAGTTTTCCAACTCTTGCCGTAGGGCGGATTTGAAAGCATAAAGTCAAACTGGCGGGATGCGTGCTGGTCGTCGGAAAGTGTGGAACCGTACATGATATGCTCGGCTTCTTCACCATCGCCCTTCAGCAGCATATCCGCTTTGCAGATCGCGTAGGTTTCCGGATTGATTTCCTGCCCGAACAGATGGATCGCGACTTCCTTGCCACGCCTCTTAGCAAGCGTCAAAAGTCTATCCTGAGCGACGGTGAGCATACCACCGGTACCGCAGGCTCCGTCATAACAGGAATAGGAGGCGTCTTTGATTTTATCGGCAATCGGTATGAACACAAGGTCGGCCATGAGCTCGACAACATCACGAGGCGTCCAGTGTTCTCCGGCTTCCTCGTTGTTTTCTTCATTAAATTTCCGAATCAGTTCCTCAAAAATAGTACCCATGCCGTGGTTATCAAGACCAGGGTGCTTGAGGATCGTCTTCGCGTCGTCCTTGTAAATAGGATTCGGACTCAAGTTAATGTCAGAGGATGTAAACTTTTCAATGACTGCACCGAGAATATCCGCATCCACCATCGTATCAATCTGATTTCGGAATTTGAACTTATCCAGAATGACCTGCACATTGGGAGAAAAACCATCAAGGTACGCAATGAAGTCAGCTTTGAGTGTCTGCGCTTTGGCGCGACTGGTCAAATCCTTCAGCAGGAAGGGAGATGCATTGCAGAAAGCCTGTCCCGCTGCATTACACAGCGCAGGCCACTGGTTATCGATTTTTGCTGCATCAAGCTGTTTCTTCATAGCCAATACTGCCGGTTTTGTTTCTTCCAGCATGGCATCCAGACGGCGGATAACCGTCATCGGGAGAATGACATCACGATATTTGCCGCGCACATATACATCACGCAGACAGTCATCTGCAATCCCCCATATAAAACTTACTATTTGATTATGCACTTGGTTGTCCATATTTGTTTTCCTTTCCTGACCTATATATTTTCAGTCAATGCGATAAAGTTCACTTCCGCATTTAAATTTCATCAGCGATACTGCACATTATTGGGGCTTATTCAGATTCTTTGCTGTTGTCATCAGCCGCCCCACCTGAACGAATCCACTCATCCACCTCAGACAATTTGAATTTCCAAAGTCTCCCAACCTTGTAGGCAGGCATATTGCGCTTAGCAATCCAAGCAAGGACTGTTTCTCTGCCGACTCCGAGATATGACTGAACTTCTTTCACTGTTACCCATTTCTCGATGTTGACTTCACTCACTGTGTTACCTCCGTCTGTCCCTGATAATCCATTTTTGTGCTAACTACAAATATGAATATGTTGCTGTTCGGAAAGCAATCATTGTTATCACTGTCTACCATAATCCATCTGCATTCCGATTTTCCCTCAAAGCCGCGAGCATCTATGCTCACGGTTATTTTTACGCTCTTATGCGGAGGCGTGTCTGGTATATCAATATAATTTGTTTCTGCTTTCGGTCGGACGTCTTCGTGATTGGAAAAGAATAATCTTCGTCCACGCCACACCTGTGTGCCAGCATTTTCAAATTCCCATGTGTGTTGAAACTTCTCATATATATTCACTTGATAAGTTGGCCTGTTCTTAGACTTGAAACAAATCTGATCTCCTGGATACAAAATTCCCGCAGGTTGATGCAATTTTGTTTCTTCATCTTTTGGTTCTGCAAGCAGTTTTTGATATTCTATCGCTACAATGTCATCGACCTCATCAGAGTTACTTCCCACAAACATTCTGAACTGAATCGACAATGCTCTGCACAGACAATCCTTATTCTCTTCCATAGTTGGAGAAATGCCGAATGCAAGCATCACATTGCGTGTTTTATCATCTTCTATGTTCTCCTTATAAAAAGCGGTAAGGCCGGCATCGTCAAATGGATGGAAAGATGCCTTTATATCCGTCGTCATAGTTCGACTGCCATCATAAAGTTTTCTCGGCAACGGTACATCCTTGGAGGTGTACCGTTTTCCTTTTTTAAATGGGAAATAGTTGCTGCCTGCTGCGCAGAAGCAACGCACGACAAATATACCGCTATTCTTTCTGTTTGGATAGTAAAGCTCCTCCCGCATGTGCGTGTATAGCCGCTCAAAATATGTCTTTACCAGCACATCTAATTCTCCTTATCATATGCAATTAAATCTGTCCCATGTTTTGTCTCATCTGTCTCATGTTCGACCGGCTGCGCGTCTCATTTTGTGGTGCGATAATGCATTCGGAAGGACGAAGAGTGGTCCCAAGATACATTGCTAGGAATTGTATTTTTAGCATATTACAAAAATATGCAAAAATCAACTAATCCATGCAATTTAATTTGTAAACACTCATAAATCCACTCCAATAAAAGTTAAGGAGGTGAACGGCATGGCAAGCAACAGGAAGCAGACTTCCAAGGCGGTGGCTACCAAGGCGAGTCAGATTCTCAAAGATGGTCGCTATAGCAGCAAATCGAAATCCGTCGCAGGCAGTGCTTTGGCGCAAACCAAACCTGGCAAGAAAAAGTAAGATTTGAAATCGATGGGCAGCGATGTATTAGCTAATACGCCTGCCCATCCCCCTTCAGGGGTTACCTCACCTAACACAATTATCACTCTCTCATAGTCCGAATAGCGCTATAAGGGCGGAGGGACGCATAAGAGTTCGAAGACGCAACGATGAAGGTTGCTTTTCGGGCGAAGATGCTCCCACCGCAGCTTTGTGCGCTTTTTTCAGCCTAAAGCCTGTGGTCATCTTACGCCACAGGCTCTTTTTGTGTCCTTCCGTACCTAGCTTCGGGCGGAAAGGACACATTATGAAGAACAAACAGAAATCTACTGTCACCAAGAAAAATGAATTTTTGGGGACTCCCACTATCCAACACGACACCTACATCTATCGCTTTGCAGACGGGACAAGCTCTACACTGGTTTTTGGCCCTGCCGATGTTGCTGGCCTGGGGAGCCGCTGGCTTGCTGAATTACAGGAGCTTGACCGCTGTGAGTACAATAACAACCATGCACAGACCCGCCGTCATTGCTCCCTGGAAGCTCAGGACCCGGAGGGGATGGGGGGCTACTATGAAGGCGACAACATGGATCGAGTACAGTTTAATCTTGAGGTAAAGGAATTTCTTTCTGTGTTGCCGAAGGATTTGGAAGAAATCGCTCGCCTTCTTTACGAAGGCTTCTCCGCCGCTGAAATTGCTCGTCTACAGGGCGTGAACCGGTCTACAATTTCGCGAAAGATAAAAAAAATACAGAGCATTATAATGCTCCACAATTCATAAAACTACAAAAAGGACGCATCACCCAACAGCGTATGACTGTTAGGTGATGCGTCCTTTTTGGGAAAAATCTATTATTTACTGTAATTTCTGAATTCTTCTTCAGATTCATAAATGGAGTCTGCGGAAATACTGTTTTTATGACCGCATTCTGTGCATTTCCACACATAATGATGGTCATCAAATCCGGGCTGTACATTTAGGTAAGCATTGCAACGGTCACAATACCAGTCAACCTCCGGGAACCTTGCTCCCATGATTACACCTCCTTTCTTACCGCTATGCGGTATCCATATCTGCCAACTTATCTTGGTTACCAACTTGATGCGCTTTATATAAGCATATACACCCCCAGCAACTCATGCCATTCAATATTTATTCACTGGTGTTGTTGTCCCGTTCAGAATCAGATATATCTGTGGTGGTTGTTTCCGTTGCCGATGGAATCGTTTCTTTAATTGCAGCAAGAATTACTTGTCCTTCTTGCTCTAATGCTTTCTTGCGCTTAAATGCGGCATATTTCTCCTTAATATACACGCCACCAGCAGCAAGTGAGACAATTCCTAATGTAGTGAGTAACCCCTTGATCCAGCCGCGTTGTTCTCCCAATTTCAATCCACGTTCAAGGCCGATTTCTTTGGCTGTGGCCGAGAAGAAGTCGGATAACTTTTTTATGCCTTGTTGCATATCGCCATCGCCAATATTTTTTAGGGCTTTCGTCATATCAGGAGCCGATTTGCCAGTGGTATTAACCAGATCATATATTTCCTCAGCTATGTTATTCATACTGTATCCTCCGTAAATTCATTTTCTTTAAGCCGGGTGCAATATATTTGAATGGCTCTGGAGATAAACCACGAGACTCCGCGCTCTGCTCCGTTATCGATAAGCTCTTTATATGTGTTGCTCCCAAACATATTTCCAATGTTATTCAATAAACTCAGATGAGCCGCTTGCGACATTGCAGGTATGTTTGAAAAGAACTCATGTATCCTTTTAACTTGAGCTTGTACTTCTTCGGAGCCAGTCGTATATTTTTTCCTGCCTAAGTTTTCGATGTTATTCAATGCATCAATCAGGTTCCGATCCGTGGGATTATCTTCATGCTTTGTACAGTAATAACACGTTGCTTGAAACAAATACTCAGCACTGCCAGGTCCATAAATATCATCGATTTCTGATGCAATTTCCGCCCCAGGCGCAAAATTAAGATTGTTCCATTTGAACAGAAAAATAGAATCCGAGAGCACTTTTGCGGTTATATGGTGTAAAGCACAAATCTGTACCTGTACACTGTCATCATCATAGGGACTATCTTCCTTAAAGAATACCATTACCTTGTCAAGGGTCTCAAACCAATAATTTTCATCTTCTTCTGTTAATGCGGCCACAAAAGACTGATCCATAGGCTCCTTGAGATCCATTGCATTAAATGCTGCCACAATTACCGGAACCAATGTATCATATGGTAGATTTTCCAATCCATGCGAACCAAATCGAATTGCGGATATTGGAACATCCATTTCTTTCAAAAAATTTGCTGTTTCAATCAAACTTTCAAGATGCTTCTTTTTCTTTTCCAGTTGAGCTATTTGAAAAGAAAGGGCTTCTTTTCGATTATAGTGAGGGTTATTAAACACAGCCTTCATCTCGTTTTTTCCGTAGCCCAGTTCCCGATAAAAGCGTATTTGCCACAGTCGATCTATTTCTTTATCGGCATATAATAGGTGACCATATTTATTTGTGGCTGTCGGCGCAGTAGCTAGGCCAGCTTTCTCATATTCCTGAATAACGCGGCGCGTCATTCCAACGATTTGAGTTACTTCATGGAGTGTTTTCATTATTCATCACCACCCTACAAGCAAAGGTTACAGCTGCACGAGCCGTGCAGTCAATAGGGAAAGAAAAAATTTTGTTTTTTATAACTACAACGAGTTTCATCTGCCTATAGTGAAGCCCCTATCGAACGATGATAGGGGCTTTTCAACAAAAAATTCAGATATACGCAACAAACGCCCTCTGCCGTGGCCTACAAGTGAGAGGTACAAGTGCCAGGGAAGGGCACCAAGGCCGCTCAGACTTTGAATACACATAATCATAGGAGAGAAACGGCCATGGATTACAAAACCGAACCCAAGCAGCAGGAGCCGCAGCTGATTTGCCTGTGCGCAGCCTGTGCCAGTGCTTTTTATAATGTTCCCACTATAAGAATCAAACGCGCAGCTCGCTACCAATTTGTGAAAGATACCTGTACTTATTGTGGAATTCGCAGTGGATATGACTATATCGTCGCTCCTCGCAAAGTTCCGCAGCGCCATTCAGGTAATGAGGCGACGCCATGAACAAAAAGGATGTCTGCGCAACAAAAGTGGCTTATGTGCGCTTCACGGAAGATGATTTGGCGGATCTGGATCGTCAGGTCCGGAGGGTTGGCGCACCGTCAAGAGGTGCGTATATCCGCAATCTGGTCAAACAAATTCGCCCCGTTGAGCTTCCACCAGCAGACTATTTATCTCTGTTGGACGAGCTATCATCCCTTCGGCACAGTATCGATACTTTGGCAGCGCGAGCCGCTAAAGGTGGAACATCTACTCTTAATCCGGTGGAATATTATACATTGTCCAGCCTTACAGCGTTAACACTCCAAAAAATTCGGCTTGCGGCGTTACCGCAGCAATATCAATTACCGGAGGATATGATCCATGAAAGAATCGATTATTGACCGCACCTATGTGTGCTTAAAGCTGATTGATATGCTCTACAAGAAGGGCCTTGTCAACGAGGCAACCTATCTGAATGTCAAGCAAACCTATCCGCAAAAGTGAACACTTTTCCGGCAAGTTGTCAAGGATATCAGGCCAGCGTCCGTATCATTGCTGATTCTGTTGTTTTCGGGTATTCTCGCCTTGTCAGAACAAATCAGAAGCCATAAAGGAGGAAGATGCTATGTACAATATGTCTCCGTACTCATTGTCCCGTTCTTTCCGGGACAAACCCTGCCGGGCAGTTATATATGGCCGTGCCTCAACAGAACACGAGGCCCAGGTCAAAGCCCTTCAGAATCAGATGCAATGGTATGATGATGTTGCTCGTTTTCATCCCCAGTGGAATGTCATCAGCCGCTACATTGACCAAGGCATTACCGGAACCCAGGTCTATAAGCGGGATGCTTTTATGCAGATGATGGAGGATGCCAAACAGCATAAATTCGATTTGATCGTCACTCGCGAGGTCTGCCGCTTCGCCAGAAACACGGTAGATGCACTGGTCTGTGTTCGCCAACTCGCCGCCATGGGAATTGAAGTCTATTTTGTGAATGATAACATTTGGACTCTTGACGGTGATGGCGAGCTGCGACTGACCATTATGGCTACTATGGCACAGGAAGAAAGCCGCAAAATCAGTGAACGCTCTCTTGCAGGACAACGGGTCAGCCGCGAAAAAGGCGTCCTCTATGGAAACGGGAACATTTTCGGATATACCAGAAACAAACTCACCAAGCAGTTTGAAATTGATCCCGATCAAGCGGAAACCGTAAAAATGATTTTTGACCTCTATGATTCCGGCATGGGGGAAACCTTAGTAGCAAAAGAGCTAACCCGCCTTGGCCGCAAAAACGGAGTAGGTAAGGTCAAGTGGGATGCCGGAAAAGTATCAAAGATCATCAAGCGCAAAAACTATCTGGGGTACACAGTTTACTGTCAGTCCTATTCCAATAACTATTTGGAGCAAAAGAGAATCAAGCGTGACGAGAGCGAGTTTGTCTATGTAAAAGGTGGCTTCCCTCAGATCATCTCGGAGGAACAGTACGAGCGGTGTAACGCCATTCGTCGCAGTAGGACCAAACGGCTGACGGATGAGAAAGGCCGTACACGGAGTTTTGGTATTCAGCAGGCTCAAAATGTGTGGGGCAGAAAAATGAGGTGTCGTTGTGGTTCTCCCATGCTTCGACATCGTTGGAGAACCAATAATGCAGGAAAGCCTATCTATGGATATGAATGCAAGCGGCACCATGATACCCCCCGCATCCGCCTTCAGAATGAACAAGGCAATCCAACACCTATCTGTGAGATCAAGCCGGTTGGACAAAGCAAGCTGGAACTGATGGCCTCCAAAATATTTGAGAGGGTATGGGGAGACCAAAGAGAAATCGTCCTCCAGACCTGCAAAATGCTGGATGCTTGCTACAAGCCAGACGCAGATCGTCGAGCAGATTTGATGAAAGCGAAAGATGATTCTATTCAGTTGCTCCAACAACAGCTGGATGACTTGGTTGTGGTCCGTGCCCGTGGAGAGATTGAGCAGGATAAGTTCCTCCAGCGGACCATAGAAATTCAGCAGCAGATGGAGGCCCTTCGTCAGAGCAAAGCTCAAATTGCTTCAGAGGACTACAATCCCGGACGCCTGGATATGGAAGCCATTGAGGCAGCGTTGTGCGAAGCAGTTGAAATGCATGACGGTCTGGTAAGCGAGGATTTCATTGATCTCTTTGTTTCACAGGTTACACCACTGTCTGATTCCCGCTTTGCCTGGTGCTTGGACTTTTCTCCGCAGCCCACAGTTGCCTTTCTGAATTTAGCCGGTCAGAGGAAGTACACGACCTGCTCTATGGATAGTAAATTACACTTTGGTCCTTTTGCTGATGAGGAGGGGCACACCATCCCTTTTCCGGGCAGCCTGCGTCGGTGAGCTGCCCGGACAGCTCTAATTCAAAATGTACATCGTTATATACACAAGGTATGTACGGCGCAGGCTGCCATCAAGAACCCCCGCAAGTGATCGCATCGGCGCATTTGCCTGCATGGTTCTGAACTAAACGCAAAACACGCCCATCATCCGTCCGGGTGATGGGCGTGTTTTTTTGCTGTGCCGCCGTACAAAAGGGGCCTGCCGCGTCTGCGGCAGGCCCCCCTATCTTTGCGCAGCGCCGTGTCGATGTGCGGGGGACGGCGGCGTCCCCCACGGATGGGTCTGCGCCCTGCGGCCGGCCTTTGACAAAGGCCCCGCAGACAGCCCGGTGAAAACTGTGTGTGCGCTGCGAAAGAACGATGATGATACGCCCGCCGCGGAAAAGCCGGCCGCGGGCGGCAGGCAGCAAAGCATGCGCGGTGCGCAAAACTAAAGATTATACTCTGGCGGGGACAATAAGCCGGTGCATCGCCGCACACAAGGGGGTCCGCTCCCTCGCCCCCCCCTATTCTCTCCTCCGTCAAAGCCGCAAATGCATAGTTCAATCATTCACTAAACACAATAATACCCAGATTATTTGTGTATGTCAAGTTTTGTTACCATCATGTTTGGGGAGACCCGCCGCCCTTGAATAGTACAATAGTACATATCTCGTAGCAAAAAGGTGGTGAGACACATGGAAAAGGGCGACTTCTGTTGGCGTCTCACTCAACTGCGCCTGAATAAAGGTGTCTCTGCCAGAGATATGAGTTTGTCCATCGGACAAAGCCCCAATTATATCAATGGGATCGAATCCGGGCAAAGTTATCCGTCCATGCAGAATTTCTTTTACATCTGCGAATATCTGGGCGTCACGCCGCAGGAATTTTTCGACGTTGGCTCCACCAACCCCACCAAGGCCAACGAACTGCTGCGCATTGCCAAAACATTGCCCAACGACCAGCTGGACCACCTCATCGCCATTGCCAAAGCCATGAAGCACTAGCCGCCGGGGGCGTGCCCGCCCAGGCATTTTGCCCTGCTCCGGGCGCTTTGCCCCCTGCGCCCGATCCCTCCGGCAAAATATGCCCGCCTGTAGGCAAAATATGCCCGCCGGGCTTGATTTTGGGCCGGATACGTGGTAGAATAATCAGGTATCAGCCGGTGTGTTGGAATTGGCAGACGAGACGGACTCAAAATCCGTTGGTGGCAACACCGTGTGGGTTCGACCCCCACCACCGGCACCACAGGTCCCGAATGCGAAAGCATTCGGGGCTTTTTATTTGCCATCCATTTTCCCGCCCCGCCGGAAGATTTGAGAACGCAAACAGAAGATCGTGAAGGGTGACGCCGACAGCAGAGTCCATCAGGCGGCCCCCAAGAGAAGTACAGCAGGGCCAAGCGCCGGAACCGCCGGAAATGGGGCCGGACCGGCTTTTCTGCGGCGATCCGCTTTACTTCCAGGGCCCGCTGCTCAATACTTGTATTCTGTGGCCTCATTATGGTATAATTATCTTACAATAAGGAGGTGCCGCAATGCCGCAAATCGTTCCCATTAAGGAATTGAAGAACACAAACCGGATCTCCCAGATGTGCCATGAGTCCGGGGAGCCAATTTACGTGACCAAAAACGGTTATGGCGATTTGGTGGTTATGAGCATGGAAACCTATGAACGCCAGATGGTATTGAATGAAGTGACCGCAAAGCTGGCAGCCGCAGAAGAGGACGTTGCCGCCGGACGAGTTGCCCCCGCCAAGGAGGCGTTTGCGGCGCTGAGGGAAAAGTATGGCCTATAACATTGTGATCACCCAGCAGGCCGACCGGGATATGGATCAGATCTTGGCTTACCTGACACAGCAGGTATTCTCTGAGCAGGCCGCCGCCGCTTTGGTGGTTCAGTACACGGATGTATTGGAAAAGCTGGAGCAGTTCCCGAACCTTTTTGAAACAGTCCGCAATGTCGGCCAGGTCGGAAAGGAATACCGGAAATTTCGGATGGGAAATTATGTGGGCGTGTATCGCGTGCAGGAAGAGGAAAAGCGCGTGATCATTCTCCGCATTTTCCACGGTTCGCAAAACTATGCCCGTTATCTTTAAGGAGCGGTCCCTGCCTCAAAGAGCAAGTTTTATCATCCCAACCTGCAAAGCGGGACGCGGAAGCCATGGCTTCCGCGTCCCGCTTTGCACCAAGTACCCACTTTGGCACACACAAAAGCCCGGCCCGCAGGTTGTTTCCTGCGGGCCGGGCGGTTTATTTAGGGGATCTGCCGGGATGGCGGGGTGCTGCCGGCGTGTTACTGGGCGGCGGTGGTGCTGCCCAGGGTAACGTCAAAGCTCATCAAAGAGCCGTCGCGCTCCACCTGAATGGTAACGGTGTCGCCCACGTTCTGGTTCTGCAGGTAACCGGTCAGGTCGCTGCTGCTCGAAACCACCACGTCGCCGATGGAGACGATGCGGTCGCCGGGCTGCAGGCCGGCCTCGGCCGCGCCGCTGCCGTCGTTGACCTGGGCGATGTAGACGCCGTAATCGCTGACGTTATACTGCATTGCCGTCTGCTGGTCGCTGATGGTGATGACCACCACGCCCAGCGCCGGGCGGGGCACATAGCCGTTGTCGATCAGCTGCTGGGCCACCTGCACCGCCGTGTTGATGGGGATGGCAAAGCCCAGGCCCTCGGCGTCGGTAGAGTCACTCTTGGCGTTGACAATACCGATCAGTTCGCCGTTAGCGTTGAACAGGCCGCCGCCGGAGTTGCCGGGGCTGACTGCGGCGTTGGTCTGGATCAGCGTCATCTCGGTGTTTTCAACGGTGACCTGACGGTTCAGCGCGCTGATGATGCCGTTGGTGACGGTGCCGCCCAGGGTGCCCAGGGGGTTGCCCACCGCGATCACTTCCTCGCCCACGGCAAGGCTGTCGCTGTCACCGATGACCGCCGGGGTCAGGCCGGTGGCGTCGATCTTCAGCACGGCAATGTCGGCCACGCTGTCAGAGCCCACCACGGTGGCGGTGTACTGCTGGTCGCTGTCGTACAGCTGGACGCTGACGTTGGATGCGCCGTCAATGACATGGGCGCAGGTCAAAATATAGCCGTCCTGCGAGATGATGACGCCGGAACCGGCGCCGCTCTGCACGTAGTTGTAGCTGTCGCCAAACCAGGAGATGCCGGAACTGACCATCTGCTCGGTGGTGATGACCACCACGCTGGGGCTGACCAGGCTGGCCACGTCCTGGGTGGAAAGCTGGGTGCCGCCGGTGCTGCCCTGGCTGCTGGCGGTGGTGTCGCGCTCAACGGTCTGCAGCACCACGCTGCTGCCGGTCAGGCCGGCGCGGGATGCCACCACGGCGCCCGCCATGCCGCTGCCAAAGCAGACGGCCACAGCCGCCACGCCGGCCACCACGCGCAGGGCGATCTTTTTGCCCTTTCCCTTTTGCTTTTTGGGGGGCTGGGTGGGGGCGCTGGCGTAGCTGTACCCGCCGGCTGCGCCGCCGTGCATGGTGCTGGTGTAGCCGTCGCCGGGCTGCTGCGCCGCGCCTTCTGCATCAGGCCGGGCGCCTGCGGCAGCCTGGCTGCCGGGCCGGGCGTCCTCCTGCGAGAAATCGGTGCGGGCGGTGTTGGCGGTGTTCATGCCGCTGCTGCCCACGTTGGGGTAGCCGCCGGCTTCCGGCTGGCTTTGGCCGGCCTGCCCCTGCGGGGCGGCGCCTGCCTCCGGGTCGCTGCCCTGGGGGGCGGCGGGCTCGCCGCCGGGTTCGTTGTTGTTTGCGTTATTATGATAAAGTCCCGAATAATCAAATTCGTTGCTCATACAACTCATCCTTTCTGTGTGATGAAAGAAGGCCGCCGGGCGGGTCCTGCCGCCCTTTCCTGACCTTTGGCTATAGTATAGGCGCTAATTGTGAAATACGTTTTTTGCCCCCGTGAAATAAATGTGAAACCGCCGATTGACAGCCCGGCCGCCGCGCCGTACAATACTGTTCAAACGGACACCCGCCGCTTTATCAAAATGCAGAAAGGCAGGCATCGTATGCGTGTGGAATGTCAGGCCGAAGCCGCCGGGCTGCGGTATGTGCTGTACAAGGAGGCCGAGCCCATCGGCCAGGCATTGCTGGCCGACGGCTGCCTGGCCGGGCTGGAGGTCACCGCCTGCTGGCGGGGCCGGGGCTACGGCAGCTACCTGGTAAAGGAGCTGCTGCGCCAAAACGGCGGGTTTGACCCCGCAGCCGAGACCCGCTTTACCGCCCCGCTGCCCGCGCCGGAAAACACCGCCGCCTGGGCGCTGGCACGGCGGTTCGGCTTTGTGCGCCAGGGCGACGCGCTGTGCCGCCTGCACGTGCCCGACCTGACCGCCGTGCGGCTGGCCCAGCAGCTGCTGGCCGGCACGGTAAAGCCCGGCGGGCTGTACGTGGACGCCACCTGCGGCAACGGCCACGACACGCTGTTTTTGTGCCGCCTGGCCGGGCCGGAAGGGCATGTGATCGGGCTGGACATCCAGCCCATGGCGGTGCAGGCCACCAACACGCTGCTGGCCCAAAACGGCATGGACCGTATCGGGCAGGCGATCCTGGCCGACCACCGGGACCTGCTGCGCTTTGCGCCGGCAGGCTCGGCGGACTGCGTAATGTTCAACTTTGGCTGGCTGCCGGGCGCGGCCCATACGGTGCACAGCCAGGCCGAGGCGTCGGTGGCGGCGGTGCGTGCCGCGCTGGAGGCGCTGAAACCCGGCGGGGTGCTTTCGGCAGTGCTGTACAGCGGCAAGGTCATCGGCCGCAGCGAAAAGCAGGCGGTGCTGGACTACCTGCAGGGCCTGCCGCTGACGCGGTACACCGTGCTGGTCTGCCGGTTTGCCAACTGGGCCGAGACCGCTCCCCTGCCCTGCCTGGTGTTCAAGCGGCCCGCCGGGCAGTAAAGCCGGCCGCATTTTCGGGCGGGCTGCGCCATGCGGGGCCGCGCTCCCAACGCGCCCCAAAAATTTGAATGGAAAACGAAAGAACGGAGGGATCTTTCATGCTGTTTGTCTGGTACCCCAACTGCAGCACCTGCAAAAAAGCCAAGGCTTTTTTGGACATCCGCGGCGCCGCGTACACTGCGCGGGACATCAAGGCCGACCGCCCCGCCGAGGCGGAGCTGCGCGCCTGGCAGGCGGCCGACGGTCTGCCGCTGAAAAAGCTGTTCAACACCAGCGGCCAGCTGTACAAAAGCCTGGCCCTGAAAGACAAGCTGCCCGCCATGGGCGAGGACGAGCAGTTTGCCCTGCTGGCCGGCGACGGCATGCTGGTCAAGCGGCCCATCCTGGTATTGGACGACGGCCGGGTGCTGGTGGGCTTTAAAGAAGCCGAGTGGGCAGCGGCGCTGGGGCAGTAACGCCCCGGCCGGGCCGCAATATCGTGCAGAAAAGTCCGTGTCAAAAAGATTTGGCACGGATTTTTTGTGTTTGTCCAAAAAATTGGGTGGACATCCGGCCGGTTTTCGCGCACAATAGGATCAGAAAACACCGGGGAAGGGGGACGCCGCATGGACATCGGCCAGAAGCTAAAGCAGGCCCGCGCCGCAGCCGGCCTGACCCAGGAGCAGGCCGCCGGGGCGCTGGGGGTCAGCCGGCAGACGGTATCCAACTGGGAGAACTGCCGCTCCTACCCGGACGTCGCCATGGTGCTGGCCATGAGCGAGCTGTACCGCGTCAGCCTGGACGAGCTTTTGAAGGGGGACCGCAAAATGATCGACCACCTGGAACAAAGCACCGACACGGTGGCCAGCCGCAACCGCCTGGCCCGGCGCATCACGGTACTGGCCTACCTGGTGGTGTGGGCGCTGGTGATCCTGACCTTCTGGCTGGGCGGCCGGCAGGACGCCATGGGCTACGCGCTGGTCAACCTGTACCTGGTGCTGCCGGTGACCACGCTGGCGGCGTCGGCGGCGGTGGGCCTGGACGAGGGCTGGCGGGGCATCCGCTGGCTGATGCTGCTGTTTTTCGGCGTCCTGTACATGCTGGCGCCCTACGCCACTTTCTCGCTGGCCAACATGGCCAGTTTTGGGCAGCTGCGCCTGCCCGAAGCCGCCACCATGCTGCCCGGCATCCTGTGTGCGGCGGCGGGCATGGGCATCGGCTGCCTGGTGCGGCGGCTGAAGCAGCGCCGCAGGCAGAACGGCCCGCAGTGATCCGCACGTGCAAAGCCGGCCCCGGCAGGCGGGAATGTCCCCGCCGCCGGGGCCGTTTTCTTCTGCCGCAAAAGCGCCGTCACTGCCCGCCGAAGCAGAACACATCCGGCACGCTGCCCGCGCCGAAGGTCCGGCAGGCCATGCGCCACATGGCTTTGGCGTGGATGCGATCATGCCAGACAAAGCGGCGGCAGACCTTTTTCAGCGACCATTGCTCGCCGTAGCTGCCATCGACCACGGGGTTCTCCAGATACCCCGGCCGCTGCTCCAGCAGCGCAAAGCCGCGGGCGCGGCTGGCGGCGATGTCCCCGTCGTTGCCGGCGTCCACGCCGATCTCGCCGAAATAATAGCTGTTGACGTTTTTGGTGTGCTCGTACATTTCCCGCGCGGTGCGGGGGCGCTGGCCGTAAAAGGTGGCGCGGGCGGGCAGGCAGCTGGCGTCCGGGTCGGGCACCGCCCGGTACAGCCGCAAAAAATCCTGCGCCGACCGCAATGCCAGGGCTTTCAGCCGCCGGTAGTCCTCCGGCGTCAGGGGGCCGGCCTCGCTGTCAAACAGCACGTCGCTGTCCGCGTCCCGCACCTGCAGGTCGGCGGCGTGCTCCTGCACGATCTCCGCCGCACAGTCCGCCGGGGCGTCCAGCCCCAGCCACCGGTGCCAGGCGGCCAGCTCGGCGGGCACTTTGGCCAGCGCCTCCTCCAGGGACGCGCCGCGGGTGTAAGCGCCGGGATACCCGGCCAGGTGCAGCAGGCTGTCGGGGCCGTTGTGCTCCCAGATGCAGCGGATCGTCATAGTCTTCCTCCTTTGGATGGTTTGCCGTCTGTTTTATCTGCGGGCAGCTGCGCGCAGCGTTTCCACTTCCGGTTCGGTCAGCTCCCGGTAGTCGCCGGGGGCCAGGGCGGCGTCCAGCGCCACCCCGCCGATGGCGGTGCGGTGCAGCGCGTTGACGCCCGCGCCGTACACGCCGAACATCCGCTTGATCTGGTGGTACACCCCCTGCCGCAGCACCACCCGCACCCGGCAGGGGTCGCCGCCCGCAGGCTCGGCCAGGGCGGGGGCCAGCGTCTGCCCGTCCGCCAGCGTAACACCCGCCGCAAAGCCGGCGGACATTTCCGGCGTCAGCGGGGTGTCCAGCGTGACCAGGTACTCCTTTTCCACATGGCGGCCGGGGGCCAGGATGTCGTGGGCCAGCGCGCCGTCGTCGGTCAGCAGCACAAAGCCGGTGCTGGTCTTGTCCAGCCGCCCGGCCGGGAACAGCTGCCGCCGGGGGTAATCCCCCGCCGCCAGGTCCACCACCGTGGTGTCGCGGGCGTCCCGCGCCGCCGAGACCACCCCCGCGGGCTTATTGAGCATGAGGTAAACAAACTGCCGGTACTGCCCCGCCAGCGGCTGCCCGTCCACACAGACGGCGGCGGTGTGCTCGTCCAATTGGGTGTCAGCCTTTTTGCACACTGTCCCGTTTACCGTCACGCTGCCGCGGGCGGCCAGGCGGCGGCTCTCGCTGCGGGGGATGCCCAGCCGCTGGGACAGGTACTTGTCCAGCCGCATCACGGGTGTTCGGCGGTGATGTCCGCCGTGATGCCGCGGGTGACGGCGACAAGGTCCGCGGGGGCCGCCTCGATCTGGGTGCCGATGCGCCCGCCGGAGACCAGCATGGAAGGCTGGGCCAGGCAGCTGGCGTCAAACACCGTCTTGTACTTCTTTTTCATGCCCACCGGGCTGCAGCCGCCGCGGATGTAGCCGGTGACCTTGTTGATATCCGCCACGTGGATCATGGCCACGCTTTTGACGCCGGCGGCCTTGGCGGCCTTTTTCAGGTCCAGCTCGGCCAGCACCGGCACCACAAACACATAGTAGTTCCGGTCCGCCCCCTGGGTGACCAGCGTTTTGAACACCCGCGCCGGGTCCTGCCCGGTCAGCTTTGCCACCGTGGCGCCGTCCACGGCGGCGCCCTCCTGGTGGGGATACTCGTGCGCGGTATAATGGATCCTGGCGCGTTCCAGCATGCGCATGGCGTTGGTTTTGGCTTCCTTGCCCATTGCAAACCTTCCCTTTCCCCGGCGGCTGCCCGCCGTTTCTGCCCTTATTATAGGCGGTGGGGGCAGCGTTGTCAAAAAAGGCGGCGGAAGGGGGTTGACTTTAGCGTGTTAAAGTGTTAAACTTTCCATACTGTCCCTGCGGCGCTCTGCGCGCAGGTGACGCGGAAGAGAGAGAAAGAACAAGAGAAAGAACAAAAGAAACCAACAAAGCGCGAGTGACATAAGAAACCAAAGGTTCCAAAGGAACCGCGCGGAAGAGAAGGAGTCATTTCCCATGATCGTCATTTTGAAACACAACGCCCCGGAGGAGAAAATTTACGCTTTCTGCCGCGAGCTGGAGGCGATGGGCTTCCAGATCAACGACTCGGTGGGCAGCGACACCCACATCCTGGGCCTGATCGGCGACACCAAGGCGCTGAGCGAGAGCTGGCTTTTGGCCAACCCCATTGTGGACAGCTGCCGCCGGGTGTCGGAGCCGTACAAAAAAGCCAACCGCAAGTTCCACCCGGACGACACGGTGGTGGAGGTGGGCGGCGTCAAGGTCGGCGGCGGCCACTTTGCCGTGATGGCCGGCCCCTGCAGCGTCGAGAGCGAGGCCCAGATCACCGGGGTGGCCCGGCGGGTGCAGGCGGCGGGCGCGTCGATCCTGCGGGGCGGCGCCTTCAAGCCGCGCACCAGCCCCTACTCCTTCCAGGGTCTGCGGGCCGAGGGGCTGGAGCTGCTGAACAAAGCCAAGGCGACCACCGGCCAGCCCATCGTCACCGAGCTGATGGACAGCGTGCACATCCCGCTGTTTTTGCGGGAAGGCGTGGACATGATCCAGATCGGCGCGCGCAACATGCAGAACTTTGAGCTGCTGAAGGCCGTGGGCCGCACCGACAGGCCGGTATTGCTCAAGCGCGGGCTTTCGGCCACGCTGGAGGAGCTGGTGATGAGCGCCGAGTACATCATGGCCGCCGGCAACCCCAACGTGATTTTGTGCGAGCGGGGCATCCGCACCTTCGAGAACAGCATGCGCAACACGCTGGACATCTCGGCAGTGCCGATGCTGAAAAAGATGACCCACCTGCCGGTCATCATCGACCCCAGCCACGCGGCGGGCATCGCCTTTATGGTGCCCAGCCTGGCGGCGGCCGCGGTGGCCGCCGGGGCGGACGGTTTGATGATCGAGGTGCACAACGACCCCGCCCACGCCAAAAGCGACGGCGCCCAAAGCCTGACCCCCGACCAGTTCGACAGCCTGATGGCCACGCTGAAGCCGGAGGTGGAGTTCTTTGGCAAGGCGCTGAACTGACGCCGGGCCGGACACCGCTTTTCCCCGCCCCCCTGCCGGTCTGGCGCGGCCGCCTGCTTTGCAGTTTTCCCGCAGGCCCGCCGGTTTTTGCCGGCGGCGGGGACGCTCCCTTTTCATACAGGACCGCCCGGCGGGCAGCACGTTTTTGTGCCGGCCCGCCGGGCGGTCCTGTGTTTTGTTTGGTTTTGTACGCCGCGCCGCTTTTTGCGCGGACGCGCGCCCGGCCTGCTCACGCCCAGATGCTGCCGTCCTTGCCGGAGCCCAGCTCAAAGTGGCATTTCACAATGCCCAGGTCCAGTTTGGTGTAAAAGCCGGCGCCGGGTTTGGCCTGCACGCGGCCGTCGCTTTGCAGCGTCAGGGTGAATTTCTGCTGGTTCATGGCGGTGGGGGCAAGCAGCGCGGCCTGCACGCCCTGCCGGAACCAGTCCGGGCAGGCGGCGCCGGCGCGGCTGACCTGCTCCGGCGTTTTGATCTTGTGGGGCGCGCCCTGGGTCTGGCCGTACCCGATGGCGATCACACAGCAGAGCTTTTCGCCCGCATCCAGCCGGTAAGCGCCGCTGACCTTGGCAAAGGTCATTGCCACCCAGCAGGTGTTCAGCCCCAGGGCCTGGGCCCGCAACACCACCCGCTGGCCCCAGTAGCCGCAGGTCTGTTCCAGCGCGGGGCCCTTTTTGCCCACCATGGCGATGTAGTTCTTTACGCCCGAAAACTTGCCGTAATGGGCCATAAAGCCGTCAAAGGCGCGGGGCTCCTCCCGCACCAGCTGGATATGCAGCCCGCTTTGGCGGTTGCAGTCCTCGATGCAGGCCTGCAGCGCCGCAAGCGTGTCGCCCGTGATGGGCGTATCCCGATACGCGCGCACCGAATGGCGCGCCTGCATAACATCCAAAAGCGGTTGATCCATATGGTATTGGCCTCCTATTGTACTGCGTCTGCCCGCGGCGGGGGGCGGCGGGGCAAAGGGCGCTTTACGCCAGGCCGTCCACCTGCATCGGCCGCATGGGGGCCGCCGACGCCTGCATGCCCTGCGCCTGCACGGCGATCCGCCGCGACGCGGGATAAAACCGGGTGGCAAACACTGTGCTGCCGCCGTTGATGTAGCACTCCACCGAGGAGGTATCCACCAGCACGTCCAGCTCCAGCGGGCCGGGTTCATTCAGCCGGGCGCGGCGGACGGTGCGCCCGCCGGAGATGGCCGGGTCGGCAAAGCGCAGCGTAAACACCCGCCCGCCGGCGTCATAATCCAGTTCCAGCCCGCCGGCCAGCGTCAGGCGGCAGCTGCCGGCCGCCCTGGCCCGCAGCCGGAAGGGTGCTTCGGCGGCGGTCTCCCCTTCCGGCAGCGGACGGGGCGCGCCGCACAGCGCGTCCAGCTCCCGCACCGGGGTCTGGCAGAGGCGGCCGTCTTGCAGCGTGACATGCCGCGGCACCGTCAGACAGTGCTGCCAGCCCAGCGCCGTGGTGGGGTTGGCGTAGTCGGCGTCGGGGATGCCCATCCAGCCGATCAGGATGCGCCGCCCGTCCGGCGCCCGGAACGTCTGGGGCGCGTAAAAGTCAAAGCCCATGTCCCACTCGGCAAAGCTGTGCAGGCGGCCCTCGGCCAGGTCGCCGTCCACGGCAAAATGGCCGCTCTGGTAGACGTTCTGGCAGGTATAGGTCCCGTGGGGCAGCCCCTGGGGCGACAGGCTGAGGAAGCCCTGCCCGTCCAGCTCAAAATAATCGGGGCACTCCCACATGTAGCCAAAGGCCGGCTTTTGTTCCAGCACGGCTTCCAGCTGCCAGCGCAGGCCGTCGGCGCTGCGGTACAGCAGCGCCCGCCCCGCGTCGCTGCGGCTGCGCGCCCCCAGCACCATGCGCCAGCCCTGCGCCGTGCGCCAGACCTTGGGGTCGCGCACGTGGCAGCTGCAGTCGGCGGGATAATCGCCGTTGGTCAAAAGCAGCCGCTTTGGGCCCATGGTGCGGCCGTCCGCCGTCTCGACGCAGAGAGTGTTGCCCTCCCGCCCGGCGGTGACATAATCATAATCACCGGGGTGCTTGACATTGCCGGTGTAGTACAGCCGCAGCGTGCCGCCGTCCGCCGCCGCGCTGCCGGAATATACGCCGTCCGCGTCCCGCGGATGGTCGGGCGTCAGCGGCACGCCGGTAAAGGTCCAGTGCAAAAGATCGGGGCTTTCGTAATGGCCCCAGCATTTGGGGCCGCTGCCGTCCGCCGCCAAGGGGCAGTATTGGAAATAGACATGGTACCGCCCGTCGAACCAGCACAGGCCGTTGGGGTCGTTCAGCCAGCCGCGCGGGGGTTCCAGATGGAACGCCTGACGCCATTCAGCCATGGTTCGCCGTCTCCTTTTTGTCGCCGCGGTAGATCAGCATGGTGACCAGGAAGGCGACCGCAAAGGCCACCGCGATGCTGAGCAGGTACTGCGGCAGGTTGTGGGTGGTGATCAGGATGCCGAACACGCCGGTGATGCCATAAGCGGTGGAGCTGACATGCAGCCAGCCGGCCACCAGCGCGCCCGCCGCGCCGCCCAGGATACCGGCGACGAAAGGCTTGAAGAACCGCATATTGACGCCGAAGATGGCAGGCTCGGTGATGCCCAGGAAGGCGCTGAGCGAGGCCGGGAAGGCCATGTTTTTCAGCTTGGCGTCACGGGTGCGCAGCGCAAAGGCAAGGGCGGCGGCGCCCTGGGCCACGTTGGCGGCGCTGGCAATGGGCATCCAGGTATCAAAGCCGGTGGCGCTGAGCATGCCGGCCTCCAGCGCGTTGTACATGTGGTGGACGCCCGCCACGACGGTGGGGGCATAGATGGCGCCGCACAGGGCGGAGCCCAGGCCGAAGGGCAGGCCGATCAGCGCCTGCACCGCGTCCAGCACCCAGTTTTCCACCTGGCCGAACACCGGGCCGATGACGGTCAGCGTCAGGTAGCCGGTGACCACCACGCTGACCAGCGGGGTGACGAACAGGTCGATCATTTCGGGCACGATCTTGTGCAGCCGTTTTTCGATAAAGCACATGACCCACACGGCGATGATGACCGGGATCACATGGCCCTGGTAGCCCACCAGGTCGATGCTGTACAGGCCAAACCAGGCTTCGGCGGTGGGGATCTCGGCCGCGGTGGCCACGTTCCAGGCGTTGACCAGGTCGGGGTGGATCATGATCATGCCGATGACCGCGCCCAGGTACTGGTTGCCGCCGAACACCTTGGCCGCGCTGGTGCCGATCAGGATGGGCAGGAAGGTGAAGGCCGCGTTGCTGAACAGGTGGATGATGGTGTAGGTGCCGTTTTCGGTCAGGCCGGGGAACACGTTGGCAAAGCCTTCCAGCAGGCCCATCAGCAGGCCGCTGGCGACGATGGCCGGGATAATGGGCACAAACACGTCGCCCAGCGTCTTGATGGCCTGCTTGTACCAGGGCGCCTTGCTGGCGGCCGCCTGCTTGACCTCGGCAGTGGTGGCGGCCTCGATGCCGGCGGCGGTCACGAACTCGTCGTAGACCTTGTTGACGGTGCCGGTGCCGATGATGATCTGCAGCTGGCCGGAAGCCTCAAACACGCCCTTGACGCCGTCCACGTTCTCGACGGCTTTTTTGTCGCATTTGGCGTTGTCCGCGATCACCAAACGCAGGCGGGTGGCGCAGTGGGCCGCGCTGACCAGGTTTTCCCGGCCGCCCACCGCTTTCAAAATGTCCAGTGCTGTCTGCTTGTAATCCATACTCGATCCTCCTTGTGTCCGCAAGCGGCTCCGCATGGAACCGATTTCATCCTTACGGGACCTATTTTAGCATGGATGTATGGCGCAGTCTATTGACGGATGGGACGAGATTTCGGGGCAAACGCTATCGGTTTCACATGGTTTCATATTTCCGGCCCCGGCTGTGCACCCAGCGCGGCGGCGGTGGACTGGCGCTCCACCACCTCAAACCCCAGCTGGATGGCGCGGGTGCCAGCCCCCTGGCGACGCATCAGGTTGAGCAGCAGCTGGGCGGCCTCCTGCCCGCTGGTCTTGTAGTGCAGGTGGGCGCTGGTCAGCGGCACGGCCGCCACCCGCCCGATGGCCGAATCCCCGATGCCTGCCACCAGCACGTCCCGCCCCTCCGTCAGGCCCGCCTCGCGGCAGGCCTGCATGGCCCCCACGGCGATGGTGTCGGTGGCGCAGAAGATGCCGTCCGGGCGGCGGCCGGCGTCCAGCATTGCGCGGGCCTGCCGATAGCCGGACTCCATCGTGAATTGGGCCAGGAACATATCCTCCGCACGGGGCGGCCTGCCCGCCGCTTTCAGCGCGTCCAGGTAGCCCTGGTGGCGGGCATAGCCGGCGGCGTGGTCCCGCGCGGTGACGCCGATGTACACCGGCCGCTTGCTGCCCCGGCGCAGCAACAGCCCGGTGACCGCCCGCGCCGCGCCGTAGTCGTCGTGGTAGACGCAGCTGTACCCCTCGTACTTTTGGGCGATGATGACCACCGGCAGGTGCATGCTCTGCAAGACCGCCCGGTGCTCCGGGGTAAAAATACTGGCCAGAAACAGCACCCCGTCCACCCCGCTGCGGCGGAAGGTGTCCAGATATTCCACCTCGCGGGCGGGGTCGTTGGCGGTGTTGGCCAGCAGCAGCTGGTAGCCCTTGTCCGCCAGCGCCAGGCTGATGCCGTCCACCACGCGGGCGGTGCTCTCGCTGCTCAGGCGGGGCATGACCACGCCCACCTGCCGGGTGCGGCGGGTGCGCAGCGTGCGGGCCTGCTGGCTGGGCAGGTAGCCGGTCTGCTCCACCACGGCGGCAATGGCGGCGCGCTTTTCGGCGCTGAGATAGCCGCCGTTGAAATAGCGGCTGACCGCGGTCTTGGACACGCCCGCCAGCCGGGCGATCTCGGTAATGTTCATGGGACGGCGCCTCCTGTGGGATCGGTTTCAGATGGTTCCAGTATAGCAGAGGCCGCCCCGCCGGGCAAGCCCGGCCCCTTTTTCTGCGGCAGAAAAAACGGCCCCGGCAGCGGGAGGGCGTTTTCCCTCCCCCGCTGCCGGGGCCGGTCTGTGCATTGTGTGTCAGCCGATGTTCATATCCACGCCGCCGGATACGCCGTTGACCTTGCCGGTGCTGGTGTACTGCCAGATGTCGTAGTGGTAGTTGAAATCCAGCGTGTCGCGGTACTGGGCGATCCAGATGCGGTACTTGCTGATGTTGGCAAAGTTCAGCGAGTTGTAGAACCAGCTGGCGTAGGAGTATACGCCGGCGGCATAGCCCGCATTGCGGATGGTCTCGCAGAAAGCGACGGCGTTGGCGGTGCGCTGCGCGGCCGAGATGCCGTCGGCGCGGCCGGTGTCGCCGGCCACCTTCTCGGTGTCGTAGTAGACGCCCAGCGGCAGGCCGTAGCCCTGGCACAGGCTCAGCACCATGCTGGCCTCCTCCACCGCCTCGGCCTCGTTGACGGCCTGGCTGTAGAAGTAGACGCCCACGCGCAGGCCGGCGGCCGTTGCGCCCTGGATGTTTTTGCGGAAGGTGGAATCCTCCACCAGCGCGCCGCTGCCGTACCGCGGTAGCCCACGCGGATGATGGCAAAGGTGATGCCGTCCGCCGCCACCGCGTTCCAGTCGATATTGCCCTGATACTTGGACACGTCGATGCCGCGGGCGGTCTGGTTCAGCGCGCCGTCCGCCGCAAAGGTGTAGACGTTGCCCTGGATGACCTGGGTTCCGGTGACCGGCTGATGGGTGGCCGGGTCATAGTAATAGTTTTTGCCGTCGATGTTCTGCCAGCCGGTGTACTGGTATGTAATCTTTTCCTCCGAGGTGACCGCAAAACCGTAGCCTTCCAGCTCCTTCGCGCCGATGGAATCCGGCCAGCCGGCGGTGGGGTCGCTGGGCGTGGGCGTCGGGGTCGGAGTGGGAGTGGGAGTGGGAGTGGGAGTGGGGGTCGGCGTCGGGGTCGGCTCCGGCGTGGGGGTCGGGGTGGGTTCCGGCGTCGGTTCCTGTGTCGGGGCTGCCGACGGGGTCGGCGTCACCGCAGGTGTCGGGCTGGCCGAGGGACTGGCAGACGGGTCCTGCGCGGGCGTCTCCTCCGGCGGGGTCGTTTCGGTGGGATCTCCTTCGTTCAGCGGTTCGATGCCGCTGTCTGCCGGCGCGGCAGGCGCATTGCTGCCGTGCCGCAGCAGGCCCGCCAGGCCGACGCCCAGCGTGCCGCCGGCGGCCAGCGTGCGGGCGCTGCCGTCCCGCTGCGCGCCGGTCAGCTCGCCGTTCTCGTTATAGACAGGCTTGTAGGCGGTGACGGTGCCGTCTTTCAGCACCAGATAGTCGCCGGAAAGCTGCACCGTGTAAACGGTGGTGCGGCCGATCTCCTCCTGTTTGGGCTCGGCATAGGCGACGGTGTCGGTGATCTCGTCGGCCACCACGCTGCCCCCGCCGTAGCTGGAGTCCTCCTGACTCTCCACCACCTCGTTGGCCTGGACGATCTTGTCCTTGACGGCCTCCACGTCGGCGTGGTATTCCACCTTCTCGTTGACCGTCACGGTCACAGGCGCGGGCATGTTGTAGCCCTCCACCTGGGGATAGCTGACGGTGTAGTCGCCCGGTTCCACATCCTCGGCCAGCACGGTGCCGCTGTCGGTGTCCACCGGGCAGACGATGGGCTCGGCGTCCGCCTTGGCGGCGCCGTCCTCGTCCACCGGGGTGATGGTAATGTCCATCTCCACGCCGGTCAGCGGCAGCTTGCCGTCGGCGGCGTCCAGGGCGGCGGTGTCCGCGGCGGCCACGTTCACCGTCTGGGCGGTGGTGGTATCTTCCGCATCGCCGTCAGGCTCGGTGTCCACCATGCGGTACAGCTGCACGCCGATGTCCTGCTGCACCACCGAAACCTCGCCGTACACGTTCACCGCAGGGGCGGGCGTGGGCGACGGCGTGGGGCTGGGGGTGGCGGTCTCCTGCGTGGCGATGGGCTGGACCTCCGTTTCCGGCCGGGCCTGCCGGGCGGGCGCGTTGATAAAGGCCGACGCCATCACGCTGACGCCGATGCTGGCGCACAGCAGCATGGCGACGCAGCCCAGCGCCAGCTTGTACAGCGGCAGACGCTGCACGGCGCTGCCGGAAAAATATTTCATTGCTTTACGGTTACGCATAACTTCCCTGATTTCTCCTGCCGGCCCGGCGGGCCGGGTCCCTGCCAAAACGAAAATTTGCCGATATATTTGTTATTATATACCCCCGCACGCCGCCGCGCAAGGGCAGACGGGCGGAAAAATATGTAAATTCTATCGGTGCAGCGATTTTTCCGCCGCCGTATTTTCCACATCTTGTGGAGCCTGCCCGCACCGGCCACAACCGGCGCGGAGGCCGCCGGCTTACGCGCCCTGCTGTGCCAGCGGCAGGTATTTTTCTACCAGCAGGTCCACGCAGGCGCCGTAGCTGCGCATGCCCAGTTCCTGGTCGTAACTTTGCAGAAAGCCCTCGTACACCGCGCTGCCCACCTGCTCCGCGGGGCCCTCCCAGCTTGCCCAGTAGGCGTCGTTGTCCGCCAGGTCGGCCAGGGCTTCGGGGCAGAGGTCCGCCATCAGGGCGTTGGCGCGGTCGGGGCTGACGCTGTACAGCGCGTTGGACAGGTGCAGGTAGCCGTACAGCCAGCCGGAATAGGCGTACACCGGGTCGCCGCTGGTAACGGCGGCGTAGATGCCGCAAAAGTTGGCCTCCTGCTCGGCGGCCACGCCCCGCTGGTGGGCGAACTCGTGGGCGACGGTCACCGGCAAAAACACCGCCGGGCAGTCCACGTTGAGGGTGCTTTCGCCGAACAGCGGGCAGAGGTAGCCGGTAAACCCGAAGGCGCTCATCAATTTGGAGTAGAAGGCCGGCTTGGGGCGGCGCTCCGGCCCGGCCAGGAAGGGGTATTCTTCCGCCATGGCGTCGTAGATGCCGGCGCTGGCGTCCAGGATCTCCGCCGTGCCGGCGGCAAACAGGCCGTCCGCATCCCGCGGCACACTGTCCGCCGCGGCGTTGGCCCGGGCCGCAAAGTAGGCGGCCACCGTTTCCAGCTCCTGCGCCGACACCGGCGCGGCGGTCATGCCGGCCTGTTCGGCAAAGGTCGCGCCGTAATACTGGGTGCCCCAAAAGGCGCAGACCAGCAGGTAGATCCAGGCGGCCAGCGTGGCAAAATGCAGCAGCCAGGTGCCCAGCCGGTTGCGGACGCCCCGTACCGCCAGCACCACCGCCCGCACCAGCAGCACCACCGCCGCCAAAACGGCCAGGGTGGCCGCGGCCTCGCAGGCCGAGAAGGGCAGCGGGTCCACCGCCGCCGACACCGCCCGCTTGAAGGGCATCGAGACATTCCTCAGCCAGGCGTCCATCCATGCGCGGCTGCCCCGCGCAGCCCAAAACAGGCACAGCCCCAGCAGTGCCAGCGCCAGCAGGACCAGCGCGGCGCGGTGGCGGCGCAGGCCGGCGGCAAGGGTTTGGGGCAGGCGGGCGGCGGTTTTGGCAGGCATGGGCGTTCTCCTTCCCATATGGCGGACGGCAGGGCGGTACGCCTTTATTATATCGGGGAAAGGACGGTTTTGCAAAGCGGAGTTAGCGCAGGGAGGCTTTGGTTTTGCCGCGCAAGCGGCAAAACTGCGAAGCACCGAAATAAAACGCAAAAACAGGCCGGCGGCAAGGCGCCGGAACGCCGGCGTCCTTTGTGGACGCCAAGCGGCGGCAACGCAGCCAACGGCCTGTTTGGGTTCGATTTTGCGGCAAAGTTATCTTGTGCGCACTCTGCCAAACCGCGCGGCGGGTCATCCCGCCGGCCGGACCGCCTTGACCAGCAGCATCATGGGGCGGCGCAGCTCGTCGCGCATGCCGGGCAGGTCCAGCATCTCGGCGGGCGGCTCAGCCTCCACCACCGCCCGCAGCGCAAAGCCCGCGTCCAGCAGCCCCATCAGGATCTGGGTCAGGGTGTGGTGCTGCTTTTCCACCTCGCAGCCCAAAAACCGCGTTTTGCGCGGGCCGGGCCGGTAATAGTCGTCCACCGGCCAGCACAGCGGGCGGCCGTCGGGGGCATACAGCCAGTCCTGCCCCACGCCGGCGGTGAACACCGGGTGCTCGATGTTGAACAAAAAGGTCCCGCCTGGTCTCAGCGTGCGGTACACCTTCCGGTAAACGCTGTCCAGGTCAGCGATGTAGTGCAGCGCCAGGTTGGACACCACGCAGTCCCAGGCGGCGGCCGGATATTCGTACTCCTCTAGGCCGCAGCGGCGGTATTCCACCGCCGGGCAGGCGTTGCGGCGGGTGGCCTCGGCCAGCATTTTCTCGCTGACGTCAATGCCCAGCACCCGCGCCGCGCCCTGGTCGGCGGCATATTTGCAGTGCCAGCCGTAGCCGCAGCCCAGGTCCAGCACCGCCTTGCCGGCCAGCGGCGGGAACAGCGGCCGCAGCTGGTGCCACTCGCCCGCCGCAGCCAGCCCGCCCCGGCTGCGGGGCATCTGCGCGTACTGTTCAAAAAATGTGGGATCATCGTAAATATCAGCCATCTTTGCGCCGCCTTTCCTTCCCCCGGTCTGCGGGGGATATTCCGGCTGCTACTGTACCATATTCTGCCGCCGGCCGCAAGGGGCGGACGGGCGCGCTTTTCTCCGCCGCCCGGTCCCCGCGCCCCCCCTGCCGGACACTCTCCATCTTGCAATCCTGGCCGGTATAGAGTAATATAGTGTAGTATAAAGCCGCACAGCCGCCGGCAGGGCGCCTGCCCGACGCGGCCGCGGCGGTTTTTGACAAACCCGGCCATCCTTATGACAAGAAAAATACTGCACGGCGGGCCGCCGCCTGCCGTCAGGGAGGGAAACACCTATGGCGGAAAGAGATCCGCGCAGACGTTCCGCAGCCAGAGAGCAGGAGGCCGCCCCCCTGTTCAGCGAGGGCGAGCGCATGTTCTATGACCAGGACCATGACACCGAATACCAAAAAAAGGGCCGCCGCAAAGGCCGCAAAAAGCACAGCGGCAGCGACATTTTGTACACCGTGGCCATCATCATCTTTGCGCTGATCTTTTTGGTCAGCGGCGGGATGCTGCTGAAACGCTACCTGGACGACCGGCAGCTGGAAAGCGATATGGCTGAGCTTTCCAGCCTGATCGACGACACCGCCGCCACCGGCGAGAGCGACGCCGCCGAGGACAACTCCGCCAAGTTTGCCCGCCTGCTGGAGCGCAACGCCGACTTTATCGGCTGGATCAGCATTGAGGGCACCAACTTGGACTACCCCGTGATGCAGACCGGCACCGACCGCACCGACTATTACCTGCGCCGGGACTTTAACGGCGAGTACGACAACTACGGCACCCCCTACCTGGACGAGGACTGCACCTTGGGCGCCGACGGCCAGAGCAGCAACCTGATCATCTACGGCCACAACATGAAGACCGGCACCGTCTTTGGCAGCCTGACCGGCTACAAGGAGGCCAGCTACTACGACGAGCACCCGCTTATCCAGTTTGACACGCTGTACGGCGACGGCAGCTACGAGGTGTTTGCGGCCTTCCCCATCGGCATCGACACCGCCAGCACCGAGTTTCCATACAACCAATCCTACTACATCGACATGGACGAGCAGCACTTCAATGATTTTATCAGCCAGGTCAAGTCCCGCAGCACGGTGGACTCCGGCATCACGCCGGTGTACGGCGACCAGCTGCTGACCCTTTCCACCTGCGAATACTCGGTGGGCGACGGCCGCTTTGTGGTCTGCGCCCGCAAGGTGGAAGGCTGAGGCCGCCCCGCATCGTTTCTCAAAAACCACGCGGCAGGCCGTGCCGCCGGGCAGCGCCCTGCCCCGGCGGGCGGCGGCCGCGTGGTTTTGTGCTGGGGCGGGTTCCCCGCCGGGGGCTTTGTGTGGTATAATGAGGATGCAAGCAAAGCGAAGGCGGCGGCCGCCGTGCCGGACCGGCCGGCAGCGCCGCATTGGCAGGAGGATATCGTGGCAACCATTTACAAACTGGCAGCCCTGGGCGGCGACACCGTGGCGGTGCCCAGGCTGATTTTTTCCCATCTGCCGCGGGTGGACGGGGACACCGTGCGGGTGGCGCTGTATGTGCTGGACAAAAACTGCACCGACCCCCGCACCATCGCCCGCGACCTGGGCTTAAAGAGCATCGAGGCAGCCAACCGGGCGCTGCAGTACTGGTCGGGCGCGGGGCTGCTGGAGCCGGACCGGGGCGCGCCCGCCGCCGCTGCGCCGGAGCAGAAGCCCGCCGCCGAGATCGACCTGGCGGCCATCAACGACCCGTATGTGGCGGTGCTGTGCGAGGAAGCCCAGACCGCCTTTGGCAAGGCGCTGGGCCGCAGCGACCTGCAGCGGCTGGTGGGGCTGTACCTGAACGAGGGCTGGCAGCCCGACGTGCTGCTGCTGTGCTGCGCCGAGGTGGCCCGCCAGGGCCGCCGGACGGTGGGCGCCGTCAGCCGGGAGCTGGGCCGCTGGCGGGAAGCCGGCGTCGAGACCGGCGAGGACGCCGAGCGGTATCTGCGCCAGGTCAAGCAGCGGGAGGAATGGTGCGCCGAGGCAGCCAAGCTGTTCGGCGTCGAGCCGCAGACGCTGACCCGGTGGGAGTGCCGCGCCATCGCCCGCTGGCACGAGGAATGGCATTTCGGCGCCGACATGATCGAGGAAGCCCTGCTGCGAGCCGACGCCCACCGCACCGTGCGGTATGTGGACGGCATCCTGCGCAGCTGGCGCAGCCAGGGGCTGACCAACGTCAAGGCGGTGCGGGGCAAGGGGGCTTTGTCCCCCGCCAACATCCTGGCCACCGGCAGGCAGCCGGCCAAGCAGCCCGCCAGGGACCTGTTCAACCGCAACTGGAACGCGGTATTTGACGACGAAACGGAGGAATAAGCCATGCGCACCCGCGACGAACTGTTCCGCGCCGCCCAGCGGGAGGTGGCCGCCCGCCGCCAGCGGGCGGTGACCCGCGCCGAGGCCGCCCGCCGCGAGGCTGTCCGCCGCCACCCGGAGATCGAGCAGGCGGAGGCCCGCCGCACCCGGCTGGGCGCGGCCTACCTGATGGCGTCGGCCCAGGGGGCGGACATCACCAAGCGGGCGGCGGCCCAGCGCGCCTTTGAGCAGGCCGGCCGGGACGTGGGGGATGTGATCCGCGCCGCCGGGTACGACCCCGCCGAGTTTGAGCCCCGCTATACCTGCCCGCTGTGCAGGGACACCGGCGTGGCAAACGGCAGGCCCTGCCAGTGCGTGGCCGACCTGGCCCGCACCCTGCGCCGGGAGGAGATCAACTCCGCATCGCCGCTGGCGCTGTGCAGCTTTGACTCCTTTGACATTGACCGCTACCCCGCCGAGCCTGACCCCGACCTGGGCGGCCCGGTGCGGGACTACATGGCCAAGATCCTGGCCTTCTGCCGCAAATGGGCCGAGAATTTCAGCCCCAAAAGCCCCAACCTGCTGTTTATGGGCAGCGCCGGCCTGGGCAAGACCCACCTGGCGCTGGCGGTGGCCGACGCGGTGCTGAACAAAGGGTACGACGTGCTGTACACCAGCTCCGCCGCGCTGGCCGCCCAGCTGAGCCGGGAACACTTTGACCGGGACAGCGACGATGACTGGCTGTCCGCCTGCAAGGAGGCCGACCTGCTGATCTTGGACGACCTGGGCACCGAGTTCATGACCCCGCTGGCCGTCAGCATGCTGTATGAGCTGATCAACACCCGCATGCTCTGCCGCCGGCCCACCGTCTACACCACCAACATCGTGGACCAGGCGGTGTTCGAGGCCCGCTACACCGAAAAGGTCGCCAGCCGCATGCTGGGCAACTGCCGGATGTTCAAGTTTTTCGGCACCGACCAGCGGCTGCAATAAGCCGCCGCCACATTTTGCCGCAAAACGCCGCCGCAGGGCGCGGGGAGCTCCTCCCCCGCCCTGCGGCGGCGTTTTTTATGTCGGGTCCTGCCGGTTTGCACGGCGCTGCCGGGCGGCCGCGGCGGGCAGGCGTTAGAACAGCAGGTCGTCGTCGGTGCCGGGGCGGTGGCCGGTCAGACGGTTCCACAGCGCGATGCCGTGTTCCACCAGGTACTGGGCGGCGTTCATCGTCGGCACCACCAGGATCACGAACACCGCCAGCACCAGCGTGCCCTGGGCGTCCAGGCGGACCAGTTCCAGCAGCGGCGCAAACACCGCGGCCGCGGCCAGGCCCAGCACCAGCATGCCGCCCCACAGCGCGCTGTGCAGCGGCGTAAAGGGCTTGCACACCCGCCACAGCACCGCCAGCCCCACCGCAAACAGCACAAAGGTGCAGATGGTGGAAAGCTCGGCATTTTCCAGCTGGAACACATAGGCGAACAGCTGCACGCCCAAAAGCAGTACAAAGTCGGTCAGGCCGCCGGGCAGCGCCTTGCGCAGCACGTTGCGCAGGAAATGCCCCTGGATGCGTTCGTGGTTGGGTTCCAGCGCCAGCACAAAGGACGGGATGCCGATGGTGGTGGCCGAGATCAGCGTCAGCTGCAGGGGCAGCAGCGGGTAGGGCATGGCCACAAACAGCGTGACCAGGCTGAGCAAAAACGAGAAGATGTTCTTGACCAGAAACAGCGACGCCGACCGCTGGATGTTGTTGATGACCCGGCGGCCCTCCGCCACCACGGCGGGCAGGCCGGAAAAGTCGGAGTCCATCAGCACCAGCTGGGCCACCTGGCTGGCGGCCTGGGCGCCCGACGCCATGGCGATGCCGCAGTCGGCGTCCTTCAGCGCCAACACGTCGTTGACGCCGTCGCCGGTCATGGCAACGGTGTGGCCGGCGTCCTGCATGGCGCGGATCAGCTTGCGTTTCTGCCCCGGCGTCACCCGGCCGAACACGGTGTACTTTTCGGCCGCGGCGGCCAGCTGCTCGTCGGTGCGCAGCGTCGAGGCGTCCACATACTGCTCGGCCCCCTGCACGCCGGCCTGGCGGGCCACCTCGCTGACGGCCAGCGGGTTGTCGCCGGAGATGACCCGGATGGCCACCCCCTGCTGGGCAAAGTAGCGGAAGGTCCTGGGGGCTTCGGGCCGGATGCGGTTGGACACCGGCACCAGCGCCGCAAAGGTCAGTCTGAGGGGGTCCAGCCCCGCTTTGGGGTCGGGCAGTTCCGGGCAGGCGGCCAGCAGCAGCACCCGGTAGCCCTTGGCAAGCCAGGGCTCCACGCGGGGGGCCAGCTCGGCATAGCGGGGGCCGGCCACAAACTCCGGCGCGCCGATGACAAAGCTGCCGTGGCCGGCAAAGGCGGCGGCGCTCCACTTGTAGGCCGAGTCAAAGGGAACGCGGCTTTGGGCCAGCCAGTCGCTGCCGCCGCCAAACCGGCGGCACATGGCGCGGGCGGTGTCGTTTTCCGGCTCGGTGCCGGCATAAAAGGCCCGCAGCGCCTCGTCCACCGCCTGGGGCGGCCAGGCGGCCTCGTCCAGCGGCACCGGGTCGCCGGCTTCCATCTCGGCCTCGGTGATGGTGCCGGTCTTGTCCACGCACAGCACGTCCACGCGGGCCAGCGTTTCGATGCAGTTCATGTCCTGGGCCAGCACCCGGCGGCTGGCAAGCCGCAGCATGCTGACCGCCAGCGCCACGCTGGTCAAAAGGTAAAGCCCTTCCGGGATCATGCCGATCAGCGCCGCCACCGTGGCCTCCACCGAGTCCCGCAGCGACAGCTCCAGCACGTCGTACTGCTGCAAAAACAGCAGGATGCCAAAGGGGATCAGCAAAAGGCCGATGGCGCGGATCAGCTTGTCCAGCGAGAGCATCATCTCGCTTTTGGCCAGCTTGACGTCGGTTTTGGCCTCGGTCATCAGCCGGTTGGCGTAGGAATCCGCGCCCACCCGCGTCAGCTGGGCGCGCACCCGGCCGGAGGTCAGAAAGCTGCCGGAGCGCAGCCCGTCCCCCGGCTGCTTGGCCACCGGCTCGGCCTCGCCGGTGACCAGGGCCTCGTTGGCCTGGGCGCTGCCGGCGCGCACCACCGCGTCGGCGCAGATCTGCTCGCCGGCGGAAAATTCCACAATATCGTCCCGCACCAGCTGGCTGGCGGGCAGCTCCAGCAGGTTGCCGTCCCGCAGGCAGCGCACCTTGTGGGCGGCCACCAGCGTCAGCTTGTCCACCGCGTGTTTGGAGCGCAGCTGCTGCACGATGCCGATGACGGTGTTGCACACCGCCACGATCAGGAACCCCATGTTGGCAAAGCTGCCCACCGACCACAGCAGCGCGGCCAGCACCACAAACACCAGGTTGAAAAAGGTAAAGGTGTTTTCCCGCACGATCTGCCAGGTGGTCTTGGTGGGGCTGGCGACTTCGCGGTTGTCCAGCCCGGCTTCCATGCGGCGGGCGGCCTGGGCGGCGGTCAGGCCGGTATCCGGGTCGGGGTTTTCCACCGGCAGCGGCGGGTCGGCCGGGGCTTTGGGCCGGCCGGGGCGCGGGATGGCAAATTTTGTTTTGTCCTGTGGCAAGGCGGTTCACCTCGTTGTGCGCCGCCGGTCAGGGCGGCTGTGGTTGGGCGGTCCGGGCGGCAGTCCCGGCCGCGGCGGGCAGCGGCGTTTTCGGCCCTGCCCGGCATCTCTATTATCTTAAACGACAGAATATGAACAAATATAGCAGCGGCCATGAAAAAAGGGTAACAGGGGCAGCCGCGGCCGGCTTGCGGGCCGTTTTCCCCGGCCCCGGCCCGCGCGGCGGGCGGGCAGACCGCAAAAACCGCCCGCAGTGGGCGCCGGGGCACTGGCCCGTTCGGCAGCCCCTGCGGGCGGTCTGTCTGCATATTTGCCCCCTGCGCGGCGCGTTACACGTCCTGCAGCTCCCCGCGGGAGGAAGCCTTCAGGTAAGCGTAGATAAAGCCGTCCAGGTCGCCGTCCATGACGGCCTGCACGTTGCCGTTCTCGTAGTTGGTGCGGTGGTCCTTGACCAGCGTGTAGGGCATAAACACATAGCTGCGGATCTGGTGGCCCCAGGCGATCTCGTTCTGCACGCCCTTGATGTCGTCGATCTTGTCCTTGTGCTGCTGCAGGGCGATCTGGTACAGCTTGGCTTTCAGCATCTCCATGGCGTACTCGCGGTTCTGCAGCTGGCTGCGCTGGGTCTGGCAGGAGGTAACGATGCCGGTGGGCTTGTGGATCAGGCGCACCGCCGAGGAGGTCTTGTTGATGTGCTGGCCGCCTGCGCCGGAGGAGCGGTAGACCTGCATCTCGATGTCCTCCGGGCGGATCTCGATCTTGATGTCGTCGTTCAGCTCCGGCATGACCTCCAGCGAGGCAAAGCTGGTCTGGCGGCGGGCGTTGGCGTCAAAGGGGCTGATGCGCACCAGGCGGTGGACGCCGTTCTCGCTTTTCAGCATACCGTAGGCGTTGGGGCCCTTGACCATCATCGAGGCGCTCTTGATGCCGGCCTCGTCGCCGTCCAGCACGTCCATGACTTCCACCTTGTAGCCGTGGGCGTCGGCCCAGCGGGTGTACATGCGGTAGAGCATCTCGGCCCAGTCCTGGGCCTCGGTGCCGCCGGTGCCGGCGTGGAAGGTCAAAATGGCGTTGTTGGCGTCATACTCGCCGTTGAGCATGGTCATCAGCTGCAGCTCGTCCACCGCCTTCTCCACCGCGTTGACGGCTTCCTCGCCTTCCGGGATCAGGCCGGGGTCGTTTTCCTCGGCCAGCATCTCCAGCATGGTGCCGGCGTCCTCGTACTGGGCGTTCAGCTTCTTAAAGCGGTCCAGCTTGCCTTTCAGGTCGCTCATCTCGGCGTAGACCTTCTGGCTCTTTTCCTGGTCGTCGTAAAAGCCGGGCAGCGTCATCTGGTGTTCCAGTTCGGCCAGGCGCTTCTCGCTGGCCTCGATGGCCAGTGCGTCGCGCAGGTCGTTGATGGAGGTCTCAAAACCGCCCAGTTTGGATTTCAGTTCGTCCAGCGTGATCATATGATTTTCAATACCCCTTTTTCAATGCTCGGTTTATCGCACAAAAGCAGCCGCGGCCGGGACAATGCAGAGCCGCGGCGCATACTGACACGGTAATAGTATAGCGGAAAGCAGCCCTTTTGTAAACCGCAAATCGCCCCGCGGCGCGGTGTTAACAGAAATTTCTTTGCTTTTTATAGGTAACTGGGGTATAATTACCATAATCTCAGGCAAAGCCGCCGTTTCGGCCCGGTTCTGCCTGCCGGGCGTGTCTGCCGCCGCTGCCCGCAGGGCGCGGCCGGCCCCTTTCCGCCCGGGCTGTCATCACATTACGGAGGCTGTCGAATGGCATTATATACAGGAAATCATTGCCCTGTCTGCAATGAGGTATTCACCGACAACGACGACGTGGTCGTCTGCCCCGACTGCGGCACGCCCTATCACCGGGCCTGCTGGCAGAAGGTCGGGGCCTGCGTCCACGCCGACAAGCACGGCACCGGCTTTGAGTGGGTGCCGGACAAGGCGCCGGAAGCCCCGCCGGAGGATCTGGGGGAGCGCGTCTGCCCCAACTGCGGCGCCCACAACCCCGCCGACGGGCGGTTTTGCAACCACTGCGGCACCCCGCTGGGGCAGGACTACCCGCCCCGGCAGCAGGGCACTGCCAACGGCGGGCCGGTCTACACCCGGCCCGGCGGCCCGCAGGCTTCCAGCGGCGCGGGCGGCGCGCAGGGCGCGGCCAACACCGCCCAGCAGCCCGGCCCCGGCTTTGCGGGCATTTACCGGCGCGAGCTGCGCCCCGACGACACCATCGACGGCATCAAGGCCAGGGACTGGGCCAGCTTTCTGGGCCCTTCCAGTCTGAGCTATCTGGCGCAGTTTGTGCGCATGGACGAGCTGAAGCGCAAATTCAGCGTCAGCCTCTCGGCGTTTTTCCTGGGGCCGGTCTACTTCTTCTACCGCAAAATGTGGAAGGAGGGCGCGCTGTTCACGCTGCTGTCCCTGGTTTTGACGCTGCCCACCGTGCTGTCGCTGTTCCAGGCCGCCGGCTCGCCGCTGGTGTCCGGCCTGGACCTGGGCTGGCTGACGCCGCTGAGCTGGGCCTTTGTGTTCGTTGACTGGGCGCAGATGCTGCTGCGCAGCCTGTTTGCCTTTTACTGGTACAAGAAGGATGCCTCGCGCCGCATCCGCACCATCTGCGAGCAGCTCCCCGAAGGGCAGGAGCGTTCCGACGCCCTGGCAATGCGCGGCGGCACCAGCGCCGCGGCCGTGGTGCTGTTTTTTGCGGTGATGTTCGCGCTGAGCTTTGCGCTGTACTGGGCGCTGGGTTCCGGCCGCGACCTGGCCGTGGACGCTTTGCTGCGCGCTTATATGATGTGACCCGCACGGCGGGAGCACGCCCCGGCTGCGGATTTTCCCCTGCCGGGCGCAACCGCCGGGGCATACGGCAAAAAAATACAGCAATAAAGAAAAAAGAAGCTGCCCCCCCTGCGCGGGGCAGCCCGGGAGGAATTGAGCTATGAAAACAGCACTGGTCATTATGGCGGCCGGCATCGGCTCCCGCTACGGCGGCGGCATCAAGCAGCTGGCGGCGGTGGGCCCCAACGGCGAGATCCTGATGGATTACTCCATCCACGACGCCATCGAGGCCGGCTTTGACAAGATCGTCTTTATCATCCGCCGCGACATTGAGCAGGCGTTCCGCGAGGTCATCGGCGACCGCATCGAGAAGGTCTGCGCCGGCCTGGGCGTGGAGGTGGCCTACGCCTACCAGGCGCTGGACGACCTGCCTGCGGGCGCCACCCTGCCCGCAGGCCGCACCAAACCCTGGGGCACCGGCCAGGCGGTGCTGGCCTGCCGCGACATCCTGCACGAACCCTTTGCCGTCATCAACGCCGACGACTACTACGGCAAGCAGGCGTATGTGGCGCTGCACGACTTTTTGGAGCAGTACGACCCCGCCCACCCCGAAAAGCTGTGCATGGCCGGCTTTGTGCTGAAAAACACCCTGAGCGACAACGGCGCCGTGACCCGCGGCATCTGCAAAATGAACGACGCCGGCTACCTGACCGGCGTGGACGAGACCAAGGGCATTGAAAAGACCGCCGGCGGCGCGGCCGCAGCCGGCAAGGCGCTGGATGTGGAGAGCCTGGTCAGCATGAACATGTGGGGCCTGACGCCCGAATTTATGGGCCTGCTGCAGTACGGCTTTATCGAGTTCTTTGACAAGGCCGAGGGCGACATGACCAAGTCCGAGTATCTGCTGCCCATCTATATCGACGAGCTGCTGCAGACCGGCAAGGTCACGGTGCAGGTGCTCAAGACCCCGGACAAGTGGTTCGGCGTCACCTATCAGGAGGACAAACCCGCGGTGCAGCAGGCGTTTGCCCAGCTGATCGAGCAGGGGGTCTACCGGTCCGACCTGTTCAGCGATCTGAAAAAGTAACTTCTTCCGGGGCGTTTCCGCGGCGGTTTGGGCCGGCGGCGCGCCCCGGTCTTTTTGTATCCGGCCGCCTCCGGCAGCGGCCGTGCCGGCCGTCCGCGTCAAATGCACAAAAGCATGGGTCTATCGCCCATGGAAAAGGAATGAAAAATGCGGTATCGTTATAGTAACAGGAGGGTTGCCACTATGTCGAATGAATTTGTATCATCTGCTGCATCTGCCGGTCCCGCCGAGAGAGACACCGCCCTTGCGCTGGACGTGGAGCGCCTTTTGCGCTTTGGCCGCAAGCACAAGCTGGTCAAGGAGCTGGACGTGATCGTTGCCCGCAACACCCTTTTGGACATTCTGGGCCTGGCCGCCCCGTACGAGGGCAAGGTCCCCAAAGAGTCCTTTGACACCCCCACCGAGATCCTGGAGCACATGCTGGACCTGGCCGCGCAGAAGGGCCTGTTCGACAACACCGTGCCCCAGTACCGCATCAATTTCGAGACCCGGCTGATGGGCGCGCTGATGCCCCGCGAGAGCGAGGTCTGCAAAAAGTTCCGCAAGCTGTGCGCCCAAAAAGGCCCCCAGGCCGCCACCGACTGGTTCTATGACCTGTGCGTGGTGTCCAACTACATCCGCACCGCCCAGATCGCCCGCAACATCCAGTGGACCACCGCCACCCCCTACGGCGAGCTGGAGATCACCATCAACCTGACCAAGCCGGAAAAAGACCCCAAGGTCATTGCTATGGAGCGGCTGCAGCCCAAAAGCGGCTACCCCCAGTGCATGCTGTGCAAGGAGAACATCGGCTATGCGGGGCGCATCAACTTCCCCGCCCGGCAGACCCACCGCATCGTGCCGCTGAACCTGGCCGGCGAGCAGTTCTACCTGCAGTACAGCCCCTATGCCTATTTCCACGAGCACTGCATCATCCTGCACGACGAGCACAAGCCCATGGAGATGACCCGCCAGACCCTGGCCGAGATCTTTGACTTTGTGGCCCAGTTCCCCCACTACACCTGCGGCTCCAACGCCGACCTGCCCATTGTGGGCGGCAGCATTTTGAGCCACAGCCACTTCCAGGGCGGGCGGTATGTGTTCCCGATGCAGAAAGCCGCCGTCCGGACCAAGCTTGCCAACCCGCGCTACCCCGGCGTGCAGGCGGGCATTTTGAACTGGCCGGTGTCCGCCGTGCGGCTGATCGGCCGCAGCAGCCAGCAGGTGCAGAACGCCGCCAACGACATCATGGACGCCTGGCGCGGCTGGTCGGACGAGAGCGTGGACATCCTGGCCGAGACCGACGGCACGCCCCACAACACCGTCACCCCCATCCTGCACTATGACGACGAGCTGGGCTACATCCTGGACATTGCCCCCCGCAACAACCGCACCACCGCCCAGTATCCCGACGGCATCTTCCACCCCCACAAGGAGTACCACAACATCAAGAAAGAGAACATCGGCCTGATCGAGGTGATGGGCCTGGCCATCCTGCCCGCCCGGCTGAAGGACCAGGGCGCGGCCATCGCCGACATCCTCTCCGGCAAGGCGCCCAACACCAGCCGTGAGGAAAACAGCCCGCTGGCCGTCCACGCCGACTGGATCGACGGGCTGATCGCCAAATACGGCACCGCCCTGCGCCCCGAAAAAGCCGAGCAGGCGGTGCGCGACGAGATCGGCATCGTGTTCAGCCACGTGCTGGAGAACGCCGGCGTCTTTAAGTCCGACGAGGCCGGCCAGGCCGCCTTCCTGCGCTTTTTGAAAGCGGCCGGGTTCACGCCGGCCAAAAAGTAAGGCAGTTTCTTTTCGCATTGCAGGGCCCGCAGTTTTTTTGCTGCGGGTCCTTTTTTCTGCCGCGCTGCGATTTTTACATCCCGCCCGCCGGGTATGCGGTTTACAATTGTGGCAAAGCGGTGTAAAATCAAGGTATTCTTACTTTTTGTAGTTCAACCGCCCGCAGTTTTGTATGCCAATCTTCTGGAGGGAGGTCCACCCGCCATGTCCCTTGTCCGACCTGCCGGCCTGTCCCGCCGCCTGGCCGCCCTGGCGCTGGCCGGCTGTCTGCTGCTGGCCGGCTGCCAGCGGCAGGATGCCCCCGGCGGCGAAACGCCGGAATCCGCCACAGCCGAGACTGCCACCGCCGAGGCCGCCGACCCCGACGCCAGCGCCTCTGCCGAAGCCGAGGCCGTCATTGCCCAGACCGGCGCCGTCCTGGCCGAGACCCCCGACGCCGGCCGCAGCTACGTGGACGAAACGCTGTTCATCGGCGACTCCAACACCGCCCGCTACATGATGTACGCCGACGAGACCGGCGAGGCCTTTACCACGCTGGCCAACAACATCGGCGTGGTCAGCATGGGCGCGGGGTCCATCACCACCCTGAAATGCGAGCAGTTTGTGGGTTACAGCCAGATGTACACCATCCCCGACGCGGTGGCCATGCTCAAACCCCGGCGCATCATCATCGGCTTTGGCACCAACAACCTGTCCGGCCAGTCCACCAACGCGGACAGTTTTATCGAGACCTACCTGAAAGGGCTGGAAGCCATCCGGGAGGCCTGGCCCTACGCCGACATCATCGTCAACGCCATCCCGCCGCTGGACAAACAGCGCGAAAACCAGAACCTGTATATGGTGCAGGTGGACGCCTACAACGCCGCCCTGGCCGAAATGTGCGAGGAAAACGGCTTTAAGTTTTTGAACAGCGCCGAGGTGCTGAAAGACCCGGACACCGGCTGGGCCAAAAAGGACTATACCCTGTCGGACGGGGTGCACCTGTCCAAAACGGCGGTCACCGCCTTTTTTGAGTATGTGCGCACCCATGCCTATGTCACCGAGGACCGCCGGCCCCAGCCGCTGGGGAACATCCCGGAGCCGGCCGGCACGCCGGTGGGCCTGATCAGCCAGGACCCCATCGCGGTGCGGGGCGCAAAAGTCCCCGTGGAGTTTGTGGCCTCCACCGGCGGAACGCTGCAGGGCGCCACCAGCCAGCTGGTCAAAAAGGGCGGCACCTGCTCCACCGTCACAGCGGTGCCGAATGCCGGCTGGAAGTTTGCGGGCTGGACGGCGTCGCTGGGCACGGCCGGCAGCAGCGCCAGTTTGACCTTTACGGTGCCCTCCAACGCGGACGCCGGCGGCGTGGTGCTGACCGCGCTGTTCACCCCGGACGAGCACGAGCACGACTGGGTGGAGATCGCGGGCACCCGCCAGGAGCCCACCTGCCTGTACGGCGGCTATGCCCAGTACCAGTGCAGCATCTGCGGCACCTATGGCGAGGCCGACCTGGACCCCCTGGGCCATGCCTGGGACGAGGGCGCCGTGACCGCCACCCCCCAGCCCGGCGTGGAGGGCCAGCGCACCTACACCTGCACCCGCTGCGGCGAGAAAAAGACCGAGACCATCGCCGCGCTGCCGGTGGCAACGCCCACGCCGGTGCCGGAGCCGACGCCCACGCCGCACACACACCAGTATGCGGAGACCCGTACGGAACCCACCTGCACGTCAGACGGCCAAATAGTCTACACCTGTAGCTGCGGGGACACATATACCACCCCTCTGCCCGCTATAGGGCACGACTGGGTCGAAGTAAATCGGGTTGAAGCCCAGCCTGGTGTAGCTGGAACGATCTATTATGAATGTTCCCGCTGCTCGGAGACATGGGAGGAAGTCATTCCTCCACTCCCCATCCCCTCACCCACTCCATCACCTACCCCGCCGGAAAGCAGCCCCGCACCGAACAACCAGACCGGCACCCCGCCGAACCCGGCCGCCTGATCCCCCAGTATTTCCTTTCCCGCCCCCAGGTCTGTCACCACCCAGGGGGCGGACTTTTGCGGCGGTGACGTCCGCGGCGTACGGCCGCACACAAAATCCAACCATAACGGAGGAACCCATGCCCACCGAAACCACACAGACGACCCAGACCAAAAAACCGTCGCAGCTGCGGCGGTTCCTGCCCTATTTGATGCGCTACAAGCGCATTTTGTTCTTTGACCTGTTCTGCGCGGCGCTGACCACCCTGTGCGACATCATCCTGCCCCAAATCATGAGCTACCTGACCAACGCCGCCACCGACCCGGCTGTGGTGCTGACGGCGGGCATCGTGCTGCGGCTGGCGGCGGTCTACCTGGTTTTGCGGCTGATCGACGGCGCGGCCAACTACTATATGTCGGCCAACGGCCATATCATGGGCGTCTACATCGAGACCGACATGCGCCGGGACGCCTTTGCCCACCTGCAGCGGCTGAGCGACACCTACTACTCCAACACCAAGGTGGGGCAGATCATGGGCCGCATCACCAACGACCTGTTTGATGTGACCGAGTTTGCCCACCACTGCCCGGAGGAATTTTTCATCGCCGCCATCAAGATCGCGGCTTCCTTTGTGATCTTGTGCACCGCCAGCGTGCCGCTGACGCTGATCGTGTTTGCCTGCGTGCCGCTGATGGCGGTCGTTTCCATCCGGCTCAACCACAGCCTGCGGGAGGCTTTCCGCCGCCAGCGCCACCAGATCGGCGAGCTGAACGCCGCCATCGAGGACAGCCTGCTGGGCGAGCGGGTCATCAAGGCCTTTGCCGCCGAGGAACGGGAGAAAGAAAAGTTCGAGGTCGGCAACCGGACCTTCCAGGAGATCAAAAAGACCACCTACCATTTTATGGCGGCGTTCAACACCTCCACCCGGCTGTTTGACGGGCTGATGTACCTGGTGGTCATTGTGGCGGGCGGGCTGTTTTTGGTCTACCGCCTGATCAACGCCGGCGACCTGGTGGCCTACATCCTGTATGTGTCCACCCTGATCGCCACCATCCGCCGCATCGTGGAATTTGCCGAGCAGTTCCAGCGCGGCGTCACCGGCATCGAGCGGTTTTACGAGATCATGGACACGCCGGTGGACATCACCGACGCGCCCGACGCCAAGCCGTTGGTGGTGACCGAGGGCGGCATCCAGTTCCAGGATGTCAGCTTTGAGTACCCGGACGACCACAACAAAGTCCTGCACCACGTTGACCTGACCATCCGCCCCGGCGAGAGCCTGGCCCTGGTGGGCCCCTCCGGCGGCGGCAAGACGACGCTGTGTAACCTGATCCCCCGCTTTTACGACGTGACCAGCGGCCGCATCCTGATCGACGGGCAGGACATCCGCCATGTCACGCTGGAAAGCCTGCGGGGCGCCATCGGCGTGGTGCAGCAGGACGTCTATCTGTTCAGCGGCACGGTGGCCGAGAACATCGCCTACGGCAAGCCCGGCGCCACCCGCGCCGAGATCGAGCAGGCCGCCCGCCTGGCCGGCGCCGACGCCTTTGTGCGGGCGCTGAAGGACGGCTACGACACCTACGTGGGCGAGCGGGGCGTCAAGCTGTCCGGCGGGCAGAAACAGCGCATTTCCATCGCGCGGCTGTTTTTGAAGGACCCCAAGATCCTGCTGCTGGACGAGGCCACCAGCGCCCTGGACAACGAGAGCGAGGTGCTGGTGGGTCAGAGCCTGGACGCGCTGGCCAAGGGCCGCACTACGCTGACCATCGCCCACCGGCTGACCACCATCAAAAACGCCGACCGCATTTTGGTGCTGGGCAAAAACGGCATCGAGGAGGAAGGCACCCACGACCAGCTGCTGGCCAAAAAAGGCATCTACTACCGCCTGTGGAACGGCCTGGTCAGCGGCCAGACGCTGTGACCGCCCGATCACGCCGGCCCGCCGCCGTCTGACGCCCCTATCTTCGCCAAAACAGCACTCCCCCGCCGCCCCTGCCGGGCAATATCCGGCAGGGGCGGCGGGGGAGTTTTTGTTATCACTGTCCCGCGTCAGAAGGACGCGGCGGATGCAAGGTCCGCGGCGGCCACCAGCGGCGAGGTATAATGGTCGCTGTTGTCCGCGGTGTACAGCCGCACCTGGTAGGCGGCAATGTCGATGCCGGCGGCGTCCATGGCGGCCTTGGCGGCCTGCATCAGCCGCTGTGCTTCGGCGGGGGTGTCGTCATTGACGGCGGCGGTCTGCTGGTCCAGCACCAGTGCCACCGGCGGCAGGTTTGCCTTGTCGTAGGGCATATCCCGTACCAGGGCCGGATGGCCCTCGGCCGGGACGGTCAGCTCCCCCTCGTCCGTCAGGACATAGGCGTGCCACAGGCTGACGGCTGCCTGCCCCAGCAGCGGGTCGCCGGCCAGCCGGGATGTCACATCGGCATACAGCAGTTCACAGATGCGGTCCCAGGCGCCGCCATAGCCGTTCTCGTCAAAATTGTCGCTGACCACGCGTCCCCGGGCCAGCTCCACTGCAAACCGGGTATCCTCGCTGTTCCGGGCGCGCAGGCCCACCTCGTAGCAGAGCCAATGGCGGTTGCTGATCCACTCCACCTCAAACCCGTACCCCGGATAGGTCTGGTCGGCATATTCCACGGCGCTGCGCCTTGCCAGCCAGTCCCCCAGGGGCGTTCCGGTATAAACCGCCAGCGTTCCCAGCAGGCCCAGCACGATGGCGAAACCGCCCGCAGCGGCCAGGATGCGCTTTGCGCGGGTACGGGGTCTGCGATTGCGCCGCGCGGACGGCGTGCGCTCAGTCACTTGCAGCATGGTTCAATCTCCTTTCCCAAAAGCATAGACAAGCAGTTTGGCGGCCAGCGCGCCCAGCAGGCAGAGCAGCCCATACCCCACCGCAAACACCAGCGGTTCCTGCCAGCCGTCGGTGGCGACCAGGTGCCACACAAAGCCCAGCGCGGCCACGGCCGGCGGGGCAAAGTACCAGCGGCGGCGCAGCAGCAGGCAGCCCAGCGCCCCCACCACCGGCAGGATGACCACGCTGTACTCCGGCCGGTAGGCGTAGGTGTTCAGCCAGAAAGCCACCAGCGCCCCCGCCGCCAGCGCGGCGGCCAGCACCAGCCGCAGGCGGCGGTGGATCCTGGAAAGCACTTTGCCGTCGTCCGGCGCGGCCGCCGGCGCCCCCGCCTGCCAGAAGGCCCGGCAGTCCCTGCAGTGGGCGATGTGCTGCGCCACCAGCTGCACGCTGGCGTCGCTGGCCGCGCCGTCCTGCACCAGCGGGATCAGGTCCCGGCAGGCTTCGCAGGGCAGGTCCGGCAGGGCGTTCGCGGGCGGCGGGCCTTCGGGGGGCGCTGCGCCCGGATCTTCGCCGGCGCCGGCGGGCGGCGTTTTGCCCGCCGGGCCAGAGCCAGGGGCCGGGGCGGCCGGCTGCGGCGGGGGCAAGGTTTTTGCCGGGGCGGCCCGGCCCTGGGGGTCCTTGGATTCAAATTCTGTCACAGATAGCCCTCCTCTCTCAGGGTTTGCTGCAGTTTTTGGCGGGTGCGGTACTCAATGACGCGGGCCGACCCGGCGCGGATGCCGCAGCGGTCGGCGATCTCCTCGTAGGGCAGGCCCTGGGCCCGCAGCTGCACGATGGTGCGCTCCCGCCGGGGCAGGGCGTCCAGCAGCTGCCGCACCCGGTCGGCCAGCTGGCGGGTGTCCAGCGCCTGGCCCACCGTGTCCTCCACATACAGGCCCAAAAGGTCGCTGTACTCCACCGTGGGGCGGTGTTTGCGCAGCGCCTGCAGCCACAGCCTGCGCGCAATGCCGAACAGCCAGGTCTTTTCGCTGCCCTCGCCCCGGAAGCTGCCCGCCTTCTGGATAGCGCACAGGAAGGTCTCGCTGAGCAGGTCCTCGGCCTGGGCGGGGTCATGGGTCAGGCTGCACAGGTAGCGGAACACGTCGTCCCGGTAGCGGTGGTAGAGTTCCTCCACCCCAAGCATGGCGCATTCCCCCTTCCTGTGTTTTGGGTCTGTCCGGCCGCGGCCATTTTTTTGACCGGTCTGCCTATAAGCCGCAGGCCGGGCGGTTTTGTTACAGCGGCGGGCAAAATTTTTGGCAGTTTTTCGTTTTTCCGGCAGCTGCTCCCCCTTACCCCCGCAAAAAAAGCCGCCCGCCGGCGCGGGGCACTTCCCCGGCCGGCGGGCGGCGCATGGCATTCAGTGTTTGGGGCGCAGGGCGCGCCGGCAGGCCCGCAGCCAGCACAGGGCGGCGGCGGCCAGCGCGGGGTACAGGATCAGGCAGAACGCCTGGTACCAGCTGGGCAGCCAGTAGTCCAGCCCGGCGGGTAGGGCGTCGGCGGCGTTCAGCGTGATGGCGCCGCCGGCAAACTTCAGCCGGACCGTGGCGTTTTCGTCCGGGCTGCAGGGGTCCAGCCGCAGCGAGACCAGCGCAGTGCGGGGCAGCGTGTAGACATAGCTGCCGTCGGCCGCCTGCGTGGGGAACACCCGGTTGTCCTGGCTGTAGGGCTCGCCGGCGGCGGTGGTGTAGTACAGGCACATTTCCCGCGGCTCGCCGTCAAACTCAGCGGTATAGCTCAGGGTGCGCACCACCCGGCCGTCCACGTTGTCCAAAATGATCTGCGGGTCGCCGCCGGCCGTCGCGTACCAGCCGTCGGCCTCCGGGGTGACATCCACCAGCTGGAACTCACTGACCGGGATGCTCTCCTCGGCCAGGGCGCCGTCTGCGCGGGCAAGGGCGTCGGCGGCAAAGTTCCAGGCCCCCAGCGCCAGCCAGGCGGCCAGCGCCAGCAGGTAGCACAGCACCGCCAGTCCGCCCCGGCGGGCCGTCAGGCGGGCAAGCACAGCCAGCGGGCCGCGGCGCAGTTTGTCCTTCATCGGCCGGTCACCTCCATCTCCACCGGGGCAAAGCCCGCATCGGTGACGCGGTAAAGCAGCGTCTCGCCGTTTTGCGCAGCGGCCAGGCCGTCGGTGAACAGTTCCGCGTAGCTTTCCACAAAAATCTCGTCGATCTGCTGCAAATAGAGCACGGTGCAGCCGTTTTCCCGGATGGTCTCGTCCAGCCGCCGGGCGGTGTAGGGGTGGTAGTAGTATTTCTTGACCCCCTCCTCCTCCGGCTCCAGCTCCGCCAGGCCGAAGGTGCCGCCGCCGCCCTCCATGGTGGAGACCGCGCCGGAATAGTCCACCAGCACCGGGTAAAAGTCAAACACCGCCGAGAACCAGCCCTCGCCGTTGTCGCCCTGGCTGACGTAGAACACCCGGTCGTCGGGTCCCAGATAGCTGCAGACCAGCTGGACCTCAGCGCGCTCGGCCCTGCGGTCGGCAAACTCGCTGTCGGAAAATCCCAGCACCGAAAGCTGGGGCAGCACCAGCTGGTTCAGCCGGAACAGCATCGCCGCCGCCAAAAGCAGCACCGCCCCCTGCCCTGCCAGCGCAAAGCGGGTCTGGCTGCATTTGGCCGCCGCGGCAGGGCCGTCCTTCAACCGGCTCTGCACCACCTCGGTGTAGGGCTGCAGCACCAGCGCCAGGCAGGCCAGCGCGATCAAAAACCAGCCGATGTAATAGCTGTAGATGTAGCGGTTGTAGTCGGTCAGGCTCTCGGCCTGGAAGGGCTTGAAGATAAAGCCGTAGCTCAGCGCCAGCATCAGGTTGTAGCCCAAAAAGCACAGGGTGCTGCACACAGCGGCGCACGCCACCCGCAGCCGGGCTTTCAGGCAGGGCGCAAGCAGCACCGCCAGCAGGAACACTGCCAAAATTAGAATGACCACATTGCGGCCCTGGCCGACCATGCTCATGTTGCCGGCATCCGTCCAGAACTGGGTGCCCATATCGGCGATGGCCTGCAAAAATTGGGACTGGCGCTCGGCAAAAAAGCCCTCCACCGGCTGGCCCAGCAGGATGCGGATGCCGCTGACCACCACGTCCGAGAGGGCGGCCGTGGTCTCGCCCACGCCGCCGTCCGAGGTGTTCTGCGCCACCAGGTAGCCCACGTAGCGCACGTTCCACAGGTAATAGACCGCCAGCGGTGCGGCAAAGCAGGCCGCCGCAAAGCCGGTGCGCCGGGCAAGGCCGCGGCGGAATTTGCCATCCGGCAAAAGCCAGGCGTCCACCGCCACCAGACCCGCGGCCACCAGCGCCAGCACAAAGGTGTTGGCCTTGAGGTTGGCGGCAAGCGCCAGCACCGGCAGCACCGCCCATTTGGGGCCGTTGGACCGGCGCAGCGCCAGCCACAGCGCCGCCGCGCCGCCCATGACCAGGCCGGCGGGGATGTCGCCATAGCTGGTCATGTAGACGGTGTTTAAGTAGATGGTGTGGTTGTAGGTGGTAAAAAAGTAGGGCACGCACCACAGCACCGCCGCCAGCGGCACCGCAATGCGGAAGCGGGAGAACCCCAGCGTGCCCAGCACCGCCGCAAACACCGCAAAAGCCAGGGCGTTGTAGGCCAGGTAGATCTTCCAGTCGGCATAGCTGCCGAAAAAGCTGAAAAAGTAGCTGAGCAGCGGCAGGCCGGGGTTTTGGGTGACAGCCCAGGGGGTGCCCAGCGTGGCGGTGGCATACAGGCTGTCGTCCACCTTGGTCACCTTGACGGCGGTGGCCCACAGGTTCAGCTCGTCAAAGCCGGTGGCCATGGGCTGGCGGATAAAAAAGTAAACGGCAAAGGCCGCGGTCATGCCGTAAAACAGCACCGCGCCGGGGGTAAGCAGCGCCCTGCAATCGGGGCGTTTGGCAGGGTCCCTGCGGGGCCACAGCGCCCACAGGCCCAGCCCCGCAAAGGCGGCGTACAGCAGCCACGCCCCCGCCAGCAGCGGCCCGGCCATGCCCCACACCGTCAGCCAGAATACCGCCACGGCCAGCGCCGTCAGCGGCGCCAGCGCGCTGTGCAGGCCGCACTTGAGCGTAAGGAAGGCGCTGAACAGAAACACCGCCGCCAGCGCGGCGAATACACAGAGCAGCTCCATGGGCAGCTCCTTTCGGATAAATTCATGGTCGTCGGGGGTTTTCCGGCCGTCTGCCCCGCACCAGCGCCCAGGCGGCGGCCGCGCAGGCGGGCAGGCCAAGCAGCAAAAGCCACTGGCCGCCGTTTGGCACAAACCGCAGCAGCCAGAACTGCGGCGGGTTCAGCTCAACGCCGGTAAACAGCGTCGCCACGCCGCCCACGCTGTCCGGGTCGATGCGCAGCCCCGATACCGTCTTGCCGCCCAGATCGAACTCGTAGACGCCGGGCTGCACCACATGGGCAAAGACCTTCTGCGCCTCGCTGTAATCGGTCTGGCCGGGCAGCAGGTAGTACAGCGCCACGCTGCCGGGAGGCAGGCGGTGCCCGGCGTACAGCCGCACCGTCTCGATGTAGCCGCCGCCGTCGTACAAAATATGGGGGTCGTTGTCGGTGGAAAGATACCAGTTGGGGTCGTCGTCCGGCGGGGTGTCCCACTCCAGGTCAAGGTAACACTCGAAGCTCTCGAAGGTCAGGTCCGCGGCGGTCAGGGTGGTCTGGGGCATGTTGCCGCCGGCGCGGTGCGCCAGCATGACGGCACATCTGCCCAGGCAGAACACCACCCAGAAGATCAGCGCCAGCGCGTAGCAGATGCCAAACAGCCGCGCGGTGCGTTTTGTCTCACTCATCGGTCAGCCCTCGCTTTCCGCCACAGCCACCGGCGTGAAAGGTACCTCGGCGTCCGGGTCAAAGCTGTACAGCGTCATGGGCATATCGGCGGTCAGGCCGCCCTCGAACAGCGGGCTGAAGGACCGCTCCAGGTAGTCGTCCGCCCGGTCGATCAGCAGGTAATTGCAGCCCTTTTCCTCCAGATAGGCCACCAGCGCGGGCGGCGTACAGACGGCCTTGTAGTCGTACAGCGTCCAGTTTTCGCTCTCCACCAGGTTCATAAAGTCGGAGTCCCACCGGCTGGAGGCGTCCTCGCCGTTGAAAAAGCCGCCGTAGCCACGGGCCACCTGGGCGGTCAGCTCGTAGGTGTAGTAGTACCAGCGGGTGGCGTTGTCCCCCTGGCTGATGACCAGCACGGTGTCGTCCCAGTCCAGCACCTGGTTGGCGGCAGCGGCGCGGGCCTTGACGTCCTGCCGCAGCAGGTAGCGGCTGTCGCTGTCGGTCCAGAAACCGGAGGCCGGCACGCCCCGCCAGGCAAAAAGCACCGCCACGCAGGCCGACGCGCCCAGCAGCGCCAGGTCGGCCAGCCGGGCCGGGACGCCCTCCGTCCGCAATGCGGCCGAATGCCCCAGCAGGCAGAGCATAGCCAGCATCCACCCCTGCAAATAAGGGCCGATGTAGCGGTCAAAGTCCTGCAGGGCGTAGGCCTCCACGTCGGAGAAGTTGTAGTAATACAAAATCAGGTGGAACAGGTAAAAGGCCGCAAAGCAGAAGGCCAGCCCGCCCCACACCGCAGCCACGCGGCGGCGCCCGGCGCCCTTTTGGGCAAAGGCGAAGGCCGCCGCCCCCACCAGCGTGATGGCCGCAATGGCAAAAGCCGGCGCGCCCACCAGGCTGACGCTGCGGGCAAAAAAGGCATCGGCCATCAGGCCCATCAGGTCGGCAAATTTCCCGGTGCGGTCAATGCCCAAAAACTGCGCCAGGCCGCCAAACAGCACCTGGCCGTAGCTCAGGCCGCCGCTGCCCACCGACGCGCCGGTGGTTTCCAGGTGGGCGGCGGTGTAGGCGTTCCAGCTGAGGAAAGCCGCCAGCACCGGCGCCGCCAGCACCGCGGCGCGCCCCACTGCGCCGCCGAAAAACCGGCCGCGGGGCAGCCGCTTCCATTCCCGGCCGAACAACAGGTCCAGAAAAATCACAAACACCGCGATCAGCGCGTAGGCAAAGCCCATGTCCTTGGCCAGCGTCAAAAGCGCCAGCGGCAGGGCGGTCAGCAGCATGCCCAGCCTGCCCGGCCCGACGGCGAACCACAGGCAGAGCACCCCGCCGAACAAAAGCGCCAGCGGCACGTCGGCCATGGCGTTGGCGTAGACGGTGCTGGCCGTGCCCGCCGGCACCACGCTGAAAAAGAAAGGCAGCAGCGCGCCGCCCGCCAGCACCGCAACGCTGTGGGCCCAGCGGCGGCGGGGCAGCGCCGCCGCGGCGGACAGGCAGGCCATCAAAAGCATATCGTAGCCGGCAAGGCACTGCCACTCGCCAAAATCGGCGGCAAAGCCCTGCACAAAGTAGGACACCAGCCCCAGCCCCGGCAGGCCGCTGACCGCCCGCAGGTTGGCCGGGTCGGCGGGGTACAGCACGTTTTTTTCTTTGAGCAGCTTGGCGGCCATGCCCCAGAAGGTGAACTCGTCCCACTCGACGAACATGGGCTGCAGCACCGCGAACAAAGCCCAGATCACCAGCGACGCCGCGGCAAAAAACAGCAGCCCGGTGCTGGACGCCGCCGCAAGCCACCGCGCCCGCCCGGCCCGCAGGCCCAGCGCCGCGGCCCCCGCCAGCAGCAAAAGATAGCAAAGCCACAGCGCCCCCTGCAGCATGCCCAGGCAGCCGCCGGCCAGCAGCAGGCAGACCGCCCCGGCAAAGATGGGCAGCGGGAACACCGCTGCATCCCGCCCGGTGGCCGCCGCCAGCGACACCGACGCCGCGCAGACCAAAACCAGGACCAGGATACCGGTAAGCAGGGACATGGGCGGGACCTCCTTTCGGGGCAGGATACAGTCAAAAACGGATCGGCTTACACCGGGATCGTGGCAATGGGGCCGACAAAATAGTGCTGGAACAGCAGCACCGCGCCAAACGCTGCGCAGGGCGCAAAGATGCGCAGCGCCCAGCGTTCGGCCTTTTGGGGGGAAAGATCCGCCGAGAGCACCCGCCGCAGCGGGGCGGCCAGCAGCATGGCGGCCAGCAAAAACACCGGCAGAAAATACCGCGCCTGCAGCCCCACGATGCGCACCATCGACACCGGCGTGTAGGTGATGTACATGGCCGTCATGGCGCCCACCGCGTAGACGGCGGCAAACGCCGCCAGCGGTATTGCCCGCCGCCGGGTGATGGACTGCCCCCGCCCGGCGGAAAGCACCGCGCCAATCAAAAGCAGCACCGGCCCCATCAGGCTGATGAGCGCGATGGGCAGGTCTTTCCAACCAAACAGGCCCAGCTGGCCGATGAAAAAGTCGTTCTCGTACAGTGTGCCCAGCAAAACGGCCAGGTAACGCAGCGGATTTTTCAGGATGAACAAAAGCTGTTCCAGCTGGTTCACGTCGCTGCCGCCCATGCGGCCGATCTCGCCGTAATTGTACCGGAAGGCCGTGCCGTACCACTCGACAAAGCGGGTCACCGCCAGCGACGCCGCCAGCATGCCCGCCGTCCAGTGCCAGCGGCGGCCGCGGGCGCAGAAAGCCTCCCGCAGCAGGATCAGCGGCAAAAACGCCCACAGCAGGTTGATGTAGGGCTTGGCCACGTTCACCCAGACGCAGGCGGCGGCGTAAAGGGCCGCGTCCTTTGTGGTCCAGGTGCGGCGGGTCAGCTGGGCCAGCATCAGGTAATAGCAGGCCAGCAGCGCCGAGTCATAGCTCAAGCTGGCCCCCATGTACAGCGAAAGCGGCAGCAGCATGACGCAGACAAAGGCCGGGCGGAATTTCTGCGCCCGGCGCAGCGCCAGGTAGCAGATGGCCGCATACACCGCCAGGTTGGCGATGCGCCCGCCGTACAGGCAGCCCAGCGCGCCAAAGCCCAGCAGCCGCGCAGCAAACATGCCAATGGCCCCGGGCACAAACGGCAGCACCATAAAGCTGACCGGCTCGGTGACCGGGGTGGCGTCGGGGTCGTTGAAGTAGGCGTCAAAACTGTCGGCGATGCTTTGCACGCGGCCGTCCTCGCCGTATTGTTTCAGGGCATAGCCGGCGGTGTTGTAGGCGGTCAGCTCGCCGGTGTCCGGGTCCTCGGCAGCGCCGGCGGAGGTGTGGGCGTTGACCCACGCGCCGGGGAAGGCATTGTACAGCGCCGCCACGTCGTCCGGGTAGGCGCGCTCGCCGTCAAAGTCGAACCGGCCCATGCTGATGGCGTAGGTGCGCAAAAAATGCTCCGACTCGTCGGGGGTCTGCATGGGCGGGTCGGCAAAGGCGAACAGCAGCCCGCACACCGCGATGCAGGCCGCCGCTTTGGCGGCAAAGCTGCGCAGACCGTAGTGCAGCACCCCCGCCATCGCCACCGCGGCCAGGCAGGCCAGCACGCAGCCGCCGGTGACCAGCAGCGGCGAAACGCGGGCATCCAGATAGTAGAACACCCGCCAGTAATACGCCCAGGCCACGCCGGCCACCACCGCCAGCAGGGCCGCGCCGCCCCACAGGACCGCCGGTTTTTTCGCCAGTTTTTGAAGCGCAGCCATCACAGGATATACTGGCCGACCTTGTAGTCGTCCAGGTGGGTGCGCAAAAACTCGATGGTCTCGGCCAGGCCCTGTTCAAAGGTGTATCGGGGCGCCCAGCCGGTCAGGGCGCGCAGCTTGGTGGCGTCGCCCAGCAGGCGGTTGACCTCGCTTTTCTCCGGGCGCAGACGCTCGGCCTCGCAGACGATGCGGGCCTGCGGGTTGATCTGGGCGATCAGCTCGTTGGCCAGGTCACCGATGGAGTGCTCCACGCCGGTGGCGATGTTCAGCTCCTGGCCGATGGCGGCGTCGCAGTCGGCGATGCTCATAAAGCCGTTGGCGGTGTCCTTGACATAGTTAAAGTCGCGGGTGGGGGTCAGGCTGCCCAGCTTGATCTCGGTCTGGCCGGCCAGCAGCTGGGTGATGATGGTGGGGATGATGGCCCGGCCCGACTGGCGGGGCCCGTAGGTGTTGAAGGGCCGCACGATGGTCACCGGCAGGTCAAAGCTGCGGTAAAAGCTCTCGGCCAGGCGGTCGGCGCCGATCTTGGTGGCCGAGTAGGGGCTTTGCCCCTGGAAGGGGTGCTTTTCGTCAATGGGCACATACCGGGCGGTGCCGTAGACCTCGCTGGTGGAGGTGACCAGCACCCGGCTGGTGCCCAGCTCCCTGGCGGCGTTGAGCACGTTCAGGGTGCCCTTGATGTTGGTGTCCACGTAGCTGTCCGGGCTGTGGTACGAGAACGGGATGGCGATCAGCGCCGCCAGGTGGAATACCCGCTCCTGGCCGCGCATGGCGGTGCGCACGCCGTTGGGGTCGCGGATGTCGCCCATAAAGACGTCGATCTCGTTTTTGATCTCGGGGGGCAGGGTGTCGATCCAGCCCAGAGAGCCGAAGGAATTGTACAGGCAGAAGGCGCGGACCTTCTCGCCCCGCTTGACCAGTTCCTCTGTCAGATGGCTGCCGATAAAACCGTCGGCGCCGGTGACCATTACGGTATGTGCCATGGTGGTAAAACTCCTTTTCCTGCGCCGGCCGCGCCGCGCACAAATCAATGGAAGGTTCCGCCTGCCGGGGGCCGCGGAAAAATTGCAATAGGGTTACAAAACAGTATACCCTATTTGGGCCTGCATTTCAACCGCGGCGGCCCCCGCGCGGGGCTGTCCGGAACATTTTTCACGGTTTTGGCCGGCGCCCGGACGCCGGCCGCACCGGGGCAGGCCGCGCAGTTAGCTGTGAAAAACCGCGCAGAAAGACTGGCCGTTTTGTTTCGGTTGTGTTATACTGTGCACAGATATGCTTATTGCGGCGCAGCTGCGCCCGCGGAAATTTTATCCGGCCCGCCCGCCGGAGAGAGAGGGATCAATATGGCAAACTACATTTTAAGCTGCTGCTCCACCGCCGACCTGACGCCGGAACATTTTGCGGCGCGGGACATCCGGTATACCTGCTTCCACTACTCGCTGGACGGGGTGCAGCACACCGACGACCTGGGCAAAAGCATGCCGCTGGACAAATTCTACGCCGCCATGGTCAACGGCGCCGAGACCAAGACCTCGCAGCTGAACGCCGACGAGTTCATCGCCTACTTTACGCCGTTTTTGGAGCAGGGGCTGGACATTTTGCACCTTACCCTGTCCAGCGGCATTTCCGGCGTGGTGAACTCCGCCAACCTGGCGCGGGACGAGCTGGCCGAGAAATACCCCGACCGCAAGATCTACATCGTCGATTCGCTGTCGGCGTCATCGGGCACCGGCCTGTTCATGGACAAGCTGGCTGACCTGCGGGACGAGGGCAAGTCCATCGATGAGGTCTACCAGTGGGCGATGGACAACCGCCTGAAGCTGCACCACTGGTTCTTCTCCAGCGACCTGACCTTCTTTGTCAAGGGCGGGCGCATCACCAAGGCGGCGGGCTGGTTCGGCACCGCGCTGAAGATCTGCCCGCTGCTGAACGTGGACAACCAGGGCCGGCTGATCCCCCGCAAAAAGTGCCGCGGCAAAAAGCGCGCCATGGAAGAGTGCGTCAAAATGATGGAACAGCACGCCCAGGGCGGGCTGGACTACGCGGGCAAGTGCTATATCTCCCAGTCGGCCTGCCTGGAGGACGCCCAGGCCGTGGCCGCCATGGTGGAGGCAAAGTTCCCCAGGCTGAACGGCAAAGTGGAGATCAACACCATCGGCACCACCATCGGCAGCCACACCGGCCCCGGCACCGTGGCGCTGTTCTTCTGGGGCGACGAGCGGGTGGACTGACCCCGCCGCGTCCGGCACGGCTCCCCTGCCCCGCCCGGCCGGGGCGGCGCCAAATCTGATCGGATCAGCAAAAAAAGGCCGGCGGCCTTCTCCCCTGGTTGCAGGGGGCGGAAGGCCGCCGGCTTTTAGCGGAGTGCGCACAAGGAAGCATTGCCGCAAAATCTATCAAAAACAGGCCGTTGGCTGCGTTGCCACCGGCCTGTTTTTGCGATTTTTTTCGATGCTTCGCAGTTTTGCCGCCCGGCGCAGCAAAACCAAAGCTTTCTTATGCTTACTCCGCTTTTGCTGTGGGTTTGGGGCGGTGCGTGCGGCGTTACTGGCCGTCCACCACCGTCAGCAGCGCGGGGAAATACTCGGCTGCCGCGCCGGCATCCTCGGTGCCGGGCTGGAACAGCGGCACGCTGCGCGCAAAGGGGCTGCCGCTGCCGTCCAATGCGATCCAGGTATTGCGGGCAAACGCGTCGGGCAGGCAGGCTTCCAGCAGCGGATAGTCCACCGTGCGGTCGTTGGGCAGGCAGCTGCCGGTGTCGCCGTCGCTGGTCACGTACAAAACGCCCACCGCCTGCACGCTGCCCTGCACCGGCGAGCCGTAGCCGTCCAGCAGGGCGGCAAAGGTGGTGTAGGCGGTCTCGCCCTTGCCCACCAGGGCGGTGGCGCTGGCGGCCTCCATGCTCAGCCCGCCAAAAAATCCGGCGTCCTCCGGCAGGAAGTCGGCCCAGGCGCAGAAGTTGTCATACATCTGCCCGGCGGTCTGCTCGTCAGTGCCCTCGCCGTTCCAGAAGCGGAGGTTTGCCTCGTAATTGCGGCACAGCTGCTGGATCAGGGGGTAATTGTCGCCAAACAGGGCCTGCAGGGCTTCGGGGTCCTCCTGCTCCGCCTGGGTCAGCCGCAGCAGGATATACCGGCTGCGCCACGGGGCGGGCTGGGCGTCGTTGCGGTCCAGCCAGTCGGCAATGTCGGCCACGCTGTCCGCCGCCGCGGCGCCGTCCGCCCGCAGCAGCGAGACCCCCAGTGCCGCCGCCTGGGGCGACGCATCCGGCCCAAGGCCGGCCACACGCAGCTTGCTGCCCTCCGGCTGGGCGGCGTTGTATTCCCGCACCCACTGCCAGCGGGCGGTCCAGTTGTCGTCGGTGCCGCCCAGCGCGTCGGCCAGGGCGGTCAGCAGCGTTTCGTCGCCGCCGTTGACGTAGGCGTCCAGCACGGCAGCCGCGGCAAAATCGTTCTCGGTCAGCAGCGTGTTGACGCCCTCGGTCTCGTGCAGGTGCTGCACCATGCTCTGGTAGACGGCCAGGCTGTCGGCCGCCGTGTCAAAGCCGGCCAGCCAGACCTGCTGCCCGTCCGCGGCGTCCCCGTCGGCGGCCTGCGCGGGCTCCGCCTGCTGCGCGTCCTCGCCGGTGGCGGCGTCCGCGGCAGCGGCGGCCAGCTCGGCCTCGCTGGGCCACAGGCCGGTGCCGTCGGTCAGGTCGGCGGCCATGCTGTTGGCGGCCATGTAGTCGGCCATGTCGGCCAGCTGGTCGTCGGTGTAATCGTTCAGGGAGGTCTCCACTTCCTCCTCGTGGGCGTAGGCGTCGCTGTCGCTGTCCTCGCCGTACAGGAAGTCATGCAGGATGGCCACATTCTCGGCCCAGTCGGGGTCGTACATCTGGCGGCCGTCCATGCCGGTGCGGCTGCCGTAGGTGCCCTCGGCGGGCAGCGACATCTGCTCCGCCGTCACGCCCAGAAATCCCGGCAGCTGCACCAGCAGGGCGGCGATCTCGCTGCGGGTAAAGTTGGTCTGCACCAGCGGCAGCACCGCGTTGAGCAGGCTGTCCAGCTCCAGCGGGGTGGCGGTCTTGATCTGGTCCAGCACCGCCTGGATGACGGTGCGCTGCCGCTGGATGCGCACCCAGTCGTTGTCCACCGAGCGCAGCCGGGCATACTGCAGGGCGGTATAGCCGTCCATGTGGTTGACGCCGGGGGTCACCTCGACGTCGATCTTCATCGAGTTGGAGGGGATCTCCCAGTTCAGGGCGGCGGCCTCCTCCTCGGTCAGGGTGATGTCCACGCCGCCCACCGCGTCGACGATCTGCACAAAGGAGTTGAAGTTGATGCGCACGTAGTGGTCCACCACCACGTTGAAGCATTCCTCCACCGTGTCCATGGTCAGCTTGGCGCCGCCGTAGCGGAAGGTATGGGTGATCCAGTCGTACTGACCCTCGTAGCCGTCCAGAAGGATGGGCACGCCGGTGCCGCGCTCGATGGACACCAGCTTGATGGTATCCTCGGCAATGTTCATCGAGACCAGGATCAGGCTGTCGGCGCGGGCGTCGTCGCTGAACTCGGTGGTGGCGGTGGTGCCGTCCAGCTCATCCAGGTGGGTGTAGGCGTCATAGTCGTTGACGGCCTCGGTGCGCTCGTCGGTGCTGATCAGCAGGATGTTCAGCACGTTGGAGTCCTGGAAGGGGCTGCCTTCGGGCATGACCATCTCGCCGGTGTTTTCCTCCAGGCCGGTGGTGTCCAGGTCCTGGTCCTCCTCGGCGCCGATGCTGCCCACCGAGTCCACGGTGCCGTCGTCGTAGTGGATCAGGTCCAGCTTGCCGTTGACGTACAGCGCCGCCACCCCCACCAGCACCGCCGCCGCGCACACAATGCCCAGCAGCACCTTGCCCCACAGGGGGACGCGGCGTTTGGGTTTGGCCGGGGGCGCGTCCTGCCGGGAGGGTTCGGCCGGCGTGTCCTGGCCGGTGATTTTATCCGTGGTATCGTTTTCGTTATGAGACATAGTATTCCTCTTTGATGCAAAGATGCAAAATATATGGGCGGAAATATCCGCATATAATGATACCACAAATTCCGGCAGGATGCATCCGTTTTCGCGGAGCTTTCACAATTTGGCAGGTTTGGGGGCGGGGCGGCACAAGCAAAGCGCCGGGGCAGACGCCCCGGCGCTTTGGGTCCGGTCAGATCAAATCGGATCAGGTCATTGGCTGCTGAGGGTCAGCCAGCGGCGGTCACTGCTTGCTGCGCTTGCGCAGGACGACCAGGCCGCACACGGCGCCGGCCGCCGCGATGGCCACAACGATCAGCAGGCCCAGCGGCAGGTCGTCGCTGGTCTGGGGGATGGCAGTGGTCTGCGCGGTGGGCGTCGGGGTGGGGGTGCCGCCCCAGGTGCCGTTGGCAATGCCCTCGGCAATGTCGGGGTGCTCATCGGGGGTGGGGGTAGAGGGAACGGTGGTGGTCTCCGGGCAGCTGACATAGAACACTGCCTTGCTTTCCTGACCGTCAGCAAGGGTCCAACCAGTGGCTGTCTCATTCGCCACATACACCAGCTGGACAGTCCAGGTGGAAGCGGTGTTGCTGGCCAGGGTATGGGTCAGGCCGGTGTTCATGTTGTCGTTGTAGTGCTGCACATACCGGTCACTGTTAACTGTGACGGTAGCGGTAGCACCATCGCCCCGCGAATCCGCATGGGTGGCGTCAACCGTGACATCATAGCTGCCATCCAGCAGGTCGGTATGGTCAGTAGCATGGTCGGTGGTAGTGGTGCACTGGACCTCGGCGTCCAGCAGAGCGTTCAGTTCATCGTAGGTGGGATCCTTGGGCGTAAGGGCTTCGACGGTGTATTCGACATGCGGAACGGGGAAATCCAGAGAGCCTTTATCTCCGACAGTGGAAGTATACTCAAGGGTCGCACTCACATTGGTCGGAGGCGTGTAGGTGCCGGGCTTGGTCTCTTTGTTGACCAGCTGGAGGGTGTAGGTCAGCTGAAGCTGATTGGCGTTCTCAACAGGGACATTAATTGTCCAAACGAACTGCTCGCGGGGATCGCCTTCGACACCATTGGGATAATAGGTGACAGTATAGGGGAAACCACCATTCTCATTAGCTTCACCGAAATTGATGGTGTTACCATCGACCACAGTGCCAGGCACAGATTGACCGCCGACGGTCAGCTCAAAGCTGTTCAGGTTGGAAACGTCAAAGTGGTCACCAATCACATCAGTGACAGTGCCGGACGCAATCGCATAAATGATTTTGCTTTTAACACTGTCAAACATGCCATCGGTTTCAGCAGGAACAGCGCCAGAGGAACCACCTAGGTCAGACAGGTTTTCAACCCACGTAGGTCCCCAAGGATAGGCTTCAACATAATCCTGCTCAGCATAAGCGTAGGCGTTATAACCGGCCGCAACAATTTCCTGCCAGACAGTAGCTGCCATATAAACGGCTACGTCATTTGCATTGCCATGCTGCGTCAGTTCCTCGCCGGGAATGTAGTCGCCGTCTACAAAACCAGCCTCAAAATAGGTAGAGTCAGCCCCCTGACCCTTTTCATCCGGCTGATACTGGCCTTCACCATACACATGCTGATACGTTGCCGCATCTTCACTGTACTGGGTATGGTTTGTCATCCATGCTGCCATATCGTCGAATTCGGCATAATACGCAACAACATCAGGATGATGTGCTTTCATCATCTCGTTGCCGGCGTTCAGGGATTCTTCCCCAGTACCGCTCTGCTCACTGTAAATGGTATAGATGTCAGAGCCATCCGCTGCGCGGCCATCGCCCCACAAATAGGTTACGCCATCCGTCACAAGAACGAGATGCTTGGCAGATGCATCAACCGAAGTATCTGCATCCAGCAAATCTTTACCCGCCTTCAAACCAGCGTAAATGTTTGTTCCGCTGGAAGTTTCGGTCATCAGAGCATTATAAATCGTGTCGTAACTCTCTTTATTCAACTCAGTAAGAGGGACGCTCGCGTGAACTGATTTATTGAATACGACAACACCAACCTGGATGCGGTTTTCGCCAACGCGGGTCATCAGTTCATCCAGCATTGCTGCAGCAGATTCACGAATGTCAGTGCTAACCGACTTGTCCAAGACGAAAACCACATCGGAAACAGTTTGATCCTGTTCGGCACCAATGGTAAGCGTTACATTCGTCTGGTCATTTTCATCCAAGGCCGTGGCAGTCTTGTCGATCGTGACACCGTTTTTGACCACGGGGCCACTCGTTGTGGTTTCCTCCGCCATTGCCGCAGCCGGCAACATGGCCGCGCACATTGCCAGCGCACATACGGCGCTGACAATGCGCTTTGCTTTGTTCTTCATTTGGTTTCCTCCCAATAATCGTGTGCGGCCGCCTTTGGGGCAGCCTGAGGTGGCGGCAGGCACAGCCTGCCGACCCGGGCCCCGGCGCGGGTGCGCGGCCAGCACATTCCGCACATTCCGCCCCATGGTCCGGGCGCTTCTTCAGCCGCACGGCGGTTTGCCGCGCAGCGCAGGGTCGCCCCCGCGCTTGCATCCCGTGTTCACATCGAGAACACAAAATACAGGCTATTATGTTGTAAATGATACCACCCGGGCTATCAAAAAGCAAGACGCAAAGCAAGAAATTTCACCGTATTACGGCACAGTCATGCCCAAAATGGAGGGCGCCGTTTTGTGGATTCTGCCGGTTTGTGCCGCGCCCGGCAGATATGCCCCGCAGCGCCGCCGGCAAAAAAAAAACAGCGCGGCGTCCGCCCCTATGGCAGGGGCAGGCGCCGCGCCGGCAATTCATCCGGTTATTGGGATCTGGATATGCTTACCGCTCCGGCTGCAGCAGGCCCACCTTGCGGTAGACCTTGGCCACCAGGCGGTCGGCCAGGCGGGAAGCCCGCGCCGCGCCGTCCTTCAGCACGCCGTCCACGTAGGCCTTGTCGGCCAGGATGCGGCCGTACTCGGTCTGGATGGGCACCAGCGCGTCGGCCACCGTCTCGGCCACCGCCAGCTTGAAGTCGCCGTAGCCTTTGCCGGCAAACTCGGCCTCGATGTCGGCCATCGCCTTGCCGGTAAAAGCGGAGTAAATGGTCATCAGGTTGGAGACGCCGGGTTTGTTCTGCACGTCAAAGCGGACGCTGCCCTCGGAGTCGGTCACCGCGCGCTTGAACTTGCGCACGATGGTGTCCCGGTCGTCGGTCATCAGCACAAAGCTGTTGACGTTGGGGTCGGACTTGCTCATCTTTTTGGCAGGCTCGGCCAGCGACATGATCTTGGCGCCGGCGGCGGGCACGTAGCCCTCCGGCAGCGTGAAGGTGGGGCCGTAGAGGTTATTGAACCGCTGGGCGATGTCGCGGGTGATCTCCAGATGCTGGGTCTGGTCCTGGCCCACCGGCACCAGGTCGGCGTTGTAGATCAGGATATCCGCGGCCATCAGCACCGGATAGGTGAACAGGCCGCCGTTGACGTTGTCCGGGTGCTTGGCGCTTTTGTCCTTGAACTGGGTCATGCGGGACAGCTCGCCAAACTGGGTGTTGCAGGCCAGTACCCAGGACAGCTGGGTGTGGGCGGGCACATGGCTTTGCACAAACAGCACGCTGTTTACCGGGTCGATGCCGGCGGCCAGCAGCAGGGCGGCCAGCTCGCGGGTGCGGCGGCGCAGGGCGGCGGGTTCCTCCCGCACCGTCAGCGAGTGCAGGTCAGCCACCATATACAGGCAGTCGTAGTCGTTCTGCAGCAGCGCCCAGTTGCGCACCGCGCCCACGTAGTTGCCCAGCGTGGGCGTGCCGGTGGGCTGGATGCCGGACAAAATGCGCTTGCGTTTGGGCTGCGCCTGCGGGGTCTGGCCGGTCTGGTTGTTCTGGATCGTTTCGGACATGGTCGTACACTCCTTCTGCATTTGGGCGGGGGTACAAAAAAACTGCCCCCGTACAGCGGGGGACAGCGCCCGCGCCCCGGCCGGGGATGCGGCGCCGTCCCAAAACTTGTACAAGGACAGGGAAATTTCCTGCGGTACCACCTTGTTTGCCGCAAAAACTGCGGCCGCTCAGTGAGGCGCGGATGCCTGGCATCCGGGGCCCCGGCCCGGTAACGGGGGCTGCCGTCGGCGGATACCGGGCCGGGTGTGCCGGCCGTTCCCCGCCGCCCTCTGCGAACCATTTGTCCGGCTGTTTCCCGCCCGGTTTCCAGCAGCTCCGGGCTCTCTGTGGGGGCGTGGCACGGTTTTACTTTCGCGTCAGCGGTTTGGGCGATGCGCGCAATATGGCGCACATCGCATACAGGTATTCAAGCACAAGCGGGGGCGTTTGTCAAGGGCAGGGCCTTGCGGCTGCTATGCGGGCCTTGCGGCTGCTATGCGGTTGTGTTACATTTATCTATATCATTAGTTATTTGTGACGCTTGCTATTTTTTGATTTTGGAGGTAACGCCCTATGGAACCGTTTGATTCTTCCCGCTTGGTCTGGACCCGCGAGCCGTCCGCCTCTCTGGTCTCCCCCGCCCGCATTGAGATCGTCACAAAGCCCCACACCGACCTGTGGCAGCGCACCTACTACCATTTCCGCAACGACACCGCCCCGGTTTTGCAGATGACCACCGGGGAGCAGTATTTTTCTTTTATCGTCAAGACCGAGTTTGACTCCAAGGTACGGTTTGACCAGTGCGGCGTGGCGCTGTATCTGGACAGCGAAAACTGGCTGAAAGCCTCCATCGAGTACGAGGATGAGGTCATCCAGCACTTGGGCAGCGTGGTGACCAACCACGGCTATTCCGACTGGGCTACCACCGAGATCCCCGCCGACGTCAGATCCATGTGGTACCGGCTGAGCCGCCGGGGCAGCGATTTCCGCATCGACTGTGCATCGGACGGCGAAACCTGGCGCCAGATGCGCATCTGCCACCTGTGGGAGGGCGGCGGCCCGGTGTCCTTCGGCGTCTATGCCGCCAGCCCGGAGAACTCCTGCTTCAAGGCAGTGTTCACCCAAATGCAGCTGACCGAATGCCAGTGGAAGGCTCACGACGGCCAGCAGCCAGACGAGGGCTGCGAGGGCTGAGCCTTTGCCGGTTGACAAACCCCGTGCCGGCGGGTATCCTGTTGGAAGATACTGCGCAATCCCAATAAATCCGCATCCAAAGGAGCGTAATCATATGGAAAAGACCGTCCGCACCCGCTTTGCGCCCTCCCCCACCGGCTACATGCACGTGGGCAACCTGCGCACCGCGCTGTACACCTACCTGCAGGCCAAGCACGAGGGCGGCACCTTTATCCTGCGCATTGAGGACACCGACCAGGGCCGCTATGTGGAGGGCGCCACCGACATCATCTACGACACGCTGCGCGCCACCGGCCTGAACTGGGACGAAGGCCCCGACGTCGGCGGCCCGGTGGGCCCCTACATCCAAAGCCAGCGCATGGGCATCTTCCGCCAGTATGCCGAGCAGCTGGTGGCCGAGGGCAAGGCCTACTACTGCTTCTGCGACGCCCAGCGGCTGGAGGAGCTGCACGCCGCCCAGAAGGCCGCCGGCGAGGTCAGCCACTACGACGGCCACTGCCGCGACCTTTCGCCGGAGGAAGTTAAGGCCAAGCTGGACGCCGGCGTGCCCTACGTCATCCGCCAGAAGATCCCCCGCGAGGGCGTGACCGCCTTTGACGACCTGGTCTATGGCCACATCGAGGTGGAAAACGCCGAGCTGGACGACCAGATCCTGCTGAAATCCGACGGCATGCCCACCTACAACTTTGCCAACGTGGTGGACGACCACCTGATGGGCATCACCCACGTCATCCGCGGCAGCGAGTACCTGTCCTCGACGCCCAAGTATAACCTTTTGTACCAGGCGTTCGGGTGGGAGATCCCCGCCTACATCCACTGCCCGCCGGTGATGAAGGACGCCCAGAACAAGCTGTCCAAGCGCAACGGCGACGCCAGCTACCAGGACCTGGTGGCCAAGGGCTACCTGCCCGCCGCGGTGCTGAACTATCTGCTGCTGCTGGGCTGGGCGCCGGAGGGCGAGCAGGAGATCTTCTCGCTGGAAGAGATGGTGAAAATTTGGGACCCGGCCCGCGTGTCCAAGTCCCCGGCCATCTTTGACCCGCTCAAGCTGCGGGCCATCAACGCGGCGTACATCCGCGCCCTGCCGGCGGCAGAGTTCCGCCGCCTGGCCGACCCCTTCATCGACAGCGCCGTGCATGTGCCCATCGACCGGGACCTGCTGTGCCAGAACCTCCAGCCCCGGTGCGAGGTGCTGGAGGACATCCCGCCCCAGCTGGACTTTTTTGACGCCGTGCTGCCCTTTGACACCGAGCTGTACCGCAACAAAAAGCAGAAAACCACCCCGGAGACCGCCAAGGAGGCGCTGGCCGCCCTGCTGCCGCTTTTGGAGGCGCAGACCGACTGGAGCCGGGACGCCATTTTTGAAGCCTGCCGCGACAAGGCCGCCGCGCTGGGCGTGAAAAACGGCTGGCTGCTGTACCCGCTGGGCATCGCGCTGTCCGGCAAGAGCCGCACCCCCGGCGGCGGCACCGACCTGGCCGCCATGCTGGGCCGCGGGGAGACGCTCAAGCGCCTGAACGCCGCGCTGGCGCAGCTGGGGTAAGGCCCCGGCGCAGAAAGAGGGCTTGACCATGGCAAAACCGCAGGCAGCCTGGGAAAACGCCGGCTTTGTGCTGCGCAGCGCCCGGCGCGAAGATGCCGAGGCGTATTACCGGCAGAACTACTGTCCCCTGGACCCGGAGATCGCCCGCCTGACCGGCTGCCGGCCAGAATTTTCCCACGACGAGGTGACCGGCTTTTTTCTGGCCTGCCTGGAGGACGAGAGCCGTTACGACTTTTTGATCCTGGACCCGGCGGGGAACATCATCGGCGAGAGCGTGCTGAACGAGATCGACCCGGTACTGCGCAGCGCCAATTTCCGCATCGCCATCTTCCACAGCGAAGCCTGCGGCCGGGGCATTGGCAGCTGGGCCATCCGGCAGACCTGCGGGTTCGGCTTTGACACGCTGGGCCTGCACCGGATCAGCCTGGACGTGTTTGCCTTCAACCGGCGCGCTCTGCGGGCGTACCGGAAGACCGGCTTCCGGCAGGAGGGCGTGCTGCGGGATGCGGTGCTGGACGGCGGCCGTTATGCCGACGATATCCTGATGGCCATGCTGGAACAGGACTGGCAGGCCATGCAGGGCCGCCCGCCCGCAGCGGAGCACGGCAAAATATGACAAGACCCGGCCGGAGAAAGCGGACCTGCTTTCCCCGGCCGGTTTTTATTTGAAATTGGCTTCCTGTCGAAAAAAGTACAGGTGCTTGCCGCGGCCTGTTTGTGTCGTGGCCGGGCGCGCCCTGCCGCAAAGGGGCGCGGCGTTGGAGCGTTTGCACCCCGAAACGGCGGAAACCGGCGGTGCGGCGGGCTTTGGGGCGCAGGGCGCAGATTCGCCGCTTTTGCCGGGGCAATCTGCGGAAACACCCGGCCGCGGGGGTGTTTTGCACCGGTTTTGGACGGTTTTGGGGCTTCCCCGCCCTGCGGCAAAAAGCGCGCCGGCGGGCCGCTATACTCGTGGGTACGGCGCCCGCAAAGCCGCGGGCGCAGGCGCGAAGGGCCCGGCCCCGTCCCGGCGCGCCGCCATCCGCGGGGCCTTTTGGGGAGGGACCCGCCATGCCGAACACCGTCAAGGAATCCGCCGTACACCGCGCCGCCGCACCGCCGCGCGCCGAGCCAAAGCCGCAGACCACCGCGCCGCCCGCCGCGTCCCGGCCGGCCCGGCCCCGGCTGCCGCCCGCCGGGATACAGGTCTCGGCGCTGGCCTGGCAGCTGGCTGCCGCCTGCACCGGCATCCTGCTGGGGGCCGGGCAGGTCTACGGCGGCGCCGCGCCCTTTGGGCTGGCACTGGTCATCGGCTGCGCGCCGGGGTATCTGCCGGCGGCGGCGCTGGGTGCTGTGGTGGGCGGGCTGGCGTTTTTGCCGCTGGAACAGGCCGTGCCGCTGGCGCTGGGCGCTGCGGCGGCGCTGATCGCCCGCCGGCTGCGGCCGGGGCGGTACGGGTTTGCCGCGGCCATGGGCTGCGCGGTGCTGGCTGCGGCGCAGCTGGCCGCCGGCTTTCCCGCCCTGCCCACGCCGGCGCTGGCCGCCCGGCTTGCCTGCACCGCGGCGCTGGCCGCGGGCTTTGGCCTTGCCATACATACCCTGCCCGCCGGCAAGTCCCGCGGCGCCTGCCTGTGGCTGGCCATGCTGGCCGCCTGCGCCCAGCGGCTGGCCCTGACCTGGTTTGCCCCCGGTCTGGCGCTGTTTGCGCTGGCCGGGCTGTGCGCCGCCTTTGCCGCCAGCCTGGAGCAGAGCGCCGTGCTGGCCGTGGCGCTGGCCGCCGCCGTGACCGCCGCCACCCCTTCTTTGAGCTTTGCGGCGCTGGCGGTGGCGCTGGGCACGCTGGGCGCGGCCGCGCTGTATCCCGGTGAACGCTGGCGCTGTGCCGGCGTGTTTGCCGCCGGGTGTGCCCTGGGTGCGCTGGCCGCGCCCGATCTTTCGGCGGCGGCAACGCTGGGCACCGCCGCGGCGGCCGGCCTGCTTTTGTACCTGCTGGTGCCGCCGCGGATGCTGCAGGACCTGTTCCCCCAGCCCGCGCCGCCGGCCTCGGCCCAAAGCCTGACCGGGGCGGCGCGGCGGCTGGCCACCATCGCCGACACCCTGTCGGACATTGCCGCCACCGTCAACGCGGTGTGCGAGCGCCAGGCCCCGCCAAAAGGCGAAAGCTTTGACTTTGTGGTGGAGTACACCGCCCGCCGGGTCTGCCAAAGCTGCGCGCGGCGCTCGCTGTGCTGGGTCAAGGGGTACTCCTGCGCGATGGACGGGCTGTACCAGTTCAAGCCGGTGCTGGAGCAGACCGGCCACGCCGACCTGGAGCACATGCCCGGCCAGCTGAGCGTCTGCGAACACCCCGCCGACCTGGTGGGATCGGTCAACCACGGCTACCGGCTGTGGCGCAGCCGCCGCCAGACCCGCGCCCGCGCCAACACGCTGCGCGCCGCCCTGACCGAGCAGTACGGCGCCATGGCGGCCGCGCTGGCACAGCTTTCCGCACGGCTGGGGCAGGCGGGCCTGCCCGACCCCCGGCGGGAAAGCCGGGTGGCGCAGCTGTTTGCCTCCATCGGGCTGGAGGCGCTGGAGTGCAGCGTCAGCGCCGACGTGACCGGGCACATCACCGCCAGCATCACGGTGGCGCGCACCGCCTTTGCCGCCGACGAGCTGCGCGCCCTGACCGACGAGATGAGCCGCATCTGCCGCCGGGACTTTGCCCTGCCGGAGGTGGCCCACTGCCGCACCGTGACCATGCTGACCTTTACCGAGCGGCCGCTGTTTGACGTGCAGTTTGGTTCCGCCAGCCGCCCGGCCGAGGAGGTCAGCGGCGACGCCTGCGACCAGTTCTGCGACAGCTGCGGCCGCGCCCAGATGATCCTGTGCGACGGCATGGGCACCGGCCGCCCCGCCGCGGTGGACGGCCAGCTGGCCGCCCGGCTGACCGGGCAGCTTCTGCGGGCAGGCTTTGCCGCCGAGAGCGCCGCCCGCCTGGTCAACGTGGCCATGGGCCTGAAAAACGGCGAGCAGGAATCCGGCGCCACGCTGGACCTGCTGACGGTGGACCTGTTCACCGGGCGGGCCGGGCTGTTCAAGGCGGGGGCGGCGCCCAGCTTTCTGGTGCGGGGCGGCGACCCCCGCATGATGGAGGGCGCCAGCCTGCCCATGGGCATCCTGGATGCGGTGGTGGGGCGCTCCACCAGCTTTGCGCTGGACGCCGGCGACCTGGTGGTGCTGGTGTCCGACGGGGTGCTGTGCGACGGCGCCGACTGGATCTTGCAGCAGCTGCAGCTGTCCGCCCGGCTGGGGCACAGCCCGGCCCAGCTGGCCAACACGCTGGCGGACTCGGCCGTGCGGCGGGCCGGCCAGCGGCGGGACGACATCACCGTGGCAGTGCTGAGACTGGACCGCCGCTGACCCCGCACCCTGCCGCCGAACCCCTTGCCAAAACCGCGCCGCATCCGTTGCAGGCGGCGGGCCGCCGCGCCCGCCCCGGCAACGGTGCTGCGCGGTTTTTGTTATTTTTTTGACACATTGCCCAATCATGTGCACAAAACTTTTACGGGCAGTGCGCAAAAAACTGTTTAATTTTTGTACAAAATGTGGTAAAGTAGATACATGCAGGGCGCGCAGCGGGCCGGAAAAGGCCCCGGCAGCCGCCCGGCCAGTAAGCAAAACGCCGGAGGGGGGAGATCCCGTGTATTCGGCTCCGGCGCGAAAAGAGGTTTGATAACGATGGAATACGCCAGCAAAGACATTCGTAATATTCTGGTCGCCGGCCATGCAGGCTGCGGCAAGACGACGCTGATCGAGGCATTGCTGTACGCCAGCGGCGCCACCGAGCGCATGGGCCGCGTGGAGGACGGCACCACCGCCAGCGACTTTGACCCGGAAGAAGTGCGCCGCAAGGCATCGCTGAATTCCAGCGTTGTCCCGGTGGAATACCAGGGGATCAAATACAATATGATCGACGCCCCCGGCCTGTTTGATTTCGAGACCGGCGCCTGCGAGGGCGTCATGGCCGCCGAGAGCGTGCTGATCTGCGTGTCCGGCCGGTCGGGCGTCACCGTCGGCGCCGAGAAAGCCTACCGCCTGGCTGTCAAGAACAACCGCGCCCGCATGGTGTTTGTGTCCAAGATGGACCTGGAAAACGCCGACTACTTCAAGATCCTGGAGCAGCTGAAGATCGACTTCGGCCCCACCATCTGCCCCTGCGTCGTGCCGGCCCGCCTGGACGACGGCACCGTGGCCTACATCAACCTGTTCAGCCAGAAGGCCTTCAAGTACGAGAGCGGCAAGCAGATCCAGATCGACCTGCCCGACATCGGCCACCGCTTTGCCGGCCTGATCGAAGCCATGAACGAGGCCATCGCCGAGACCGACGAGGCCCTGATGGAGAAATTCTTTGAGGGCGAGCCTTTCACCACCGAGGAGATCGTGTCCGGCATGGCCGCCGGCGTGCGCGCCGGCCAGATCACGCCGGTGTTCTGCGGCAGCGCGGTCAACCAGCAGGCGCTGGATATGCTTTTGTACAACATGAAGGAGCTGCTGCCCGCCGCCGACGCCGCCGCCATGATGGGCGAGGACGCCGCCGGCGAGCCGGTGGAGGTGGCCTGCGACGCCTCCGCCCCCACCTGCGCCTACGTGTTCAAGACGGTGGCCGACCCGTTTGTGGGCAAGCTGAGCTTTGTCAAGGTGCTGGGCGGCAAGCTGACCAGCACCTCCAACGTGGTCAACAGCCGCACCGGCCAGGCCGAGCGCCTGGGCAAGATGCTGACCATCTGCGGCAAAAAGCAGACCGACGCGGCGGCCATCCCCGCCGGCGACATCGGCGCGGTGGCCAAGCTGACCACCGCCAAGACCGGCGACACCCTGTGCGACCCCGCCCGCGTGGTCAAGCTGCCCGCCCCCACCTACCCCATCGCCAGCTACCAGATGGCGGTGCGTGTGGCCAAAAAGGGCGACGAGGGCAAGGTCTCCGGCGCGCTGGCCCGCCTGATCGAGGAGGACCCGGCCATCACCTTTGCCGTCAACCCTGAGACCAAGCAGCAGGTCATCGGCGGCCTGGGCACCCAGCATCTGGAGGTGGCCGTGGCCAAGTTGAAGAACAAGTTCGGCGTGGAGGTCACGCTGGAAACGCCACGCATCCCTTACCGCGAGTCCATCCGCAAAAAGTGCAAGGCCCAGGGCCGGCACAAAAAGCAGACCGGCGGCCACGGCCAGTTTGGCGACGTGTGGGTCGAGTTTGAGCCCTGGGACTGCGAGGAGCTGGTGTTTGAGGAGAAGGTGTTCGGCGGCAGCGTGCCCAAGAACTTCTTCCCCGCGGTGGAGAAGGGCCTGCGCCAGGCGGCCGAGCACGGCGTGCTGGCCGGCTACCCGGTGGTGGGCATGAAAGCCACGCTGCTGGACGGCAGCTACCACCCGGTGGACTCCAGCGAGATGGCGTTCATCATGGCAGCCAAGCTGGCCTACAAGGCGGCCGTGCCCGAAGCCGGCCCCGTGCTGCTGGAGCCTGTGGGCGCGCTGAAAGCCCATGTGCCCAACGAGAACACCGGCGACATCATGGGCGAGACCACCAAGCGCCGCGGCCGCGTGCTGGGCATGACCCCCGACGAGGACGGCATGCAGGTGGTGGAGGCCGAGGTCCCCATGGCCGAGATGCAGGACTTTACCACCTTCCTGCGGCAGCTGACCCAGGGCCGCGGCTGGTTCACCTTCGACTTTGTCCGCTACGAGCAGCTGCCCCAGATGCTGGAATCCAAGGTCATTGAGCAGGCCAAGGCGCTGGGCAACCTGAACGACGACGAGGGCTGATCCCCCTTTCCCCGAAAAGAAACATCTGACAAAGGCGGCCGCCCCGGCACCGGGGCGGCCGCCTTTTTTGCCGCGCCTGTTTTTGGGCGCGGCCTGCCTTTTTAATGCCCGCCCCGTCAGGGGCAAAAAATGCCGCCGCAGGCGGGGGCTCCCCTGCCTGCGGCGGCGCTTTGCCGTTCCGGCGGTTATTCCTGTGCGGGCATCTGCCAGGCGGTGTGGTCGGTGTGCAGCAGCGCCTCGGCGCGCTCGCTGCCGGGCTCGCCCAGCTCGTCCCGGTACAGGGCGTTGACCTCCGGGTTTTCGTGGCTGAAACGCACGGTCTGGATGCGGTCGATGTTGTACAGCACCTTGCCGCGCTGGGCCGCCCGCTCCACATCGTCGGTGTGGATGGGCTGACCGCCGCCGCCGGCGCAGCCGCCGGGGCAGGCCATGACCTCCACAAAGTCGTAGCGGACGCGGCCGGCTTTCAGCTCGGCCAGCAGGCGGCCGGTGTTGGCCAGGCCGCTGACCACCGCGGTGCGCACGACGGCCCCGCCGCCCAGGTCAAACTCGGCCTCGGTCCAGCCGGACGCGCCGGTGGCGTCGCCTCGCACCGCCTGGAAGGCGTCCGGCTTGGGGTTTTTGCCGTTGTGCAGGTAGTAGGCGCTGCGCAGGGCGGCCTCCATGACGCCGCCGGTGGCGCCGAAGATGACGCCCGCGCCGCTGTACACGCCCATGGGCGAGTCAAAGCCCTCCTCCGGGATGTCCTCCGGGTGCAGCCGCTCGGCCCGCACCAGGCGCACCAGCTCGCGGGTGGTCAGCACCAGGTCCACGTCCCGGCCGGCCTCGGTCTGCATGGTGGGCAGGTCGCACTCGGACTTTTTGGCCACGCAGGGCATGATGGAAACGCTGAAAATCTTTTCCGGCTCCACGCCGATGCGTTTGGCAAAGCAGGCTTTGGCCACCGCGCCGAACATCTGCTGGGGGCTTTTGGCGGTGGAGAGCCGGTCGGTCCATTCGGGATAATGGCTCTTTAAGTAGCGCACCCAGCCGGGGCAGCAGCTGGTGAACATGGGCAGGTCCTTTGTCTCGCCGGCGGTAAATTTGCGCAGGAACTCGGTGCCCTCCTCCATGATGGTCAGGTCGGCGGAAAAGCTGGTGTCGAACACATAGTCAAAGCCCAGCCGCCGCAGCACCGCGGCCATGCGGTTGACGGTGGCTTTCTCCGGCGGCAGGCCCAGGCTCTCGCCCCAGGCGGTGCGCACCGCGGGGGCGATCTGCACCACGGTGATCTTGTCCGGGTCGGCGATGGCCCGCATCAGGCGGAAGGTGTCGTCCCGCTCCCGCAAAGCGCCCACCGGGCAGTGGGTGATGCACTGGCCGCACAGCGCGCAGTCCGACGCCTTGATGCGCCGGTTGTGGCTGACGTCCACACGGGTGCGGCTGCCGGTGCCGGACAGGTCCCAGACGTTGACGCCCTGCACCTTGTCGCACACCTGGATGCAGCGCATGCACTTGATGCACTTGTTGGTGTCGCGGTAGAGGGGGAAATCTTTGGGCCACAGCGCGCGCACGCCGGTGACCAGGTCGGTGGGATAGGGGTTTTCCAAAATGCCCAGGTCGTTGGCGATGCTTTGCAGCTGGCAGTTGCCGCTGCGCACGCAGGTGGCGCATTTGCAGTCGTGCTGGGACAGGATCAGCTCCACATTGATGCGGCGGGTGCGGCGCACCCGGTCGGTGTTGGTGCGGATGACCATGCCCTCGAACACCGGGTTGTTGCAGCTGGGCACCAGGTTGCGCTCGCCCTCGATCTCGACGCAGCAGATGCGGCAGGCGCCGATCTCGTTGAGCTGTTTCAGATAGCACAGGTGGGGGATCTCGACCCCGGCGGCCAGGGCGGCGTTCAGGATGGTGGTGCCCTCCGGCACCTGCACGGCCGTGCCGTTGACTGTCACGTTTACCATTGGGTCGTCCTCCCTCCCTTAAAGATGCCGTAGCCGAAGTGGTCGCAGCGCAGGCAGCGGCTTGCCTCCTGCATGGCTTCCTCCTCGGTCATGCCGCAGGTGGCCAGCTGGAAGTCGCAGCGGGCCTCCAGCGGGTTGCGGCTTTTTGGCTGGATGCGGCCGCAGGGCGGCGTGTTGGACAGCTTGGCGGGCGGGATGCGCACCGCCGTGCCGATGGTGTGGTGGAAGCCCAGAAACGCGTCGATGTTGGCGGCGCCCACCTTGCCCGCCGCCACCGCGCGGATGACGGTGGCCGGACCGGTGACCGCGTCGCCGCCGGCAAACACGTTGGGGGTGCCGGGCACGTAGCCGGACAGGTCGGCTTTCAGCGCGCCGTGGCTGGTCTCGATGCCGCCTTTCTCGAACTGGTCGGACTCGATGCGCTGGCCGATGGCGATGATGATGTAGTCCGCCGGGATGCGGAACTCCTTCTCGGCGGCGTTGCGGGGGCCGGGGCGGCCGTCGCGGCCGTAGCCGCCGATGATTTGGGGCCGGGTCCACAGGGCCGCCACCCTGCCGTTTTCATCGGCCTCGATGCGGTGGGGCGCCTGCAAAGGCAGGATCTGGCAGCCCTCGGCCAAAGCGTCCTCGATCTCCTCCGGCAGGGCGGTCATATCGTCCACCCGGCGGCGGTAAACGCAGGTCACGCTCTCGGCGCCCAGGCGGATGGCGGTGCGGGTGGCGTCCATGCTGACGTTGCCGCCGCCGATGACCACCACCCGCTTGCCGGTGAAGTCGGGGGCATTGCCCTCGCCGCAGTTGCGCAGCAACTCGACGGCGGAGAGCACATTCTCACTGTCCTCGCCCTCCAGGCCCAGCTTTTTGTCGGCGTGGGCGCCGATGGCGACGTAGACGGCGTCGTAGTCCTTCTGCAGGTCGGGCACCTGCACTTCCCTGCCCACGCAGACGCCGGTTTTCACCTCGACGCCGGCGGCCAGGATGTAGTCGATGTCATGGTCCAGCACGTCAGGCGGCAGGCGGTAGTCGGGGATGCCGTAGCGCAGCATGCCGCCCAGCTTTTCCCGCTGCTCGAACACAGTGACCGAATGGCCCATCTGGCTCAGGTAGTAGGCAGCTGTCAGGCCGCTGGGGCCGCCGCCCACCACCGCCACACGCTTGCCGGTGGCCGGGGCTGCCGGCGGGGGCGCGGTGCGGGTGCAGTGGTCCACGGCGTAGCGTTTCAGGCCGCAGATGTTCACCGCGTCGTCCACCAAACGGCGGCGGCACTGCCGCTCGCAGGGATGCTCGCAGACATAGGCGCAGGAGTAGGGGAAGGGATTGTCCTTGCGGATCAGGTCCACCGCGTCGTCAAAGCGGCCCTCCCGCACCAGGGCGATGTAGCCGGGGATGTCCACATGGGCGGGGCAGGTGGTCACGCAGGGCACCGGCTGTTTCAGGCTGCAGATGCAGCGGCCGTTGTGGGCGTGCTCCTCGTAATCCTCGCGGAAGCCGCGCACGCCCTCCAGCACCATGGCGGCGGCCTCGTAGCCGATGGCGCAGTCGGCCGAGTCGGCAATGGCGGCGGCGGTGGATTCGATCAGGTCAATGGTGCCTTCGGGGGCGGTCTGGTCCAGCACGCTCTCGATCAGCGTCTCCAGCTGGGACAGGCCGATGCGGCAGGGCACGCACTTGCCGCAGGTCTGGGCGTGGCACAGGCGCAGAAAATTCAGCGCCATGTCCACCGGGCAAAGCCCCGGCGGGTTGGCCGCGATGCGGTGCCCCATATCGCGGCACAGGTCTTCCACCACCTGCTGCGCGCGGTCCGGGGTCTCGATGGAAAGTCTCGACACGGGTTGCTACCTCCTGATGTGTGGCGCCGGGGCGGCAAAAGCGCCGGCGGCGCGGGTGGCCGGGCGGCGCATCGGCGTTCCCGGCACGGCAGGCCACAGCGGGGCCCTTCTGTCCCCTATTGTACAGGATGCTTGATAATTTTTCAACAAGGCAGTGGATTTTTTATAAATTGTCAGCATTTGGCATCCCGGCCCGCACGACCAAAAGCGCCTCCCCCGCCCCCGCCGCAAAAAAGAAACCGTCCGCCCCGGCAAAGCGGAGCAAGCGCAAGGAAGCTTTGGTTTTGCCGCGCCGGGCGGCAAAACTGCGAAGCACCGAAAAAATCGCAAAAACAGGCCGGTGGCAAGGCGCCGGAACGCCGGCGTCCTTTGTGGACGCCAAGCGACGGCAGCGCAAGCCAACGGCCTGTTTTGGTTCAATTTTGCGGCAAAGGTTCCTTGGGCGCACTCCGCTAATACGCCGGGGCGGGCGGTGCTGATATTCGATTGCGGCTGCGGGGTGCGCTGCCGCCGGTGCCGGAGCTCTCCCCGGCCAACGTCACTGCTTCTGGCCCAGGGTACGGATGTCGTCGTTGTCGGCAAAGGCAACGGCGCTGTAACCGGCGCTTTCCAGCGTGCCGAACTGCTTGCCCAGCTTTTTGGCCTGGGCAAGCACCGTCACGTCGTAGTCGGTGCGCAGGCGCTCGGCCTTGGCCAGCACGGCGGCGAAGTCGGCGTCGGGCAGGTAAAGCAGCGCCAGCCGCGGCTTGGCGCCGGGGATGGCGTAGCCCTGCTCCAGCAGGATGCCGCAGACCCGCTCGAACCCGATGGAAAAGCCCACCGCCGGCACCTGCTGGCCGATGAACTTGCCCACCATGTTGTCGTACCGGCCGCCGCCGGCCACCGCGCCGGAGAACTGCGGGCAGGTGACCTCGAACACCATGCCGGTGTAATAGCCCTGGCCGCGCACCAGGCTGGGGCAGTAGGCCACGCGGTAGCGCCCGGCGGCGACTTTCTCGCTGGCGGAAAGCACATACCGCAGGTCGCCGGCCAGCGCCGGGTCGCCGCAGCGGGCGGAGACCGCCTCCAGCGAGACGTCACCCTGCTGCAAAAACTCGTACAGGGCGGCCACCGCGCCGGCGGGCAGCTCCTTGGCGGCCAGCTCGTCCCGCACGCCCTCGGCGCCCACCTTGTCCAGCTTGTCAAAGCTGACGCAGACGGTGTCCAGCGTGTCGGCGGCAAAGCCCATGGTCTGCAGCATCGCCCGCAGGATGCGCCGGTCGTTGATGTTGACGGTAAAGCCGGTGAAGCCGATGCGCAGAAGCGCCCGCGCCGTCACGTCGATCAGTTCCACCTCGGCGTTGGGGGAGCTGTCGCCCAAAATGTCGATGTCGCACTGGACAAACTCCCGCAGGCGGCCCTTCTGGGGGCGCTCGGCCCGGTAGACCCGGTCGGTCTGGATGACCTTGAAGGGGTTGGGCAGCTCGGCCCGGTGGGCGGCGTAGTAGCGGGACAAGGGCAGCGTCAGGTCGTAGCGCAGGCCCATGTCGGCCAGCCTGGCCTCGTCGCCGGAAGCCAGCGCCGCGGCCAGCTTGTCGCCCCGCTTGAGCACCTTGAAGATCAGGTTCAAATTGTCGCCGCCGTCGCTCTTGTCCAGGTTTTCCAGGTCCTCCAAAATCGGGGTGGAGATGCGCTGGAAGCCGGCGGCGCGGTAGGTGGCCAAAATCTCGGCCTGGATGTGGTCGCGCAGCGTCTGCTCGGCGGGCAGCAGGTCGCGCATGCCCTTCAAGGGCTGGGTTTTCATGTTGGGGTCCCCCTCTTGTTCACGGTTGAAAGGATTTGTGGTATAGCGCCAATCTCATCCGCTGACGCACCACCAAATAACATATAACGGTATCATCATAGCCTTTCCGCCGGCATTTTGTCAACCGCGGCGGGGCATACTGTTGGGGAAGTATTGTGGAAAGAAGGTCCCGCCCATGCATACCCAGCCCCGCGCAAAGGCCGTCCTGGCGGCGGGGGCGGCTGTCCAGCTGCTCACCGGCATCCCCGCCGCCTGGGGCGTGTTCCAAAAACCGGTCATGGAGGAATACGGCTTTGCCCGCGGCCAGGCCACGCTGGCCTTTGCGCTGCTGGTGGCCGCCTACGGGCTGGGCTGCCTGCTGGGCGGCTGGCTGCAGGACGCCAAAGGCCCCCGCCCGGCGGGGCTTTTGGGCGCGGCGCTTTTGGGCGGCGGTTTTGTGGCCGCGGCCTTTGTGCCGGCGGGGCAGGCGGCGGTGTTCTGGCTTGCGTTCAGCCTGCCCGCCGGGCTGGGCAGCGCCTTTCTGGCGCCGTCGGTGCTGGCCTGCGTGCAGAAATGGTACGCGGACAAAAAGGGCTTTGCCACCGGCGTCACCGGCGTGGCCATGGGGCTTTCGGGGGCGTTTTTCACGCTGTTTGTGCGGCTGGCGGGCGGGGCGTTCGGTATGCGGATCTGCTTCGGCGCGCTGGGCGGCGTGATGCTGGCAGTCTGCGGCGCGGGGGCGGCGGTGCTGCAAAATCCGCCCGGCTCCTCCGCCGGCCGGGCGGCCGCGCAGCAGGGACAAAACGCCCCCGACCTGGCCCCCAGGCAGATGCTGCGCACCCGGCAGTACTGGCTGTGCCTGGCGGCGGTGGCGCTGGCCGCGCCGCCGGTGCTGCTGTTCAGCCCGGAGATCCTCTCCATCGCCGCCCGGCGCGGCATGGACGAAAACCTGGCCCAGTGGTGCGTGGTCATCGGGTCGGCAGCGTCGGCGGCGGGGCGGCTTTTCTGCCCCTTTGCCAGCGACAGGCTGGGCCGCAAGCGAGTGCTGGGCGCGCTGTACCTGGGGCTGGCGGCAGGCTCGGCGGCCTTCGCCTTTGCGGGCGGCTGGTGGGTGGCGGCGGCCTACGCGGCGCTGACCTTCTGCTATTCCGGCGAGGCGGCGGTGGAGCCGGCCTTCAACACCGACCTGTTCGGCCTGCCCCACGCCGGGGTCAACTACGGCTTTCTGGCCCTGGGCATGAGCGCCGGCAGCCTGCTGAGCTATGCGGGCAGCCAGCTTCTGCCCATGGCGGCAAGGCACTGGGCGGCGGGCGCCTGCGCGCTGGCGGGGCTGATTTGTGTCACACTTGTAAAACCTTTGCCGAAACAGCCCTGAACGGTTGAAAATTCCCGCCCCGCAGGGTACAATGTATGACTGTATCTGTTCCGGGGCGGCCGGACCGGCAAAAAGTGCTGTTTGCCGTCTGTTTTCCGCCGGCCCGGAACGTAATTTTGTATACCGGGAGGACAAGCCAACTATGCGGGACAATCCCCTTGACCGCCTGACCGCCGGCTGTGCCATGGCCTTCTGCGCGGCCACGCTGTGCGTCTATCCGTTGTATGTGGACAAGTTTTCCAACCTGGGCGTGACCAAGTTCACAGCCGTGTTCGTCCTGTTCATTCTGTGGTGCGCCATGCTGGGCGCCAGCGCGCTGATCGGCGGGCGGCCGGTGCCGGGCCGGCTGGCCGCCGCCCGCCGCGACCCCACCCTGTGGGGGCTGGCCGCCTTTGCGGGCGCGTCGGTGCTGGGCAGCTGCCTTTCGCTGAAACCGGCATGGTCGGCGTGGGGGCTGGGCAGCTACTACGGCGGGCTGGCGCTGGTGCTGGTGACCGCCGCCGGCTACCTGGCGGTGCGGGCCTACGCGCCGGAGCGCGGCATGGATCTCCTGGCCGGGTTTACCGGCGTCACCGTCATTGCGGTGACGGTGTTTTATGTGCTGAACATCTTTGACATCGACCTGATCGGCACCTACCGGGACACCGCCGTAGCGGAGCGGTGGCAGTTTTTCTCCACGCTGGGGCAGAAGGACTTCAACGCCGGGTACATGGCCGTGGCGCTGCCGCTGGTATTCTACGCTTTTTTGACCGCGCAGGGCCGGCTGCGAACGGTTTTGTACGGCATCCCCGCCTGTTTCGGCGCGCTGGCGCTGGCGGTGGTGGACGCCGAGGGCCTGACGCTGGGCATCGGCACCTCCATGATGGTGCTGGCCTGCCACAAGGATTTCGACACCAAAAAGATGCGCCGCGGCGCGGTGGTGGGCGTGCTGTTTTTTGCCTGGGCGGCCTGGATGCACTGGATGCGCGCCAACGTGCGCAGCCAGGGCGGCACCTCGATCCTGGCAAAGTTCGGCGACATCCGGCTGGCGCTGCCGCTGGGGCTTGTCTGCCTGGGCATCTGGGCGGGGCTTGCCTGGCGGGCGCGCAAAGGCCGGCCGGAGATCTCGCTCTGCCGGCTGGGCCGGGTATTGACGGCGGTGGTGCTGGGCGCGGGCGCGCTGGTGTTTTTGCTGGCCAACCTGTGGCCGGGGTTCCCCAGCCTGGGCGCGCTGGACAACTTTTTTGTCTTTAACGACGACTGGGGCACCTACCGGGGCGTTGCCTGGAAAGCCGCCTGGGGCACCTGGGCCGACGCGCCGCTGTGGCGCAAGCTGGTGGGCTACGGCCCCGGCATGATGCACCAGGCCGTGGAGGCCTGGGCCGGCGACGCCATGACCCCCCGCATGGCCACCTTTTACGCCGCCCACAACGAGTATCTGGAGCAGCTGCTTTCCACTGGCATCCTGGGCCTGGCGGCCTGGCTGGCGTTTGTGGTATCCAGCCTGCGCCGGGGCTTTGCCCGCTGGGGCAGCGCCGGCGTGGCCCCGGTGCTGCTGGCGCTGTGCAGCTACCTGGCCCAGGCGGTGGTCAGCATCCGGGTGTCGATGATCTTCCCCGAAGTGATGCTGCTGTTCGGCCTGCTGGCAGCCTGGTCCTCCCCCGCCCCGCAGCCTGCGCCCGCCGCGCCGGCGCACGGCAGGCGGCTGCGGCGTAAAGCGGCCGCTGCGCCGGCAGCGGCCGCCGCATCGCCGCGCACCCTTGCCGTTACCATCGCGGCGGCCGTCGTTTCGATGGCGCTGGCGGCAGTTTTGTCCCGTGTATTTTTTGCCGCCTGGTTCTGAACCGATCGCATCCGAAAGCCCGCCGTACCGGCCGTTTTGCCGGCGCAGCGGGCTTTTTTGCACGGCGGCGCGGCCGGAAACGTCAGTTTTGTCACAAAGTCCTGCAAAAAGTCTTGAAAAACGGCGAATCCCATTTTATAATGAAGGTGCTGTGTAATGCTTACCCCAATTTCACGCAAAGGAGAGAATATTATGACCTATTCTGCACAAGTCGAACACATGTGCCCCATTGCCAAAGGTCCCAAGCACGGCCCGGCTCCCATCCCTGAGGAGGGCGAATGGGTAAAGGCTTACCAAATTGAGGACATCAGCGGCTACACCCACGGCGTGGGCTGGTGCGCACCGCAGCAGGGCACCTGCAAGCTGAGCCTGAATATCAAGAAGGGCGTCATTGAGGAGGCCCTGGTCGAGACCATCGGCTGCTCCGGCATGACCCACTCGGCCGCCATGGCCGGCGAGATCCTGCCCGGCAAGACCATCCTGGAGGCGCTGAACACCGACCTGGTCTGCGACGCCATCAACGTGGCCATGCGCGAGCTGTTTTTGCAGATCGTCTACGGCCGCAGCCAGACCGCTTTCTCGGAGGATGGCCTGCCCATCGGCGCCGGCCTGGACGACCTGGGCAAGGGCCTGCGCAGCATGACCGGCACCATCTTCTCCACCAAGGCCAAGGGCGTCCGCTATCTGGAGCTGACCGAGGGCTACATCCTCAAGACCGCCATCGACAAGAACGACCAGGTCATCGGCTACCAGTTTGTCCGCCTGGGCAAGATGATGGAGGACATCCGCCACGGTGTCGATCCCAAGACCGCCTACGAGAAGAACATCGGCACCTACGGCCGTTTCAGCCCGGAGCAGGGCGCGGTCAAGTACATCGACCCGCGTGAAGAATAAGAGAGGGAGGAACAGATACTATGGCTACTTTTGAATCTCAGGAGCGCCGGATGCCCAAAATCAACGAGTGCCTGAAAGCCAATGGCCTCGAATCTCTGGACGCCTGCAACGAGCTGCTCCTTTCCAAGGGCATCGACTGCGACAAGATCGTCCGCGGCATTCAGCCCATCTGCTTTGACAACGCCGTCTGGGCCTACACCCTGGGCACCGCCATCGCCGTCAAGCGCGGCCTGAAGAGCGCCGCCGACTGCGCCGCCGCCATCGGCGAGGGCCTGGAGGCCTTCACCGTTCCCGGTTCCGTCGCTGAGCAGCGCCATGTCGGCCTGGGCCACGGCAACCTGGGCGCCATGCTGCTGCATGAGGACACCCACTGCTTCGCCTTCCTGGCCGGCCACGAGTCCTTTGCCGCCGCCGAGGGCGCCATCGGCATCGCCCGCACCGCCAACAAGGTCCGCAAGGAGCCCCTGCGCGTCATCCTGAACGGCCTGGGCAAGGACGCCGCCATGATCATCAGCCGCATCAACGGCTTTACCTACGTCAAGACCGAGTTCGACTTCAAGACCGGCGAGGTCAAGGTCGTCGAGACCGTGCCCTACTCTGAGGGCGAGCGCGCTGCCGTCAAGTGCTACGGCGCCAACGACGTGCTGGAGGGCGTTGCCATCATGAAGATGGAGGGCGTCGAGGTCTCCATCACCGGCAACTCCACCAACCCCACCCGCTTCCAGCACCTGGTCGCCGGCACCTACAAGAAGTGGGCCATCGAGAACGGCAAGAAGTATTTTTCCGTCGCTTCCGGCGGCGGCACCGGCCGTACCCTGCACCCCGACAACGTGGCCGCCGGCCCCGCTTCCTACGGCCTGACCGACTCGATGGGCCGCATGCACGGCGACGCCCAGTTCGCCGGCTCCTCCAGCGTGCCCGCCCACGTTGAGATGATGGGCCTGATCGGCGCCGGCAACAACCCGATGGTCGGCATGACCGTCGCCTGCGCCGTGGCCGCTGCCCAGGCTGCGGAATAATCGCCGCAAGCCGCGCCTGACTGCGCCCTGACAGCGCAGCAAGGAAAACCTTTCCGTCCGCCCCCGCCCCGGCGCCTGCCGCCGGGCGGGGGCGGATGCGTTTCCCCGCCGCGAAAACGCGGGGGAAAACTCCATCCGCCGGCGCCCGACGCCGACGAAACAGAACAGGACCCCGACGGTCGGCCGACCGTCGGGGTCCTGTCTTTGTCAGGCGTCTTGCGGGCAAGGCTCCGCGGCGCCCCACCGCCGCAAAGGCAGCGCGAACACCACGCCGGCCAGCAGCAGCGCCGCCGGGTTGGTGGTCAGGTGGAAACTCTGGCATTCCATGAAGGCGTAGATCAGCATGACCACCAGGCAGACCAGCAGCACCGGCTCCCCGCGCCGGGCATAACCCCACAGCGCGATCATCAGCCCCACCGCCAGCAGCAGCGCCACCACCGGGCCGAACTGGTAGAAGGTGAACAGAAAGCTGTTGTCCAGCGCCGGCCAGTCCTGCAGCGGCTGCCCGGCGATCTTGATCGGGAACAGCCGGTAGGCGCACCAGATCATCGAGAGGCGGCCGTTGAGCATACTGTCCAGCCGGGACAGCCAGGCGGGGGACAGGTCCGACCACCAGGGCCCCACCTTGACGAACAGCAGGGGCAGCAGATAACTTACCGCCGCCATGGCCGGCACCACCGCCGCGCCCAGCCAGGGCAGGGGGCGGGGCAGCGGCCGGCGGCCCCAAAGGCGGCACAGCGCCAGCCCGGCGGCCAGCGCCAGCCCCGCCAGCCCCGCCGACCGGGAGGCCGGCCCCACCAGCAGAAACACCGACAGGGCCGCCACGATCCCGGCGTCCACCCAGCGGGGCCTCCGGGACCGGAGCATCGCCCAGGCCAGCAGCAGCCCGAACAGCAGCCCGCCGAAGGTGTTGGGGTGGCCGTAGCCGTAGGTGCTGCGGGATTCATACACATTCCGCTCGGTGGCCAGGTCCGGCGGCGGGGGCAGGGCGCCGGCTGCGTTCAGCCCGGCCACCAGCAGCATCGCGGCGGCGCCGACGGCCACAAAGACAGTCAGCGGCTTTTTCAGCGGCAGGTCCTTGGCGGCCAGCACCGCCACCACCAGCCCGATCCACCAGATGTTGTGGGCGTTGAAGTGGACCCACCGGGCAATGAAATACAGCGCCCCGGCCAGCCCCAGCTGCCGCCAGTTGTAGCGGGTGCCCAGCAGGATCTTGAGCCCGAAACAGCCGAAGGCCACCCCATCCAGCAGCGGGGAGAGCACCCCCTGCACCCAGGGCCAGGCGTCCCGCGCCATGCTGTTGCAGAAGGCCACGCTGAGTTCGTAGGCGCCCAGCCCCACGCAGAACAATACGGCGCCGGCCCGGGTCCGCCAGCCGCCGCCCCAGCCGCCGAAGAGCAGATGCTCCTGCCGCCAGAGGTTTTGCAGGGCACGGCCCAGCCGGCCGGGGCCGGCCGCGGCGCGGCGCACCCCCAGCCAGAGGTCGCAGGCTGCCGCCGCAAACAGCGCCAGCAGCAGGAGATTGGCAAAGAGAAACATGGACAGGTCCTCCCAAATTTTCAAAACAGCCCGCCCCTTCCGGCCGGCATACCCTTTATTATACCTTCCCCGACCGGGGTTTGACAAGCGCGGCGGGGGGATGGTATGCTAGGATAGATCAGATTCCGGACCGGATCCATCAAAACTGCCGGGAAGCGCTCGGATGCACCCGGGAAGATGGCTGCAGCCGACCCGGCGGGGAGCCCGCCGAAAGCGATCCGCTGCCGCGGCGATGCCGGGTAGCCGGCGGACACGGTGGGCGGCACCGGGGCGGCCCGGCGTGAACCGGGAACACAGGTCTTGCAGAGGGGGGATGAATCGTGGGGGCAAACGCATATCAGGCCGTTTTTCGCTGGTTCAACGCCCGCCCGGCGGCCCGGGCGGCGCTGCGTGCGGTCAGCGGCGGGGCGGTGGCGGGGGTGTACGCGCTGTACATCGGGCTGCTGGCCTGGCTGGCCTTCACCCGGCAGCCGCTGCTGCTGCCGATGGCCGGGGTGCCGGCGGCGGTGTTCGGGCTGGGCACCCTGCTGCGCCGCGCCATCAACCGCCCCCGCCCCTATGAGGCCCTGGGCTTTGCCCCCCTCTTCCCCAAGGACACCAGGGGCCAGAGCTTCCCCAGCCGGCACTGCTTTTCGGCGGCCGGCATTGCGGTGTCGGCCTGGTACTTCCACCCGGCGCTGGCGGCGGTGCTGGCGGCGCTGGCCCTTGTCATCGCGGTGAGCCGGGTGCTCACCGGCGCCCACTACCCTTCCGACGTGCTGGCCGGGCTGGTCTTCGGCGGCACCGCGGCCTGGCTGGGGTTTGCGCTGGTCGGGCTCTGGCTGTAAGGCAAAGGCCCCGGCAGACGCCTGAAAGTGTCTGCCGGGGCCATCGGCGTGTCGGGTCGGGCGGGCTGCCGCACGGACGGCGGACCTCAGCCCGGGGCGCCTTTGCCGGATGGCGGGGTCCGCCTTCCCCGGCCGCGCCGCGCCGGGCTCACCGGATGAAGTTGGTGCGCGCCGCGTTCTCGGCCCGGGGCGGGGTGATGCCCGCGGCGCGGCCGGCCTCGATGCAGCGCAGCAGCCAGGCCATGTTGTGGCCCAGGTTGCGCATGATCTGCATACCCTCCTCGTCCAGGGCGGCCTGCTCGGCGGTGCCGCCGTGGACCATCGGCCAGTAGGTGGAACTGACCAGCGGCATCTGGCAGATCTGGGCCACCTTTTCCATCGCCTCCAGGGCGGTGGTGGTGCCGGCCCGGCGGGCGCTGGTCACCACCGCCGCCGGCTTCTGCTGCAGCACCCGGCCGGCGCTGTAGGCCAGCCGGTGCATAAAGCCCAGCATTCCGGCGGCCGCCGTGGCATAGTGGACCGGCGCGCCGAACACAAAGCCGTCGGCCGCTTCGGCCAGGGGCAGCACCTCCGCCGGCGGGCCGCCGAAGACGCAGCGCCCGGCCTTGGCGCAGCCGCCGCAGCCTACGCAGCCCCCCACCGGCTTGGCGCCGATGTGGTAGATCGTGGTTTCGATGCCGTCGGCGTTCAGGGCGGCGGCCACCTCCCGCAGGGCGGCGTCGGTGCAGCCGTGGGCGTGGGGGCTGCCGTTGATGAGCAGTACATTCATAAACAAAACCTCCGTTTCCTACAAGGCGGAGCCGGCCGGCCCGCTGCCGGCCCGGCCCCCATTCCAGTATATCACACTCCGCAACCCCGTTTCCCACCATCCTGTCGAAAGGCCGTGAGCCCATGTCCAAACCTTCCTGTCCGCTGCAGGCGCAGCGCTGCGGCGGCTGCCCCCAGCTTTCGGTGCCCTACGCCGGGCAGCTGGCCGCCAAACAGCGCCGGGCCGAAGCACTGTTCGCCCCCCTGGCCCCGGTGGCGCCGATCCTGGGCGCCGCCGACCCCTGGCATTACCGCAACAAGGCCATCGCCAGCTTTGCCGAGCAGCGCGGCCGGCTGACGGCCGGCATCTATGCCGCCGGCACCCACCGGGTGCTGCCGCTGCCCGAGTCCGGCTGTCTGCTCCAGGCGCCGATCCTGGACAGGACCATCGCGGCGGTGGTGCAGACCGCCCGCGCTCTGCGCTGGCCCGCCTACAAGGAGGACCAGGGCACCGGCCTGCTGCGCCATGTGCTGGTGCGCTGGGGCCACGCCACCAACCAGGTGCTGGTGGTGCTGGTCACGGCGGCCGACCGGCTGCCCGGCAGCCGCCAGTTTGTGGCGGCGCTGCGCCGGGCGGCCCCCTGGGTGACCACCGTTGTCCACAACTGCAACCCCCGCCGCACCAGCGCCGTGCTGGGGCGGCAGGTGCGGGTGCTCTACGGCCCCGGCCAGATCGAGGACACCCTCTGCGGGCTGACCTTCGCGCTGTCGGCCGGCAGCTTTTACCAGGTCAACCCGGCCCAGACCGAACGGCTGTACGACCGGGCGCTGGCGTATGCGGAGCTGAGCGGCCGCCCCACCGTCCTGGACGCCTACTGCGGCATCGGCACCATCGGGCTGTGCGCGGCGGCGGCCGGGGCCGGGCAGGTCTTTGGGGTGGAGCAGACCCCCGCCGCGGTGCGGGACGCCCGGGCCAACGCAGCCCGCAACCGGCTGAAAAACGCCCGCTTTGCCTGTGCCGACGCCACCCCCTGGATGCGCCGGGCCGCCGCCGAGGGCCTGCGCCCCGACGTGGTGTTCCTGGACCCGCCCCGGGCCGGCAGTACGCCGGACTGTCTGGCCGCCGTGGCGGCCATGGGCCCCCGGCGGGTGGTGTATGTGAGCTGCGGCCCGGACACCCTGGCCCGGGATGCAGCCCTGCTGGCCGGGCATGGGTACCGGGCCAGGGCCTTCCAGCCGGTGGACCTTTTCCCCCACACCGACCATTTGGAGGTGGTCGCCCTTTTCACCCGGGAAGGGTGAGGGCGGCCCGCCGCATCAAAACAAAGCGTCCCCCGCCTGTGCGTGCCGAAACGACCGACACGCCGGGGCGGGGGACGTTTGCTGTCTGCCGGCGGGCGCCGCGGGCCATACTGGAAACCAGAGGAAAGGGGGAGTTTGGATGCGGCGATATGCCATCGACCCGAAGACCGGCCGCCTGCACCCGGGGCCGGAAGGCGCGGTGCGGGTGCTGCGCCCGGCGGAGCTGACCGGCCCCGGCGCCCCGGCGCTGTGCGGGGCGCTGGCCCGGCTGCTGCAGGAGGGCGGCAGCCGGGTGGTCCAGTACCCGGACTGCCTGCTGGGACTGGCCTGCCTGCCCGGGCCGGGCGGGGAGAAACTGGCCTTCTGGCTGGATGACCGGGCCCTGTGGCTGGCGGCCGAGACCCCGCCCGCCCTGACCGACCTGCCGCTGGACGCCGCCCCCGCCGGCCCGGCCGGGGTGCTGCTGGCCCTGCTGGCCCGCCGGGCCGAGACCGCCGCCCCGGCGCTGCAGGCGCTGGAACAGCGGCTGGACAGGCTGGAGGAAACGCTGGAGCGGGGCAGTCTGCGGGGGTTCGAGTCCGCCGCCCTGGCCGAGCGCCGGGCCCTGGCCGCGCTGCATGTGGGCTGTGCGGGGCTGGCCCATCTGGCCCAGGACCTGCAGGCTGACCCGGCCGGGCTGCTCACCCGGGGGCAGCGGGCCGGCTGGGGGCGGTTTGCGGCCCGGGCCGCCCAGCTGCGGGACGAAGCCGAGGCGCTGCGGGCCACCATCCTGCAGTTGTGGCAGCTCTACCACGCCCGACTGGAACTGCGCCAGACCCAGGTGGCCACCTGGCTCACCGTGCTCACCACGGTGTTCCTGCCCCTGAGCCTGGTCACCGGCTGGTACGGCATGAACTTCCCCGGGATGCTGGCCCCCTCGGTGCCCTGGGGGTATCCGGCGGTGGGCTGCGCCTGTGCGCTGCTGGCGCTGGGCGGGCTGTGGTACTGCCGCCGCAACAAGATGCTGTGACCGGCCGGCGGAATATCGCAGAACGAAAAAATTATATCGAAAAACAATAAAAACATCTTGCAAAACAATATCCGCTGTGTTATACTGCTGCCATGGAAGCAAAAGGGAGGAGTTGTGTATGCCAAATTCGTCTGCACCCCGCCGCCCGCTCTGGGACGAACACAGGAGCATCGTGCTCACCCGCCTGGTCACGGTGGGGGTGTTCGCGGTCTGCGTGGCCGTTGCGCTGGGCGGCCCGGCCATTGTGGACTGGCTCATCGCCCGGGGGCGGGTGGCCGTCAGCGGGCCTGCCGTGCGCTGGGTCATGCTGGGGCTGGGGTATCTGCTGGCCGCGCTGGCTTTGTGGATGCTCTTCAACCTGTTCCGGCTGCTGGGCCGGGTGGAGAAGGGGGCGGTCTTCGTCGCCGAAAACGTCCGGGCCCTGCGGCGCATCGCGCTGTGCTGCGCGCTGGCGGCGGTCATCTGTATCCCGGCCGGGGCGGTGCTCTATTTCCCCTTCGCCTGTATGGGCATTGCGGCGGGGTTCATGGCGCTCATCGTCCAGGTGCTGAAAAATACCTTTGCCCAGGCCGTCCGGATGAAGGACGAACTGGACCTGACGGTGTAAAGGAGGCGTGCCGTGCCCATCCGTGTCAACCTGGACGTGATGATGGCCAAGCGCCGCATCGGCGCCGGGGAGCTGGCCGAAATGGTCGGCATCACCCCGGCCAACCTGTCCATCCTGAAAAACAACAAGGCCAAGGCCGTGCGCTTCACCACGCTGGAAGCACTGTGCAGGGCCCTTGACTGCCAGCCCGGGGACATTCTGGAATACACCCCGGATGACGCTACATAAAAAGGAGGATCCATGATGGAACCTACAGCCAAAGAGGGCGCCGGGCGTCCCCTTTCTTCCCCTGCGCCTGTTTCACCGGCCAACGCCGCCGCGCCCGATCCCCTCGCCGCCCTGCCGGGGCCCCGACGGGTCTGGGGGTGGGCCGCGGTCCTCAGTTATCCGCTGGCCTGGTTTTACACCCGGGTCCTTGTCTTCGGCAGCGGCACCTGGCCCTGGGCGGTCTTTCCGCTTTTGTACATGGCGGCGGTCCTGGCCATGGCCCGGGCGCTGGGGCGCAAGGCCGGCGGCAACGCGCCTTTCTGGGGGGCGTGCTGGGTGCTGCAGGGGCTGGCCGCCGCGCTGTGGGGCGCCCACGCCGGGCCGCTGGGGATCTGCCAGGGGCTGGCCTGGCACCTGACCGCCATCTACTGGACCCTGGCCGCCACCGGGATGCAGGCCGCGGGCCGGGCCAACGCGATGGTGCTGCTGGACGGCGTCGCCGGGCTGTTCACGCTGCCCTTCGGCAACTTCCTGCTGCGGCTGCAGCTGCTGTGGCGGGGGCTCAAGGGGGCGTACCGCCGCCGCGCCGGCCGGATGGGCCCGGACCGACGGCGCCGCCGGTGGGAACTGGCCGCCGGCCTTGTGCTGGCGCTGCTGCTGGGCGGCTACGCCCTGGGGGAGCTCTCGGCCGCCGACGCCGGCTTCGGCGCCCTGATGGACCGGTGGCTGCGCTGGCCCCGGCTGGACGACCGGACCCTGGTGCGCCTGTTTGAGCAGGCTTTTTACCTGGCCCTGTCGCTGCCGGTGGGGGCCTGGCTCTTCGGCCTGGCGGGCGGCGGGCTGCGCCGCAAGGCCCCGCCGGTGGCCGAAGCGCAGGTCTACGCCTGGCTGGGGCGATGCCCCCGGCTGCCGCGGCTCACCGCCCGGCTGGCGGTGGGCGGGCTGTGCCTGGTCTATGCGCTCTTCTTCGCCGTGCAGGCGGCCGAGTTCGCCGCCGCGCTGGGTGCGCCGGTGCCGCTGACCCCGCTGGAGGTCTCCACCTTTGCGGTGGAAGGGTTCTGGCAGCTCTGCCGCATCCTGCTGCTGAACTTTGCGGTGCTGGCGGCGGTCCACTTCCTCTGCCCCTGCCCGGCCGACGCCCCGGGCCGGGACCGGGCCGGGCTTGCGGTGTTCGCCGGCTTCGGGCTGGCCTTTGCGGCGCTGGCCGCCGCCAAGCTGGGGCTGTACATCGCGCTGTACGGCCCCACCCCCCGGCGCATCCTGTCCGCCTGGTTCCTGATGGTGCTGGGGCTGGGCTGTGTGCTGGCGCTGGTGCGGCTGTTCCGGCGCATCCAGGCGGTGCGCATCACGGTGGCGGTGCTGGCGCTCAGCTTCAGCCTGCTCTGCTGTGCCGACCTGGAGGGGCTGTGCGTGAACGTCCACCTGGACCGGCTGGCCGCCGGCCAGACCCAGACGGTGGACTGGCTGCTGCTGGGCGGCTGCTGTGACTGGGGCGGGCGGCAGGAACTGACCGCCCGGGTCCGGGACCGGCTGCGCACCCTGGACCTGCCCGCCGAGGATTCGCAGGACGAATGGGCCTGCCAGGACTGGCTCTGGCAGGAGGAATCCTGATGCCGGCGGCAAAACATTCTGAACTTTCCTGATACGCCAATACCATAAGCCGGCCCGCCGCAGGGCCGTCTGAGCGTGTCGAGAAACTCGACACGCTGCACAAGGGGCAACAGCCGCGCACGGCGATTGCCTAACGCGTCTGTTTCCCCTTGTGTATCCCCTTCGACAAAATTTTACGTCAAATCGCGCACTCGTCACTTCGTTCCTCGCACACAATTTGCCGCAAAATTTCCCTGTCGGTGTCGCCGTCGTCGGCGCATGTCCGCCGACGGCGACGATTTTAGATTTTTTCGACAATCTGAGCCGGCCCGCCGCGGGGCCGGCTTTTTTTGCCAGATTCTGCCGGCCGGGCCGGCGGGCTGCGGCGGGGCCGCCGGGCGCGAAAGGGCATCGGGCCGGCGTTTGCCGGTCCGCCGGCCGGGGCCGGCGGGCGGCGCCCCTGAATTTTTTGGCGGTCTGCTCCGGGTACATGATTGTAATTTGTTTGACAAAATGATACCATAGAGGTAACGAAAAATGACAAAACCTGACGCCGGCGCGCCCGGCGCAGCCAATGAACACAGGGGTGAGAAATTTGCCGAACGACCGCGTACCCTATACCCGCCGCCCCGCCGGCCCGAAGACGCCCGCCCCGGCGCCCGGGGCCGGCCGCCCGCCCCGGCCCGGCCGCAGAAAGTGCCCCGACCCGCGCCGCCGGGCCGTCGCCCTGGGCGCACTGTGCGTATTGGCCGTGGCGCTGACCGGCCTCATCGTCTTTCTGGCCGGGCGGGACCGGGGGCCCCAGGCCCCGGCCGTGCCGGATGTGGGGCAGAGCGCCGGCGCCTGGATGAAGAACGCCAACGGCTACTACTTCAACGACGCCGGCGAGGTCATCCTCGCCGCCACCTCCAAGGGCATCGACGTGTCCAAATACCAGGGCCAGGTGGACTGGGAACAGGCCCGGGCCAACGGGGTGGAGTTTGCCCTGATCCGCTGCGGCTACGGCAGCGAGTGGAACGGCGAGGGCGAGTACAACCAGGACGACGAGACCTGGGAGTACAACGCCGATGAGTGTACCCGCCTGGGCATCCCCTTCGGCACCTACCTGTATTCCTACGCCACCACCGAGGAGCAGGCCCGCAGCGAAGCCGACCATGTGGCCCGGCTGCTGGGCCTCAAGGCCCCCGACCACGAGGGCCTCAAGGACTATACCTCCAAGCCCTACCAGCTGAGCCTGCCGGTCTACTATGACCTGGAGGACAAGGCCATCACCGGCCTTTTCCCCGAGGAGATGGCCGCGCTGACCGCCGCCTTCTTCGACCAGCTGGAAAGCTACGGCTACACCGGCGAACAGGGCATCTACGCCTCGCTGAACTGGACCCGCGCCCGGCTCACCGACCCGGCCTTCGATGCCTGGCGGGACAATTTCTGGATCGCCCGCTTCAACTCCACCCTGGGCTACACCGGCCCTTACACCCTCTGGCAGGCTTCCTACACCGAGCCGGGCGAAGCCTACGGCGTCCAGAGCGAGACGGTGGACATTGATTTCCGGATGGAAGAGCTGCTCATCACCGGCTTCACCGACCCCAAGGCCGCCGGCGCCGACCCCAGCTTCACCAACGACACCTATGAAAACGTCCTCTGGCTGCCCAACGTCAAGGACAAGGTCACCCTGACCACCGACGAGGTCACCGAGGAATCCGGCGGCCAGCGGGTGTTCTGGACCAGCAGCGACGAGAATGTGGCCACCGTCAACCGCAAAGGGGTGGTCACGGCCAAAGGCGCCGGCAGCTGCACCGTCACCGCCACGCTGGCCGACGGCCGCAAGTCCGCCGATGTGATGGTGCGGGTGGGCCCGGTGACCGTCACGGTCTATGCCACCGGCGGGCTGCAGGGCACCGACGATGACGGTACCGTCAGCCTGGCGGATGTGGCGGCGCTGCACGCCGGCGACCCGGACAGCATCCTGCTGGACGCCGGCAACAGCGTGCAGGGGGCGGCCAACACCAGCCTGACCGGCGGCATGGACATGACCAGCGCCTTCAACGCCGCCGGCTACGACCTGCAGATCTTTGACGCGGCCGACCTTGCCTACGGCACCGAGCGCCTGGTGGAGGACGCCGCCGTCACCAGCGGCCCGTCGCTGGCCTCCACCCTGCAGAAGGAGGACGGCACCCCGCTGTTCTACCGCTCCACTTCCTGGAGCCGCAACCGCATCACCAACGGGCTGAACCATACGGTCCAGCGGGCGGGCAAGACCATCGGCTTCTTCTCGCTGGCCCAGGGCGGGGTCTACGCCCATGCCAATGATGTCACCGCCGAGGACCTGACCCGCGTCGCCGCCGAGCAGGTGGCCGCCCTGCGGGCCGAAGGCGCCCAGGCCATCGTCTGCCTGACAGGCGCCGGGACCCGGCTGGACGCCGCCGCCCTGGCCGAGCTGGGGGTCAATGCGATCATCACCGCCGACCCCGGGGCCGAGTCCGGCACGGTGGGCGGCATCCCGGTCCTGCAGGCCGCCGACGGGCTGCAGGGCGTCGCCGCGCTGAGCCTGACCTTCGGGGCGGACGGCAGCGTCACCGCCGCCGACGCCGGCACCCTCACCGCCGCCAGCCTGCAGAGCCGGCGGGACAGCCTTTCGGACGAAGCCCGCCGGGCCTACGACAGCACGGCCGGGGAACTGGCCGCCCTGCGCACCGGGGACGAGACCGTCCGCGCCCAGACCCTCTTCACGATGGAGGAGAACACCGAGGCATCCCGCACCATCAGCTGGGGCAACTTTGTGGCCGAAGTCTGGCTGGCCTACGCCGACGGCAGCCGGGACGACTGGACCGCCCTGGCCGCCGAGGCCGGCCTGACCCTGACCGAGGACACCCCCCTCACCGCGCTGGCCGGCGGCGTCACCGAACTGGAACCCGGCGAGATCACCCGCGGCCAGCTGCTGGACGCCCTGCCCGCCGGCGAGCGGCTGCAGCTGGTGTACACCACCGCCGAGGCCGTGGCCCGGCTCATCGACAGCGGCGCCGTCACCGAGACCTACACCGACAGCCTGGTGCCCTATGAGGCCGAGGGCGCGGCGCTGCTCATCACCGACACTGCCACCCTGCGCACCCTCAGCGACCAGGACTACACGGTGCTGCAGGACTACGGGGATGCGTTCTGGAATATCCGTATGAACATCAACGACCGCACCGAGAACTTTGCCCAGCCCTTCGTCCTGCCCGAAGCGCCCACCTTCGGCGCGGGCCGCAGCTGAGCGGCTTATCGGCCGGCACCCGGCGGCCTGCGCCGGGAAATCCAACACAAAAGGAGCGTTTGCCATGAAGCTGACCTTTTTAGGCGCCGCCCATGAGGTGACCGGCAGCTGTACGCTGGTGGAGGCCGCGGGCCACCGTTTCCTGGTGGACTGCGGCATGGAGCAGGGGCGCAACACCTACGAAAACGAGGACCTGCCCTGCGCCCCCGGCGAGATCGAGGCGGTGCTGCTGACCCACGCCCACATCGACCACTCCGGCCGGCTGCCCTACCTGTACAAAAACGGCTACCGCGGGCCCATCTACGCCACCGACGCCACCACCGACCTGTGTGACATCATGCTGGAGGACTCCGCCCACATCCAGGAGCAGGAGGCCGAGTGGAAAAACCGCAAGGCCCAGCGCAGCGGCCGGGAACCGGTGGAGCCGGACTACACCGTGCAGGACGCCCTGGCCGTCATGGAGCAGTTCCGCCCCCAGCCCTACGGCAAACCGGTGGCGGTGCTGCCCGGCGTGCAGGCCACCTTCACCGATGTGGGGCATCTGCTGGGCAGCTCCTCCATCACCCTGCGCATCACCGAGGAAGGCCGCACCGAGACCATCGTCTTTTCCGGCGACATCGGCAACTCCAACCAGCCGATGCTGCGGGACCCCCAATACCTGACCGAAGCCGACTATGTGGTCATGGAATCCACCTACGGCAACCGGTCCCACGGCCCCAAGCCCGACTATGTGGGCGAGCTGGCCGCCGTGCTGCAGCGCACCTTCGACCGGGGCGGCAATGTGGTCATCCCCAGCTTTGCGGTGGGCCGCACCCAGGAGATGCTGTATTTCATCCGCCAGATCAAGGCCGAAAACCGGGTCCGGGGCCACGGCAATTTCGAGGTCTATGTGGACAGCCCGCTGGCCAGCAAATCCACCACCATCTTCCGGGAAAACTACAGCGAATGCTTTGACCAGGAAGCCCTCGACCTGGTGCGCAGCGGCCAGAACCCGCTGTCCTTCCCGGGGCTGCGCATCAGCGAGACCAAGGAGGACTCGGTGGCCATCAACGCCGACCCCAGCCCCAAGGTGATCCTGTCGGCCTCCGGCATGTGCGACGCCGGGCGCATCCGCCACCACCTGAAGCACAACCTTTGGCGGGGCGAGTGCGCGGTGGTCTTTGTGGGCTACCAGGCCGAGGGCAGCCTGGGCCGCCGCCTGCTGGACGGGGCCAGCGAGGTCAAGCTCTTTGGCGAGACCATCGCCGTCCGGGCCAAGATCGTCAACTTCAAGGGCCTGAGCTCCCACGCCGACCGCAGCCACCTGCTGGCCTGGGCGGAGCACTTCTCCCCCAAGCCCAAGGAGTTCTTTGTGGTCCACGGGGACGCGGAGGTCACCCAGCTCTACGCCCAGACCCTCCGGGACAGGGGCCTCTCAGCCCACGCGCCCAACTACGAGGAGGTCTATGACCTGGCAACGAACCGGATGCTGGCCCCCGGAGTGGAGCTGACCCCCAAGCGGGCGCGCAAGGCCCTGGGTTCCCCCGCCTACCGCCGCCTGGAGGAGGCGGGCCGGGCCCTCACGAACCTCATCTCCCGCAGCCGGGGCTGGGCCAACAAGGACCTGGCCAAATTCGCCGACCAGCTCAAGGCGCTGGTGGAAAAGTGGGACAAATAACATATTTTCGAACAAGTGCAAGCACTTGTTCGAGCAGGCCGCGGCCCGCGGCAGCGCACTTGCTGGCCATGGGGCCGGCCAGCAAGCACGTTTGCGGGCCGTGAGGTGTTTTTCACTTTTTTCGCGGCGTGCGCGCCGCAGCTGCGCAGCCGTTGGCGGCTCTGCCGCCTTACGGATGCGGCGTACCCCTT
>DWWX01000002.1 GCA_019119495.1 Candidatus Gemmiger stercorigallinarum | reverse complement strand
CATTCCTCAAACAAACTGCGGTAGAAGGCGACGCCGGCGGCGTTGGGGGTGTCGTCGTCGCCGTTGGGCAGGATGCGCGTCCAGGAGATGGACAGCCGGTAGCACTTGAAGCCCATGCCCGCCATCAGGGCGATGTCCTCTTTATAATGGTGGTACATGTCGATGGCCTCGTGGGCGGGGTAGGTGTGGTCCGCATCGCATTCCAGCATCTTCATCTCGCCGCGGGCCACCTTCATGCGGTCAGGGCCAAAGGGCACCACGTCCACGCTGGAAAGCCCGCGCCCGTCCACATTGTAGGCGCCCTCGCACTGGTTGGCGGCGGTGGCGCCGCCCCACAAAAATCCGTCCGGCATTCTCATGGCATTGTCTCCTTTCGGGAGCCTTGCTCCCCCGCTGCCCGGCCGGGCGCAGGGGCGTTTCCCCGTCAAGGCCCCGGCCAAGCGTCATGTTGCGATCAACAGTATAAAATGCCCGCCGCCAAAAGAAAAGCCCCGCCCCGCAAACGGGAAGCACAGTTTCATCCCGCCGGCAGCCGGCAGGCCGTTTGAAACAAACGTACCAGCCGGCCAAAGATCCTTCCCGTTTTTTGTGCAGTCTGCGCAGTTTGCGCTGCCTTTTTATTTGACGGCCGGCGGGCGGCGGCGATATAATGACAGACAACGAACCAAAACGGAGGAGGTTGCGCCACATGGACCTGATCTACCGCCTGCAGCGGCACAGCGGCCTGACGCAGACCGAGCGGCACCTGCGCGACTATATCCTGCAAAATCCGGAGCAGGCGGCCCGGATGAGCGCGCGGGAGCTGGCCGCCGCCAGCTTTACCAGCCCGGCGGCGGTGACGCGCTTCTGCCGGAAATTCGGCTGCCGGAGTTTGAAGGCGTTCAAGGCCGAACTGTACCGCGAAGCCGTGCCCGGCGCCGCGCCGCTGCCCGACTGCAACTTTCCCTTTGACGCCGCCACCCCCGCCGAGGAGGTGACCCGCGCGGTGCTCCGGCTGGAGCAGGAGTCTCTGCGGCGGCTGCCCGCGCTGCTGCCGGCCGAAGTGGTACGGCGCGCGGCGGGGCTGCTATTGTCCGCCAGCTGCATCGATTTGTATGCCATCGGCACCAGCGGCCACGTCAGCGCGGATTTTGCGTTCCGCATGCGCAAGATCGGCCGGCAGGTGAACCTGGTGTCCGACCGGGTGGAGGGCAGCTATTTCACCCGCCGAATGGACGCCGGCCACTGCCTGCTGGCGGTGTCCTACTCCGGCGCAAACGACCAGCTGCGGGCGGCGCTGGCCGCAGCCAAAAAGTGCGGCGCCCCGGTGATCGCCGTCACCGCCCGCGCGGACAGCCCCGCCGCGCGCCGGGCGGACTGCCTGCTGCTTCTGCCGCCGATGGAATCCAACGACGCCAAGATCTCCACCTTTGCCTCGGCTGCCGCCCAAAAGGCAGTGCTGGACGTACTGTTTGCCCATGTGTTCCAGCACGACTACGAGCGCAACGCCGCCTTTGTGCGCGAGGATGCCGCCAGCCTGGAAGCTGTCCGCGGCGCCGGCGCCGCACCGCAGCGGACGGATTGACGCCCCGCCCGCCGCCAATGCCATGCCGGCGGCAAAGTGCCGAAAATAGCCGCGATATTTTGGCGGTTTTTCCGTATGCAAGGCAGTTGCAACCTGCCGTGGTTTGACGGTACAATAGATAGTAGTGGAAGAATCCCGCCCCGGCGGGAACCGAAAGGAGAAGCACACTATGGCAATGCACCTGGTCAAGATCCCCACCAAAAAGGCGGACCTGTATCTGCGCGTGGCAAAGGGGCACTTTGCCACCAGCCACAGCCACATCAATTATTTTATCGATGTGACGGTGCCCAAGACCCGCCTGTCCGAGGCAAGGGCCGTTGCGCGGGAGCTGGTATCCACCTATAAGGCCACCACCGTTGTGGATACCGTCCTCTGCCTGGACGGCACCGAGGTCATCGGCGCCTGCCTGGCCAGCGAGCTGACCCGCGACGGTTTTATCAACATGAACGCCCACCAGACCATCTATGTGGTAACGCCGGAGCACACCACCGGCAGCCAGCTGCTGTTCCGCGAGAACCTGACCCCCATGATCACCGGCAAGCATGTGCTGATCCTGGCCGCATCGGTCACCACCGGCTACACCGTGCGCTCGGCCATCGAGGCGGTGCGCTATTACGGCGGCACCGTGGCGGGGCTGACCGCCATCTTTGCCACCGTCAAGGAGTGCGAGGGCTACCCGGTCATGTCCATCTTTGACCCGTCCGACCTGCCCGACTACCAGTCCTACGACTCGCACGCCTGCCCCTTCTGCAAGGCCGGCCAGCGCATTGACGCGCTGGTCAACAGCTACGGCTACTCGACGCTGTAAGCGCCTGCCGCCTTTGGGCAGCAAAAGGGGCAACAGCCGCGCACGGCTTTGCCTAACGCGTCTGTTTCCCCTTTTGGAATCCCCTTCGACAAAATTTTACGACAAATCGCGCACTCGGAGCACAGCTCCTCGCACACAATTTGCCGCAAAATTTCCCTGTCGGTGTCGCCGTCGTCGGCGCATGTCCGCCGACGGCGACAGATTTCAACTTTTTCGACAGTCTGCGGCCCCGGCAAATGCCGGGGCCGTTTTTATATTGCCTTGCGTTTGGTTTTTGGTTCGGGCCGTTTGCAGCGGCTTCCTGACCGGCGCGGGCGGGCCGGCGGCTGCGCCTTATCTGCGGCGGGCCGGACCGGGGGCCTGGCCGCGGGTTCGGGCGTCGGCCTCGATGGGGGCTTTCCAGTCCGGGTCGATGGGCGCCCCGGCGCGGATGCGGCAGGCCAGGTCGCTGAACACATCGTAGTTCAGCCGGGTGCCGGCGCTGTCGCCGCAGTAGGTGGCGGCCCGGTCGGCGCCGATGCCAAACCGGGCGGCGGTCTCCACCGCGTCGATGTTGGCCCCCAGGAACACGAACTCCCAGCCGTACCGTTCCTTCTGCCGCCGGATCATCCGCCGGACGTCGTCGCAGCTGTAGCGGCGGCTGGCGTTTTCCATGCCGTCGGTGGTGATGAAAAACAGCGTGCGGGCGGGCACGTCCTCCGGCCGGGCATACTTGTGGATGTTGCCAATGTGCCGGATGGCCCCGCCGACGGCGTCCAGCAGCGCGGTGGAGCCGCGGGCGTAATACTCCCGGTCGGTCATGGGCGGAACCTGGTCCAGCGGCAGGCGATCGTGCAGGACCTCGCTGCGGTCGTCAAACAGCACGGTGCTGACGTAAGCGCGGCCTGGCGCGGCCTTCTGCTTTTCCAGCATCGAGTTGAAGCCGCCGATGGTGTCGGCGGCCTGCCCGCACATCGAGCCGCTGCGGTCCAGGATAAAGACCAGCTCGGTCAGGTCGTTTTGGGCGGCGGTGCGTTTGGTTTCGGTTACGTTTGTCATGGCTGTGCCCTCCCGCGGCTTCGGCGTCTGCGCGCCGGCGGTAATGCAAAAAGCGGCTGTAAGGCCACGCCCGGCAGAGCGTTTTTCCTTACAGCCTGATCGTACCGCATTTTGCGGGCGCAGAGGTCGCCCGGCAGGCGACATTTCCCGCCGGGGTGCAGTCAGCCGCCCAGCAGGCTCTGGTCAAAGGCGAACAGCGCCTCGTTGATCTCAAAAATGTCGTAGCAGCCGCGGGCGATAAAGTATTCCACAATAATGTCGAACCGGTTGGAGCGGGACAGGGCAAAGCCCGCTTTCTGCAGCAGCTCGCAGGTCTCGGCCAGCGGCAGGCGCAGCGCCACGGCAAAGGCCAGCGCGGTGGGCTTGCTGGGCCGGTACTGCACGTCGGACCGGATCTTGGAAAACAGCTTGCGGCTGATGTTGGCCCGCTTGTAGCACTGGACGTCGGTCATGCCCCGCTCGTCGATCTTGCGCAGCAACATCTGGGAAAAGCTCTCGTCCAGGTGCGACACCGCCTCCCGCAGCTCCCGGTCCGCTGCGGCGGCCGGGGCGGGCGCGTTGAACCGGGCCTGCAGGTCAAAGAAAGTGTCCGCCTGCTGTGCCGCGGCCATGCGCCGGCTCTCCAGCGTGTGGTCGGTGTGCTCGTCCACATAGCGGTCGTCGATGTAGGCGGCAATGTCGCGGCGGCGTTCGCCGGAAAGCCGGAAGGCGGTGCGGTCAAAAAGGACCAGATAGACCTGCAGCTCGTGCTCCTGCAAAAAGGCCAGGATGGTCTGCTCGGCCACCTGGATGGCCCGGTCCGCCGGGTAGCCGTAGATTCCCGCCGAGATCAGCGGGAAGGCCACGCTCTCGCAGCCGTGCGCCGCGGCCAGCTCCAGCGAGGTGCGGTAGCAGGAAGCCAGCGCCTCCCGCTCGCCGCAGCCGCCGCCATGCCACACCGGCCCCACCGTGTGGATGACGTACCGGCAGGGCAGCCGCCCCGCACCGGTGATCTTGGCGCTGCCGGTGGCGCAGCCGCCCAGGGTGCGGCATTCCGCCAGCAGGGCCGGCCCCGCCGCCCGGTGGATGGCCCCGTCCACACCGCCGCCGCCCAAAAGCGAGTTGTTGGCGGCGTTGACGATGGCATCCACCTGCATTTTGGTGATATCGTTGCGGACAAGCGTGAACGGCATGGCCGGGTCCTCCTGTCTCTGTCCGGCCGGGGCGGGCGTACAGGCCCCCGCGGCCGGGCAGTCCTTTTTCTTTTATATTACACGCATGCCGCCGCCCTTGCAAGCGGCCTCTGCCGGGTGCCCGGCACTCCCCTGCCGCCGGCCGCGCAGGGGCGCCGGGGGCGCCGCATTTTTTTGCAGATGTTTGGAGAATAGTGTTGACATTTTATATTGCTCGTTTTATAATATAGCAAATCAATAACAGGAGGTGAGCCTTTTGGGGTTCCAGATCGGCGGTGCAATTTTGGATTTTGTCGTTCTGGCCGTCCTGCGCCGCAAAGATGCCTACGGCTACCAGCTGACCCAGGAGGTCCGCGGCATGCTGGACGTGTCCGAGACTTCGCTGTATCCGGCGCTGAAGCGCCTGCAGAAAGGCGGGCTTTTGACCACCTATGACCAGCCCTGGCAGGGCCGGAACCGCCGCTATTATCACCTGACCGAACAGGGCCGCGCCGTGCTGGCACAGTACCAGCGCGAGTGGCACGTGTTTGAACATCAACTGGACGACCTGTTGGAGGAACAGCCATGAAAACCGCAGAACAATATTTTCAGGAGCTGGCCGCCTGCCTGGGCGGCCTGACCGACGCCGAGCGCGGCAGCGTGCTGGATTATTACCGCGAATACGCCGCCGAGGCCGGCCTGGACGATTACGACCGGCTGGTGTCCCATTTCGGCCCGCCGCAGGGCTTTGCCGAGCAGCTGACCGGCGAGCTGGCGGCGCACCGGCCCGCTTCCGCCCCCGCTGCGGACGATACGGTGCGCACGGGCATTCGCGGCCTGCTGGACAGCCTGTTTGCCGGCGGCAGCGCCGGCCAGACCCCGCCCCGGCAGGGCGGGCAGACGCTGGAGCCGTTTTCCGGCGTGGACATCCATGTGGTGAGCGCCGACGTCCGCTTTGAGGAGGGCGAGACCTTTGCGCTGCGCTACTGCCTGCCCGCGCGGGAGTACATTGAGCGGTGCGAGGTGACGGGCGGCATCCTGCACTTTGTCACTCGCGCCGGCCGCGGCGGCACCGGCGGCAGCGTCCACCTCCATTTCGGCAGCGTGAACATCAATCTCAATACCGCAGAGTATGCGGTGATCGTCACCATCCCCCGCGGCGCGCAGCTGGGCGACTTTTCAGTGGCCACCGTTTCCGGCAACTGCAAGCTGTGCGACCGCACGGTGGCGGGGCTGCGGTTCAGCAGCACTTCCGGCGACCTGACGCTGACCTGTGTGGACTGCGACGCGGCCTCCTTCACCACCGTTTCCGGCGATGTGTCGGTGCACACCCTGGGCTGCGACACGCTGACCGCGGGGACCACCTCCGGCGAGATCCGGCTGGAGGACGTATCCGCCAACCGCATCGACTGCCGCACCGTCTCCGGCGACGTCCGCTTTGACGGCGACGCCGACCGGTTCCGTGCCAAAACCGTCTCCGGCGACTGCGAGTGCCTGGGCAGTACGGCGGTCTCGGCCGAATGGGAGACAGTCTCCGGCGACCTAGACATCCGCACCGCCGGCGGCGCAGCCATCGCCGCAAGCTCGGTAAGCGGCGAGATCGGGCTGGACGGCGCCGGCATGGGCCGCCGCCTGGCCCGCCCCGGCGGCGCCCCCGCCCTGACCTTGCGCAGCACCAGCGGCGACATCACCATTGCCACACAGTGACCGGGGCCGGACCTTCCCACCCGGCTTCCGCCTTCCTTTTCACCGGACGCACAGTTTTTGCCGCTGTGCGCCCGGCTTTTTTGTGTTTTTCCCCATCTTTCGCGCAGCTTTGACAGAAAGTTGCGTTTCGGCGGTGGTTATGATAGAATATGGCGTATACTATACAGGAAAGTGCGGCCTTTTGTCCGCGCACGCACGACTGTAATTTGAGGATCACTATGCTTCAGCAAGACACACAGCCAGCTGCCGCCGGCAAGCTTTTGTCCGTGGCGGTTGCCGCTTATAATGGGGAATCCACCCTGGCAAAGGCGCTGGACTCCTGCCTGACGGCAGGAGCCGAGCGCCTTGAAGTGCTTGTTGTGAACGACGGTTCCACCGACGGCACCGCCCGCCTGGCCCGGCAGTATGTGCAGCGGCGGCCGGATGTGTTCCGCCTGATCGACCAGAAAAACGGCGGCTACGGCAGCGCCGTCACCGCGGCGCTGCACGCCGCGCAGGGGCGGTATTTCCGCACGCTGGACTGCGACGACTGGTTTGACCCGCAGGCGCTTGCCTCCCTGCTGAAACAGCTGGAACACTGCACCGCCGACGTGGTCATGACCAACTACCGCACCGTGCAGAACGGCCTGGTGCGCCGCACCTTTGACGTCTGCGCCGGCCGGCAGGCCGGCTGTGTTTACAGCTTTGAGGACCTGGGCGGCGCCCCGCTGGATCTGGAGATCCACGGCATGACCTTCCGCACCCAGGTGCTGCACGCGGCAGGCATCTCGCTGCCGCACCGGCGCAGCTATACCGACATGGCCTACACCTTTTTGGGGCTGGCCGCCGCGCAGACGCTGGTGTTCTATCCCCTGCCGCTGTACCATTACCGCCTGGGGCGGGACGGCCAGAGCGTCAGCCTGGCCAGTTATCAGAAACACTTTGACGATTATGTGGAGGTCACCCGGCTGATCCTGGACAGGGCCGACGCCCTGCCGGCCGGCGCCAAGGGGGATCTGCTGCGCGCCCGCGCCAGGGACATTGCCCAGTACGGCATCGAGCTGCTGCTGCGCTTCCCCGCCGGGGGCGGCATCCGCGCCCAGCTGCGCCGGTACGACGGCATGCTGCGAAGCCAGCACCCGGCCGTCGCCTCCCGCATGAAAAACAAGAACACCCGCCTGCTGCGTGCCACCGGCTACGCCTGTTACCCCCTGATGCAGTGGTGGGCCAAACGCAAAACACACGCACAAACTACCAGGAGAGGACCATGGAAACCCACGAATCCCAGCCGATCTTAAGCGTTATCATCCCTGTATACGGCACCGAGCAGTATCTGGCCGCCTGCCTGGACAGCGTCCTGGTACAAAGCTGGCGGGCGCTGGAGGTCATCCTGGTGGACGACGCCTCGCCGGACAACGCCCCCGCCCTGGCCGAGGAGTATGCCAAAAAGGACAGCCGCATCCGGGTGATCCACCACCCGGAAAACCGCGGCCTGTTCCGCACCCGCGTCACCGGCCTGACGGCCATGACCGGCCAGTACTTCGCTTTTTTGGACAGCGACGACAGCGTCACGGTGGACTATTACCGCCTGATGATGCAGAAAGCACTGCAAGCAGACGCCGACCTTGTGGCCGGCGATTTTGTTGAGACATTTGAAAACGGCGATATCTACTACCCCAACCGCATCTTCCAGCAAAGCGACCTGGACCTTTCCGGCGAGGAACCGCTGCGTTTTCTGCTGGGGCAGGGCGGGCAGGACTACGGCTGCCATATCATCGGCAACAAGGTCTATCACCGCCGCCTGTTTGATCGGATCGCGCCGTTTCTGCAGTCAATCTCCACCCACTTTACCATGTGCGAGGACCTGTTGTACGCCACGCTGTTTTTCGGCGCGGCCAGCCACATGGTCAACGTCCACGGCGAATTTTACAAGTATTACCGCCACGCGGGGGCTTCCACCTCCACCCGGCAGCTGACCTACCAGAAATGCCACAAGGCGCTGACTGACATTGCCAACGTCTTTGCCATCGCCGGGGAGTACCTGGCCGGCAAGGGGCTTTCGTTCGATTTCCGCACGGGGCTGTACGCCTGGCGCGCCCGGCTGGGCAAAGGCTGGAAAAAGGCGGTGGACCAGCAGTGCCGCTGCACGCCCGCCCAGCGGCGGGAGCTGCGCGGCATGCTGGACGCACTTTTGCAGGGCGGCCCCGCCGAGGACGACCTGGTGGATCTGCCGCTGCAGCCGGTGAAGATGGACGGCCTCAGGCAGGAGGAGCTCAAGCGCGCCGTGCTCTCCCCCGCCTGCCGGGTGGTCAGCTTTGACGTGTTCGACACGCTGCTGCTGCGGCCTTTCTGGCAGCCTGCCGACCTGTTCGCCTTTATGGAGGCCGACGTCACCCGGATGCTGGGCTGCGCCGACCATGTGCAGTTCGGCCAGCTGCGGGTGGAGGCCGAGCGCCGCGCCCGCAAGGCCGCCGTCGACCAGAAGCGCAGCGCCCTGGGCGAGGTCACGCTGGACGACATCTACGCCGAGCTGGCGGCGCTCTGCCCGCGGCTGGCTCCCCATCTGGATGCGATCCGCCAGCTGGAGCTGGACTGCGAGCTGCGGTTCTGCACCGCCCGCAAAAAGGGGCGGGAGCTGTGGGAGCTGGCGCAGTTTGCCGGCAAAACGGTGGTCTGTGTGTCGGACATGTACCTGCCCGCCGATTTTATCCGCCGCATGCTGGAAAAATGCGGCTACACCGGCGCCGCAGGGGTGTATGTCTCCTGTGAGGCCGGGGTGAACAAATCCAGCGGCCAGCTGTACCGCCTGGTGCAGAAGCAGCTGGGCTGCCAGGGCGGCGAAATCGTCCACATTGGCGACAACCCCGCCGCCGACGTGCAGAAAGCCCGCGAGGCCGGCTGGACCGCCTTCCTGCTGCCCAAGGTCACCGCCTGCATGCAGAACGACGTGCCCGGCTTTGAATACGGCGGCTGCTACGCCGATATGTTCACCCGCAATTACGGCATGCAGTGGAACGCCAGCAGCATGGCCTGGTTCTGGGGCATGCGCTGCCTGATGGCCGCGGCGGCCAACCGCATTTTTGACGACCCGTTCATCCCGGTCATCAAGCAGAGCGATTTCAACGCCGACCCGCGGCGCATCGGCATCTGGGCCATGGGGCCGTACCTGTTTGCCATTGCCCGGTGGCTGGCCCGGCTGTGCCGCCGGGACGGCTTTGCCCAGGTGAACTTTGTGGCGCGGGACGGCTGGCTGCCCATGCAGGCCTTTGAGCTGGTCAAAAAAGCTTACGGCGTGACGGCGGAGGCAAACTATATCTATGCCTCCCGCAAAACGGTGCTGCCGCTGCTGCTGGCCACGCCGGAAAGCCTGTACTCGGCCCCGTGGTATTACAGCGCCCGCGACCTGACGCCGGACAAGCTGGTGGCCCTGCTGCGCCCCGCCTGCACCGAAGCCGGCATTGCCAAACTGCGCACCGCCATGGCGGAGCAGGGCATCGACGGAAGCCGGGCTTTTGGCGACACCGCCGCCTTTGAGCGGTTTGCCAACCTGTTTTTGGACACCTGCCTGGACCCCGACGCGGTGCAGCGGTACAAAGACTGTGTGGGCCGGTATTACGGCCCCTTCTTCCGGGGCAAAAGCGCCACCTTTGACATCGGGTACAGCGGCCGGCTGGAAACGGTACTGACCAGCCTGTACGGCTATGACATCACCGCCTGTTATCTGCACCTGAACTCCGACATGGCCCTGCAGCGCCGCACCGACAGCGGCATGAAGCTGGAAACGCTGTACGACTACTCCCCCGCCGTAACCGGCGCGCTGCGCGAGTATTCCATCAGCTTCCAGGGGCCGTCCTGCACCGGGTTTGACTGTTCTTCCGGCACGGCGGCGCCGGTGTTTGAGGAATACCGCGCCCCCTTTGCCGCCCGCTATGTCACCACCCAGATGCAGCAGGGCGCGCTGCAGCTGGTGCGCGACCTGGCGGATACCTTTGGCGCCGACCTGGACCGGCTGCCGGTGCGCACCGCCGACGCCTGCTGGACGATGGAGTATTTTTTGCATTACCCCAAATACCCCGACGCCGACCTGTTCGGCGCCATCCCCTTTGAGGACGACCTGGGCCAGGGCCACAAGCTGACCATCCGGGACGTGTGGCAGCGCAGCCGCAATATCCTGCAGGGCGGCGGCAGCGGGTACTGCATCCCGGTGGACTATTACAGCATGCCCAAGCTGAAAAAATGGCTGGTCTGGCTGCTGGTGGACCACTGGGTGCTGAAAGTCACCGTCCGCCGCAAGCTCCAGGACCATCCCCGCCTGCTGGGGCTGTGCACCAGCCTTTACCACAGGCTGAAAGGCCGCCCGGACTGAGCGCCACGCAAGGAGATTTTTTCATGGAACGATCCGCCAAACTCCGCCAGCTTTCCACCTACTGGCAGCACTTTGTGAAATACCGGCCGTTGATCCGCGAGCTGGTCTCCCGCGATCTTAAGGTCAAATACCGCCGCAGCTTTCTGGGCTATGTGTGGAGCATCCTGAACCCGTTGCTGATGATGATTTTGCAGACCATCATCTTCAGCTATATGTTCCGCTCCAACATTGAAAATTATCCCCTCTACCTGATCTGCGGCAACACGCTGTTCACCTTTTTCAACGAGAGCGCCAACATGGGCCTGACCTCCATCATCTAC
>DWWX01000017.1 GCA_019119495.1 Candidatus Gemmiger stercorigallinarum | reverse complement strand
CGGAAGTTCATCGCCTCCAGCCGCTTGCGGCTGCGGGGATGGCAGGAGTACAAAATGGGCATGTCGTAGGCTTCCGCCAGATGGTTGATGGAGGTGAACAGGTCGAGGAAGTTTTTCTCGGTGTCGATGTTTTCCTCCCGGTGGGCGGACAGCAGCATATATTGGTGCGGTTCTAGGCCCAGACGTTTCAGCACATCACTGGCCTCGATCTTGGCAAGGTTGGCGTGCAGCACCTCGGCCATGGGGCTGCCGGTCACAAAGGTGCGCTCCTTGGCGGTGCCCTCGGCATTCAGGTAGCGGCGGGCATGCTCGGAATAGCACATGTTCACGTCGGCAATGTGGTCCACGATGCGGCGGTTGGTCTCCTCCGGCAGGCACTCGTCAAAGCAGCGGTTGCCGGCCTCCATGTGGAAGATGGGGATGTGCAGCCGCTTGGCCCCGATGGCGCACAGGCAGCTGTTGGTGTCGCCCAAGATCAGCAGCGCGTCGGGCTTCTGCTCCGCCATCAGCGCATAGGATTTGGCAATGATGTTGCCGATGGTCTCGCCCAGGTCCTTGCCCACCGCGTCCAGGTAAAAGTCCGGCGCGCGCAGGCCCAGGTCCTCAAAAAAGATCTGGTTCAGGGTATAGTCATAGTTCTGCCCCGTATGGACCAGGATCTGGTCAAAATACTTGTCGCACTTTTTGATGACGGCCGACAGCCGGATGATCTCCGGCCGGGTGCCGATGACGGTCATAAGCTTTAACTTGTTCACGCTGCAACAATCCTTTTCTTGGTTTCAGAACGCGGGTCACACCTGCATCGCGTAGGTGTCCGGGTGTTCGGGGTCAAAGGCTTCGTTGGCCCACATCACCGTCACCATGTCGCCCTCGCCCGCATTTTCAATGTTGTGGGTGTAGCCGCAGGGGATATCCACTACCTGCAGCTTTTCGCCGCTGACATGGTACTCGATCACCTCGTCCGAGAAGATCTGCCGGAACCGGATGACCCCCTCGCCCTTCACCACCAAAAACTTCTCGTTCTTGGTGTGGTGCCAGTGGTTGCCCTTGACGATGCCGGGCTTGGAGATGTTCACGCTGACCTGCCCCCGCTCCGGCGTGCGCAAAAACTCGGTAAAGCTGCCGCGGGCGTCGCAGTGCATGTTCAGGTCGTAGGCAAATTCGTCCGCCGGCAGGTAGGACAGATAGGTGGAGTAGAGCTTTTTCTCAAAGCTGCCCGCCGCCAGCTCCGGCACGGCCAGCGTGGGCAGGCCGTCGGCGCCCAGCGCCCTGGCGGCATCGCCGCCGCGTGCTTTGGCAAAGTTCTGGATGGTCCCGGCCAGCTGCCCCAGCGTCACGGTATGCACCGGGTGGATGCGGCAGCGGTTTTCGCTGTCGCGCACGGCCTTGCCCCGCTCCATTGCGCCCAGGATGCAGGCCACCACGTCGTCAATGTAGACCAGCGGCAGCGCAAAGTCCGGGTCACGCACCTGGATGGGCAGCCCGCGGGCGATGTTGTGGCAGAAGGTGGCCACCACGCTGTTGTAGTTGGGGCGGCACCATTTGCCGAACACCCCCTCCATGCGGAAGACATACACCGGCGCGCCGGTGCGCTGCCCGTGGGCAAAAATGGCCTCCTCGGCCTGCAGCTTTGATTTGCCGTAGTCGTTATCCAGCGCGGCCTGCACGCTGGAGGTCACCAGCACCGGGCAGGCGTTGCCGGCGGCTTCCAGGTCGGCCAGCAGCAGGTCGGTCAGGCCGGAATTGCCGGCGTAAAATTCGCCGGGGTCTTTGGGCCGGTTGACGCCGGCCAGGTGCACCACAAAGGCAGCCTTTTGGCAGTAGCCTGCCAGCGTTTCCGGCGTGTCGTCCTTCTCAAAGCAGAGCAGGGAAGTGTAGCCCCTCGCCGTCAGCTCGGCTGCCAGGTTTTTGCCCACAAAGCCGCCCGCGCCGGTGATCAGGATGGGGCTGTCTTTCGTCAGTGCCATGGCTTACTTGCCGGCTTTGGCCAGCTCCTCCTTGATATAATCGGTGGTCATGATCTTCTCAATGGTCTCGGCCACGTTCAGGCGGCGGGTGTTGTGGCTGGTGTAGTCCTCGTCCGCCTGGGTGTGTACCTGGCCTTTGATAAAGTACTTGTCGTAGTTCAGGTCGCGGTTGTCGGCAGCGACGCGGAAATAGCCGCCCATGTCCTCGCTGCGGGTGCGCTCCTCCTTGGTCATCAGCGTTTCGTACAGCTTTTCGCCGTGGCGGGTGCCGATGATGCGGGTGCCGGTGTCGCCAAACAGCGTCTGCACCGCCTTGGCCAGGTCGCCGATGGTGGAAGCGTCCGACTTCTGGATGAACAGGTCGCCGGGGTTGGCGTGCTCAAAGGCGAACATGACCAGGTCCACCGCCTCGTCCAGGTTCATCAAAAAGCGGGTCATGTTGGGGTCGGTGATGGTGATGGGGTTGCCGGCCTTGATCTGCTCCACAAACAGCGGGATCACCGAGCCGCGGCTGCACATGACGTTGCCGTACCGGGTGCAGCAGATGACCGGCCCGCCCCGCTGGGCGGACACGCGGGCGTTGGCGGTGATGACGTGCTCCATCATCGCCTTGGAGATGCCCATGGCGTTGATGGGGTAGGCGGCCTTGTCGGTGGACAGGCAGACCACCCGCTTGACGTTGGCCTCGATGGCCGCGTGCAGCATGTTGTCGGTGCCCTCGATGTTGGTGCGCACCGCCTCCATGGGGAAGAACTCGCAGGAGGGCACCTGCTTCAGCGCCGCCGCGTGGAAGATGTAGTCCACGCCGGGCATCACGTCCCGCAGGCTCTGGATGTTGCGCACGTCGCCGATATAGAATTTGACCTTCTGGTAATACTCCGGATAGTTGGCCTGCAGGTCGTGGCGCATGTCGTCCTGCTTCTTCTCGTCGCGGGAGAAGATGCGGATCTCGCCGATGTCGGTGGTCAGAAAATGCTTGAGCACCGTGTGGCCGAAGCTGCCGGTGCCGCCGGTGATGAGCAATGTCTTGTCGTGGAAAATCGTATCTGCCATAACAGCCTCCCAGGGGCAGGGCGCGCCGCGGCGGGGCGTTCCGGCGCCGGGCACACATCCCCATTTCATCTAATCTTAACCATTCTATCATAAATGCCGCCGAAAGAAAAGCCTTGCCCCCGACGCATCCGCCCGATTTTGCTGAAATTCGCACCAAAACCGGCAGGCGGGGGCCATTTGCCCCGCGCCGCCGCCCCGGCGGTTGGAAAACCGGGACGTTTGTGCTAGAATACAAGACAGAAGCCCCGCGGTATGCCCGGCGCGTGTCCTGTCGCGCCAATGCCATGCCATACTATGGATACAGAGAAAGGAAGTTGCCACCATGCGCGCTTACGAACGCTTTCTGCGGTATGTGAAGGTGCATACCACCTCCGACCCCACCAGCCCCAGCCACCCCACCACGCTGCGCCAGTTTGACCTGGCCAACCAGCTGGTGGAGGAGCTGAAAGCCCTGGGCCTGGCCGACGCCCGCGTGGACGAGCACTGCTACGTCTACGCCGCCATCCCCGCCACCCCCGGCTGCGAGGGCGCCCCGGCCATCGGCTTTATCTCCCACATGGACACCACCGACGACGCCCCCGGCGAGAACGTCAACCCCGTCCTGCACGAAAACTACGACGGCGGCGACGTGACGCTGCCCGCCACCGGCGCGGTCATCCGCGCGGCCGAGTTCCCGTTTCTGGCCGGGCTGAAGGGCCAGACCCTCATCACCACCGACGGCACCACGCTGCTGGGCGCCGACGACAAGGCAGGCATCGCCGAGATCGTCACCATGGCCGAGCGCCTGCTGGCCGAAAACCGCCCCCACGGCAAGATTTGTATCGGCTTTACCCCCGACGAGGAGGTGGGCCAGGGCGCGGACCTGTTCGACGTGGCGGGCTTTGGCGCCGACTTTGCCTACACGGTGGACGGCGGTGACGTCAACGAGATCAACTACGAGAACTTCAACGCCGCCGCGGCGGTGGTGACGGTGCATGGTCTGTCGGTGCATCCCGGCTCGGCCAAAAACGCTATGAAAAACGCCATGAACATCGCCCACGAGTTCCACGCCGCGCTGCCCGCCTTCGACCGCCCCGAACACACCGAGGGCTACGAGGGCTTTTACCACCTGACCAGCATGGCGGGCGACGTGACCACCGCCAGGCTGGGCTATATCGTCCGCGACCACGATCCCGCCCGCTTCAACGACCGCAAGCGGGAACTGGCCCACATCGCCGCCCGCCTCAACGACAAATACGGCGAAGGCACCGTCGAACTGGACCTGAAGGACAGCTATTACAACATGATCGAAAAGATCGAGCCGCACTTCCACCTGGTGGAAAACGCCCGCAAGGCCATTGCGGCGGTGGGGCTGGAGCCGGCCAACGTGCCCATCCGCGGCGGCACCGACGGCGCGATGCTCAGCTTTAAAGGGCTGCCCTGCCCCAACCTGGGCACCGGCGGTTTCAACTGCCACGGCCCGCTGGAGTGCGCTACCGTCGAGAAGCTGGACCAGATGGTGGAGATCCTGCTGCACATCGTGGAGCTGTACCGGCAAAAGCAGTAAGCGCCCGCCCCGCGGCGGCGCAGCCAAAACATTGCAGCAACAAGACAGAAACAGGGGAAGCCCCGGCCAACGGCCGGGGCTTCCTTTGCTTTGACTGTTGTGCGGCCGCCGCGCTTACCCGGCAATGGAGTTGCCGGTATACAGCTGGTAATAGCGGCCCTTCTGCTCGATCAGCTGGTCGTGGGTGCCGCGCTCGATGATGCGGCCCTGCTCCAGCACCATGATGCAGTCGGAGTTTTTGACGGTGGACAGCCGGTGGGCGATGACAAAGGTGGTGCGGCCGGTCATCAGCGCGTCCATGCCCTGCTGCACCAGCTGCTCGGTGCGGGTATCGATGGAGCTGGTGGCCTCGTCCAAAATCAGCACCGGCGGGTCGGCCACGGCGGCGCGGGCAATGGCCAGCAGCTGCCGCTGGCCCTGGCTCAGGTTGGCGCCGTCGCCGGTCAGCAGGGTGTT
>DWWX01000016.1 GCA_019119495.1 Candidatus Gemmiger stercorigallinarum | reverse complement strand
TTCTTTTGTCAAGCACTTTTTTGAGATTTTTTTGAGCCGCTCAACCTTTCGGCCGGCTCGCTGTCTTGGCGACAGCCTGTTTATTTTACTTCATCCAAGATCTTTTGTCAAGACCTTTTTTGAAGTTTTTTTCGAGCAGCTTTTCAAACTGCTCTGCCGATCCGGTTGCCCACGCCCTGTCCGTGACAGTGTTGCGGGGCCGCCCCGAAGCGGTGCAATTATAATACCATGCAAAGTTGGCACCGTCAAGCATTTTCTGCCAATTTTCGGCCGAAAGTATCACTTTTGGCGCTTTTTACAATTTCTTCACCGTTATCTTAACAATTTGACAGTTGTTTTACCAGCTCTTTATACAGGCCGTAATTTCGGCATTCCCGCCAGGTTTTACAGTGTGTAATGCCAGGCCGCGCCCCGGCTTTGCGGACTGCCTTTTCCCCGGAAATTGCAGCTTTTCCGTGCCCCTCCCCTGCCGGCTCCGCATCTGCCTATATTTCTTTTTACTATATATAATAGATAATAGGAGGCGGCAGGGGCGCTCACTCCCCGGTCAGCTCCTCGCGCATCCATTTCAGGATCTTGCGCTCGCGGCGGGAGATCTGCACCTGGGTGGTTTTGAGCACTTTCGCCGTCTCGCTCTGGGTCTTGCCGGCAAAAAAGCGCAGCCGGATCAGCAGCCGGTCGGCGGGGGCCAGGCGAGCCAGGACTTCATTCAGGCTGATGCGCTCCGAAAGCGCCTCCTCCGGCGAGTCCACCGGGATATCCCACTCGCGGGTGCCGTCCTCATCATCGGCGGGCGTCAGCGACAGGGCCGGCAGCGACGCCCGGATGGCCAGGGCGATCTGCTCCGGCGTGGTGCCCAATGTCTCGGCCAGCTGGGTGACGCCAGGTTCGGTGCCGGTGCGCTTGAGACAGCGTTCCCGCTCGGCGTTGATCTTCAGCCCCAGCTCTTTCAAGGTACGGCTGACCTTGACGGTGCCGCCGTCCCGGAACAGCTTTTTGATCTCGCCCAAAATGACCGGCACCGCGTAGGTGGAAAAGCACAGCCCACGGGAGGGGTCGAACCCGTCGCAGGCTTTGACCAGGCCCAGGCAACCGGCGGCATAAAGGTCCTCGTACTCGATGCCCCGGCCGCGGAACCGCCCGGCGCAGCAATGCACCAGGCCAAGATTGTTCTGGATAAATTCGCCCCGCCGGGCGCGGGCCTCGTCGGCGGCAGGGGCGCCGGCAAACTGTGCGGACATGGCAGTTTCCTCCCTGTATCTGCGGCCGGCCGGTTTTTGCTCGGCAGGAGCCGCGTTCGGCGGCGCGGCGCACCGCCTATGTAAGAAAGGAATCAGCCGCGGGCAGCCGGCAGCGCCGGCGGGGTGTCCAGCCGTTTGGTCATGGTGACGCGGGTGCCGCGGCCGGGCGTTGAGGTCACTCGGACCTTATCCATAAAGCTCTGCATGACCGCAAAGCCCAGGCCGGCGCGTTCTTCCGGGTCTCCGGTGGTGTACAGCGGCTCCATGGCGCGGGCCACGTCGGCGATGCCCACCCCCTTGTCCGCAATGGTAATGCGCACCACGCCGCCCTCGTACAGGGCCGCCCGCATGGTGATCTGCCCGATGGCGCCGGGGTATGCGTGAACGATGCAGTTGGTGACCGCCTCCGAGACGGCGGTTTTGACATCGGCCAGCTGGGGCACCGTGGGGTCGGCCTGTACCAGGAACGCCGCCAGTGCCGCGCGGGCGAACCCCTCGTTGACGCTGCGGCTGTAAAAGCTGATTTTTACCTGATTGAGCAGTTTCATGGCGCGCCCCCGTCAAACATACTGTATTCTGGCCAGGTCCAGCATTTTGCGGATCTGGGCCGGAGGATTCTGCACGGTCAGCCGGCCGCCCAGTGACGCAATGTACCGTCCGCGGCCCAGGATCAGCCCCACGCCGGAGGAATCCATAAAAGTAACGCCGCTGAAATCCAGCGCCAGAAGGTCGGGCATGTGCGCATCCACCTGGGCGTCGATCTCCCGCCGCAGCGACTGGGCCGCGTGGTGGTCGATCTCGCCTGACAGGTAGGCCGCCAGCGTGCCGTCCGCCGGAATAAACCAGACTTTTGCCATAAGGCCTGTCCCACCTCGATTCGTGCCGGCCGGGCCGGTCCGCCCGAAAAAAGCGGCGCCCCGCACACCGGTTTGATACCAGTATACCGGGCGCCGGGCGCGGATTTTGTTGTACGGTGGGGCCGGCGGCGGAAAATGCCGGGCAGCATGCCCCGCCCGGCCCTGCCGGTGGGGGCGGCTTTCCCCGGCGGAAGGCTTGACAAACGGCTGATGGTGCGGGTATAATAAGCAATACCGTATGCGGGTGTCGTACAACGGCCAGTACATCAGCCTTCCAAGCTGAGGACGAGGGTTCGACTCCCTTCACCCGCTCCAGTATATTATGCGCCAGAGCGTCAGGTTCTGGCGCATTTTTGTTTGCAGTACCCACTTTAGTACACATGTACCGCCGCGCCGCAAAGCGCAAAGCCGGCGGGCCATCCCCTTTTTTGGGGCAGCCCGCCGGCTGTTTTTTGTATCTGTCACTGCGCGCCGCCCCGCCAGTATGCCATGCGCGGGGTGCCGTCGTCGGTGTAGATGGTGCCGCAGTGGACAAACCCGGTGCTTTCCAGCAGATGCTGCATCACGTGGTTGTCGGCATGGGTGTCGGCCCGCAGGGTGCCGGCCTGCCGGCCGCACCAGTCGATGCAGAACCGCCCCACCCCCGGCCGTTTGCCCGCCGAGGCCAGCCGGTGGATGGTGGCATAGGGCGCGTCATCCGGCCAGGCGCCGTCCAGAATCACTTCGTAGGTGGGGTCGTCGCCAAAGATCAGGCAGAAGGTGCCCTGTATCTCCCCGCCCACCTCGCAGACATAGCAGACGCCGCTTTCGATCTGGCCGCGCATCAGCGCCCCGTCGGGATAGCTGGTCGGCCACTGGCCGGGGTTGCCATGCTCCGCCATAAAGCGGCGGGCGAGGGCGAAGATCTCCATCAACGCCGGCAGGTCGGCGGGGGTCGCGGGGCGGATGTTCATATGCTGGCTCCTTTCAGGCCGGCGGGCGGCCTGTGTTATTCCCCCGACGCGCCGTAGTTTTTCAGCACGCGGGCGGAGGGATCGTCCACATCGCAGCCGGGCCAGGCGCGGTTGGGCATCCAGAAATCCACGATCATGTCGCCCTGGCCGGGATAATACTGCTCGAACAGCTCGCGGTAGAGCAGGCTCTCCTTGGTGAAGGGACGGCCGTGGGTGTATTGGCCGGCCTTCTCGGCAAACTCGGCGTCGGTGTAGCAGGTCTCGGCGTACTCTTTCAGGTCGTCCACCATCGAGTGGCCCACCGCGTCGGAGAAAGCGGCCTTCTCGCGCCAGAGGATGCTTTCGGGCAGCCAGCCGCCCTCAAAGGCCTTGCGCAGCAGGTACTTGCCCTTGCCGTAGGTGTTGAGCTTGCGCTCCGGGTCGATGGACATGACATAGCGCACAAAGTCCAGGTCGCCGAAGGGCACGCGGGCTTCCAGGCTGTTGACGCTGATGGACCGGTCGGCGCGCAGCACATCATACATATACAGTTCCCGCACCCGCTTCTGGCTCTCGGCCTGGAAGGCCGCCGCACTGGGGGCAAAGTCGGTGTACTTGTAGCCGAACAGCTCGTCCGAGATCTCGCCGGTCAGCAGCACCCGGATGTCGGTATGCTCGTGGATATACTTGCAGACCAGGTACATGCCGACCGACGCGCGGATGGTGGTGATGTCCCAGGTGCCCAGCATGGCCACCACGTCGGGCAAAGCCCGGATCACGGCGTCCCGGTCGATGATGACCTCGGTGTGGTCGGCGTGGAGATAGTCGGCAACCTGGCGGGCGTATTTCAGGTCGATGGCGTCCCCGTCCATGCCGATGGCAAAGGTGCGGATGGGCTTTTTCAGCTGCCGGGCCGCAATGGCGCAGACCAGGCTGGAATCCAGCCCGCCGGAGAGCAGAAAGCCCAGCGGCGCATCGGCGTCCAGCCGCTTGTCCACGCCGGCCACCAGCTTTTCGCGGATGTTTGTCAGGATGGCGTCCATATCGTCGTGGCGGCAGGCGGGCACATCGGCAATGTCGCAGTAGCGCACAAACTGGCCGTTGCAGTAGTAGCTGCCGATGGGGAACGGATATACTTTCTTGACCAGCCCCACCAGGTTTTTGGCCTCCGACGCAAAGGCGATGGCCCCCGACGCGCTGTACCCGTAGAACAGCGGCCGGATGCCGATGGGGTCGCGGGCGGCGATCAGCTGCTTGCGGCGGCTGTCGTACAGGATCATGGCAAACTCGGCGTCCAGGTGCTTGAACATCTCCAGCCCGTACTTGTAGTACAGCGGCAGGATGATCTCGCAGTCAGAGTCGGACTGGAAGGCGTAGCCTTCCGCCTCCAGCTGCGCCTTCACCGGACGGAAGCCGTACAGCTCGCCGTTGCAGACAACGCAGTCGGCGCCGCGGAAAAAGGGCTGCATCCCCTCCGGCGTCAGGCCCATGATGGCCAGCCGGCCAAAGCCGATCAGGCCGAACTCGGTCTCGGCCACCCGGTGGTCGTCGGGGCCGCGGGACGCCGCCCGCAGCAGATACTCGGTAAACTTTTCTTTGGACAGATCATGTCCGGCATAGCCCATCACACAACACATTTGGCACACGCTCCCTTACAGTACGCCGGGCTTTGCCCGGCCATCGGTTTGCGGGAGGAGCGGATACAGCAAAACAGACAGCCCACTCGTCCCAACGACTGTTTAGGACGAATCGCTGTCTGTTGATCCGCGGTGCCACCTAAATTATCGCGCGCAGGAGGGCGCACGATCCCCTTCATTCACGTTCCCCATTGAAACGCTGCCGCTGTAACGCACGGCCTGCGGCGCCCATACTGCCGTACCCGGCAGTTGCCTGCCCGGCGCGGGTTCCGTTTGCAGCTGGCGGGTGTTCTTTCCCGTCAAGGCCGGGGCCCGGCTTGCAGCAGCTGTCGGGCTCTCTGTGCGGCGGCCTGTTTGACGGTACTTTTCCCGTTCATCGCTTTTGATTGTTTAACATATTAACACGCTGAATCAGCACTGTCAAGCAGAGATTTTGCTTTTTTCGCCTGCCCCTGCCGATGGCGGGCCAGCGCGCCCCTGCCGCGCCGGCACAAAAGAAAGCAGCGCCGCAATCGATCCCGGCGGGCAGCTGCTCCGCCGCCCCTGCGCGCCGGCGGGGAGGAACGGCAAATTTATTTCCTACAAAATCGCTATGAATACTTGTGCTTTGCCTTTCGCCGTGGTATAATGTCGTTGCCGCAGGAAAAAGGTGGCATCCCGCCCGCGCTGTGCGGGCGCCTGCTTATCCGGTTTGGACCCGCGGCATACTAAGGTGAATCGGAGCAGGCCGCGCGCCTTGCCCCGATGCATACAGAATTTGATGATCGCCCAAGCGGCGTATTTCCATTTCGGAGGGAGATCCCATGCTAGAATTGCAGCACATCGGCTTTGAGACCGATGACAACAAAGAGATCCTGCACGACATCAGCCTGACGGTGGACGAGCGGTTCGTGGCGGTGACCGGCCCCAACGGCGGCGGCAAGTCCACGCTGGCCAAGGTGATCGCCGGCATCTACAAGCCCACGTCCGGCCGCATCCTGCTGGACGGGCAGGACATCACCGACATGAGCATCACCGACCGCGCCAACAACGGCATCAGCTATGCGTTCCAGCAGCCGGTGCGGTTCAAGGGCCTGAAGGTCAAAGATCTGCTGAGCCTGGCGGCCGGCAAGCAGGCTTCCGTCACCGAGGCCTGCGGCTACCTGAGCGAGGTTGGCCTGTGCGCCCGCGACTACATCGACCGCGAGCTGAACGACAGCCTGTCCGGCGGCGAGCTCAAGCGCATCGAGATCGCCATGGTGCTGGCCCGCGGCACCAAGCTGTCGGTGTTCGACGAGCCGGAGGCCGGCATCGACCTGTGGAGCTTCCAGAACCTGATCCGCGTGTTTGAAAAGATGTACGAGCAGACCCGCGGCAGCATCCTGATCATCAGCCATCAGGAGCGGATCTTGAACATTGCCGACAAGATCGTCGTCATCAAGGACGGCCGCATCGACAAGGTCGGCCCGCGCGCCGACATCCTGCCCGCCCTGCTGGGCAGCGCCGACGCCAGCCAGGCCGCCTGCAGCGTGCTGGCCGATAAAGTAGAGGGGGTGCGTGCCTGATGCTGGACGCCATTGAGAAAAACCTGCTGAAAGAAGTTGCCGAACTGGACAGCCTGCCGGTGGGCGCCTACAACATCCGCGCCAACGGCCAGCTGGACAGCCGCAACACCACCGCAAACATCGACATCGTGACCAAGACCGACAAGCCCGGCATCGACATCTACATCAAGCCCGGCACCAAAAACGAGAGCGTCCACATCCCCGTCATCATCAGCAAGGCGGGGCTGAAGGACCTGGTCTACAACGACTTCCACATCGGCGAGGACGCCGACGTGACCATTATTGCCGGCTGCGGCATCCACGGCTGCGGCGGCGGCGAAAGCCAGCACGACGGCATCCACACCTTCTACCTGGGCAGAAACGCCAGGCTGCGCTATGTGGAAAAGCACTACGGCGAGGGCGACGAGGCCACCAAGCGGGTGATGAACCCCACCACCATCGTCCACCTGGAGGAAGGTGCCCAGATGGAGATGGAGACCACCCAGATCGCCGGCATTGACGACACCATCCGCAAGACCAGCGGCACCGTGGCCGCCGGGGCCAGCCTGGTGGTCAAGGAAAAGATCATGACCACCGGCGTACAGAACGCCGTGACCGATTTTGTGGTGGACCTGAACGGCGACGGCTCCGCGGCCAACATTGTCAGCCGCAGCGTGGCCCGCGACCACAGCCGGCAGGAGTTTATCAGCCGCATCAACGGCAACTGCGAGTGCACCGGCCACAGCGAGTGCGACGCCATCATCATGGACGACGCCTGCGTGCTGGCCAGCCCCCAGCTGACCGCCAACAGCGTGGACGCCACCCTGATCCACGAGGCCGCCATCGGCAAGATCGCCGGCGAGCAGCTGATCAAGCTGATGACCCTGGGCCTGACCGAACAGCAGGCCGAGGAGCAGATCGTCAACGGCTTTTTGGAGTAACGCCCGCCGCGCTGCACGCCCTTGGCAGGGCTGCGGCAGGAGGTCAAAACACAAAAACCGCCCCGCAGGGTTTTGCAGCCCTGCGGGGCGGTTTTGCATCCACGGTTCGCGGATTTTTTCAAAGCGGAAGCGGGGCAAGGCGCACGCCGGGCGCCGTTCCCTTTGCGCCGGTCATACCAGCGCGCCTGCCAGTTCGGCGGCCTGTTCCAGCGCCGCCAGGCCCTTGCCGTCCAGCTGTTTCGGCGCAGCCAGCAGCGGGGAGCCCAGCCAGTAGACGCGGGAGGCGTCGGCGGTGACGGTGCCCACCGTTTGCTCCCGGTAATAGATATGGCAGGGCGTCACCGGGCCGTAGCCGTACTCACATTCCAGATGCAGCACCGCCCTGCAAGCCGGGCACAACAGGATAAAGTTTGCCCCCATGGGCCGGTAGGGCTGCTGCCGGCCGCAGCGTTTGCAGGTCAGGGTGCGGGGCATGGGCAGCTCCTTTCTTTACAATGCTGAAATGGCAGGGTACGGGTCACGGCCTGTCCACGGGTCCGGCCGGTTGGTCCGGCGCAGGCGCATCCTCGTCGCCCCGGATATGCACGGCGGCCTCGGCTGCGCTTTCCGGCCGGACGATGCGCACGCCGTCCTCGTCAATGCCGCGGCGGTCCAGCAGCCAGCGGACAGCCTCGCCCGCCAGGCCGTACAGCGTGGCGAACACCGGCACGCCCATCACCATGCCCACCACGCCGAACAGGTTGGCGCCCAGCAGCACTGCAAACAGCACCCAGAAAGCCGAGATGCCCATCGACCGGCCCAGGATCTTGGGCGCGATGACGTTGCTGTCCACCTGCTGCACCACGACCACCAGAATGACGAACTCCAGCGCCTGCAGCGGGTTGACGAACAGCAGGATGATCACGCTGGGCACCGCGCCGATAAAGGGACCGAAGATGGGGATGATGTTGCACACGCCCATCAGCACCGCGATCACCGGCGCAAAGTCGATGCCCAGGATCGACATGACGATAAACAGCACCACGCCCACCACGGCGGAGTCCATTACCTTGCCCACGTAAAAGCCGGTGATGTTCTCGTTGGCGGTGCGGCAGATCCGCAGCAGGCCCTCGGCCATGCCGCGGGGCAGCGCCGCATGCACCGCCGTGCGCAGCTGGCGCAGCAGCTTGTCCTTGCCGGAAAGCATATAGATGCTGCTGGCCACCGCCGTGAACACCGACACCACGTTGGAAGCCACCGCCTGCAGATAACCAACGATCTGCGGCGAAGCGTCCACCGCCATGGTGTAAAGGTTGTTCATCAGCTGCTCGTAATTGTCCAGCATCTCCACAAAGCCCTGCAGATCAATGCCCCAGCTGTTCTGGATCTCCCGCAGCAGGTTCTGCACATTTTCGATATAGCCGGGCAGGCTGGTGAACAGCGTGACCATGCTGGCCGCCACCTGGGGCAGCACCAGCCAGACCAGCAGCACCAGCAGCAGAAGGAACACCGCATAGGCGCACAAAATGGCCGCCCAGCGCAGGCCGGCGTTGTTTTTCAGCACGGTCTTGGTCATCCACCGCACAAAGGGGTCCAGCACATAGGCCAGCACCACGCCGCCCGCAAAGGGCGACAAAATGGCAAGGACCTTGCCGGCCCCTGCGGCGATGCTGTCCAGCGCGCCCAGCACCATGTAAAACAGGATGCAGGCGCAGATGATGATCAGCCAGTCCCGATTCGTATCCGGTTTTTTATCCAACCAGGCTTTTCTGCTCATTCCAATTCCTCAATGCGCGCTTTGCCGGGCGCGCTGTCTGCCCTGCCGGGCAGGGGCTGTTTTTGTTCCGGCGGCCGTGCCGCTGTGTCCGCTTTGTCTTTCCTGTAATCTTATTGTAACCCTTTCTTTGCCCGCCTGCAAGTAAAATCGCCGTGAAGCGGGCAGGCTGCGCCGTTATCCGGCCGTTTTCTGCCTGCCCTTGGGCCGGGGGGCGTCGTCGGGCAGCGGGTTGCCCTCGGCGTCGATGCCGCGGCCCTTCAGCCCGGCGTCCACCGCCTCACGCAGCAGCGCATAGATCACGCCGAACAGCGGCACGCCGATGACCATGCCCGGCAGGCCGAACAGATCGCCGCCCAGCATGATGGCCATAAGCACCCACAACCCCGAAAGCCCGATGGCGTTGCCCACGATGCGCGGCGCGATAAAGTTGCCGTCGACCTGCTGGATGACCAGGATCAAAATGACGAACCACACCGCCTGGATGGGGTCGGCAAACAGCAGGATGATGGCGCTGGGCACCGCGCCGATAAAGGGGCCGAAAATGGGGATGACGTTGGTCACACCCACCAGCACCGCGATCAGCGGGGCAAAATCCAGGCCGAAAATGGTCATCAGCACAAAGGTCTCGATGCCCACCAGCAGCGCGTCCACCAGCTGGCCGCCGATGTAGCTGCTGAAGGTGTTGTTTGCCATGGCAAACACGCCCAGGACGCTTTTGGTCAGCCGCGGCGGGAACAGCGCGTGCAGCATCGCCCGCAGGTTGTGCAGCAGGCTGTCCTTGCTGGCCAGCATATAGATGCTGCCCGCCACCGCCGTGAACACCGACACCACGCTGCCCATGGCATTGGCCGCGTAGCTGGCCACCGTGGGCATGGCGGAGGCCAGGGTATCCAGCACCTTGTTGAACATCTCGCTGGAATCGGCCAGCAGTTCGTTGGCGGCGGTCAGGTTCAGGCCGTATTGCTCCTGCAGGCTGGCCAGCAGGCTTTGCAGGTTGGCCACATAGGAGGGCAGGTTGTTGGCAAACATCTGCACGCTGGCTACCAGCTGGGGCACCACCAGGCTGACCAGCAGCACAATGATGAGAACTGCGCACAGATAGGACAGCACAATGGCCGGCCCCCGTTTGCCCTTGAAGAGTTTTTTTGCAAAAAAGCGGGTGGGCATATCCAGCAGGTAAGCCAGCACGATGGCGCCCGCAAAGGGGGACAAGATCCCGATCACCTTGCCCACCGCGCCGCCGATGTCCGGCAGGTGGTCGAACAGGAAATAGACCGCCACACCCGCGAAGATCAAAAACAGCCAGTCGGCCACCGTTTCGGGGTGGCGGCTCATCCATTTTTTCATGGGTACCTCCAGTTTCTCCGCCGCACGGCGGCGGAGGAGGGATTCGTCTATATTTATGATACGAGGCGGGCGCGGCCGATTCCCCAGCCGGGGCCAAATTTTGGCCCGCGCCCAAACTGCCGGGCCTAACTGCCGGGATCGATACAGCCTTATTGTAATATATTCCCCCGCCCGCCGCAAGGGCAGTCCCGCACAGTTTGGGTCGAATGGGACAAATTGCGGCAACTGTATCCCCCCGCCGCCGCTTGCGCCGCAAACGCGCGGAGTGGTATACTGAATCAGCGCCGCCCCAAGCGCGGCCAACATACAGGAGGGAAACGCCATGAACCTGCTTGTCAGCGCCTGCCTGCTGGGCATCGGCTGCAAATATTCCGGCGGGGACAATCTCTGCCCCGCCCTGGTATCCGCCCTGCAAAGCGGCGGGCACACCGCCGTGCCCGTCTGCCCGGAAGTATACGGCGGGCTGCCCACGCCCCGCCCGCCGGCCGAGCGCCGGGGCAGCCGCGTGGTGACCGAGGCCGGCGCCGACGTGACCGCCCAATACCGCAAGGGCGCCGAGGCCGCGCTGGCGCTGTACCGGCTGTGCGGCTGCCAGGCGGCGGTCTTAAAAGCCAACAGCCCCAGCTGCGGCTGCGGCTGCATCTACGACGGCAGCTTTACCCACACCAGGGTCCCCGGCGACGGCGTGGCCGCCCAGCTGCTGAAAGCAAACGGCGTGCCGGTATTTACCGAGGAAAATTTTACCGATCTGCACGGCCTTGCCGCGCCGGCATCCCCTGCATCCGAAAACGAGGCCGGGCAGTCCCCCGCCCCGGAATTTGTGCTGTCCAATCCGCTGCCACCGGACGCCGCCCGCATCCGGCAGGAGGTGTTTGTGCAGGAGCAGGGCTTTGCCGAGGAGTTTGACAGCGTCGACCGCACCGCCTGGCACCTGGTGCTTTACCGGGATGGCCAGCCCGCCGCCGTCTGCCGGTTTTTCCCCGGCGAGGAGCCGGGCAGCTACACCGTGGGGCGGCTGGCGGTGCGCCGGCCTTTCCGCAAAATGGGCCTGGGCGCGCAGGTGCTGGCCGAAGCCGAGCGCCGCATCGCCGCGCTGGGCGGCAAAAAAGTTGTGCTGGCCGCCCAGGTGCGGGCCGGCGGGTTCTACCTCCGGCAGGGCTACGTCCCCCGCGGCGAGGAGTTTTTGGAGGAATACTGCCCGCATATCCAGATGGAGAAAACGCTGGCAGAATAACCGTTCGGCCGCCGGGGTCCCGGCATACCAGGATAACGCAAAACCGTCCCCGGTCCGGCTGCCATGTGGCAGCCGGGCCGGGGACGGCTTTATTGTTCAACCATCAGTGGTTTTTGTAGTAGTTGATCAGGCAGCCGTCGGCCAGGATCTGGCGCTCGTCGTCGGTCAGGGCGCCCAGGCGCAGCGTAACCGGCGTCACGCTGCCGTCGGCCCCCACCACGTAGCCGGTCATGGCGTCGGCGGCCTCCAGCAGCGCCCTGCGCACGCCGGGCACAAAGACGTAGCTGTCCTGAGCCAGGGCGTCCGGGTCCTCCACCAGGAAGGGCAGCATGCCCCAGTTGATGCAGTTGGAGCGGTATCGCTTGGTGGCGTACTCGCAGGCAAAGTTGGCCGCGCCGCCCAGCACGCGCTGGCAGCTGGCCGCCTGCTCGCGGGCGGAACCGTCGCCGGGCTTGACGGCAAAGACTGCGGAGCCGATGTTGGCCGCCGCCCCGTCCGCCTGCACGCCGGCCTTGGCCAGCGCATCGTAGACGGCCTGCACCTCGGCGGGCAGGCTGCCGGCCTTGCGGGCCTCGTCCATCGCCTTGACCGCCTTGGCACGGCCCACATAGGCCGGGTCCTTGCGGGAGAGGGTGAACTCGGCCAGGCGCAGCGGGTTGGACCGGTAGGAGGAGGTCTCACCGGAGGGGATCAGCTCGTCGGTGGTGGTGACCGGGTCGGTGATGTAGCTGGCGATCTTCAGCAGCAGGTCGTCGGTCAGCGCGGGCTGTTCCGGCCAGTCCTTGATGTTGGGGCCGAATTTCAGCGCGTAGTCCGGCTCTGCTTTGCCCCAGCCGTTGTAGACCCGTTTTTCGTAAATGCCGGCGTCAAAGCGGCAGGGCGGGGTCTCCAGCGGCCGGTCCAGCACCTCGCTGGCGGCGGTCAGCACGCCGCCGTTGGCTGCGGTGGCCGCGATGGACCGGGCGTCCATCAGGGCGACGGCGCTGATCTGGCCCTCACCGGGCTTGGAGCCTTCCCGGTTGGGGAAGTTGCGGGTGGTGTGGCGGATGGAGAACTCGCCGTTGGCAGGGGTGTCGCCCGCGCCGAAGCAGGGGCCGCAGAAGCACTCGCGGAAGATGCCGCCGGCGGAAACGATATCCGCCACCGCGCCGTTTTTGACCAGCTCCAGGTAGGTGGGCATGCTGTCCGGGTAGACGCTGATGCGGAAGGTGCCGGCGCCGCAGTTTTTGCCCTTCAGGATCTGCGCCACGGCGCAGACATTCTCGAAGGTGCCGCCGCTGCAGCCGGCCACAATGCCCTGGTCCACCCGGATGCTGCCGTCCGCCGCCACCTTGCCGACCAGGTCCATCCGGACCTTGCCATTCAGCTGCTGGTTGGCGCGGGTCTCGATCTCGTGCAGGATGTCTTTGGCGTTGGCCTTCAGCTCCCGGATGGGGTAAGCGTAGCTGGGGTGCATGGGCAGGGCGATCATGCACTCGACGGTGGACAGGTCCAGCTCGATGCAGCCGTCGTAGTAGGCCACATCCGCCGGGGCCAAGGGCTTGTAGGCCTCCGGCCGGCCGTGGATCTCAAAGTATTCTTTGGTGACCTCGTCGGTCTGCCAGATGCTGGACCAGCAGGTGGTCTCGGTGGTCATAACGTCGATGCCGTTGCGGAAATCGGCGGACAGGCCGGCCACGCCGGGGCCGACAAACTCCATGACCTTGTTTTTGACATAGCCGTTTGCGTAGGTGGCGCCCACCAGCGCCAGCGCCACGTCCTGCGGGCCGACGCCGGGGTTGGGCTTGCCGGTCAGGTAGATGGCCACCACGCCGGGGTAGGCCATGTCGTAGGTGCGGCCCACCAGCTGCTTGGCCAGCTCGCCGCCGCCCTCGCCCACCGCCATGGTGCCCAATGCGCCGTAGCGGGTGTGGGAGTCGGACCCCAAAATCATGCGGCCGCAGCCGGACATCATCTCGCGGTTGTAGCTGTGGATGACGGCCATGTTGGGCGGCACATAGATGCCGCCGTACTTGTGCGCTGCCGAGAGGGCGAACTGGTGGTCGTCCTCGTTGATGGTGCCGCCCACCGCGCACAGCGTGTTGTGGCAGTTGGTCAGCACGTAGGGCATGGGGAACTTGTCCATGCCGGAGGCGCGGGCGGTCTGGATGATGCCCACGTAGGTGATGTCGTGGCTGGTCATCGAGTCGAATTTCAGGCGCAGGTCGTCCATATCGGGCACGGTGTTGTGCGCCTGCAAAATGCCATAGGCGATGGTGCCCTTGCGGGCTTCCGCCGGCGGGACGGGCGCGGTGTCGCACAGCTGGCCGTTGACCAGATACACGCCCTTGTCATGCAGCTTCATGGAAGGTCTCTCCTTTCCCGGGTTGAAAGTATCGGATCGAGATCAATGCTCACAGCCGGGCAATGACCGCCTGGGTGAACTCGGTGGTGGCGGCGGTGCCGCCGATGTCGGCGGTGACTACCTTGCCCTCGGCCACCTGGGCCTGGATGGCACGGTTCAGCCGGTCGGCGGCGTCGGCCTGGCCCAGGTCTTTCAGCATCATGGCAAAGGCCATCAGGATGGCCGACGGGTTGGCCAGGTTTTTGCCCGCAATGTCGGGCGCGGAGCCGTGAACGGCCTCGTAGATGCGAACCTTATCGCCGATGTTGGCGGAAGGCGCAAAGCCCAGGCCGCCCACCAGTCCGGCGCACAGGTCGCTGATGATGTCGCCGTACAGGTTGGGGGCCACCATCACGTCGAACTGCTCCGGCTTCTGCACCAGCTTCATGCACAGCGCGTCAATGATGACGTCGTCGGCCTCGATCTCCGGGTAGTCGGCGGCCACCTGGCGGAAGCAGTTCAAAAACAGCCCGTCGGTCAGCTTCATGATGTTGGCCTTGTGCACGGCGGTGACCTTTTTGCGGCCGTGGCGGCGGGCATAGTCGAAGGCAAACCGGCAGATGCGCAGGCTGGCGTCGCGGGTGATGAGCTTGACGCCGTTGGCAATATCATCGGTGAGCATATACTCGATGCCCTTGTACAGGTCCTCGGTGTTCTCGCGCACAATGACCAGGTCCACATTGTCAAAGCGGGCGGCCACGCCGGGCAGTGTGCGCACCGGGCGCAGGTTGGCGTAGGTGTTGAACCGCTGGCGCAGCTGCACGTTGATGCTGCGGAACCCCTTGCCGATGGGGGTTGCGGTGGGGCCTTTCAGCGCCCAGCCGCACTGCCCGATGGCGTCCAGCACGCCGGGCTGCAGCAGCTCGCCGTGTTCGGCGGCGTACTCGGCCCCCGCCGCATATTCCTGCCACTCGATGCCGGTATCCAGTGCCTGGCTGACGGCCTTGACACTCTCGGCGATCTCGCGGCCGATGCCGTCGCCCGGGATCAAAACTGCTTTCATAAACTGCCCCTTTCCGCGGGGGTCCTGCCCCGCCGCCCGCCGCAGCGGCGGGCACTTCCACACCGGGGGCCTGCCTGGCAGGCGTCCCGGTTTTTTATACAGACTATAATAGAGTATATCGGCTTGGCGTGGTATTGTCAACGCAAAGCGAGCGGTTCGGCTGCAGGGCCGCCCCGGACGCGCCGCCGGCCCCCGCAGCCCCGTGCCGCCCGTAGAAATCTTTATTAATTAAAGCATATGTTTGAAAATAATGATCTAATTTTAATTTTACCGCTTGACCATGGCGCTTTTGCTTGATAAAATAAAACCATTCCGCCAGGCAGACGCACAGAGGGGCGGCCCGCCCGGCCGGAGCGAAGTACACGCCGGGGCAGGCCGCCGCAGCGCCTTTTGGCACGGCATTTTGCCGTTTTGCCACGCAGGCGGCAAGTTGCCTTGTGCGCACCCCGCGAAAGGGAAGGGAGCGTTCTGCCATGGTATACCCCGACGTTGCGGCCTTTGCGCCGGAAGAGATCGACCTGCTGTGCCAGGAGTACCTGCGCAACAACTACATTGACCCGTCGGACTGCGAGCGGCTGGGCGTCAAGCGCGGGCTGCGCAACGCCGACGGCACCGGCGTGCTGGCCGGGCTGACCAACGTGTCCGACGTTGTGGGCTACGAAAAACAGCCCGACGGCCGGGTGGTGCCGGTGCCGGGGCGGCTGATCTACCGCGGCATTGACATTGACAGCCTGGTGCAGGAGGCCGACACCCGCGACCGCTTTGTGTTTGAGGAGGCGGTGTGGCTGCTTTTGTTCGGCAGCCTGCCGGACAAAGCCATGCTGGAGCGGTTCGGCGCCATGCTGGAAAGCCACCGGGAACTGCCCCGCGGCTTTGCCGACGACATGATCCTGAACTCCCCCTCTCCCAATATCATGAACAAGATGGCCCGCAGCGTGCTGGCCATGTACAGCTACGACGAGCACGCCGAGGACCTTTCGCTGCCCAACATCCTGCGGCAGAGCATCAACCTGATCGCCGAGCTGCCCACCATGATGGTCAACGCCTACCAGATCAAGCGCCGGGTGTACGACCGCAGCAGCATGTACTTCCACCTGCCCACGCCGGGCCAAAGCACCGCCGAACATATCCTGTCCACCTACCGTCCCGACCAGAAGTTCACCCGCGAGGAGGCCCGCCTGCTGGACCTGTGCCTGCTGGTGCACGCCGACCACGGCGGCGGCAACTGCTCCACCTTCACCTGCCGGGTGCTGTCCTCCTCCGGCACCGACACCTACGCGGCCATCTCGGCGGCCATCGGCGCGCTGAAAGGCCCCAAGCACGGCGGCGCCAACCTGAAGGTCATGCGCCAGCTGGATACCATTTTGCAGAATGTGGCCGACCCGGAAAACGAGGACGAGCTGCGCGAGTATCTGCGCAAGATCATGCGCAGGCAGGCCGGCGACGGCAGCGGGCTGATCTACGGCATCGGCCACGCGGTGTACACCCTCAGCGACCCGCGGGCGCAGATCTTAAAGGAGCACGCCCGCCTGCTGGCCTACGACAAGGGCTTTGCCAAAGAGTACGAGACCCTTTGCGCCATTGAGCGGCTGGCCCCGCAGGTGTTTGCCGAGGAGCACCGCGGCCCCAAAAAGGTCTGCGCCAACGTGGACCTGTTCAGCGGGCTGATCTACCGCATGCTGGGCATCAGCGAGGACCTGTACACCCCGCTGTTTGCCATTGCCCGCGTGCCCGGCTGGTGCGCCCACCGGGTGGAGGAGGTGCTGTTTGCCAACCGCATCATCCGCCCGGCCTACAAGTACCTTGGCCGCGCCCAGGTGTACCAGACGCTGGAGGAACGCACGGCAAAATAACGCAGGCGGCAGGGCAGGAAGTCCCGGCCGCTTTGGCTGCCAGGAAAGACATTGTCAGACGTTTTTTGCCTCTGCCGCGCCGGCCTGCCGGCCGTCGGCGCTCTGCCCAAACAAAAACCGCCCCGCACGGGAAAATGCTTTCCTGTGCGGGGCGGTACTCGTTACAGCACAAAGTTGCGGGGGAAAAACCGGGTCATTGCCCGGCGGAAGAAGGCAGGATCACTCCTCGGTCTTGGCGGCCTTCTTGGCGGTGCGCTTGGCAGGGGCCTTCTTGGCCGGGGCAGCCTCCGCATCGGCGGTAGCAGCCTTCTTGGCGGTGGTCTTTTTGGCGGCGGCAGCCTTGGGCTTGCAGGCGCGGCGGGCGGGCTTCTTCACGGCCTCGACCGCATCGGCAGCGACCTTGGCGGCAGCGTCGGCCACGTCGGAAGCGGTGTTGACTGCATCGCTGGCCACGTCGGCAGCAACCTTGGCGGCGTCGGCGGCCGCATCGGCCACAGCGCCGGCGGCAGCCTTGGCGGCGTCGGTGATGTTCCCGGCAGCGGCCTCCAGGTCAGCCTTCGCCTTGGCGGCCTTGGCCTTGGCGCTGGTCTTGGGCTTGCGGGTGACTTCCTCGATGGTCCAGTACTGGTTGTCGCCGTTCACGTCGCTCCAGATCTGCAGGGCGGCGCCGTTCTCGTTGCTCATGCCGACCACGTCCAGGCACTTGCCGGCCAGGTTGGACTTGATCTTGGCGCGGCCGTCGTTGCCGGGCTCCACGACCCAGAGCTGGCTGCTGGCGCTGGCGCCCTCCCACTGATGGACGCGGGTGCCGTCGGTGACGCCGCTGCAGTCCAGGTCCATCATCTTGCCGGTAAAGCGGTTCTTGATGCGGTAGACGCTGTCGCCCGCGCGGACGAAGCCCCACTGCTGCCACTCGGCGTTGGCGTTGTCCCACAGCTGGATCTTGGCGCCGTTGTCGGTGTTATAGTCGGCGACCTCGACGACCTTGCCGTTGGCGGCGCTGATGGTATAGAACTTGTCCTCAGCGATCACGGTCTGGGCCACTTTCTTGGTAGTTTTCTTGACAGCCATTGCTGTTTCCCTCCTAAAAGGTGTTTGTGTTCTTTCTCTGTGCGCCGCCGCCCGGTGCATAGGGGCCGCCGCGGCGCGTCCTTGGCAGGGCGCGTGCCGCGCCCATACGATGGTATTATAGCCAAAATTTTCTGCACCGTCAAGTTTTAGACGTTTTGACGGCGTTTTGCACAAAATTGCCGGGAGTGCAAGCGGCCCTCCCGGCAATTTTCAGGTATTTTTGGCAGAAATCCCGCCCTGGCGGCGGAAACCGCGCTGCGGCGCTTATTCCGGCGCCTTCATGCTTTCCACCATGGAAATGTGTTTGAGCTTGCGGCCCATCAGCAGGTTGACGATCAGGCTGAACAGCATGGTCAATGCCAGCGAATAGACAAAACTGGACGGGTCGATGGTGCGGCCGAACATGACCGCGTCCACCTCGACGGTGTAGATGACAAACCGGTGCAGCGCAATGCCGCCCGCCAGGCCGAACAGCGCGCCGATGATGGTCAGGGCCACCGTTTCGCGCATGACGTAGGCGCTGACCTCCCGGTCGTAGAAGCCCAGCACCTTGATGGTGGCGATCTCCTTGACGCGCTCGGCCACGTTGATGTTGGTCAGGTTGTACAATACCACCAGCGCCAGCACCGCCGCGCAGACAACGATCATGACCACCACCGCGTTGATGGAGTTGAGCATGTTGAGCACTTGGGTCATCATGTCCTCGGTGAAGGTCAGGCTGGCCACCTCGTCCATGGCCAAAAGCTCGGTCGAGATCGCGTCGCGGGCCTGCTGCGAGTCGTCGGACAGCTGGGACAGGATGTTGTTCCATTCCGACTCCTGGCCAAAGGCGTCCGCATAGGTGGCGGCGCTCATGTACACATAGTTGGAGACATAGTTCTCGCAGACGCCGCTAACGGTAAAGCTGCCTTCCGCCCCGTCGCCGTTGACCAGCGTGACGGTGTCCCCTGCTTTCACGTCCAGCAGCTCGGCCAGCTTTTCGGTCAGCACCACGCCGGTCTCGCCCAGCGGGGTGGGCTGGCGGCTGGTGCGCTCGTGCATGTCGATGTAATCGTTCAGGGCGGCGGCGTCCTGGGGCACCATCAGGTAGACCTCGGCGGTGGAACCGTCGGGCAGCTCCTGGGTGGCGGCCTCGGTCATGGTGGCCAGCGAACTGGTCACCGCGCCGTCGCTGCCGCCGGCAAACAGATAGTCATACACCGGGCCGGACTGGGTGTCCGCAGCGTCGGCGACGGCGGTCATCAGGTCGTACTGGCTGACGTCGGTGTACTGCTTGACCATGATGCCGTTGATGGAGTCCGAGATGCCGAAGCCGGTGACCAGCAGCGCCGTGCAGCCCGCCACCCCGATGACGGTCATCCAGAACCGCCGCTTGTAGCGGAACAGGTTGCGGCAGGTGACCTTGTAGGTGAAGCTGAGCCGCCGCCACAGCGGGCGGATGCGCTCCAGCAAAATACGCTTGCCCGCCTTGGGGGCGCGGGGGCGCATCAGGTCCGCGGGGCTTTCTTTCAGCGAGGAGCGGCAGGTGGCAATGGTGACCGCCAGCGTGCACAAGATCAGCGAACCGCCGGCAAACAGCGCGTAGCCCCACCGCCAGACCGGGTGGAACGCCGGCACATAGTACATCATGGCGTAGGCATACCAGATGACCGACGGGAACACCGTAAAGCCGAACGCCAGCCCGAACAAAGCGCCCAGCACGGCGGCTGTCATGGCGTACAGGACGTACTTGCGCATGATGGCGCCGTTTGCGTAGCCAAGGGCTTTCATGGTGCCGATCTGCAGGCGTTCCTCCTCGATCATGCGGGTCATGGTGGTGGAGACCACCAGCGCCGCCACCAGGAAGAAGAACAGCGGGAACACCCCGGCCAGCGCCTCCACCTTGGTGACGTTGCCGGCAAAGGAGTTGTAGCTGACGTTGTTGTCCCGGTCCCAGACATACCAGCTGGGCATTTCGATGGCGTCCAGGTCGGCCTGGGCGTCCTCCAGCTCGGCGCGGGCGTCGGCCAGCTCCTGCTCGGCGTCGGCTTTGGCGTCGGCGTACTCGATCTCGCCGTCGGCCAGCTTCTGGCGGTTTTCCTCAATGGTGGCGCGGGCGTCGTCCAGTTCGGCACGGGCGTCCGCCAGCTGGGCATAGGCGTCGGCGATCTGCCGTTTTGCATCGTCCAGCTGCACCTGACGGTCGGTCAGGGTGGCCCAGCCCTCGTCCAGCTGGCGCTTGCCGTCCTCCAGCTGGCGCAGGCCGTCATAGTAGGCGGCCCCCTGCTCGTTAAAGGCGGCCCAGCCGGCGTCCAGCTCGGCCTTGCCGGCATCCAGCTGTGCCTTGGCGTCCGCCAGCTGCTGCTCGGTCTGTTCCAGCAGCCTGGCCGTCTCTTCCAGCTGGATGCGGCTGGCCTCCAGCACGGGGGCGTTGGCGTCCAGCTCCGCCTTGGCGGCGTCCAGCCGGGCGCGGGTGGCCTGCAGGGCGGCGTCCGAGAACAGCGCCCTGGCTTCCTCCTCCGTTTCGGCCGCGCCGGAGTCGATGATGGCCTGTATGCCGGCGTCAAGGCCCTTTTGGGCGGCGTTCAGCTGCTTCAGCTGTTCCAGCTGCGCCTGGTTCTCGTCCAGCTGCTCCAGCCGGGGCAGGATCAGGCTTTCCGCCAGCGCGACCAGCGTCTCGTTTTCAATGTCCAGGTCAAAGCCCAGTTCGGCCGCAGCCGCCTGCAGCCCCAGCAGCCATGCATGGCGCGCTTCCTCATAGGCCTGTTTCAGGCGGGCAAGTTCCTCTTCCGAAACGCCGGTTTCCTCCTGCGCAGGCGGCGTTGACTCCGCCGTGCCGGACACATCGGAGCCCGGGGTGCCGGCCGCCAGCGCAGTCTCGCCGGTGGAAACCGCCAGCGGTTCCGGGGCGGCGGAAGGTTCGGGGGTCGGGGTCGGTTCCGGCTGCTGGGCCAGGGCTTCCTCGTAAGCGGCTTTTGCGGCCTGCTCGGCGTCGTGCAGTTCCTTCAGCTGAGCCAGCTCGTCCAGCATGGCCTGCGTTTCGGCAATGCCCTCGTCCGAGAACATCTCTCGCGCCGCATTCTCGTCTGCTGCGGCGCCGCTGTCGATCATGGCCTGTATCCCCGCCTCGATGGCGCTGTCCGCCTGGTTCAGCAGTTCCAGCTGGGCGTACTGTTCCTCTCCGGCCTCGTACTGGGCCAGGCCCTCATCGTAGGCGGCCTGACCGGCCTCATATTGGGCCAGGCCGTCCTCGTACTGCTGTTTGCCGTCCTGGTACTGGGCCAGGCCGCTCTCATACTGGGCCAGGCCGTCCTCGTACTGCTTCTGGGCGTCCTCCAGCTTGGCGCGGCCCTCGTTCAGCAGGCGCTCGCCGTCGGCCAGTTCCGCCTTGCCGCTCTCGTATTCGGCCTGGGCGTCCAGCAGCGCCTGCCGGCCCTCCTCCATCTGGGCCTCGCCGTCGGCGACCAGCTGTTCGTTGTCCTGTACCTCGGCCAGGCCGTCGGCGTAGTCCTGCTCGCCGTCCAGATACTCCTGCTCGCCGTCGGCCAGCTCCTGGCGGCCGTCCGCCAGCTCCTGGGCGGCGTCGGCCAGCTCCTGGTCGGCCTCGGCCTTGCCGTCGTAGTATTCCTGCCAGCCGTCGTCGATCTCGGCCTGGGCCTCGCCCACCACCTCGTCGTAGCGGGCCTGGCAGCGCACCTCCTCAATGGCCTCCACCCGGTCGGCCACCGTATCCACCAGCGCGCCGTACTCGTCGTCAAAGCTGTGCAGGCCAGCGGCGCCCTCCACCGTCAGGTAGGCTTCGGTGTAATAGTCGGTGGCAAACGCCGCGTCCGGCACGTACAAAATCACCTGCACGGCGCCGCTGCCCACGCTGGCCGGCTCCCGCTCAAACGAAAAATAATAGGTATCGTGCACGACGCCCACCACGGTGAAGGTGGTCTCGTTCATGGTGTCGCTCAGATTTTCGTTGTCCGGGTCCAGCGTCAGCGTGTCGCCGATGTCGTAGCTGCGGTTCAGCGTGTCCACGCCGGCCTCCACCACACACTCGTTGGGGTTCTCCGGCCAGCGGCCGTCGGCCAGGGTCAGCCGGTTGATAACATCCTCCCCTTCCGGGTCGGCGGGCAGGGCGTGCACGCGGCAGACCAGCTCGCTGCCGTCCTGCTCCACCAGCAGGTCGGCGGACTTGCCGCCCTGCACCTTTGCCACGCCGTCCACCTGTTCCAGCGCCGCCACGTCGTCCTCGGTCAGGCCCAGGGTGGACACCACACGCAGGTCAAACAGGTTGCCGCCGTCCAGGTACTCCTCCATGGAATCCTCCATGTCCGGGGTGGTGGACAACAGCCCTGCCAGGAAGCCCACGCCCAGCGCCACAATGGCAAAAATGGCGATGAACCGGCTTTTGCTGCCCTTGAAGGTGCGCAGGATATTTTTTTGGTAACTGTTTGCCATTACCATTCGATCCTTTCCACCGGCGTCGGGTCAGGGTTTGTCTTGATCTCGATGACCCGGCCGCTGTTGATGCGGATGACCCGGTCGGCCATGGCCGCCAGGGCGCTGTTGTGGGTGATGACGATGACGGTGCGGCCTTTCTGCCGGCAGGTGTTCTGCAAAAGCTCCAACACCTGCTTGCCGGTCTTGTAGTCCAGCGCGCCGGTAGGCTCGTCGCACAGCAGGATCTTGGGGTTTTTGGCCAGCGCGCGGGCGATGGCCACCCGCTGCTGCTCGCCGCCCGAAAGCTGGGCCGGGAAATTGTCCTTCCGGCCGGAAAGCCCCACCTCGTCCAGCACCAGGTCGGCGTCCAGCGGGTCGCGGCAGATCTCGCTGGCCAGCTCGACGTTTTCCCGCGCGGTCAGGTTCTGCACCAGGTTGTAAAACTGGAACACAAAGCCCACGTCGTAGCGGCGGTACTCGGTCAGCTGGCGGTCGTTGAATTTGCTGACGCAGGCGCCGTCCAGCAGGATAGTGCCCTCGTCGCAGGTATCCATGCCGCCCAGCATGTTCAGCACGGTGGTCTTGCCCGCGCCGGAAGGACCGAGAATGACGCAGAACTCGCCTTTCTCGATGGTGAAACAGACATGGTCGGCGGCGGCGATGCGGGTGTCGCCCATCTGGTAATATTTGCAGACATTGTCAAAGGTGACAAAGGCGGTTTGCTCTGGCATGGCAGGCTCCTTTTCCGCGTCAGCGAGAAATGAACGGGTGTCGAAAATTTTACAGGATATTTTGAGTATAACAGCTGTTTCTGAACAATTTTTGAATTTTCGGACGGCGATACCGTCAAAAATTTGTGAAATCTGCTTATTTTGCGCCCGCATTTTTGGCGGGCACACACTATGAACAGCTGTTGATTTTCTTACTGGTTTTATTATAATGAAAGGAAACAGCAATCTCAATCGTTAAACTTCATCGGAACGTCGAATAATGAACAGTTGTTTATTTTCTGTTGAGTAACTCGTAAAAAATTCACAAATGCGGCCGGCCGCCGGGCCGCCTGCACGGCCGGAGAACCGTTGGAAGGGGGATACCATGGCCGAACCAAAAACCGACCTGCGGGTGCTGAAAACGCAGGAGAGCATCCGCCGCGCTTATCTGGAACTGCTGCGGGACCACAGCGCCAAGGAGATCACGGTGGCGCAGCTGTGCCGGCGGGCGCGCATCAACCGGGGCACCTTTTACCTGCATTACCGGGATACCCAGGACCTGCTGGATTCCATCGTCCGGGACCTGGTGGAGGAACTGGCCGCGGTCATCCGCAAATATCCGCCCCAGCAGCTGAAGGACAATCCCTTCCCCGTCATCTACGAAGCCTTTTCCGCCTTTGCCCGGCACGCGGATTTCCTGCCTTTTTTGCAGGCCAACGGCAACCCGGAGCTGCTGGACAAGCTGAAGGAACTGATCGGCGAGATGCTGAACACCGAATGGCTGCCCATGCACAGCGACCAGAAGCCGGAGGATTACCCCTACATCAACGCCTTTATCGTCTCCGGCACCATCGAGGTGTTCAAGGTCTGGGTGCAGGGCGGCATGCAGAAAAGCGCCCGCGACCTGGCCGCCCTGATCGAGCGCCTGGCGCTGGAGGGCATCCACTGAGGGCGTATGCTTCCATCCGCCGCAATGCCGCCCGCCAAACCGTTGCCGCCGCAACTGCCCGGCGGCAATTGCCATGATACAGTGGCATTGTTTGAGAAATGTTAAAATCACGCTGTCGTTTTATGTACGGCAAATTCCAAGGAGGGCTGCATGCAATGAGAGACATCACCTTCCCCACAGCGGACGGCTGCTTCAACTACCGTGTCTGCGGCGTCCTCCTGTCCGGTGGCAAGATCCTGGCCATGCGGGACGAGCATTCCCCCTATTACTATCTGCCCGGCGGCAGGGTGCACGTGGGCGAGACCGCGGAAGCCGCCATCCTGCGGGAACTGCAGGAGGAACTGCAGATCATGCCGCGCATCGTCCGCCCGCTGTGGCTGAACCAGGCGTTTTTCACCGAGGACGCCACCCGGACAAACTACCACGAACTGTGCCTTTACTTTTTGATCGACGGGTCCGGTTCCGGCCTACCGGCCGCCGGGACGTTTACCCGGCGGGAGGGGATCCACGGCGCAGTTTTGACCTTTGAATGGCTGGAGCTTGCCAGCCTGAAGGACGCCTATTTTTACCCCGCATTTTTGAAGGAGGCCGTTTTTCACCTGCCGGACTGCCTCACGCTCCGCACCGAGCAGGAGTGACAGCCGCAGTCCGGACATTTTTTGAGCAGGAGGTTTTTCCATGAAAGTCATCATCATCGGCGGTGTGGCGGGCGGCGCGTCGGCCGCGGCGCGGCTGCGCCGGCTGGACGAGCAGGCCGAGATCGTTCTGCTGGAGCGCGGCCCCCACATCTCCTTTGCCAACTGCGGCCTGCCCTACTATGTGGGCGGCGTCATCACCGACCGCGCGGCGCTGACACTGCAAACGCCGGAAAGCTTCCGCCGGCGGTTCGGCATCGACGTGCGGGTGAACAGCGAGGCCGTCGCCATCGACACCGCCGCCAAAACCGTGACGGTGCAGGGCCCCGACGGCAGCTATACCGAGGCTTACGACAGCCTGATCCTCTCCCCCGGCGCAGCGCCGGTGGTGCCGCCGCTGCCTGGGCTGGACGACCCGCGGGTGTTTACGCTGCGCACCATCCCCGACGCGGTGCGCATCCGGGAGTATATCGACGCAAACCGCCCCAAGCGCGCGGTGGTGGTCGGCGGCGGGTACATCGGCGTCGAGATGGCCGAGAACCTGGTCCACGCAGGCGTCAAAACCGCCATTGTGGAGCTGAGCGACCACCTGATCGCCCCGCTGGACTACGATATGGCCTGCGAGGTGCATCAGTACGCCCGCAGCCAGGGGCTGGACCTGATCCTGAAAAATGGTGTGCAGGCGGTGGAGCCCACCCCGGACGGCAGCCTGCGGGTGCGGCTGAACAACGGCGCGCTGGACGCCGACCTGGTCATTTTGTCGGTGGGCGTGCGGCCGGACACCGCGCTGGCCAAAGCCGCCGGGCTGGAACTGACCGCCAAAGGCTGCATCGTGGTGGACAGCCATATGCGCACCAGCGCCCCCGGCGTCTACGCGGTGGGCGACGCGGTGCAGGTGACGGATCTTGTCACCGGGCAGCCGGGCTTTGTGCCGCTGGCCGGCCCGGCCAACAAGCAGGGGCGCATCGCGGCGGACAACATCTGCGGCATTGCCAGCGAGTACAAGGGCACGCAGGGGTCCTCGGTGCTGAAGGTGTTCGGCATGACGGTGGCCATGACCGGCGTCAATGAGCGCGCCGCCAAGGCCGCCGGGCTGGATCACGACAAGATGTACACCTTCAACAACTCCCACGCCGCCTACTACCCCGGCGCCAGCGGCATCTCGATGAAGGTGTTGTACGAGAAAGCCACCGGCCGCATCCTGGGCGCCCAGCTGGTGGGCTTTGAGGGGGTGGACAAGCGGTGCGACGTGCTGGCCGCGGCCATCCGCGCCGGCATGACCGCCGCCGACCTGACCGAGCTGGAGCTGTGCTACGCGCCGCCCTACGGCTCGGCCAAGGATCCGGTGAACTACGCCGGCTACGCCATCGAGAACGCCCGCACCGGGCTGGTGCGCACCTTCCACTGGCACGACGTGGCCGCCCTGCCCCGCGACGGCAGCGTGACGCTTTTGGACGTGCGCACCCCCGCCGAGTACGCCGCCGGCCACATCGACGGCTTTGCAAACCTGCCGCTGGACGAGCTGCGGCAGCATATCGGCCGGCTGGACCCGGCCAAACCGGTCTTCCTGCACTGCCACAGCGGCCTGCGCAGCTACCTGGCCTGCCGCATCCTGGCCGGGCACGGCTTTGCCTGCTATAACCTGACCGGCGGCTACCGCTTTTACAGTCTGGTCACCGGCGAGACAAAGGCCGCCGAGGCCCCCTGCTACCCCGCCGGCTGACGGCATTTTTTCCCAAACCCTACCAAAAAGCAAAAGACCGCGCCGGAGCGCAAGGCTCCGGTGCGGTCTTTTGTATCTGCCTGCGGCTTTGCCGCCCGTATTCCGGGGAACAGCCCGCGGTCAGGACAGCTCGAACATGCCGTGGTACAGCTGGTAATACTCGCCCTTTTGGGCCAGCAATTCCTCGTGGCCGCCGCGCTCGACGACCTGGCCGTGCTCCAATACCATGATGGCGTTGGCGTTGCGCACGGTGGACAGCCGGTGGGCAATGACAAACACGGTGCGGCCCTCCATCAGCTGGTCCATGCCCTTTTCGATCAGCGCCTCGGTACGGGTATCGATGGAGCTGGTGGCCTCGTCCAAAATCAGCACCGGCGGGTCGGCCACGGCGGCGCGGGCAATGGCCAGCAGCTGCCGCTGGCCCTGGCTCAGGTTGGCGCCGTCGCCGGTCAGCAGGGTGTT
>DWWX01000015.1 GCA_019119495.1 Candidatus Gemmiger stercorigallinarum | reverse complement strand
GTGTTGCCCTTGAAGCCGGGCTCGGTCTCGGTGATCTCCAGCTCGATGAAGTTGGGGATCTCGACGCTGAACACCTTGCCCTTGTAGGACAGCAGCTTGCAGACCTCGTTCTCCTTGCAGAACTTGAAGTTATCCGGCACGTCGGCGGCGTTGACCGGGATATCGTCGTAGGTCTCGTTGTCCATAAAGTGGTACAGGTCACCGTCGGCGTAGCTGTAGGTCACTTCCTTGCGCTCGATGAACGCCTGGGGGAACTTGGCGGTGGGGTTGTAGCTGGTTTCGGTCACAGCGCCGGTGATGACGTTCTTGGTCTTGGTGCGCACAAAGGCAGCGCCCTTGCCGGGCTTGACGTGCTGGAACTCGACGACCTGAAGGACCTGGCCGTCCTGCTCAAAGGTGACGCCGTTGCGGAACTCGCCTGCTGAGATCATATAGAAATTCCTCCATGTAGTAAAAAGTTGAATAAAGCATACCTGCTATTTATTTTACCCGAAATCCCCTGCCGTTGCAAGACCTGCGCCGCTATTTTAGCAGATTTTTGCGCAAAAAACGGCGGTTTGCGGCCGCTTATTGCCCCGGCGGCCGGGTTTGGCCCGCCTGCGGGGCGCCATGTGCCCGCAGGCAGGCAGACCAAAGGGCGGGCCCGGCATGCGAGCCCGCCCCTTTTGCAGCGTCAGGCCGCCGGCCGGCCTGCCAAGATCAGAACATCTGTTTGACCGGCACGGTCCAGCCCTTCACGTCGGGCAGCTTGCCCCACTGGATACCGGTCAGGGTATCGTACAGTTTCTGGGTCAGCGGGCCGATCTGGCCGTCGCCGATCAGGGCCTGCTCGCCCTTCCAGTCCAGCTCCTTGACCGGGCTGACGACCGCCGCGGTGCCGGTGCCAAAGACCTCCTCCAGCTTGCCGTCGCGGGCGGCCTGCATCACGTCGGCGATGGCCAGCTTGCCCTCGACGACCTCATAGCCCCAGTCGCGCAGCAGCTCGATGATGCTGCGGCGGGTGACGCCGGGCAGCACGGTGCCGGTGCAGGCGGCGGTGTAGACTTTGCCGTCGATCTTGAACATGATGTTCATGCTGCCGACTTCCTCGACGTATTTTTTCTCAACGCCGTCCAGCCACAGCACCTGGCTGAAGCCCTGCTCCTCGGCCAGCTCGCCGGCCTTGATGGAGGCCGCGTAGTTGCCGCCGCACTTGGTAAAGCCGGTCAGGCCGGGGGCGGCGCGGATGTACTCGTCCTCGACGTAGATGCGCACCGGGTCCAGGCCCTCGGCGTAATAGGCGCCGGAGGGCGAGCAGATGATGCAGAAGATATAATGCTTGGAGGCGTGGACGCCCAGGCCCACGTCGTTGGCAAAGCAGAAAGGCCGGATGTACAGCGAAGCGCCGTCCGAGTGGGGCACCCAGTCCCGGTCCACGTCCACCAGCGCCTCCACCGCCTGGACAAAGTCCTCGGCGGGGATGCGGGGGATGCACAGGCGGTCGGCGGAATCCTGGAAGCGGGTGGCATTGCAGTCGGGGCGGAACAGCTGGACGGTGCCGTCGGCGGTGCGGTAGGCCTTCATGCCCTCAAAGATCTCCTGGGCGTAGTGCAGCACCACGGTGGCCGGGTCCAGCGGCAGCGGCGCGTAGGGCACGATGCGCGCATCATGCCAGCCCTCGCCGGCGGTGTAGTCCATCAGGAACATGTGGTCGGTGAAGATCTTGCCAAAGCCCAGCTTGCTCTCGTCGGCAGGCTTTGCCTTGGGGGAAGCGGTGCGGGTGAGCTTGATATCCAACATTCTCATTCTCTCCTTTGCCCGGCGCGGCCTGCCGCGGGCGCACATCCCGTCCACCCCTCTATCAGGCGGCAGGGCAGGCGTTGCCGGGACAACATTCTCAAAAGGCCATGCGGTCTTTGATGTTCATTATACCGCTGTAAATCAGTGAATACAAGCCCGCCGCGGCATTTTTTGACGGCATACGGCCAGGCGTGGTATAATGGCCGCAAATCGGCAGTTTTGTATCCTGCTGCGCAGCGGCCCGCTTTGCGGCTGCGCCGGGCCGGCAGCCGCACACGGTTGGGCAAGCGGATGCCCTTCCGCTGTGCGTCATGGCGCGGCGGGCCTGCATACCGCGCATCCGGCCCGCCGGCTTCCGGAAGAGCACGCCGTTTTGTACTATTTATTTATAATTATCCGGTTTGTATTTTTCACCTCCATATTTTCCCTGCAAAGGAGTGCATTTTCTATGCCGTTTGCCGCGCTGCTGCTCAGTGCCGTCCTCTGCCTGGCGCTTGGGGTGCTGCCCGCCCGCCTGGCCGGCCGCCGCCCTGCCCGCCGGGACCTTGCCGCCGCCGGGGCGGTGTTTGCCGGCGTGTGGGCGTGGGCCTTCCTGTTTTTTGGCAAGCCGGGCCTGCTGGTGGATTTTGGCCTGTTCCGGCTGTGCGCGGTCTGCGCCGCGGCGGCCGCGGCGGCGGGGTGCGTCTGCGCGCTGCGCTGCACCGGCCTGCTGCGGGGGGCAAGGCGCCGGGCGCTGGCCGCGGCGGCGCTGGTATTGTGCGCGCTGACCTTTGAGGTGTTTTTGGGCAACGTCAAGTACTTTGCCACCCACGACTATGTGCCCGTCCAGCTGTTCGACTACTTGGACGAGTCCACACCCCGCAGCGACGACGGCAGCGTGACCCTTTCCGGCGAGAGCACGGCGCTGCATTTTTCCGGCATGGACTTTCCCATCTACAACCTGCAGCTGGAGGGGCTGGCCTTCCACTACGGCGCCGCCCCGGAGCGGGAGGCCGCGCAGAACCCGCTGTTCACCATCGTTATCGCGGCTGCCGACGAGGCCAACGCCATTGAACTGACCGGCGGCAGCTGGGACGTGGCGGTGCGGGCGCCGCGCAGCTGGAGCCGGGTGCTGGACTATTCCGGCAGCATTGCCAGCCTGACGCTGACCGCCGCCCCCTACGACGGCGAGTACATCTGGTATTCCTTTGACTATACCCTGACCGGCATTGCCGCCAATGCGCCCCAGCCGTTTTTGTTCTCGTGGCTGCGGTTTGCGGCGGCGCTGGCGGTGTGCGCGGCGGTGTGGGCTTTCCGTCCCGGCAGCAGCCTGTGGCGGGCCAAATATCTGGAAGATCCCAAACGCTTCCGCCCCGGTGTCGCGGTCTGCGCCGGCGCGCTCTGCCTGCTGGCGGTGCTGACGCCCTTTGCCGACCCGATCAACTCCGGCGTTGCCACCGCCACTTACAACGCCAACAACTGGGATGGCGGCAGCCGTGTCAGCTTTACCCGGCATATCAGCGACTGGCAGCACGACACTGGCAACCAGCTGGGTGCGCTGGCCAGCTCGCTGCTGGACGGGCGGCTGGACCTGGCGCTGGACCCGCCCCAGGCGCTTTTGGAGATGGACAACCCCTACGACACCATCGCCCGGCAGGCCCAGGCCCCCGACGCCCTGTGGGACGTGGCCTTTTACAACGGGCGGTATTATGTCTACTTCGGTGTGGTGCCCTGCCTGCTGTTCCAGCTTCCCTTTGAGGCGTTGACCGGCATCCCCGACCTGCCCAACTGCGCCGGTATGATCGTCATGGCCGTGGCCGCGGTGGCCGCCGCCTTCGGGCTGGTCCGGCAGGCGGCCAAGCGGTGGTTCCCCGGCGTCAGCGCCGCGGCCTACCTGCTGGCGTCCACGGCGGTGGCGGGCTGCGGCCAGCTGTACTACCTGCTGTTCCGCGCCAACGTGTATGAATACGTCATCCTGTGCGGCGCGTCCTTTGTGATGCTGGCGCTGTGGCAGTGGCTGGCGGCCTCCAACACGCCGGACAGCCGGCGCGGCGCGCGCATCGCTCACCTGGTTTTGGGCAGCGTCTGCATGGCGCTGGTGGCGGGCTGCCGGCCCCAGATGGAGATCTTCGCCTTTTTGGCGCTGCCCATCTTCTGGCGCCAGTATGTGACCGAAAAGCGGCTGTTCACCCGCAAGGGCGCGGCGGAATTTGCACTGTTTGCCCTGCCCTTTGTGCTGGTGGCCGCCGGGCTGATGTGGTACAACTATGCCCGCTTCGGCAGCCCCTTTGATTTTGGCGCCAACTACAACCTGACCAGCAACGACATGACCAAGCGCGGCTTCAATGCCGGGCGCATCGGGTCGGCGGTGTTCTATTATCTGTTCTCTTTCCCCCTCTTCAAGTCGGCCTTTCCCTACGTGGTGGAGGTCCACCCCTACACCAACTACATCGGACGCACCGTGTCGGAGCTGTTCTACGGCGGCATCCTGACCTGCACGCCCTTTTTGTGGGTGTTTGCGCTGCTGCCGCTTGTGCGCCGCCGCCTGGCCCGCAAGCGGCTGTGGGGCGTGGTGGGCTGGGTGCTGGTCAGCACGCTGGCGCTGTGCGCACTGGACGCGGTGATGGCCGGCATTTTGTACCGCTACCAGATGGATTTTGCCCTGCCGCTGACCTTTGCCGCGGCGCTGTGCTGGCTGGCTGCCCAGGAAGCAGCGGAGGACCGCGCTGCCCTTGCCCCGCCGCTGCGCGGGCTGCGCAGCGCCCTGCGCGCCGGCATGGGTCTGGCCGTGGGCGCAGGGCTTGTGTACGGGTTCCTGGTCATTTTTGCCGCCGAACCCTGGCTGTACAGCCAGAACCCGGCCCTGTTCCAAAATGCCAGCCGTCTGGTGCAGTTCTGGCTGTAAGCGGCGGCCCCTCCCGCAGACACACCAGGGCGTATCTGATAAATCCATTCCCAACCCGACTTTGTGTTCCCTGCTGCAAACTATGAAATAGTATTTGGGGGTATCTATGAGGAATTGTATTCGCTGTGATCACAATATGATTGAAAATTATGATGTAAAAGTCGAGGGAGGTGCGTACGGCTTAAAGATAACAAAGCAGGGAATTTTCAAAGAGAATCTTGGCAAGGTCCATGCCGCTGTATGTCCTGAATGTGGGTACCTTGAATTCTATCTTGAAGATACCCAAAAGATAAAGGGATAGGTAAATTACAAGCTTGAGAAGGGGATTTTTCAGACACATCCTGATATAGCAAGGCCGGCGGCGCCCGATCCCTGGGCGCCGCCGGCCTTTGTTGTATATTTGGCGCTCCCCTGCCGGGTATGCGGCGGGTGCGCCTCAGCGCAGCTGCTGGTACAGCTGCGGGCGGGGGCCGCGCAGGTAAAGGGCCGCCCCCACCGCGGTCACAACGGCCTCGGCGGCGGGGAACGCGCACCATACGCCGGTCAGCCCAAACAGCGCCGACAGCGCAAACGCCATGGGCAGGATGACCGCAAAGCCGCGCAGGATGGACACCAGCTGCCCCGGACGCGGCCGCTCCACCGAGGTAAAGTAGACCGACAGGATGATATTGCACCCCGCAAAGGGGCAGGCGATAAAGTACAGCCGCAGGCCGTACTCGGCCAGGGCCTGCAGCCGGGCGTTGTCCCCGCTGTTGAACACGGCGGCGATGGGCCCGGCAAATACAAAGATGACCGCATACACCACGGCGCTGACCGCCAGCGCCGTAACGACGGCATACCGCAGCAAAACGGCAAGTTCCGCCTTTTTGCCCGCGCCGTACCGGGCGCTGAGCAGCGGCTGGATGCCCTGGCTGATGCCGGTAAAGATGGACAGCACCACCAGCGACAGATTGGCGATGACGCCGTAGGCCGCCACGCCCACATTGCCCTCCAGCCGCAGCAGGATGGCGTTGAAGGCGATCATGACCACGCCGGAGGAGACCTCCGTCACCAGCGAGGGCACGCCGGCCGAGCAGATGGCAGCCAGCCGCCGCGGCCGCAGATGGCAGCGGACCGGCCGGAAACGGTTTTTGCCCCGGATCAGGTAGGGCGACAGCACCGCTATGCTGATCAGCGGCGCAAAGCCGGTGGCCAGCGCCGCGCCGAAAATGCCCATGCCGCAGGGGAAGATGAACACATAGTCCAGCACCACGTTGGACAGGCTGCCGGTGATCATGCCGGCCATGGCCAGCTGGGGCGCGCCGTCGTTGCGCACAAAGCAGAGCAGCAGGTTGTTGGTCAAAAAGGCGGGGGCAAACAGCAGGATGACCTGCAGGTAGGTGCGGGTCATGGCATAGACCGCGCCGTCGGCCCCCAGCAGGCGGGCCAGCAGGCCGGGCAGTAGCAGCCCGATGAGGAAAAACACCGCCGCAAACCCAGCCGCCAGGCAGATGGCGGAGGTGAACGCCCGGTTGGCCGAGGCGCCGTCCCCCTGGTTTTTGCGGATGGAATACCGGGTGCCGCCGCCCATGCCGATCATCAGGCCGCTGCCGTGGATAAAGCTGTACACCGGGATGGCCAGGTTGAGCGCGGCCAGGCCGTCGGCCCCCATGCCCAGCGAGACAAAAAAGGTGTCGGCCAAAATATAGCAGGACAGCGCGATCATGCCCAGCACGTTCAGCGAGGTATAGCGGGCGAAATCGCCCAGGCAGGATGTGCGTGCGTTCATGGTGTTTCCTCCCAGACGGTATGCGGCCACACAAAAAAAGCGCCCCCTTCCGTCCCTCTGCAAAAAGGCCTGACGAGGGAGGAAAAAGGCGTTACCCGGCGGCAAACATACGATATCAAACTGCCCAAGATTATACCAGCCGGCGCCGGCACTGTCAAGTGCCGGCGGGCGGGGTCAGGTCCACCGGCACATCCCGGCGCAGCGCAATGGAGCCCGGCGTAACGGTGCAGTCCAGCGCGCGCAGCTCCACGCCGGCCTCGGCGGCCTGGCGCAGCGCCTGGCCAAAGGCCGGCTGGGTGGCCCAGTTGGGCCGGAAGCAGTGCACCCCCGCCATCTGGATCACCACCAGCACGCAGCAGCGCCAGCCGCGGGCCGCGTAGCCGGCCAGCTCCCGCACATGCTTCAGTCCCCGCAGCGTGGGCGCGTCGGGGAAACAGGCCACGCCGCCGGTTTCCAGCGTGCAGCCCTTGACCTCCACCAGCACCGGGCGGTCCCCCTGGCGGGCGGCAAAGTCAAAGCGGGAATCCCCAAAGGTCTGCTCGGCCCGCAGGTCCTGCAGCGGGCCCAGGCCGCCGGCGGCCAGCCACTCCCCCGCCGCGGCGTTGGGCGCGGCCGAATCCATGTTGACCAGCAGCGTGCCGCGGGGGGTGGGCTTTTCCACCGCCACCAGGTCGCAGGGGGTGGCGCGCCGGGGGTTGGCCGCGTATTCCAGGTAGACCTTTGCCCCCGGCACCAGCAGTTCGGCGCAGCGGCCGGTGTTTTTGACGTGGGCGCGCACCGGCGTGCCGTCCGGCAGGGTGACCTGCGCCACAAAGCGGTTGGGCCGCGCCTGAAAGACGGCGGGGCGGATGTCATGGTAGTGCATGGGCGTCTCCTTGCGGCGGGGCGCGGGGTCAGCGCCGGTTCATCGCGTCAATGTCGGACACGGGGCGGACGGTCAGCTGCACCCAGGCGGGCCGGAACCCGCTGGCAATGGCGTTGCGGGCCGACGCCACATTGGACCAGGCGCAGCAGTAAAAGGGCACCTTGCCGCGGGCAAAGACCTCCCCGGCCAGGCGGCCGGTCAGCGCCGCGGCCACGCCCTGCCGCCGGTAGGCCGGCAGCACATCGACGCCGATCTGCCACATGGCGTCGCAGTCCGCCGAGGCCCCCGCCAGCCCGATCAGCTGCCCGCCGTCGTAAGCGCCCACCGCCAGCATATCCAGCGCGGCCCGCTCGGCGCAGAGGGCGTTGGACCACTGGGGCAGGTACAGCCCCGCAAAGTCGGCCGGGGCCAGCAGCCGCATCTCAAAGGGGCAGGTGCGGGGCGGCCGGCGCGCCGCGTCGGGCAGGAAATACTCGGCCATAAAGCAGACGTTCGCCCCCAGCGGCGCCAGGCGCTGCATCAGCCAGTGGAGGTTGGGCGTCTCGAAACAGTGGACGGCGTCAAAGCGGGCCAGGTATTCCTCCGCCAGCGCGCGGTAAGGCGGTGACACCGACGCCACCACGCCGCTGCCGTAGCTGGTGAAATCACACAAAAACGGCAGTTTCAGATACCTCCGGGCCTGCGGGTGAGCGCAGGCATCCACAATGCGGACGCCGCCGGCGGCAAAATCCTCCGGCCGGCAGCCGCTGTCGATGGCCGACTGCTCCATGGCGATGCGCAGGATCTGCCGGTTTGTCATGGGGTGATTCCTCCCTGTCGTTCGTTGGCTGTACAAGCGGCCCGCCGCACACGGCGGGGTGCGCGGCGGGCCATGGGGGTTTCCTGTCATGCGGCGGAGGTCAGCCGGCGTCGCTGCCTGCGGCGTCGCCTTCCGGCGCGGGGGTGGGGGTGGCCAGCTGGGCGGCCAGCTCGGCCTGGTAGGCGTCGTAGTCCTGCTCGGCCTGGGCGGCGGCCTCGTCGCTGACGCCGGATCCCAGCAGGGCGGGCTTGGCGGGCAGCGTCTGCTCGGCGCCGTCCTCGGCCCTGACGCTCAGCGCCTGGCCGTAGTAGCCGCCCCAGATCGCGATAAAGCTCTTGCCGGGGTTGACTTTCAGGCTGTTGCCCTCCAGGTCGGTCAGCACCAGCGGCGCGGTGGCGTCGCCCTTCTGCCAGCGGATCTCCTGCCAGGCGCCGTCGGTCAGGTACAGGCCGGTGCCGCCGGTCAGGTCATACTGGCGGGTGTAGCCGTCGTCCTTGATGCCGGAGGATGCGTACAGCACAAACAGGTTGGTAAAGGACGCCTGCTGCCCCGCGTCGACGTCCATGGCCTGGCTTCCGTCCGGGTTGGTCTTGAAGTAGACGCCGTCGTTGACCGAGTAGTAGAAGCTCTCGGTATCGCCCTCGGCAAAGGTGACGTGCAGCTCGGTGCCGTTGCGGGCGGCGGGGTCGGCCCGGTCGCCGAAGTCAAACAGCTGGATGGTCTGGCCGTCGGTGGAAGCCCCGTACAGCGACATGCCGGCCTTGACCAGGTCGCCGGTGGTGTACCAGCAGTTTTCCTCGCGGTAGCCGCTGGCCTGGCGGCCGTCGTCAAAGGCAAAGGCCGCGGTGCCGGCGTGGAAGCCGTCCACGTCCTGATAGCTCAGCACGTTGAGCAGGTTGTAGGCGTAGGTATTCTTATCGATATGCACCGGCACGGCGTTCAGCGGCAGCGCAAACTGCAGCATCAGGTCCCGGCCGGGGCCTACCGGCCCCGCCTTGCTGATGCGGTCCGCGCTGGCAAAGATCGCCATCATGCCGGCGTTGTAGCCCTCGGTCACGCCCTCGATGATCACGTCGGCGCTGGCAATGCCCCACTGGGGCAGGGTGCCGTCGCCGGTGCGGATCTGCACCGCCACCGGCCGTTTGCCGTTCAGCGCGCCCTCCGGGTCCGCCTGGCCGGTCAGCGGGTTGACGCCCGGCGTGGGGGTGGGGGTCGGCTCCGGCGTGGGGGTCGGGGCGGCGGTGGGGGTGGGCTGCGGCGTGGCGGTGGCCTGGGGGGCGCTGCCAAACACGCTGCACCCGGCCATGCCAAGGGCCATCGCTGCCGCCAGCAGGGCGGCCTGGATTCGTCTCATGGGTATACCTCGCTGTTGCGGGGACGGGCGCTTTTTTCGGCAAAAAGCGCCACGCCCCATAAAATGCAAAAGGGGGCCGCCGCAGGCGGCCGCGGCCGGCCCGTTGCGGCTCCCCTTTCTTTCGTTTGCTTGTGCGGTGCGGGCGGCGTCCGTCAATCCACGTAATCGCCCACGTCGCCGGTAACGCCCTCGCCGGCTTCCACGGCGCCCTCATCCACCACGGTCTCGGTGGTGGCGTCGGCGTTGGCCTCCAGGTCAAAGTCGGCCAGGGTGCCCCACTGCAGGTTACCGGCCTCGTCAATGTCCACCACGGTGACGTAGCTCTTGCCGATGTTCACCGGCAGCAGCTGGTCGCTGCACTGGCCGTCCTCGGTCAGATAGTACAGGCGCAGGGCCTCCAGCGGGGTGCCCTTCTGCCAGTAGATCTTCTCGATCTTGCCGCCGTAGCAGTAGTAGCCGATGCCGCCGTCGCCAAAGTTGACGTCCTGGATATCATGGCTGTCGCCGGGGTAGGCCTCAAAGTCGGTGTACAGGATGATCAGGTTGGTAAAGTTCAGCTGCTGGTCGTACTCCTCATCGATGGTATCCCGCCAGGAGCCGTCGTTGGAGTAGTACTGCTGCATGTTGTAGGTGGTGGTCGCGGCGTCGTACAGGAAGCGGGTGCGGTAGCTGGCACTGTGGGTAATGGCCACATACTCGCCGTCCTGCACCACGGGGCCGTACTTGTCGCTGTAGCCGCTGTCAGGGCTGGCGGACAGGTCGCGCACCGGGTTTTCGCTGCGGTAGTCCACAAAGTTGAAGAAGGTGGAATTGTAGGTGCGGTCCATGTCCACCCCTGCGTCCTGGATATACTCAGCAATGTTGTCGGTGCTGGTGTACATGGTGTGCTCCAGCGCCAGGCCGTTGCCGTAGCTCAGGCCCTGCCAGTTGACGCGCTGGTAGTCGCGGTAGCCGTTGGCGCCGTTGGTGTTGTTCAGGTTGCCGTACTCGTAGGTTTTGGCGTACTGGGTCATAAAGACGCTTTCGCCCTCATGGATATACAGCGCCTGCCAGGGCAGGATCAGCTGGAAGAACTGGTCGCGGCCGGAGCGGACGGGCCCGATCTCGCCGATGTCGTTGTAATCCACGTACAGCGGCATAAAACGGGTGATGCCGCCCTCGACCTTGATCTCAAACAGCATATCCGCTTTGGACAGGCCGCGCTGGGGGCGGGCGGCGGTGATGTTGTTGACCATCACCGCGGTGATGCGCTGGCCTTCGGGGTAGTCGGCATCCTTGGGCTCGCCGGTCAGGACGTTGGCCTCGTAGGGTTCCGGGGTCGGGGTGGGGGCGGGCTCCTCGGTGGCGGCGGGGGCGGTGGATCCCGACGGTGCCTGGGACTCCTCGCCGGGGGCACAGGCAACCAGCATGGAGCAGGCAGCCAGAGCGGCAAGGATGCTGAACACTTTGCGCTTCATGGACAGTCCTCTTTTCTTTTGAACGATTTTTGCGGGCGGCCGCAGGGGCAGACCGGCCCGGCGCCGCGGTGTTTGCAGGCATACCGCAACGGGCAGAGCCGTTTTTGTAACCTTACTGTCATCGCTTCTCCTATTCTACTTGCTTTGGGGCGATTTGTAAAGCGGATGGGCAGATTTTTACATGGCTGAAATTTCTGCCCGGCAGCGCCGCCCGCCGGCGGGCGGCTTGCACGATCGGGCTGCATCTGCTACAATGACAGGGTATAGTCGGCCGCGCCGGCCAGCCGCCGGACGCCGCCGCGGAAAGGGAGCGACCAGAACACCATGGGATTATTCAGCAACTATAACAAGCCGGGGCCGGGCGTTGCGCCCGACGCGCCCCGCAAGCGGGGGCTTTTGCGCCTGATCGAGATCCTGGGCCGGGACATGGGGTCCTTTTTCAAGGCCGGCATGCTGGCCTTTGCCAGCTGCATCCCATTTGCTGCGGGGGCGGTGCTGGCCGTCCTCAGCCACGGGCTGCTGGTGATGATCATCGCCGGCATCGTGGGCGGCGCGCTGGCCGGGCCGCAGCTGACCGCCCTGGCCGACACCATCCTGCGCAGCCTGCGGGACGAGCCGGGCTTTTGGTGGCAGACCTACCGCCGCGCCTGGAAACGCAACGCCAAAGCGTCGCTGGTGCCGGGGGCCATCTTCGGGCTGCTGTTCGGCAGCGAGATCTTCCTGTTTTTCCATCTGGACACCATGCAGGCCGGCTCGGCCATCATTGTGATGATGCTGGTGGGCACGGCGCTGGTGCTGGGCTTTTTCACCTACATATGGCCCCAGATCGCCCTGCTGGAGCTGCCGCTGGGTTCGCTGCTGAAAAACGCGGTTTTCCTGTTTTTGGCCTATCTGCCGGCCAGCCTGGGGGCCACGGTGGTGCAGTTCGTCTACTGGGCGGCCGTTATCGTGTTATTCCCGCTTTCGGCCCCGGTTTTTCTGTTTACCAATTTCTGGGTGCCGCTGGTGCCGTCGCTGCTGATCGTCTACAATGGTCTGGACAAGAGCTTTGGCATTGAGGACGCCATCCGCAAGATCCGCGACGCCCAGCTTTCCCCCGACGGGGACGAATCCGGCGACGCCTGATCCTTCCCTGCCGTTTCTCCGCCCCGCAAAGGGCACGCACAAAATCACCAAGCCGGCAGGCAGCCTGTTCCAGTGGCTGCCTGCCGGCTTTTTGTTTATCGCTGCGCGCATCCGCCGGGCCTGGCGGTGCGCCGCTTCTGGCAGAGCAGGTCGTACCAGAAGGCCGGCGCCCCGTTTTGCAGGCAGACCCGCGGCACCCGGCGGGAGACGCCGCAGACGATCTCGTAGCTTATGGTGCCGGCCTTTTCCGCGGCGGTGTCGGCGGTGTCGGCGCCGGGGGCCGCGCCGGGGCCGAACACCAGCACCTCGTCGCCGGGCCGCACATCGGGGACGGCGGTCACATCCACGATGGTCTGGTCCATGCAGACGCGGCCCAAAACCGGCGCGGCCCTGCCCCGGATGGTCATGACGCCCCGGTTGGACAGCAGCCGCGGGTAGCCGTCGGCGTAGCCCACGCTGACGGTGGCCGCCCGCACCGGCTGCCCGGCGGTAAAGGTGCGGCCGTAGCTGACGCTCTGCCCAGGCTGCAGCCACTTGACGTGGGTCACCACCGCTTTCAGGCTCATCACCGGGCGCAGCAGCGGGCTGCCCACCTGGCCGCTGGGGGCAAGCCCGTACAAAATGATGCCCGCCCGCACCAGATCGCACCGCCATTCGGGGCGGGTCAGCTGGGCGGCGCTGTTGGCGCAGTGGGTCACGCCGGGGTCAAAGCCGTCGGCGCGCAGCCGGTCCACCGCGCGGACAAACAGCGCGTGCTGATTTTGGGTGTACGCGATATCCTCCGGGCGGGTGCTGTCCGCCGCCGCAAAGTGCTGGAAAATGCCGGCCACGCGGATGCCGGGCAGCGAAAAGCAGGCCTCCATCTCCCGGATGGACACCTCAAAATCGGAGCGCAGCGCAAAGCCGATGCGCCCCATGCCGGTGTCGGCTTTCAGGTGGCAGGCAACGGTGCAGTTTGCCGCAGACGCCGCGGCGGACAGCGCCGCCCCGTACTCTGCCGAAAACAGCGTCTGGGTGATATCCAGCGCCGCCAGCTCGTCGGCAAAGGCCGGGTCGGTGTACCCCAAGATCAGGATGGGCCCGGCAATGCCGTGGTCCCGCAGCTGCCTGGCCTCGGACAAACAGCTGACCGCAAAGGCCGCGCAGCCCGCGGCGCGGAGGGTATCCGCGACCGCCAGCGCCCCGTGGCCGTAACCGTCGGCCTTGATGACGCCGCAGACCGGCCCGCCTGCATGGCGGCGGATATGGCGGTAGTTGGCCGCCAGCGCATCCAGGTCGATCTCAGCCCAGCAGTGCTTTTCAAAGCGCATGGATGGCACGCCCCTTTCCCATGGCTTGCCCGGTCAAAACGCCGCAAGCGCCACGCCGTTGGCGGGCAGGGCGGCGTGGAGTTTCTGCACAAAGGCCAGCGCCTTTGGCCCGTCGCCGTGGACGCAGACCGAGTCCGCCTGCAAAGCCACCGTGCCGCCGCCGCTTGCGGCAACGCAGCCTTCCTTTGCCATGCGCAGCACGCGGGCGATGGCCTTGTCCTCGTCCTCGATCATGGCGCCGGGCTGCCCGCGGGGCACCAGCGTGCCGTCGGGGCGGTAGCCGCGGTCGGCAAATACCTCGCTGGCCACCGGCAGGCCGATGGCTTTGGCGGCGGCCACCATCTCGCTGCCCGAAAGCGCCAGCAAAACGGCGCCCGGCGCTGTTTTCTGCACCGCCCGGCAGATGGCGTCGGCCAGGGCGCGGTCCCTGGCGGCCATGTTGTACAAAGCGCCGTGGGGCTTGACGTGGTGCAGCGGCACCCCCACCTCGTCGCAGAAGGCTTTCAGCGCGCCGATCTGGTAGGCGACGCAGTCGGCGGCGTCCGCCGGCGAGATGGCCATGTTCCGCCGGCCAAACCCCGCCAGGTCGGGCAGGCCGGGGTGTGCCCCCACCTGCACGCCGTACCGTTTGCACAGCGCCACGCTGCGGTGCATGACGGCCGGATCCCCGGCATGGTAGCCGCAGGCGATGTTGGCCGAGGTGATAAAGGGCAGCACCCCCTCGTCGTTGCCGATGGTGTAGGCGCCGAAGCTCTCGCCCAGGTCGCAGTTCAGGTCGATGGATGGCATGATAACGCGCTCCTTTCCCGATCACAGTTTCAGCGCCGCATTGGTCACATCGGTGATAAACATATGCCCCGGCGCGTGGGTGATGCAGAAGGACGGCCTGGAGGCCATGACCGCGGCCTGGGGCGTGACGCCGCAGGGCCAGAACACCGGCACCTCGCCCTCCCGGATGGTGACCGGGTCGCCGTAGTCGGGGCGGGCCAGGTCCGGGATGCCGATGGCCTCCGGGAAGCCGATCTGGATGGGCATGCCGTGGACGCGGGGCATTTCCGCCGTGACGGCCACCGCGGCGGGCACCAGACGGTGCGGGATGGGCCGCATGCTGACCACCATGCTGCCGTGGAAGATGCCCGCCGGGGCGCAGGGGATGCTGGTGTTGTACATGGGCACGTTGACGCCCTCCTCGATCTGGCGCACCGGGATGCCGGCCTCCAGCAGGGCGGATTCAAACGAAAAGCTGCACCCGATCAGAAAGCTGACCAGGTCCTGCCGGGCGTCAAAATACGCCGTCACGTCGGTGGGTTCGGCCGTCAGCCTGCCGTGCTCGTAGACGCGGTAGCGGGGGATGTCGGCGGCGATGTCGCTGCCGGGGGCAAATTGGGCAAAGGTGCGCGCGCCGGCGTCGGCCACCTCCAACAGCGGGCAGGCCTTGGGGTTGCGCTGGCAAAACAGCAGAAAGTCCCAGGCCAGGGCTTTCGGCAGCACCACCAGGTTGCCCTGGGCGTACCCGGCGCAGAACCCGGTGGTGGGGCCGGTGATCTCGCCCCTGCGGATGGCCGCGCGGGCCGCGGCAGGGGTCAGGGCGGCGGGGTCACAGGAAAGTTCCAAACCAAAAACCTCCTTTTTGTTCATGGCTCAGCCGGCCGGCCACCTGCCGCAGGCAGGCAGCCTGGGCGCGGGCGGCCGCCACCGCGCGGGTGGGGTCGGTAAGGGTAAAGGCCACCGCCTGCCCGGGGCGCAGCTGGGCCAGGGCAGGCAGGTCGGCGCTGATGACGGTGGCGATCTTGGCGTAGCCGCCGGTGGTCTGGTGGTCGGCCAGCATAACGATGGGCTGGCCGTTGCCCCCCACCTGCACCGAGCCTTCCACAATGCCGTCGGACAGAATATCCGCCCCGTGCACCGTTTGGATCGCGGGGCCCTGCAGCTTGCAGGCCATGCGGTCGCAGTCGGCGGTCAGCCGGTAGATGCCGTGGGTAAAGGCCGCCTGCCCTTCCGGGGCAAAAGCGTCCCACTGGGGGCCGGGCACCGCCCGCAAAAGCGGCAGCTGCATGTCCTGTTCCCACCGCCACAGGCGGCATCCGCTTCGGGCGGCGGCGTCCCCCAGGGGGCGGTCGGCCCTGCGGCGGCGGATGGTTTTCCACCAGGCGGCGGCAGTATCGCCGGGCATGGCGGTGGGCAGCACGTCGCCTTTGCGCAGCGCCCGGCCCCGGAACCCGCCCAGGCGGCAGGCCAGGTCGGTCGCGCGGCTGCCCCGCACCTGCGGCACAGGAATGCCGCCCCAAACAGCCAGGTAGCTGCGCAGGCCGGTGCGGGCGGCGGCGATCTTCAGCACGCTGCCCGCCGGGGCAAACAGCGGCGCATAAAACGGCACCGAGACGCCGTCCAGCGCGGCGGGGGCTTCGGCCCCGGCCAGGGCAAAGACCGCGGCGATCTCAAACCGCAGCTCCGGCCCGCGCAGGGTGGTCTCCAGCACCGCGTCGCCGAGGGCGTTGCCCACCAGCAGGTTGGCCAGCCGGGCCGAGTACCCATCCGCCGCGCCGCAGGTGCGGCAGCCCTGGGCCGCAAACCCCGCGCGCCCCAGGTCCTGCACGGTGGTCAGCGGGCCGGGGTCCAGGATGCAAATGCTCATGCGGTGCCCTCCTTCTCGGCCAGTTTGGCAAACTGTTCCGGCGTGATGGCGGTAAAGCGGATGCGGTCGCCGGCGGCATACCGGGGCGGCCGTTCCGGATCAAACAGGTCCAGCGGCGTGCGGCCGATCAGCTGCCAGCCGCCGGGGGACGCCACCGGGTAGATACCGGTCTGCTCGCCGCCGATGCCCACCGATCCCGCGGGGATGGCGGTGCGGGGGTTTTGCAGCCGCGGCGTGAAGAGCCCGGGGTCCAGCCCGCCCAGATAGGGAAATCCGGGCAGAAAGCCCAGCATGTAAATGCGGTAGTCCCGCCCGGTATGGCGGCGGATGACCTCGGCCTCGGTCAGGCCGGCGTGTTTGGCCACAAAGGCAAGGTCGGGGCCAAAGTCTCCGCCGTAGCAGACCGGGATGGTCACCAGCCGGCCGGCGTCGGGTTTGGGCGGCGGCAGGCGCTGTGCCAGCGCGTCGACCGCCCCGGCCACGGCGTCGTAGTCGGTGGCCAGCGGGTCATAGCGGACCAGCAGCGAGGCAAAGGCCGGCACCGTCTCGCCCACGCCGGGGATCTTGGCCGCGCGGACGGCCGCGTCCAGCGCCGCCACCTGCGCGCCGATCTCCTCGGCGATCTTCTGCTCAAACACGGCCAGCACGCCGGTATCCCCCACCGGGGCCGTTTGGATGGACATACCCCTTCCCTCCTGTCTTGCAAATCTGCCTGCCGCCTTTACCTGCCGCTGAAAAAGCCCTTTTCCAGCACCGGGCCGAACCAGCGGTCGCTCTCGTGGGAGTGGCGCACCGCGTAGGCGGTGCACTGGCGCATCAGGCTGACGATGCCCACGTTCATCCGGGTGCTGAAGCCGTCGATGCCCGGCAGCAGCGAGCCGGTCATATCGATAAAGCCGTTGCGGGCAGCCACCCGCATCACCTCGGACTCCATCTCCTCGCGGTGCAAAATCTCCATGTCCCTTTTCAGGTAGGCCAGCGCCGCCATCATGCCGTAGCAGCCCCAGTCGGAGCAGGTGGCGGTGATGACGTTGTCCGCCGCGGCGGCGCTTAGGATGCCGCCCCCGCAGCCGCAGCTGCACTCGCCGGGGGCGGTGTAGGGCACATAGCGCAGGATGTGGTCGCTGAGCGAGTTCATGCCGATCTCGTTGCCCAGGTCGCCGATGGCGATGTTGGCCACGCCCCGCTGGCGCAAAAGGTCCCACAGCGCCTCGCTCTTGGCCTGCAGGGCGGTCACGTCCTGCCCGGCCGAGTTGTGGTAGACGCCCAGCGCGTTGGCGCCCGCCGCCTCGATGGCGATGACGGCGGCGGGGCTGCACGCATCGGCCAGGGCCCTGGCCTGGGCGGGGGCTTCGGCGGCGTCCTTGGTAAAGGCCGCCACCCCCATGCTCAAGGGCAGGGCCTTGACGGTCTCCAGGTCATCGTAGCAGTGCAGGCCCACCACGGCGGCGCAGCGGCGGATGGCCTCCACGCTGTCCGCCGGGCAGACGATGACGGGTTTTGCCCCGAAAGCCCGCACCAGCGCCCGCGCCAGCAGCATGGCGCTGACGGTGCCGTCCATCTCCGGCACCTTGTGGGGGATCAGCACAAAGCCGGTCAGGATAAAGACCATATCCCCCGGATGCACCGCCCGGCAGAGGGTTTCGGCCGCGTGCATGGTCAGTGGTTCGCCGGTGTAGGTCCTGGCCCCCGCGTACAGGATGCGGCAGACGCCGTAGCCGCGGGGGTCCAGCGTCATCAGGGCGTCCAGGTTTTCGCCCACGTTGCATTTTTCCAGTTCGTCCCGTGTATCGATCCGCATACCCTGTCCCCTCAATCCACCACCGACGTCTTGCCGGTATAGTCAAAGTATTCCTGCAATACCGCGTCCTGGATGGCCTTGAGGGTGGCGGGGTCTTTGCCGCCGGCCGGGGCGCCGTCCAGCTCGCAGGCATGCAGGCAGAAGTTGGAGGAGGAGCTGACGATGATCTCGTCGGCGTCCCGCAGCTCGTCCAGCGTGAAGGGCTTTTCCATCACGGTGATGCCCAGCCGGTAGCAGGCCTGGATCATATGGGTCTTGGCGATGCCCCGCAGGATCAGCTCGTCGTTGGGGTGGGAGTAGAACACCCCGTTTTTCAGGATCGAGACGTTGGAATGGGCGCACTCGGTGACGATGCCGCCGCGGTGGAACACCGTCTCCTGCACGCCCAGGCGCTTGGCTTCCTCGGCGGCCATGACGCTGGGGATCAGGTTCAGCGTCTTGATGTTGCAGTGGTAAAAGCGGGTGTCCGGCCGGGTGACCAGCTTGATGGGCTTGTCGGGGTCGTTCAAGCGGTTGGGGCGGATCATCACCCACAGCTTGCCGGGCATGCCGTCCGGGTAGGTGTGGTCGCGGTCGTTGACGCCGCGGGTGACCTGCCAGTAGACAAAGTGGGTGCTGCCCTCCACGCGGGCCAGCAGGCCGGTCAGCAGGCTGCCAAGCTCGGTTTTTTCCATGGGGATGCGGATGTCCAGCGCCTTTGCGCTGGAATAAAAGCGGTCCAGATGGTCCTGCAGCAAGTAAACCTTGCCGTTGGCGCCGACGGTGGCGTCGTAGACGCCGTCGCCGAAAAAGTGGACGCGGTCGTTGAACGGCACCTTGACTTCCTCCGGCGTGCCGTACACGCCGTCATAGTAGGCAAGCTCTTTGAGCATGGGTGTTCCCTCCCCGAAATTTATAAAAATCAGCAATGCGCAATGCGGCATGAGAAATTTTGGTGTTCCGGCGGCTTCGCCGCCTCAAAAATGCACAGGCAAGACCAAACGCATTTTGTTGAGCGCGGGGCGGCCGCGCGGACGACATAAATTCTTCATTCCTAATTTCTCATTCCTCATGATAAAGCGGTTTCGCTTTTTCCCGGCCTTTCCACGCCGTAGCGCAGGTACAGGTATTCCTCGATCAGGGCAACGCAGTTGTCCAGCCCAAGGGCGGCGGTGTCCAGGCAGAGGTCGTAGTTGGACAGGTCCTTCCACCGCCTGCCGGTGTGGTAGCTGTAGTAGTCGTTGCGGTATTTGTCCAGCCGGTCGATGTACCGCTTGGCCCCGGCGCGGGCAATGCCCTGGCGGCTCATCTCGCGGCGGATGCGGTCCTCGTAGGGGGCGTCCAGAAACACCGAAAGCACCCGCGGCTTGTCACGCAGCACAAAGTCCGCCGCGCGGCCCACGCAGACGTAGCTTTCCTGGTCCAGCAGGCGGCGCAGCACCTTGGCCTGGTGGGAAAACAGCGCCCGGTCGGACAGGAAGTTGCCGCTTTCGGGCGGGATGTCGGTGCCGTCGTAGACGCTGCGGGACACCTTGTACAAAAGCCGTCTGCGGGTATCCTCGTCCGCGTGGGCAAACAGCGCCTCGTTGATGCCGCTGTCCTCGCTGGCAAGGCGCAGCAGCTTGCGGTCGTAGAAATCGATGCCGTAGTCGGCGGCGATCCTGCGGCCGATGTAGCTGCCGCCGCCGCTGCCGCAGGTGCGGGTGATGGCAATGGCAAAATACTCCTGGCTCATCTCGTTTCCTCCTTCGCTGCGGGTCACTGGCCCAAATAGGCTTTTTTGACCCGCTCGTCGTTCAGCAGGTCGCCGGCTTTGCCCTGGATGGTGATGTGCCCGGTCTCCAGCACGTAGGCCCGGTCGGAGATGGACAGCGCCATCCGGGCGTTCTGCTCCACCAGCAGGATGGTGATGCCCTGCTTGTTGACCTCCTGGATGATGTCAAAGATCTCCTGCACCAGCAGGGGCGACAGGCCCATGGACGGCTCGTCCATCAAAATCATCCTGGGCTTTGCCATCAGCGCGCGGCCCACGGCAAGCATCTGCTGCTCGCCGCCGGAAAGGGTGCCGGCCAGCTGGCGGCGGCGCTCTTTCAGGCGGGGGAAACGGGCGTAGACGGTCTGCATCGTCCCCTCCCTGCCGGCGGGGTCGGCGTAGGCGCCCATCTCCAGGTTTTCCTCCACCGTCATTTCGGGGAAGATATGCCGGCCTTCCGGCACGTGGGCCAGCTTCAGGCCAATGATCCTGCTGGGCTCGGTCTTGCGCAGGTCGTGGCCGTCAAAGACGATGCTGCCCGCAGCGGCCTTCTCCAGCCCGGTGATGGTGCGCAGCGCGGTGGTCTTGCCCGCGCCGTTGGCGCCGATCAGCGAGACGATCTCGCCGTCGCTGACGGTCAGCGAGACGCCGTCCAGCGCCTGCACGGCGCCGTAGCTGACTTTCAGGTCCTTTACTTCAAGCATCCTTCGCCGCCTCCTTTCTCGGTTTGCCCAGGTAGGCCTCGATGACGCGGGGATCGTTGGCCACCTCGGCCGGGGTGCCTGCGGCGATGGTGGTGCCGAAATCCAGCACCTGGATGCGCTCGCAGATCTTCATCACCAGGCTCATGTCGTGCTCGATCAGCAGCACCGACACCTTGAAGGCATCCCGGATGTAGTCGATGATCTCCAGCAGTTCCTCGGTCTCGGTGGGGTTCATGCCGGCGGCCGGCTCGTCCAGAAGCAGCAGCTTCATGTCGGTGGCCAGGGCGCGGGCGATCTCCAGCCGGCGCTGCTGGCCGTAGGGCAGGTTGTCGGCCTCCAGCTCCTCCTTGCCGGACAGGTGCACCACCTCCAGCAGTTCCTTCGCCCGTTTGGTGGCGGCGGCCTCCTCGGCCCAGTATTTGGGGGTGCGGAAGATGGCCTGGGCGATGCCGTAGGTCAGGTGTTCCTGCATGGCGGCCTTGACGTTTTCGATGACCGTCATCTTTTTGAACAGGCGGATGTTCTGGAAGGTGCGGGCAATGCCGGCGTGGACGATCTGGTGGGTCTTTTTGCCGTTCATCCGCTCGCCGCACAGGTAGAAAGAGCCCTCGGTGGGCTTGTAGACGCCGGTGATCAGGTTGAACACCGTGGTCTTGCCCGCGCCGTTGGGGCCGATCAGCCCCACCAGCTCCGACTGGCCGATCTCGATATTGAAATCGTCCACCGCCTTCAGGCCGCCGAACTGGATGCCCAGGTTCTGCGCTTTTAAAATGGGGGTTTTGGCTGTTGTTTCCGCCATTTGTGTTCACGCTCCTTTCTCCGGCGCCGGTTTCGCCGCCGGGCTTTCCGGCAGCGGCTCTGGCGCGCCGGTCTTGGACTTGCCGCGGCCGGCCAGCTTTTCCAGCGCACGGGTCAGCGAGAACTCCCACCGGCCGAAGATGCCGCCGGGACGGAACAGCATGACCAGTACCAGCACCACCGAGTAGCCCAGCATCCGGTAGGTGGAGAACTGCCGCATCAGCTCCGGCAAAGCGGACAGGAAGGCCGCGCCGATGATGGAGCCGGTCAGCGAACCGGTGCCGCCGATGATGACCTCGGACAAAAGCTCGGCCGAGTAGTTGAAATCGAAGTTTGTGGGGATCATGGCGGTCATGTAGTGGGCGTAGACGCCGCCGCCGACCCCCGCAAAGAAGGAGGAGACGGCAAAGGTCATGACCTTGTAGAAGGTGACGTTGATGCCGGAGGCCTCGGCGGCGATGTAGTCCTCGCGGATGGCCTGCACCGTGCGGCCGAACCGGCTGCGCACGAACAGGAACATGATGGTGACGCAGACCACCATGATCCAGAAGGTGCTGCCAAAGGTGGACAGCTTGAGGATGCCGCTCATGGTGCGGCCGCCGCCGGTGATCTCCAGGTTGCAGAACACCACGCGGATGATCTCGGCAAAGGCCATGGTGACGATGGCCAGGTAATCGCCCCGCAGGCGCAGCGCGGGGATGCCCACCAGCACGCCGGCCAGGCCGGCCGCCAGCCCGCCCGCCAGCACCGCCACGATCAGCAGCGCCGCGTCCGAGAGACCGCGCCCCGCCAGCGCGTTGGAGGTGATGGCCGCCACATAGGCCCCCACCGACACAAAGCCGGCGTGCCCCAGCGAGAACTCGCCCATAAAGCCCACCACCAGGTTGAGCGACGCCACCATGATGATGGTGTAGCAGGCGGTGGTGCAGACGCCCTCCACATAGGTGGTGGAATCGCCGAAACCGTTGAAGGCAAACATTGCGGTCAGGGCGGCAAACAGCACCGCGACGCCGGCAAAGTTCAAAAGATAGCTCAAAGCCCGCTTTTTTGTCATTTGGATCAGGCCTCCCTTACACTTTCTCGCCGGTGTTGCGGCCCAGGATGCCGGAGGGCTTGACCAGCAGGATGACGATCAGCGTGGCGTAGGTGACCGCCTCGTACCAGCCGGGGGCAAACAGGCGGACAAACACCTCGATCAGGCCCACCAGCACGCCGCCCAGCATGGCGCCGGGGATAACGCCGATGCCGCCCAAAACCGCGGCGATAAAGGCTTTCATGCCCATGGTGGTGCCCATGTCGTTGGTGACGCGGGGGTAGGTGGTGCAGTACATCAGCGCCGCCACCGCCGCCAGCGCCGAGCCGATGGCAAAGGTCACGGTGATGATGCGGTTGACGTTGATGCCCATCAGGGTGGAGGCGTCCCGGTCCTGGGGCACGGCGCGCATCGCCTTGCCCAGCTTGGTTTTTTGCACAAACAGCTGCAGCCCCAGCATGATGGCCAGGCCGATGACGATGGTCAGCACCACGTTGAGCGAGACCGTGACCCCCGCCACGCTGACCGACGGCAGCGAAAAGATGGCCGAGACATTGTGCGGCCGGCTGCCGAACAGCACCATGGCCAGGTTTTGCAGAAAGATGCTCATGGCCAGGGCGGTGATCAAAGCCGACATGGGGCCTGCCTTGCGCACCGGCCGGTAGGCAAAGGTCTCCACCAGCACGCCCACAATGGCGCAGACCACGATGGCGGCAGCCACCGCCAGCCAGGCCGGCATGCCACTGTCCACCATCAGCGGAACGGTGTAAAACAGCGTGTAGGCGCCGATCATGATAAAGTCGCCGTGGGCAAAGTTGATCATGCGGATGATGCCGTACACCATGGTGTACCCCAGCGCGATCAGCGCATAGGTCGCGCCCAGGTTCAGCCCGTTGATCAGCGACTGAAAAAACAGCGAGAAGGTCATGCTCCATTCTCCTTTCGGGTCTCGGTTTTGCGGTGCTGCCGGGAAGTGCCGCCTTCCCCGCCGCGCAGCAGCTTGCGGGGGCCTGTGCGGCAGGGCAGACAGCATTTTCCAAACAGGTACGGCGGCATGGGGCGGGCGGTTGCCGGCCACATGCCGCCGTTTTGGGAGAAGCTGCTTGCTATGGGAGAAGTTTTGGGGGAACTGTGCCGGGGATCGTCGGCCCCCGGCAGGGCGCCCGGCTGCGGGTCAGCTCTCGCGGCTGGCGACGACCTCGCCGTCCGGGCCAAGGGTCTCGAACCACTGGACCTCGCCGTCCACAAAGGTGTTGAAAACGATCTGTTTCTGCGGGTCACCGTTCTCGTCCAGCGTAAAGGTGCCGCCCACGCCGGTAAAGGTCATGCCGGTCATGCCTTCCACCAGGCTGGCGGTGTCGGTGCCGCCGCCGTTCCGGGCCGCCTGGTAGATCATATAGATGGCGTCATAGTACAGCGAAGCGCAGGCGTTCAGGCTCTCGGTGCCGTAGGTCTCGGTATATTTGGTGACAAAGTTCTGGACCGCCTCAGAGGTATCCTCGCTGGAATAGTGGTTGGTAAAGTAGCAGTTTTCAAACTGGGATTCCAGGCCGGTGGTGTCCGAGCTGTCCCAGCCGTCGCCGCCCATGATGGCGCCGGTAAAGCCGGCGGAGCGGGCCTGGCTGACCAACAGCGGAACGGTATCCTGGAAGCAGGGGTAATAGAGGAACTCGGCGCCGGAGGCGACCACCTGGGACAGCTGGCTGGTGTAGTCGGTATCGGTGGTGGTGCACTGGCCCTCGTAGACGACCTCGATGCCCAGGGCCTCGCAGTTTTCAATGAAAGCGTCCTTCAGGCCGTTGGAGTAGTCGTCGTCGTTGGCGTAGATGACCGCCACCTGGCTGTAGCCCTCGCTCTGCACAAACAGCGCGGCCATGCGGCCCTGGTAGGGGTCGATAAAGCAGTCGCGGAATACCGTCGGCTTATCCGCCGTCACATCCACGTTGGTGGCGCCGGTGGCCACCAGCAGCATATTGTCCACGGCAGCCTGCTCGGCAATGGGCAGCGTGACGGTGGAGAAAAAGCTGCCGACCAACGCTTCGGGGTTATCCGCCATGACCAGGTTGTAGGCGTTCATGGCCTGGCGGGCGTCCTGGGCGTCGTCGGCGATCTCGCCGCCGTTGACGATCTCGATGGTGTAGGGGCTGCTGTCGTCAGCGTTGATCTCCTCCACCGCCATCTCAATGGCGTTCTGCGCGCCCTCGCCGTAAATGGCGGAGCCGCCGGTCATCGGTCCGATGGCCCCGATGCGGATGACGTTGTCCTCCTCGCCGGAAGCCGCCGTGCTGCTCTGTGCCGTGGTGGAGCTGCTCTCCTCCGCCGCAGAAGAGTCCGATGCGGCCGACGAGGTCCCGCCCTGCTGGGCCGAGGAACTGCATCCGGCCAGCAGGCTGATGCTCATGGCGCCGGCCAGCGCCGCGGCAAGAACTTTGTTTTTCTTTTTCATGTGGTTCCCTCTTTTCAAATCACTCGCTTTCATCAGGTGGCGGACACGGACATCATCCCGCTTGCAAGAAAAAAGGAAAAAGGCGCGCAGCGCCTGTTTGCCAGGTCTGCACGCCTTTGTGTAGCTTGCATATGGGGGATACTGCAACGAAAAAGGGGCCGCGTGCCGTTTGGCACCGCGACCCCGTTGTCCCGTTGTTTGCATCCGGTTTGGATGATAGCTGCATTATAGCACCGCCCCAAAGCCGATGCAAGCATTTTTTGCGCCCTGCGGCGATCTTTGTCTCATCTGCAAGGTTTTGCCGCCGGCCTGCTCCGCCATTTTTGTGCAGAAACACAACAGCGCAGGATAAAGCAAAGCGCCGCATTTCGGGGTTGTTTCTTTATTTTGTTTCGATATTTCTCCGTATTTGCTTAATATTATTAATATAGGCGCCGGATGTCCGCACTTTTTCTGCCGGCCGCAGCGCGGGGTCGCTTTTCATCCGTTTGCATTTTGCCGCCAGGCTTGCATTTTGCCAAAAGCGGTGTAGAATGAAGAAAACAAAGCCGGGCAGGCAGCCTGTGCAAGAGAAAGCAAGCTCCGCTTTATTTTCTTTTGCCGCAGCCCGCGATCCGGCTTTGTGCAATCCGTAGGATGGACCGCGGGAGAGACCGCCGCAGGCGGCGCCGAAGGGGATGCAGAAACTCTCAGGCAAAAGGACCGGGCCCGGACGGAACTCTGGAAAGTCAATGGGGACACCGATGGGGCAACCCGCTGCAAAAGGCGGGGAATCTCTCAGGTATCCCGTACAGAGGCACAGCAGGCAGAACGCCGCCTGCTGTGCCTCTGTTTTTTTGCGGCCCGCCCCATGGCCGCCCCCGCAAGCTTCCACAGCACAGAAAGGATGATCCCCATGGAAAAGAAAACGCCGCTGTACCCCATCCACCTGGACGAGGGCGGCAAGATAGTCCCCTTTGCCGGGTATCTGCTGCCGGTGCAGTACCCCGCCGGCGTCATTGCCGAACATATGGCCGTGCGCACCGCCTGCGGACTGTTCGACGTCTCCCACATGGGAGAGTTCGTCTTTCGGGGCGCGGGCGCCCTGGCCACCCTCAACCACCTGCTGACCAACGACTTTACCAATATGCAGGCCGGCCGGGTGCGCTACACCGCCATGTGCCTGCCGGACGGCGGCACGGTGGACGACCTGGTCATCTACAAGTTTGCCGACGACTGCTTTCTGGCCGTGGTCAACGCCGCCAACCGGGATAAGGACTGCGCCCACATGTCCGCCAACCTGCTGCCGGACACCGAGATGGAGGACATCTCGGACCGGGTGGCCCAGCTGGCGCTGCAGGGCCCCAACGCCAAAGACATTCTGGCCCACCTGATCGACCCCGCCCTGCTGCCGCAGAAATACTATACCGCCGTGCGGGAACTGCTGATCGGCGGCGTCCCCTGCATGGTCAGCCGCACCGGCTACACCGGCGAGTTTGGCTACGAGCTGTACACCGCCGCGGACGACGCCCCCAAGCTGTGGAACCTGCTGCGGGACGCCGGCGCCGAACACGGGCTGATCCCCTGCGGCCTGGGCGCGCGGGACACCCTGCGCCTGGAGGCCGCCATGCCGCTGTACGGCCACGAGATGGACGAGACCGTCACCCCGCTGGAAGCCGGGCTGGACTTTGCCGTCAAGCTGCAAAAGCCGGAGTTCATCGGGCGGGAGGCCCTGCTGGCCGCCGGCGCGCCGGGGCGGGTGCGGGTCGGCCTGAAAGCCACCGGCCGGGGCATCCTGCGGGAGGCGCAGGAAGTCTACTGCGATGGGGCGAAGATCGGCCAAACCACCTCCGGCACCTTTGCGCCCTACCTCAAACAGGCCATCGCCATGGCGCTGGTGGACGCGGGCCATGCCGCCCCCGGCACCGCGGTGGAGGTGGATGTGCGCGGCCGCCGCGTGGCCGCCGAGATCGTTCCCCTGCCCTTTTACAAGCGGGCGTGACCGCCTGCGCCGGGCTAAAATTTCCGTACAGCAATTTTTGGTTACGCCAATTTGTATAACTTTATAATTTTATACCAGGAGGAAACAATTATGAACATTCCCGCGGAACTCAAGTACACCAAATCTCACGAGTGGGTCAAGGAGGAGGACGGCGTCTATACCGTCGGCCTGACCGACTACGCCCAGAAGGAGCTGGGAGACATCGTGTTCATCAACCTGCCCGCCGAGGGCGACGAGGCCGTGGCCGGCGGGGCGCTGGCCGACGTGGAATCGGTCAAGGCGGTGTCCGACGTGTTCAGCCCCGTCACCGGCACGGTGGCCGAGGTGAACGAGGAGCTGCCGGACGAACCCCAGCAGATCAACCAGGCCCCCTACGATGCCTGGATCGCCAAGATCACCGATGTGACCGGCACCGAGGAGCTGCTTTCCGCCGAAGAATACGCCGCCCTCTGCGAAACAGCCAAGGAGTGAGGAAAATGGCAAGCTATGTACCTTCCGCCCCTGCGGAGCGCCGGGCCATGCTGGAAACGCTTGGCCTGCACAGCATGGCGGACCTGTACCGCGCCGTGCCGCCCGCCGCGCGGGTAACAACGCTGGACCTGCCCGCCGGCAAAAGCGAGCTGGAGGCAGCCGAAGAGATCGGCGCCATGGCGGGTAAAAACACGGTGTTTGGCAGCGTGTTCCGGGGCGCCGGGGCCTACAAACACTATATCCCCGCGGTGGTCAAGGCCATCACCGGCAGCGAGTCCTTTGTGACCGCCTACACCCCCTACCAGGCCGAGATCAGCCAGGGCGTGCTGCAATCGATTTTTGAGTACCAGACCCAGATCTGCGAGCTGACCGGCATGGACGCGGCCAACGCCTCGGTCTACGACGGCGCCACCGCGGCGGCCGAGGCGGTATTCATGTGCCAGGAGCGCAGGCACACCGGCGTGCTGGCCGCCGCCACCGCCGCCCCCCAGGTGCTGGAAGTGATGCGCACCTACTGCGAGAGCCGCGGCGTGCCCTTTGCCCTGCTGCCTGCCAAAGACTATGCGGTGGACCCCGCCGCGCTGGAGGAGCTGCTGAAAGCCGGCCCCGCCTGCGTTTTTGTGCAAAGCCCCAACTATTACGGCGTGCTGGAGGATGTGCAGCCCATTGTGGACGCCGCCCACGCCGCCGGGGCCAGGGCCATCCTGTCCGTCAACCCCATCAGCCTGGGGCTGCTGAAAACGCCGGGCGAATACGGCGCCGACATTGCGGTGGGCGAAGGCCAGCCCCTGGGCCTGCCCATGAGCTTCGGCGGGCCCTACCTGGGCTTTATGGCCTGCAAACAGCCGCTGATGCGCAAGCTGCCCGGCCGCATTGTGGGCCAGACCACCGACAGCCGCGGCAGCCGCTGCTTTGTGCTGACGCTGCAGGCGCGGGAGCAGCACATCCGGCGGGAGAAGGCCTCCTCCAACATCTGCTCCAACGAGGCGCTGTGCGCCATGACCGCCTCGGTCTACCTGGCGGCCATGGGCCCCGGCGGGCTGCGCCGCGCCGCCGAAAGCTGCGCCGGCCACGCCCACTACCTGGCGGCGGAGCTTGGCAAACTGCCGGGCTTTGGCCTGAAAACCGGCAAGCCCTTCTTCCACGAGTTTCTCACCGGCTGCCCGGTGGACCCGGAGCTGCTCTGCCGGAAACTGGAGGCCCGGGGCATCCTGCCCGGCCTGCCGGTGGAGGGCGGCATCCTCTGGTGCTGCACCGAGCTCAACCGCAAACCGCAGATCGATGCGTTGATCGCTGCCATCCGGGAGGTGCTGCAAGATGAAACTGCTGTTTGAGCGTTCCCGCCCCGGCCGGGGCATGGAATACCTGCCCCCCTGCGACACCCCGGCGGCGGACTTTGCGCCGGACGCCCTGCGCGCCGCGCCGCCGCGGCTGCCGGAGCTTTCGGAGGTGGACCTGGACCGCCATTATACCGAACTGGCCAGGCAGACCCACGGCGTCAACGACGGGTTCTACCCGCTGGGTTCCTGCACCATGAAGTATAACCCCCGCGTCAACGAGGCCCTGGCCGCCCTGCCCGGCTTTGCCGAACTGCACCCGCTGCAGCCCGCCGGGACCGCCCAGGGCGCTTTGGAGGTGCTGTACCGTGCAGAAAAGCTGCTGTGCGAGATCACCGGCATGGCCGGCATGACCATGCAGCCCGCCGCCGGCGCCCACGGCGAGTACACCGGCCTTTTGCTGATCCGCCGGTATCACCAGTCCCGCGGGGACGCCGCCCGGACCAAGATCCTTGTGCCGGACTCGGCCCACGGCACCAACCCGGCGTCGGCCGCCATGGCGGGGTTCACCGTGGTGGCAGTGCCCTCCAACGCCCGGGGCGGCGTGGACCTGGACGCGCTGCGGGCGGCCGCCGGCCCCGACACCGCCGGCCTGATGCTGACAAACCCCAACACCCTGGGCCTGTTTGACCCGAACATTTTGGAGATCACCCGCATCGTCCACGAGGCCGGCGGCCTGTGCTACTACGACGGCGCCAACCTGAACGCCATTATGGGCCATGCCCGCCCCGGCGACATGGGCTTTGACTGCGTGCACCTGAATTTGCACAAGACCTTCTCGACGCCCCACGGCGGCGGCGGCCCGGGCAGCGGCCCGGTGGGCTGCAAGGCGTTTTTGGAGCAGTTTTTGCCCGCCCCGCGGGTGCGGTGCGCGGACGGGGCATACCGCTTTTTCACCCCGGAGCACAGCCTGGGCCGGGTGCGCAGCTTTTACGGCAACTTTGCCGTGGTGGTGCGGGCGCTGGCCTACATGCTGGCGCTGGGCAGGCAGGGCATCCCCGAAGCCGCCGAGAACGCGGTGCTGAACGCCAACTACCTGATGCACAGGCTGGCCGGCACCTACGACATGGCCTGCTGCGAAGCCGGCTGTATGCACGAGTTCGTCATGGACCTGAGCCGCCTGAAGGCCGAGACTGGCGTGACCGCCATGGACGTGGCCAAGCGGCTTTTGGACTTTGGCATCCACCCGCCGACGATGTATTTTCCGCTGATCGTCCACGAGGCGCTGATGGCCGAACCCACCGAGACCGAGAGCCGCGAGACGCTGGACGCCGCGGCGGACCTGTTTTTGCAGATCTGGGACGAGGCCCACACCGACCCCGAAATCCTGCACACCGCCCCCCACAACACCCCCATCGGCCGCCCGGACGAGGTCAGCGCCGCCCGCAGGCCGGTGGTGCGGTATGCCTTTGAGAGCTGAGAACCTGCCATGAAACAACTTTTTTTGATTGAAACCACCTGCACCGACCCCTACCGCAACCTGGCGCTGGAAAAATATCTGATGGACCATGTGCAGCCGGGCCAGTGCATCTTGTACCTGTGGCAGAACGCCAACACGGTGGTCATCGGCCGCAACCAGTGCGCCGCGGACGAGTGCCGCATCCCGGAGCTGGAAGCCGCGGGCGGGCGCCTGGCCCGGCGGCTGTCCGGCGGCGGGGCGGTCTACCACGACCTGGGCAACCTGAATTTCACCTTCCTGGCCCGCCGCGCCGACTACGATGTGACCCGCCAGACCGAGGTGATTTTGCAGGCGGTGCGGGCGCTGGGCGTGCCCGCCGAGAAAAACGGCCGCAACGACCTGACCGCCGAGGGGAAGAAATTTTCCGGCCACGCCTACTACCGCTCCGGCGATGCCTGCTGCCACCACGGCACGCTGATGGCCGATGTGGCGCTGGACCGGCTGGGCCTGTACCTGAAGCCCGCCCCCGACAAGCTGAAGGCCAAGGGGGTGCAGTCGGTGCGGGCACGGGTGGTAAACCTGGCCCGCTACTGCCCCGGCCTGACCATCCCGCAGCTGCGGCAAAGCCTGGCCAACGCCTTCGGGCAGGTGTACGGGCTACCGGTGCAGCCGCTGCCGGACGGCTTTGTGGACGGGGCCGCGGTAGCCGCACTGACGGGGAAGTTTTCCGCCCCCGGCTGGCGGTACGGCGGCAGTGCGCCCGCCGGGCAGACGGTGTACAGGGCCCGCTTTGGCTGGGGCGGCGTGACGCTGCGCTGCACCCTGGCCGAAGGGAGACTGCGGCAGGTATCGCTGGCCTCCGACGGGCTGGAGGCCGACTATCTGGCCGGGGTGCCCGCCCGGCTGGAGGGCTGCGCCGCCGCCCCCGCGGCGGTGGAAGCCGCCCTGACCCGCGACGCCGGCCCCGGCCTGCGCGCCATCGCCGCTGACCTGACCGGGCTGCTGTTTGCCCCGGCCCAAAAGGAGGGCTCCGCATGAAGTATGATCTTGCCGTTATCGGCGGCGGGCCGGGCGGCTACACCGCCGCAGACGCCGCCGCAAAGGCCGGGCTCTCGGTTGTGCTGTTTGAGAAGGACCAGCTGGGCGGCACCTGCCTGAACCGGGGCTGCATCCCCACCAAGGCGCTGCTGCACGCGGCGGACACCTGGCGGGCGCTGAACGGTGCCGGGCCCCTGGGCCTGCGCGCCGGGGGCGCCGCCTTTGACTGGGCCGCCATCCAGGACTACAAAACCCGCACGGTGGACACGCTGCGCCAGGGCGTCCGGCGCCTGATGCAGGCCGGCGGGGTGACAGTGGTGCAGGGCGCCGCGCAGGTGGCCGCTGAGGGCGTGGTGCTGTGCGGCGGCACCCGGTATGAAGTGTCCGACATCATCGCTGCCGCCGGGGCCGTCCCCGCGCTGCCGCCCATCCCCGGCCGGGAGCTGCCCGGCGTGTACACCAGCGATGACCTGCTGGCGGGCGGGGGCAAAGCCCTGGCCTCGCTGGTCATCGTCGGCGGCGGGGTCATCGGCGTTGAGATGGCCGGCGTGTACAGTGCCTTCGGCTGCCGGGTGACGATTTTGGAACTGGCCGACCGCCTGCTGCCCACCATGGACCGAGAGCTGGGCCAGCGGCTGGCCGCCGCCCTGAAAAAGCAGGGCGTGGCGGTTTCCACAAAGGCCGCGGTGCAGCAGATCAGCCAAACAGAGGGCGGGCTTTTGGTGCAGTATGCCGATGCAAAGGGCAATGCCGCCGGGGTGCGCGCCCAGGGCGTGCTGATTGCTGCCGGCCGCCGCCCCGCCGCCGAGGGGCTGTTTGCCAGAGATTACCGCCCGGAACTTGAGCGCGGCGGCATCCCGGCCGATGCGGCCGGCCGCACCGGCCTGCCCCACCTGTATGTCATCGGCGACGCCAGGGCCGGCAGCATCCAGCTGGCCCACCTGGCCGAGGCCCAGGGCAAAAACGCGGTGGCCGCCATTTTGGGCAGGCCCTTGCCGGTGGACACCAGCCTGGTGCCCGCCTGCGTCTACACCACGCCGGAGATCGCCTCGGTGGGCATGACCGAGGCCGGGGCCAAAGCCGCCGGCATCCCGGTGCGCTGCGGCAAGGCGCTGTCCGGCGCCAACGGCCGGTGCGTCATTGCCGGGGCGGATGCCGGTTTTGTCAAGCTGGTCTGCCGGGCGGACACCGGCCGCCTGCTGGGGGCACAGCTGTGCTGGCCCCGCGCCACCGACCTGATCGGCGAGCTGGCGCTGGCGGTGCAGCACGGCCTGACCGCCGCCGACCTGGCGGGGCTGATCCACCCCCACCCCACCTTTGCCGAGGGCATCCGCGCCGCAGCCGAGCAGATCGGCTGATAAAGTTTCCCGTTCGCCAAAAGCCGGCGGCCGGGCGTTCCCTGTACGGGGACGCTTTGGCCGCCGCATTTTTTTGCGCAGGGCCGCCCGTTGCCCGGGCTGCGCGGGGGCTATGCATATTTTTCAGCAGGTGCTTTCCCCGCCGCCCCCGGCGCAAACGCCGCAAAATAGAAGCCGCTGTTCCTGCGCAGGATGTGCACAGGAACAGCGGTTTTTTGTTTACAGCAGCATCGCTCCGGTGCCGGCCAGGATCAGCGCCAGGCCGGCGGCGGCGCGGCGGCTGAGCCTTTCTTTCAGCACCAGGCCGGAAAAGACGATGGTCACCACGATGCTTAGTTTATCGATGGGCACCACCACGCTGGCCAGGCCGTCCTGCAGGGCCCGGTAGTAGCACAGCCAGGACAGGCCGGTGGTGATGCCGGACAGGAACAAAAACAGCCAGCTTTTGCGGTCGATTTTGGGGATATCCCGCTGCGTCCCGGTGACAAAGACCATCCCCCAGGCCATGACCAGCACCACCACGGTGCGGATGGCGGTGCCCAGGTTGGACTCGACGTTCTCGACGCCGATCTTGCCAAAGATGGAGGTCAGGCTGGCGAACACCGCCGAGAGGAAGGCATACACCAGCCACGCCCCGCTGCGGGGCGCGGTGCCGGCGCCGGGCTTTTTGGCGATCATCAACAGGGTGCCGGCGCCGATGCCCAAAACGCCCAGCACCTGCGGCAGGGACACCGGTTCGCCCAAAAACACAAAGGCCAGCAAAATCGTCAGCACGGTGCTGGATCTGTCGATGGGCGCCACCTTGTTCACGTCGCCCAGCTGCAGCGCCTTGAAGTAGCACAGCCAGGACGCCCCGGTGGAAAGCCCTGACAGCACCAGGAACAGCAGCGTGGTGCCGGTGATCTGCCCGATGCCGTTCTGCGAGCCTGCCACAAACACCATCAGCCAGGAAAACGCCAGCACCACCACCGTGCGGATGGCGGTGGCCAGCGTGGAGTTGATGTGTTCGATGCCGATCTTGGCCAGCACCGCCGTGATGCCCGCAAAAAATGCGGACCCAAACGCAAACAGGACCCAAAGCATACTGTTCTGCCTCCCTGCAAAAAAGCGATGTCCGGCGCGGGCGTCAAAAGCGGCAGCATCCCGCGCCCCCTGTGGGTTTCCCGCGGCCTTGCCTGCCAAAACCGCGGCAGACGCCGGCCCGGCGGGCAGGCGGCCCTACCGGCCGCGTCCGCCCGGATGCAGGCCGCGGGGCCCTGCCGATGCCTTCCACAGATACCGTTTCTCTTTTTTACAGCATACACCCGCAGGCCGGGCTGCGCAACCATGCAGGGCAAAAAGCATCCCGCCTGCCGCCGTTGCATGCTGCCATGGTACCGCGGGGTGTTAAAACGCAGTCAAACCGGGGATAAGCAAATCTGAAACCGGCCGGCGGCAGCACAATGCCGATGCCGTTGGCGTCAAAGATGGGGCAGCCGCGCCGTCGGCAGTCTTGGAGTACCAGTCAAAGTTCCGGGTCTCGTCGGCGCCGGGGCAGCGAGGCCCCGGTGAAAGCGGCGGCAGGTTTCCGCGGGCGGCGGGCCGCGCCGCAAAACTTCTCCACCCAAACTACACCTTTGTGTGGTACACTGTTTTTGGGAGGTGCAGGCAATGGCAAAAATGATTTTGGTCATTGAGGACGAAACAGCCATTCAAAATGTCATCCGGGCGTTTTTGGAGGACGCCGGCTACACGGTGGCTTTGGCCTCGGACGGGCTGGAGGGCATCCGGCAGTTCCGCGCGCACAGGCCCGACCTGGTGCTTTTGGACCTGATGCTGCCCAAGATCGACGGCTTTGCCGTGTGCGAGATCCTGCGCGGGGAAAGCCGCGTCCCCATCATCATGCTGACGGCGCTGGACGACGATTCCAGCCAGCTGAAAGGCTTTGACGCGCTGGCGGACGACTACATCACCAAGCCGTTTTCCATGCCGGTGGTACTCAAGCATATCGAGGCGGTGCTGCGCCGCGCGGAGCCGGGCGCGGCCCCCGGCGGCGTCATCCGCTACCGGGAGATCACGCTGGACCCGGACAGCATGACCGTACTTGTGGGGGAGGAAAGCGTTTTTCTGACCGTCAGGGAGTTCGAGATCCTGAAACTTCTTTTGGAAAACCAGGGCCGGGTGATCTCCAGGGAGCGGCTGCTGGACAGCGTTTGGGGCTACGGCTATATCGGCAGCGAAAAGATCGTGAACACCCACATCAAGAACATCCGCAAAAAGCTGGGCGTGGACTGCATCGAGACGATACGGGGGGCGGGGTACAAAATTGAGAAAGAAACTTAGCCAAAGCATCCAGGCAAAAACTTTTTTGAGCATGCTGGCGCTGCTGGTGGTGTGCTGTGCGGTCGTGTACGGCATGGTGGTGTTTTTTCTGTCAACCGCCTACCACAGCTATCTGGTCGGGGAATTTCATAACGATTTCCGCAGCCTGTTGAATTCAGTGATGGAGCGCGGCTGGACCGCCAGTTTGGACAGCGTGACGGCGTTTACCCAAAAGCACGACGCTGCGCTCCAGCTGATAGCCCGCGGGCAGACCCTGTACACGGCCGGCAACCTTGAGCTGGACCTGTCGCCTCCCAGCATCCAGGAATACGGTTCGTTTTATCAGGGCGAGATCCTTTACACCCTGTACACCTATATCCCGGCAGTGACAGTGGCCCAGTCCTGGCGGATCCTGCTGCCGTTTCTGCCCTTGATTTTCGCTGCGGTTTTGCTGATCTCGGCCGCCGGGGCGTTTGTCTGCTCGCGGTACTATTCCAGGCCGCTGCTTGGCATCAGCCGCGTGGCCAAACAGATGGCCGCCCTGGACCTGACCGGAAAATGCGAGACCCGCCGCCGGGACGAGATCGGCGTGCTGGCCGCCAGCCTGAACGAAATGTCGGCGCAGCTGAGCGAGGCGTTGACCGGCCTGCAGGCGGCCAACCTGCAGCTGCAGCAGGACATTGAGCGGGAACGGGAGCAGGAAAAACAGCGGGTCGAGTTTTTTACCGCCGTCTCCCACGAGCTGAAAACCCCCATCGCCATCCTGAAAGGGCAGCTGGAGGGAATGCTCTACCAGGTGGGCGAGTACAAGGACCGGGACACCTACCTGCGCCGCTGCCTGAAAACCACCGGCGACATGGAAGCCCTGGTGAAGGAGATTTTGGCGGCGGCGCGGATGGGCGGCAGCGATTTCCGCCTGACGCGCACCGACCTGGACATCAGCGGGATGCTGCAAAGCGTCTGCCGGAAATTTCTGGGCCCGATGGAGGACAAGCGCATCCGGCTTTGCACGGACATCCGGCCGGGGGTCCGTCTGCAGGGGGACCCGCAGCTGATGGAAAAGGTGTTCACCAATGTGATCGGCAACGCCGTGGCCTACTCGCCGCCGGGCGCGGTGATCACCGTGACCCAAACGGAGGGGCGGTTTTCCGTGGAAAACAGCGGCGTCCACATCGCCGAGGAGGATCTGGCGCGCATCTTTACCCCGTTTTACCGGGTGGACAAATCCCGCAGCCGGAACAGCGGCGGCAGCGGGCTGGGGCTGTACATTACAAAAACCATTTTGGACCACCACGGCATCCGCTGCGCCATGTCCAACACCGAAACCGGCGTGCTGTTCACGGCATTTTTACAGGAATAGAGGCGATCCATCCCAACCCGGACAAGAGGGGGCTTTCGGCACCGAAAGCCCCCTTCTTTTTGCGCCCTTTTGCGCGGCTCCACCCAAAAAACACCGGCGCTTCATCTGTGCCCCACCGGAGTGTTGTATCATTGTGATAAAGTTAGTCGTTCTTTGTGAAAGAAAATTGTGCAAAGGAGAGCATCATGAAAGTCTCTTACCGCAAACTGTTCTGCCTGCCGCTGGCCTGCCTGCTTGCCCTGACGGCCTGCGCGCGGGGCACCGGCGCCAACACTGACGCCGCCAGCGCCGAACCCGTGCCGATCGAGGTCCCGCCGCCGGTGGAGCAGACGAACGAGGGGCTGTCGATCTTCTACACGGACGCCGTTTCCATTCGGGCCACGATCCTTGATATGGCGGTAGGCCAATACAACCGGGAACACCCCGACAGTCCTGTCACTGCCGAGAAAGTTTTTACCGACAGTTCCGATACGGTCAATGATGAGCAAACCCAACAAATGCTCGCCGAGGTCATGGCAGGCGAAGGGCCGGATTTGATTTTCTTTGTAGACGATACGATGGATATTGAAAAAATGGCCCGGCGCGGAGTTTTCGCCGATCTCGAACCCTATTTTGAAGCGGACAACTTTGATTGGTCAGGTTATAACCAAACCGTCATGGACGCCGGTGTGTGGGACGGGCACCGGTTGGTCATCCCGCTGGAATACAAAATTCCTATGCTATATACATCCCAAACTGCCCTGGAGGATACTGGCTTTTCGGTGGAAAACTGTGATACTTTCGACGGATTTTTGACGGAAGCTGAAAAGGTGCAAAACGATTCCTCGCAAACAAGAAGATTGTTCCGCACTATTATGGCTTTCAAAGATTTTGCCCAGTATGCAGGGATTCCCTATGTGGATTACAACACACAAAAGGCTGACCTCTCCTTCTCAGAACTCGAACGGGGCGCCAATATCTACAAAAAGCTGACCGACCTTGCCACCGATCAGGATTCAATGTCTGGCGCGGCCGACATTCGGGACGGTTCTGCGTTATGGATTAGCCCCTTGTACGCACCGGATGGTTTCCTAATGGGGCCAGGGGCAATCAACACCTTCGACGAATTGGTGATGATGCCTATCCGTGATAGGCAAGGTGGTATTCAGGCCAAAATCACCTTCTCGGTGGCTGTACGCAATAACAGTCCCAACCTGCAAAATGCCTATGAATTTATCAAATTCCTGTTGAGCGAAGATTTCCAACTGGCAACGAACGATTCCCGGTGGCGAGACTTTTCCGTGCTGAACGCAACCAATGAGGACTATTACGCACGCAATACCACAGAACGGGAGATGGGCATCGTTAACCCTGGCAATCCTTATGGCTTTACAGACATTGATCTTCCGCAGGAAGATTTTGACGAATTAATGTCCTATATCGAACAAATCAGCGGTGCCTTTTATACATCTTCCCAAACGCAGTTCATAGACCTCATGCAGGGCTATCTGGACGACGAAATTTCCTACAAGGACGCCGCCGAAGCCGCCGAGAGCCAGCTGAACATTTACCTTTCAGAATGATGCTTCCCCGAAAAGGAGGACAACGCCATGAAACCATTCCGCCGCAAACTGCTTTGCCTGCCACTGGCCTGCCTGTTTGCCCTGACCGCCTGCGCGCAGGGCACCGGCGCCAACACAGACGCCGCCAGCGCCGAACCCGTGCCGATCGAGGTGCCCCCGCCGGTGGAGCAGACAAACGAAGGGCTGAATATTTGGTATACCGATTATGACATGACAGAGCTGTATCTCGACGCCGCGGTAAACCAGTACAACCTGCAGCACCCGGATCACCCTGTCACGGCGGAAAAGTATTTCGCCGACGGCTCCGCCGAAAGTGATGAAGAGGCGACCCAGCAGATGCTTACTGAGGTGATGGCGGGAAGTGGCCCCGATCTGATTTTCTTTGATGTCGGCAACATGGACATCGAAAAAATGGTCCGCCGCGGCGTTTTTGCCGATTTGGAACCCTATTTCGAGGCAGACAACTTTGACTGGTCGGGCTACAACCAGGCTGTGATGGACGCCGGCGTCTGGGACGGGCATCGGCTGGTCATTCCGCTGGAATACAACTTTCCGATGCTGTATACCTCCCAGACGGCGCTGGACGAGACCGGGTTCTCTATAGAAAACTGTGATACCTTCAGCGGTCTGCTGGATGAGATCGAAGCTATGCAGGCGGATCCCAGCCAGACGCGGGATGTGTTCCGGACCAAATTCACCTTTTACGATTTTGCCCATTATGCAGGGATTTCCTATGTGGATTATGACCGGCAAAAAGCAGACCTTTCGTCCCCGGAACTGAAACGGGGCGCGGAAATTTACAACAACCTGAGCGGGCTGGATCTCCCCATCCTCGACGACGGGATCAACGGCGCCGCCGACATCCGGGACGGCAAAGTCCTGTGGAGCTGCCCCTTCCCTCCAGTGAATGGCTTTTATACCGGGCCGGAAGTCATCAACACCTTTGACGATATGGTCATGATGCCGATCCGTGACGTGGATGGCGGTATCCAGGCTGAAATCACTTGGGCGGTGGCGGTGCGCAATAACAGCCCCAATCTGCAAAATGTCTACGATTTTATCAAGTACCTCCTCAGTGAGGAATACCACCTCGAAACCCTTGGCTACCGGTGGCTCTATTATTCCGTACTGGATTCTGCCAACGAAGCCAACTTCCAGGAGACTGTGTATAACCGAACCACACCGTTGATACCGTCTGCGGGCCGCGACTACGGATTTGAAAATGCAGACGTCCATCCGGAAGATTTTGACGAGCTGATGGACTATACCCGGCAGATCACCGGCGCTTATTTTAGCTGCGCTGAGACCAACTTTATGAGAAATATGCGGATGTGCGGCTTTCTTTCCGGCGAGGCTGCCTACGACGATGCTGTCGAGGACGCCGAACGCCAAATGAACCTCTACCTTTCGGAGTGATCACCATGAAATTAAAAACCCGAAACGCCCTGGCCGGGTATCTGCTGGCGCTGCCGTTTTTGATCGGCTTCGCCGGGTTTTACCTGATCCCCTTTTTGTGGAGCATCCGCTTCACCTTCACCAGCGGCTCCGGCGGCACCGCCTTTGTGGGGCTGCGCAATTACATGGATATTTTCGGCAGCGCCGCGTTCCGGCTGGCCGCCTGGAACTCCTTCCGCTTTATCCTCATCGGCGTGCCGCTTTTGATGCTCGTCTCCTTAGTGCTCGCACTGCTGCTGTTTGATAAGTTCCGCGGGGCCAGCTTTTTCCGCTCGCTCTTCATGTACCCGCTGGTGCTGCCCGCGGCCTCGGTGGTCATTGTGGTGCAGGCGTTTTTCTCAAACGACGGGCTGGTCAACCAGTTTTTGTCCTGGCTGGGCCTGCCCATTGAGGACTGGGTCCAGTCGGAATACGCCTTCCCGCTTTTGATCGCCCTCTACATCTGGAAAAACTGCGGCTACGACCTGGTGCTGTTTCTGGCGGGGCTTTCCGCCATCCCGCGCGAATACCGCGAGGCCGCCGCCAGCCAGGGCGCCAGCTACTGGCAGACGCTCCGCTATATCACGCTGCCGCTGATGACCCCGACTTTCTTCTTTATCCTGATCGTATCCATCATCAACTCCTTCAAGTCCTTCCGGGAAGCCTACCTGCTGGGCGGCGCCAACCCGCACGAGAGCATTTATATGTTACAGCACTTTATGAACAACAACTTCCAGAACCTGAGCTACCAGCGGCTTTCGGTGGCGGCGCTGCTGGTGTTCCTGGTGATCTTCGCGCTGGTGCTGGTGCTGTTCCGCCTGAAAGCACGGCAGGAACCGTGAGAGAGGGGGCCATAGCATGAAAGCCAAACGATTTGCCCGCCTGCGGCTGGTGTTTCTCTGCTTTTTCGGGCTGTTTGTGGTCGTCCCGATTTTGTTCACGCTGGTCAATTCCTTTTCCACCGGCACGGCGTACAGCCTGCTGCCGCAGCAGTGGTCGCTGGCCGGCTGGTTCGAGGTGTTCCTCCGCCGCCCGCACTATCTTGTCAAGTTCTGGAACTCGCTGTTTTTGAGCACGGCCATCGTGGCCGGGCAGACGCTGGTGTCAAGTTTGGCCGGGTATGCCTTTTCCAAATTCCGCTTTCCCGGCCGGGAGGTGCTGTTCTTCATCGTCATCATCGTCATGATGATGCCCTACCAGGTAACGCTGGTCTCCAACTACTTTGTCATCCGCGAGCTGGGGCTGATGGGGTCCTGGGCCGCGCTGATCATCCCGTCCATCTTCTCGCCCTTCGGCGTGTTTCTGCTGCGGCAGGTGTTCGATACCTGCCCGGACGATCTTCTCGACGCCGCGCGGATCGACGGGGCCGGCAACCTTACGATCCTGTTCCGCATCCTGCTGCCCCGCAGCCGGGCGGGGGTCGTCTCTCTGGTCATCCTGACCTTTGTGGACGCCTGGAACATGGTGGAGCAGCCGCTGGTCTACCTGGACAGCTCCTACGACTACCCGCTGTCGGTTTTCCTGTCCCAGATGAACGGGCAGGACGTGGGCGTGCTGTGCGTCTGCGGCATTTTGGCTGCGCTGCCGGTACTGCTGTTGTTCCTGTATTATGACCAGGATCTGGCGGACGGGATCTCGCTGTCGCAGATCCATTGACATATAGACATATAGCAGCCGCGCACTGCGCCCGCAGGCGCGTGTCGGAGGCCAACCAGGCCGCAAGGCCCGGCTCTTAGACCGGAGCTTGTCCGCCGACGGCGACGGATTTTAGATAATGGAGAAGTTGAGGTGCTTTATGGATCGCAAACGAATTTTGCGGTGGGTTGCGGCGGTCTGCCTGCTGGTGCTGGCCGTGTGTACGGGGGTCTCGTCCTTTGTGTATGACGCCCTGCTGCCGCGGGTGGAGGTGCTGGACTTTCTGGTGCGGGACACCCCCGACCCCAACGACTACGGCGCGGAATGGTGGGTGCCGGAATCCTGCATCCAGAGCCGGGACGAAAACGGCCGGGTGACCCTCTACCGCGTGCGCTCCCGCGACGGCATCTTCGGCATTGAGTACTTTGTCGAAGCCATCGACGGCGAGATCCTCCGCGAGGCCAACGGCGAGGTGGAGCTGGACGCCCCGGCGATGGACATCGTGGAAAAGCTGGTGCTGACCACCGACAAACCGCTGCGATCCGGCACCGTCGTGTCCATCTTAAACCCGGAGGTCTGGCAGGAATAAGCCGCGCCCGCCGGCACAAGCCCCCCTCCGCCCGGCCAAAACAAACCCGTTGCAAACCCAAACCGATCAGCCGCCACGCAGCTGGTCGGTTTTTGCTGCCTGCGGCATCCGGATGCCGAAAGCTCCGGCGGGGCCGCGCCCTGCCGGCAACATGGAAAAGGCGGACGCACAAACGAAAAACCAAGCGTTCCCCTGCGCCGGCGGGCGGCGGCATGCCGGGCGGCAGCCCCCCTGCATTGCCCCGCAGCCCCCCCCAAGCGCCAGCCGCCAAAAAAATCCCTCCATTTTCGCAGAAACTGCAAAATAGCAGGCGAAACTTTTTCCTGAATGTGGTATACTAGGGTATATCCGATCCGTTAAAAGTGCCGGGGATTTTCAGAGCCCTCCCTGAGCACAAGCACAATCCCGCCGGTTCCCCGGCCGGGGCACGGGCGGGATCTTCCGCCGCGGGATCCCCGCGCAGAAAGGATGTATTTGTATGAAACAGATCCGCTGGGACACTCTGCTGACCCCCCTCATCGGCATCGTGCTGGGCATCTACCTGGTGGCCCGGCCCGGCTCCGCCACCACGGCCCTCTGCTCGCTGATCGGCTGGCTGGTGCTGGTGGCCGGCGTGGCCGGCATCATCAATGCGGTGTCCTTCCAGCACGCCACCATGCTGGAAAGTCCCCTGCTGCCCTTCAGCGTGGTGGGCGCCGTCATCGGCCTGTTCATCGTCACCCGGCCTTCCATCCTGGCCGAGATCGTCAGCCTGATCCTTTGCGTGTTCCTGCTCATTGAGGGCGCCAGCGGCCTGCAGCGGGCCTTTCAGCGCCGCAACTGGGGTGACCGGCTGTGGGTGGTGCCGCTGGTGGTGGGGCTGCTCTCGCTGCTGGTGGGGCTGTGGATGCTGTTTGCGCCGCTGGCCTCCACGTTCCTGATGATGCGCGTGGTGGGCGTGGCGCTGATCGTCAGCAGCGCGGTCAATCTGCTGGCCTCGCTGATCGGGCAGCGGTAAGCCGGACACCCGTTCAAAGTTTGACATTTTGCAAAAACATGTTAAAATGTGCCTGTCTGAATGATTCAAAACATTGAGCCATCTGCCGCCTGGCAGAGGGTTCCCAGCGGCAGCCGCCCCGGCACAGGCCGCCCATCCGGTACATTGCGGGCCGCCGTGCCCGTTTGATAAAGGAGAGATGCCCCATGATCCGCATCCTGACCGATTCCGCCGCCGACCTGACGGCAAAGGACGCAGCCGCCATCCCCGGCCTGCACATCGTCCCGCTGAACGTGCTGTTTGAAAACGGCGATACCATCCGCGACGGCGTGGACATGACCCGCGCCGAGTTCTACGACCGGCTGGCCGGGGCCGAAAAGCTGCCCCGCACCAGCCAGCCCAGCCCGGAGAGTTTTATCCAGGTGTTTGAGGAGGCCAAAGCCGCCGGCGACGACGTGGTCGCCATCCTGATCGCGTCCAAGCTGTCCGGCACCTTCCAGTGCGCCCAGCTGGCCGCCGAGGAGTGCGAGTTCCACGACGTTTACTTTGTCGATTCCGACACCGCCAGCCCCGGCGAGTATATCCTGATCCGCGAGGCCGTCCGCCTGCGGGACGAGGGGCTTTCCGCCGCCGAGATCGCCGCCCAGCTGGACCTGCTGAAAAAGCGCATCCGCATCCTGGCCGTGGTGGACAGCCTGAAGCACCTGCACAAGGGCGGCCGCCTGCCCGCCGCGGTGGCGCTGGTGGGCGGCGCGCTGGGCATCAAGCCGGTGCTGTCGGTCTACGACGGTGCGGTTCACCTGGCCGACAAGGCCCGCGGCCGCCCCGGTGCCTATGTGGCCATGTTCAAGCAGATGGACAAGATGGGCGGCATTGACACCCGCTACGACTTTGTGCTGGTCTACTCCAGCGACCGCCTGGTGCTGAGCCCCATCCAGCACTACGTGCAGAACAACCTGAAGCTGACCGGCGGCCATATCAGCCAGATCGGCTCGGTCATCGGCACCCACATCGGCCCGGCCGCCGCCGGCATCGCCTTTGTGGTGCCCCCGCAGGACTGAGTCCGCCCCCGCCGGGCACACATCAAACACAGCAAAAAGCACCCCCGCCTCGCGGCCTTTGCAACAGCGCCGCAGGGCGGGGGTGTTTTATGATTTGTCAGCCGGCGTCCAGCTCTGCCATGTAGGCGTCGATGCGCTGGCTGTACAGCTCCGGCCAGCGGGCGTCGTATCCGGCAAACAGCGTCTTGAAATAGTCGGCCTCGGCCTGGTCCGGCTGGGAGGTGCGCTGGTAGCAGTACAGCGTAACGCCGTTGGCCAGCGGGAACTCGGTCACATACTGGTAGTGGCCGGCGGCAGGGGTGTCGGTACGCAGCGCCCGGTTGATGTCCCCCACCAGGGTGCCGGTGTCGAACTTGTCGGTGACCATCACATACTTTGACGTCCAGATGCCGGTGGGGAACCCGTGGGTGGAAGGCACGCTGCTTTCCCACAGGATCATGCTTTGCAGCTGGGGGTTGGCCGGGTCGCTGAAAGCAAAGGTGGTGCCGCTGTACCCGTCCGAGTCGATATTGATGTAGACGGTTTCGTCCTGGGCGCAGTTTTGCAGCACAAAGTTGGTCACGGCGGCCATCTGGTCCAGGTCGGTGCGGCGGGTCAGGTCCAGGGATTCGTCGCTCAAAAGCGGGGTGGACAGGTACGCCCCCGGCACCCGCAGCGCGTTGGCAAAATTCAGCACAAAGAAGGCCGCGGCCGCCCCTGCCCCGGCGCGGGCCAGCGCAGCCCTGCGCAGGGCGCAGACCGCCGCCAGCGCGCAGAAAGCCGTCCCCAGGTAGAACGGCGCCAAAATCAGGCTTTGGTGGTCGCCCAGCGACTGGGTGCGGGTAAACAGCGCCATGGCCCCGGCGCCGGAGAGCGCCAGCACCGCCGCCGGGCCCCGCAGCGCAGGCTTTGCCAGCGCCAGCACCAGCCCCGCCAGGCAGAGAGCCAAAAACAGCCAGCCCTGCCGCCCCAGCTGGGCCTGCAGGTTGACCAGCAGCCCGCCGCCGTAAAAGGCGCCGTAGATGTCGGCGTAGTCGGTGGTCAGGGCGGTAACAAAGGTGGGCAGCAGCGGCACCACCACACCGATCACCGCCGGGATGCCGAACTTGAGCAGGTTGCCCAGTACCCGGCCAAAGACCCTGCGCCGCGCCGCCCCCAGCAGCACCACCGCCGCGTAGCACAAATAATAGGCCAGGACCCAGAACATATACCACCGGCGCGTCAGCACCAGCGCGAACGTGGCGGCAAACAGGCAGACCAGCCGGCGGGGTTCCAGCCGGTCAAAGCGGTAGTCGGCGGTCAGCAGCAGGATCACCGCCGCAAAGGTCAGGCCGAAGGCATCCGGCATGCCGTGGGTGGCCGGCCACAAAAACATCGGCCACAGCACCATGCAGGCCATGCACAGCGGGTAATACAGCCCCCGCCGCACACCGGCAAAGGCGTCCGCCGCGCGCTTTGCCACCGCCAGCAGCGCAAACCACATGGGCACAAAGCAGGTCAGCGCATAGCAGACCATAAAGCAGTTGACCGTGCGGGGCAAAAACAGATACGGGATGCTGATGAACAGGTTCATGAACATCTTGTAGTCGGCGGTCAGGATGCTGTCCAGCAGGGTGCGCACGCCGTAAAAGCCGTTGGACGCAAAGCTGGAAAACAGCAGGCTCTGCTTGGCGTAGTAGTTGATGCCGTCCTCGCTGTACACCGTGCGGCGGTAAAGCACCAGCCCGGCAATGACCGCCACCCCCACCGCCGCCCCGATGACAAAGGCATTGCGGAAGGCCCTGTCACGGTAAAACGGCTGCTGGCCGGGGAAGGCGATGCGCCAGGTCTCGGCCAGCAGCAGGCAGAGCCCGCCCATGCACAGCACCCACAGCCAGATGACCAGCACGGTGCCGCCGTAGGCGGTCAGCGCGCCGCCGGCAAGCACCGCGCCCAGCAGCAGCACGCCCCAGACGAACAGGCGCAGGCTGAGGGGCTGGGCGGCAAAGGCACAGCGCAGACGATGGAACAATGCCGGCATAGGGAACCTCCTTTTGGGGCACAGGATATTTTGCCGGTCCGGCGGCAAAACAAAAGCGGGCAGGCCGCAAAAGATGCGGACTGCCCGCCGGGGTCACGGTATGGCGGGGGACGCAGCCGGACGGACGGCTTACCTGCCGTCCTCGCCGGGGATGCGGCCCATGGCGTCCCGCAGGCTTTGGGCTACGGCGCGGCGGCCGCTGTGCACGGTGCGCAGGCGGCGGGGCGGCGGGGCCGGCTTGGCGGGTTTGGCCTTGGGGGCCGGGCGCACACGGCGGGCCGCCGGGCGGGCGGCGCCGGCCATGGCGGCAGGCTCCTGCACCGGCTGGGCAGGCTGCGGCGCGGGGGTGGGGTCGGGCACGCGGGGGGGCGTGTCCTCCGGCTTGCCGGAAGCAAAAGCGTCCAGCCGGACGCCCAGGTTTTTCAGGTCGGCGTCGGTGTTGTCCAGCGCGGCGTAGATGGCCGCGGTGGCGTTGTCCAGATCCAGCGCGGCGGCGCTGAGCTTTTCGTCCACGCGGCTCAGGCGCTCGCGCAGCACCAGCACGCCGGCGGCCAGGTCGCGGGCATTTTCGGCCATGCGGGCCTTTTGGGCGTCGGCCTCCTGCTGCATGCGGCGGGCGGTGCTGTCGGCCAGGATGCGGGCGTCGGCCAGGATCTTGCGCGCCTGGATGCTGGCGGTCTCGTCCGCGGTGGGGCGGGCCGGCTCCGGTGCGGGTTCGGGTCTCGGTTCCGGCCTGGGCGCCGGCGGGGCGGGCGGCTCCGGCAAAGGCTCCGGCGCAGGCTCGGCGGGGGACGGCGCGGGCTGGGCCGCAGCCGCCTGCAGCCGCTGCTCCAGCTCGTGGCACTTGTTCTGCCATTCCAGCATGGTGCGCTGGCTTTGCTGGTAGCGGCTCATGTAGCCGTTGGCGCGGCTCTCGGAGACCTTCAGCTGTTCCTGGCTGTCGGCCAGTTTTTTCTCGCTCTCGGCCAGGTTTTGCTCGGCCTGTGCGGTGCGGTCGGTCTGCTGCTGCAGGTCACTTTGCAGCTTTTCCACGCAGGCGCGGGCGTTGAGCTGCTCTTTCTTCAGCTTGTCCACCTGGGCCTGGAGCTGCTTGACCTGCTCCTCGTATTCCAGCTGCTGCTGCTGGGCCTCGCTGGCCAGTGCGTTGACGTAGGCGAGCACGTCATCCCTATTAAAGCCCCAGGCCTGCCGGCGGAATCCCTCCTCCGGCGCATTCGGCTTTGCCGACGGCATGGCGTACCCCCTTTGTTTTTACTGCCTGTGCGCCTGCCGGCCCTGCCGCAAGTCATGCGGGCCGGCTGCGCGGGATGTTCGCGGCCTGTTCCGCCGCGGCAAAGCAGCGTTACGGGCGCTTGTTCAGGATGCTGAGCAGGTCGTTGAAGTAGTCGCCGTCATCCTCGTCATCGTCGTCGGCGCTCTTGGCGGGCGCGGTGTCGATGCCGGTGCCGAACACATCGTTGAACACCGGGTTGGGGATGACCGGGTCAGGCCGCTCCACAGGGGCCGGCTCCGGCGTGGGCTCCGGCATGACCGGTGCCGCGGGCTGGGCGGGCTGGGCAGGCTGGACCGGGGCGGCAGCCGCGGCCGCGCGGGCGGCGTTGCGGCTGTCGATATGGGCCTGGATGGGCTCGTCCACGGCGGGCGTGCTCTCAAAGCCGGTGGCCACGACGGTGACGCTGATCTCGTCCGAGAGATGCTCGTCAAAGGCGGTGCCCCAGATGATGTTGGCATCCGGATGGGCGGACTGGGTGATCATGGAGGCAGCGGTCTCCACGTCGTCCAGGCCGATGTCCGGGCTGGAGGTGATGTTGATGATGACGCCGCGGGCGCCTGCGATGCTGGTCTCCAGCAGCGGGCTGGAGATGGCGGCCTTGGCGGCGTTCTCGGCCTTGCCGGCGCCCTTGGCCACGCCGACGCCCATGTGGGCGAAGCCGGCGTCCTTCATGATGGAGCGCACGTCGGCAAAGTCCAGGTTGATGAAGGCCGGGATGTTGATCAGGCTGGAGATGCTCTCGACGCCCTGGCGCAGCACGTTGTCGGCGGCCTCGAAGGCATTCATCAGGGTGATCTTTTCCTGACTGATGAGCTTGAGGCGCTCGTTCGGGATGACGATCAGGCTGTCGACGTGCATCATCAGGCTGGCGATGCCCTGCTCGGCCAGGCTCATCTTGCGCTTGCCCTCAAAGGCAAAGGGCTTGGTGACGATGCCAACGGTCAAAATGCCCAGGTCATGGGCAGTCTCGGCCACAACGGGGGCAGCGCCGGTGCCGGTACCGCCGCCCATGCCGGCGGTGATAAAGACCATCTGCGCGCCCTTGAGCGCGTTGGCGATCTCGTCCTTGCTTTCCTCGGCGGCACGCTGGCCCACTTCGGGGTCGGCGCCGGCGCCGCGGCCCTTGGTCAGCTTGGCGCCCAGCTGCACTTTCTGGGTAGCCTTGGAGTTAATCAGGGCCTGCTGGTCGGTGTTCATGGCAACGAACTCGACCCCGGAAAGGCCGGCCTCCACCATGCGGTTGACAGCGTTGCCGCCGCCGCCGCCGACACCGATCACCTTAATGTTTGTAACATTCTGCATCTCTTCATCGAGAACGAACGCCATGAGTGTATCCCCCTAATTTATTGGATTTGGCCGGACGAAACGTCATGTATGGGCACACGAGTCCGTGGACAGTACATATAACTGATTATAAGAATACCAAATTCGGCCGGCAATTTCAATACCCGAACGCCAAAATGCCGCAAAAGTGACCCGAACATTGGCAAACCTGCCACAATCCTGCGCCGGTTTTTGGTACAGCTGGGCAATTTGACACCACCGCCGTTCCCCGGCGTCGAAACCGGCGGCGGACCGGCCGTCCGGGCAGGCGGGTCCCGCCATGATTTTGCCCCGGACCGCCCCCCCAAACGCAAAGCTTCCTTGTGCGCACTGCGACAAGCGCCAGGGGGGCAAAGTCCGGGGCAAAAACAGGGTGCGGCTTACGCCATGCGGCAGGCGGCGCCCAAGCCGGCCAGCTCGTCGGGCAGGGCCTGGTAGCCGCGGCGGATGTGGCCTTCGTCCAGCACGCAGGTCTTGCCGCGGGCGGCCAGGGCGGCCACCACCAGCGCCGCGCCGCCCCGCAGGTCGGGCGCGGTGACCACCGTGCCGGCAAGCCGCGCGCCGCCGCCGATGCGCAGCTCCCTGCCGTTGGCCTGCACCTGCGCCCCCAGCGCGGCAAAGCCGGCGGCGCAGGCAAAACGGTTTTGGAACAGCCCGTCGTAGACGCGGCTGGGGGCGTCGGCGGTCAGCAGCACGGCGGCGGCCAGGGGGGCGGTGTCGGTGGCAAAGCCGGGCCAGGCGGCGGCAAACACCTCCTGCCCGCCCTTTAAGGGGGCATGGGGGTCGCGGCAGACCCGCACCGCGCCGGGGCCGGCGTTCACCTGGCAGCCGGCCGCCCGCAGAAAGTCCAGAAAAGTGGCAAAGTGGCCGGGGCGGCAGCGGCGGATGGTCACGTCGCCCCCGGCGGACGCCACCGCGGCGGCGTAGGTGGCGGCGGCGATGCGGTCGGGCACCGGGGTAAAGGTGCAGCCGTCCAGCCCGCCGGCCCGGCCGTGGATGACCACCACCGGCGTGCCCGCCCCGGTGATGCGCGCCCCGCAGGCGTTCAAAAAGGCGGCCAGGTCCTCCACCTCCGGCTCGCAGGCGGCGCCCCGCAGCACGGTGGTGCCCTGGGCGCAGGCCGCAGCCATCAGCAGCGTCTCGGTGGCGCCCACGCTGGGCAGCCGCAGCGTAAAGTCCGCGCCGTGCAGCCGCCCGGCCCGGCGCAATACCACCGCATCGGCGGCAAACTCGATCTGCGCGCCCATGGCGGCCAGGCCGTCCAGATGGATATCCACCGGGCGGGGCCCCAGCCGGCAGCCGCCCGGCATGGGCATGCGCACCTGCCCCACCCGCACCAGCAGCGGCGCAAAGTAAAACACCGAGCTGCGCATCGCCCCCGCCAGCCGCGGGGGGATATCGCCGCACAGCAGCGGCACGGGGCTGGTCAGGATATCCCGCCCCCAGCGGGCGGCTTTGGCCCCCACCGCGCCCAGCAGCGCCAGGCTGGTGTCCACGTCGGTCAGGCGGGGCACGCCCCGCAGCCGGCATGGCTCGCCGCACAGCAGCGTGGCCGCCAAAAGCGGCAGCACGCTGTTTTTGGCCGCCGGCGGCGCAATGCTGCCCGCCAGCGTGCGTCCGCCCCGCACCTCGATGATCTCCATGCCGCACCGCCTCCCTTACCCGTGCCGGCCGCGCCCACAAGGACGACCGCGTTTCCTCAACATTCCACTATATGCCGCTGTCTGCCCGTTTCGGCACCGGCGGGCAGGGCAAAGGGTGACTTTTTGTGCCGCGGCGCCGGTCACAGCAGCAGCGGCTGCAGCTGGATGCCCCGCAGCGCGCAGTCCAGCGTGTCGGGGATCAGCGTCATGTCGCTTTTCAGGCTGTTGGGCTTGTGGATGCTGTCGTCCTGGCCAAAGGGCACAAAATAAAAATGCTTGCGCTGCAAAAGTGCCGCAATGTGGGCGGCGCTGGCGCCCAGGCCGTCGTTGGTGGAGGGCGCCACCACCACCGGCAGCCCCCGCCGCAGCAGGCTTTTGGCCGCCATGGTCACCGGCGTGTCGCTCAGCCCCAGGTCCAGCTTTGCCAGCGTGGTGCCGGTGCAGGGGGCCACCACCATGGCGCAGGCCATCCGCCGGGGGCCCAGCGGCTCCGCCTGCTGCAGCGTGTCGATGGGCGCATGGCCGGTCACTTCGGTCAGCTGCCGGCGCCAGCTTTCGGCCGTGCCAAAGCGGGTGTCCTGCCGCGCCGCCGCCCAGCTGAGTGCCGGCAGCACCTGCCAGCCGCGGCCGACCAGGGCCTGGATCTGGGGCAATACCGCCCCAAAGGTGCAAAAGCTGCCGCACAAAGCAAACACCACGGTGCGCGGCAGGTCGATGCGCTGTGTCATGGCTGGTCCTCCCTTTCCTGCAGGATGGTCTGTACCGTGTCGGCCACCAGCTCGCCGGCGGTCTGGGGCGCGCAGCGGGCGGGCAGGCTGAGGGCATGCTCCGCGCGGATGCCAAGATCCTTTGCGGCGGCAAAATCGGTGCCGCCCGGGCTGCTGGCCAGGTCGATGACCAGCGCCCCCGGCGGCAGGCAGGCCAGCCGGGTGCGGTCCAGCACCGGCGCGGGGATGGTGTTGACCACCGCGTCAAACCCCGGCAGCAGCCGCTCCAGCTGTTCCAGCGGGGCGGCGCGGCAGCCGGCACAGCGGGCGTTGGCGCGCTGCTCCGGGCTGCGGGCCGCCACCGTGACCCAGGCCCCCAGGGCGGACAGGCGCTCGGCCAAAGCGCGGCCGATGCGGCCGTAGCCCAGCACCAGCACCGGGCTTTGCCACAGCGTGCGGTCCCGCAGCTGCATCAGCAGGCAGAGGCAGCCTTCGGCGGTGGGGACGGCGTTCAGCGCGGCCAGCTCCGGGCGGCAGAAATAGTCCACCGTTTCCAGCCCCGCCTGCCGGGCGGCGGCCTGCACCTCGGCCCCAAAGCGGCCGCCCAGCGCCAGCGTGCCCGGCCGGGCGGCCGCAAACGCGCGGGACAGTTCCGGCGTCAGGCGGTCCAGGGGCAGCGGCAGCAGCAGGCAGCCGGCCCGGCCGGCCCCGGACGGCGGCAAAACGGAATACCCGGCGCGGCGCAGCGCCCTGGCCGCCGCCTGCTGGCGCGCGTCGCCGCCGATGACGCAGATGGTTTTTTGCATGGTCTCACCCCCGGATGTTGTACCCCATGCTATGCCGGGGCCGCCGGGGCGGTGCATGCAAAAAGCGGCCGCCCGCCCCCGATGCAGGGGGAACGGGCGGCCGCAGTGCGGTCGTATTGGTTCGGCGCTCAGTTCAGGCGCAGGGCGTCGCACTCGTCGCGCAGCACGGTCAAAGGCTCCACCGCCACGCTGCCCACGCGGATCTCCACAATGGTGGACGACCCGGTGACGGCGATGGCCTCGCCCTGGGCGACGGTGTCGCCCACCTCCACCTCCAGGCTGCGCAGGCAGTAGAAGATGCTCTTGACGCCGCCGCCGTGGTCAATGACGATGGTGCTGCCGGCGGTGCCGTCCAGATCCTCGGCCAGCAGGATGCGGCCGGCGGCGGGGCTGATCAGCTCGTCGCCGCGGCGGGTGGTCAGCACCACGTTGTCCGCCACGCGGGCGGTGCCGTTGTCGATGTTGGCGGTGCGCTCGGTGGTATTTCGGCCCACATATTCCGGCGCGCCGTAGGCTTTGGCCACCTGCAGGCTGCGCAGCACCGGCTGCACAAAGCCGTCCTCGGCCCAGTACAGCCGGGTGTCGGTCTCGTCCAGCAGGGCCTCGACCTCGGCGGGGGTGTCCTCCGGGCCGATGTAGGGGCTGACCCGCCGGCCGCTGCTGGAGACGTCGGTGTAGCCGAAGCTGCCGCTGTTGACGGTCAGTTCCAGCTCCTCGGTATAGCCGTCGGCCTGCACGGTGATGGTGTAGCCGCCGGTCTGCTGGCCGCTGGGGATGCCCAGCCAGGCGATCCAGCTGCCGGCCTGGCCGTTCTGGTAAAACTCGGCGCTGCCCAGCTCGCTTTGCAGCGTGGGGGCCTGGCCCGACCGGGTGCCGCTGACGCGGATGGCCACCACGCCGCCCTGTGTGACGGTGCGGGTGTTGAGCCGGATGCCGGGCCGGATGCCCACCGTAAAGGCAAAGCGGTAGGTCTGGCTGCCGCTGACGGCGGCGGTGCCGCTGCCGCTGTTGGGGATGGAGACGGTCAGCTCGGCGGTATAGTCGCCGTTTTCGGTAAAGGAATAGCCGCGGTACTCGACGGCGGTGCCCTCGAACACCGTTTCGCCGTCGGCGTCGGCGATGGTCAGCCAGACGTCGTACCCGGCGGGGGAAACGCTGAGCACCGGCGCGGCGCTGTCCACCACCTGGTCCAGCTGCGCCGCCTCCCTGCTGAGGGTCTCGGCATAGGTGCGCTTGATCTGGTTGCCCACCACCGGCACCTGCCAGCTGTACGAGGTCGCCTCCAGCGTCTGGCCGTCAAAGGTGGCGGTCAGGGCGGGGATGGCGTCGGGGGTCGCCTGGCTGTACAGCCAGGCCACGCCCGCGCCGGCAATGACAGCGATGACGATGACCACCAAAAGCAGCCAGCGGGCCATGCCGTGCAGCAGCCCGATGCCCCAGGCTTTGGCCCGGTCGGGCAGCGGGGCGTCGGAAGCGTCGTCGGGGGCATCGTCGCCGGCGTCCTCCTCGTCCCCGTCGGGCCGGGCGGCCGCCTGCTCGGCGCCCTCCAGGATCTGCTGGATGGACACCTGCACCGTGCGGGTGATCTCGGCCCGGCGGGCCAGCTCGGCCGCGTCGGGTTCCGGCTCGGCCTCCTCGCTCTCGTCAGCGTCCTGCTCCACCGGCCAGGCGGGGGGCGTCTCCGGCGGGGCGGGGACGCGGGGCGCGGCCGGCTGCGGGGCGGGCAGTTCCCCTGCCCCGGTCCCGGCGGGTCCGGCGGGCGCGGCCGGGGTTTTTGCAGGCTCCTCCAAGGCATCCGGCGCATCCGGGGTTTTTGCGGGTCCCTCCGGGGCGGCCGGGCATTCTTCCGGGGGTTCCGTCGGCTCGGCCGGTCCCTGGGCGGCGTCCGGCCGGGCGGCCGGGGCCTTTTCTGCCGGGGCGTCCGCCGGCTGCGGCGCGGGGGCGTCTGCGGCAGGCTGGCTGTCCGGGCTGCAGGCGGCCTCCGCGCCGGCGGCTGCGTCCTTGGCGGGCGGGTTCGGGGCCTGGCCCTGCCGGGCGGCCCCGCCCTTGCGGGCGGACTTTCTGCGGCGGCGGCGACGGCGGCTGCTCTTGCTCTGCCCGCCGCCGGCGGCGCCCTGTTTGGGGGCGGGCGGCTGCCCGGCGGCAGTCTCCTCCCCTGCTGCGGCGGCCGGCTGCGTCTCAGGCTGCCGGGCCTGCTGCTTTGCTTCGTTCATACTTTCTCCACCATGTTGTTCCATTGCTGTGCTCATTTTTGGTATGCGTTGTGTGCGTTGGGTCATATTGCCGGGCACCGGTCTGACCGCTGCCGTCAGGAGGACAGATTTTCGCGGTATTGCAGCCCGCTCTGGCCCTTGATGGCCAGCGCCGGGTCCACCGACTTGTTGGCGATGCGGATCTCGTAGATCAGGTCATGGTCGGCGGCGGCTTTGCCCACCAGCTCCCCGGCCTGGACTGTCTGACCCCGCTGGACGCTGACTTCGCCCAGGCCGAACAGATAGCTCTTGACGCCGCAGCCGTGGTCGATGACCACCGTGCCGCCGGTCAGCTGCAAAGTGCCGGCATAGTCCACCACGCCGGCCTGGGGGCTGACCACGTCGCTGCCCTCCGGCGCGTCGTAGGTCAGGCCGGTGGCCTGGCCGTCGCGGGTGCCGTCCACCAGGTAGATGGTGCCGTACTCCACCGCCACGCTGCCGGCGCTGGGTGCGGTAAAGGCCCCCGACCACAGTTTATTCTCGGCCGAGGTCTCGTATAACGGCCAGATGGCGTTGCGGTATTCCTCGTTGGCGGCGGCGGTGGCCGGCTCCGACGCCTGGCTGACGACGCTGGGGTAGTTGGTGGAGGTGACGGTCAGCTCCACGTCCACCGCCGTGTCGCCGCAGGTGATGTGGATGGTGCCGCCGCCGGCGCAGTTGTAGGGGATGCCCAGGTAGCCCATCCAGCCGCCGGATACCGGGTGGAAGCGGATGGTGCCCAGGTCGGTCTCGGCCTGGGGGGTGCCGTCGCCCAGCACGCCGGTCAGCAGGATCGCCACCGCGTCCCCCTGGGCGGCGCGGGTCTTGCTCAGCTCCACTTTGGGCTCAAACTGCACGGTAAAGCTGGCCTGGTACAGATACCAGCCGATAGGCTTGGCGGGCTTGTCCGTGCTGAGCTGGCGCAGCGTCAGCGAAAGGGTGTACTGGCCGTTTTGGGTGTAGGCAAAGTCGGCGTAGCCGGCGGCGTCGCCCTGGTAGGCGACGGTGCCGTCGGGGGCGGTCAGCGTCAGGTCGGCCTGGCTGACCCAGTCGGGCAGGACCAGCTCAGGCCGCTCGGACCCCAGGTCGCCCAGCTGCTGCACCGTCAGCGTCGAAGGCTCGTAATAATTTTTGTAGACAACGCCGCCAAGGACGGGCACATCCCACTCGTAGCCGACATTTTCCAGCGCGACGCCGCCAAAGGTGGCGGTCTCGGCGGGCATGTCGCCCTCGTCGGTCATATAGTAAATGGCGCCGACAGTACCGCCCAGCAGCACCGCCACAAACAGCACCACCATCAGCAGCCACAGGATCAGCTTTTTCATTGTGTCTCCCTCCCGGCCGGGCGGCCGGTCATGTAAACGAAACGCCGGGGCGCAAAGCCGTCAGCGGCGGCGTTTCCGGGGCATTTTGGAGGTATAAAGTCCGGCCGGGCGTCCGCACAGCCGCACGTTGCCGTGCGCGGCGGCCGCCCGGCCGAACAAGAGGATCATGGCGCTGCAAAACGCATCAGAACGAGATCTCGCCGTCCGTTTCGGGAGCGGGCTCGGTGCCGGGGGCGGCGGGTTCCTCGTCGTCCTCCATCGGCTCCATGTCGTCATCGTCGTCGTACTCGTCGCTGAACAGCAGCTTTTCGTACTCGTCCAGTTCCTTCTCGCGGCGGTACAGGTACAGCGCGACCGCAGTCAGCACGCCGGCCACAGCGGCCAGGAACGCCAGCGCGGCGCCAAACGTCGATTTCTTCATCATGGTGGTGAACCTCCCTTACATTTCGCCGCAAGCGGCGAGACTGCGGCCCGGCGTTCGCCCCGGTACCGCCGAAGTACTTTTATTATACCCGACCCTGCCGGGGAATACAACGCCCAACCTGTAAAAAATTGGAGACAAAAAAGTAGCGTTTTTTGCCGCACCGCGGCGCGGGCGGCAGTATATTGTCGATATTGCGCTGTTTTTGCAAAAACCCGCCGTCGGGGCAGGGCCGTGCGGCGCAGATCGTGCGGTTTTGCGGCGGCTGCGGCGCGGCGCAGCAAAGCCCCCGGCCGGCGGGGGTCATTCCAGGTTGCCGGTCAGCGTCATCACGGCGGACAGCACGGCCAGCGGCGCGGTCTCGCACCGCAGGATGCGGGGGCCAAGGCCCACCGCCACCGCGCCGGCGGCCGCGGCGGCCGCGGCTTCCTGCGGCGAGAAGCCGCCCTCGCTGCCGGTGATCAGGGCGATCTTCCGGGGCGGGCGGGCCGGGTCGCCGGGCAGCAGGCTGCGCAGCGGCACGCCGCCGCACTCGTAGAAAAACAGCGCCAGGTCGTAGGTTTTCAGCCGATCGCAGACGGCGGCAAAGTCCGGCAGCGGCAGCGTCACTTCGGGCAGGATGCCCCGGCCGCACTGTTTGGCGGCCTCGGCGGCGATGCGGCTGTACCGCTCCCGCTTGGCGTCCTCCTTTTTTGGGGCGGCCACACAGTAGCGGCTGAAAAAGGGCGTCACCCGGCGCACGCCCAGCTCGACGCTGTGGCGGATGATGTCCTCCAGCTTGCCCTGTTTGGGGTAGCCGGCATAGAGGGTGACCTCCACCGACGGCTCGGCGGCGCTGGGGTAACCCTCACTGACCGAGAACTCCACCCGGCCGGGGGCGATGGCGGTGATGGTGCCGGTGTACTCGACGGCGTTTGCGTCGCACAGGACGACGGTGTCCCCCACCCGGCCGCGCATCACGTCGGCCAGGTGGTGGGCGTCGGGGCCGGTCAGCGCCGCGCGCCCGCCGCCGATGTCGGTTGTAAAGTAACGGTGAGGCAATGGTTTCTCCCTTCTTGTGGGGCGGTATGGGGCATGGAGATCCGGCATCCGGTTTTGCGCGTATCCCGCCGGGACGGCCCTCCCTTCCGGGGGTGCGGCGTTCTTCCGGGGGCGATGTGTTCTTCCGGTTTCCTTCGTAGGCCCGCGGTCGGGTTTGGCGGAAGGCGGATGCTTGCAGGAAACGCCCCTTTGCAGGGGACGGCGTTTGCATTGGCCCGCGAGGTCTGTGCCGCCGCAAGCCCCCCGGCGGGCGTGAACGCCCCGCCCTACAATGCAAGGCAAACGGGCTGCATAAGCGGGGACGGCAGGCATGGTAGGTGGATGACGGTTATGGAGCGCCGCCCCTCTGCGTAGGGGCCGATGATTGCATCGGCCTGCGGTCGGGTCTGACAAAGGGCTGCTGCTTTTTGTGTTACTGCCCGTTTACAGGGGCTTTGTAGGGCGGGCGATCTCGCCCGCCGCCTGGGGTTTACTACGTAGCAGGGTTTCCGGGACGATGCAAGCATCGTCCCCTACGGATGCCGGGCAAGGCCCTGCCGGGCTTTGTAGGATACCGGTAAAGCTGCGCGGCAATGCATCCCTCCGTCTGCACCTTGCGGCGCATCCACCGTCCGGTTTGCGGTGCCCGCATCGCACGGCGCGCGCTGAAGCACGCTTGTGCTCTGCGACCGCTGCACCTGCTCCGTCTCGCTGTATCCGCCGCAGGCGGCGCTCGACTCCGCAGCCCCTTGCAGGGGAAGCTTTATAGAGAGCCTGCCGTTCCAAAAGCCTCCCCTGTAAGGGGAGGTGGCATCGCGTCAGCGATGGCGGAGGGGTGCGGTGCCTTGCCTTGCCAATCCCCTTCCGGGCCGCCGCAAGCCCCCCGGCGGGCGTGAACGCCCCGCCGGTCAGGCTTTCTCGCACAAAATGCACACCCAGCCGCGCTTTTCTTTGATCTCCACCGGGCGCAGGCCGCTGGCCTGCAGGCCGGCCAGCACCTCGTCCTTGCGCTCGTCAATGATGCCGGAGCAGATGAACTTTGCCCCCGGCGCCATCAGGGCGGGTACCGCCGGTGCCAGCGACAGGATGGCTGCCGCCACGATGTTGGCGGTGATGATGTCGTAGACGCCCTCGGCTTTGTCGGACAGATCGCCCACCAGCACCCGGAAGCGGCCGTCCACGCCGTTGCGTTCCGCGTTCTCGCCGGCGGTGCGCACGCACATGGGGTCGATGTCCACGCCGTCGGCCTCGCGGGCGCCCAGTTTCAGCGCCGCAATGGCCAGTATGCCGGAGCCGGTGCCCACGTCCAGCACCCGCTCGCCGCCCTGCACCAGGCTGTCCAGCAGTTCCAGGCAGAGGGCGGTGGTCTCGTGGGTGCCGGTGCCGAAGGCCAGGCCGGGGTCCATGGTGATCCGGATGCGGTCGGTGTCGTAGCTCTCCCACCCCGGCACGATGGCCAGCCGGCTGCCGATGTCCATGGCGTGGTAATACTTTTTCCAGGCGTTCTGCCAGTCCTCCTGCTGTACGCCGGCGGTGTCCAGCGTGTAGGGCACCCCGGCCGCGTCCAGCCGCTCGCGGAACAGCGGCAGGACCTCGGCGGGGTTTTCGTCGGGGGCCAGGTACATGTGCACGATGACGATGTCCCGCGGCTTGTCCAGCAGCTCCTGCTCGATCAGGTCCACATGGGCGATCTCCCAGGCCTGCTGTTCCAGGTCGCTGTAATCCTCAATGTAAATGCCGCCGTTGGAGACCATCGTGGCGATGGCCTCGGCGGTCTCGGCGTACTGCTGCGGCACGGTGATGCGGATATCGGTCCATTCCATGGGTGTTCCTCCCCGGGGCGGCGGCCCCGTCAGATGTTTTCTTGATTTTGGTTTTATTATACACGAAACCGCCGCGGCCTGTACAGGGGCCGCGGCGGTTTTGGCTGCCGCCGTGGGCGAACATTTGCAGCTTTTGCTGCTATACTGTAAGATAGAGGTACGTGACGCGGCAAAACGCGCCGCAAAACGTGTATTTGGGGGAAAGGGGGCTTCGGCCATGGAGATCCGACTTTTGAACGAGCAGCAGGCCGATCAGATTTACCGCAGCTATATGGTGCAGGATTTCCCGCCCAGCGAGCTGAAGCCGTTTGCCTCGGTGCAGGGGCTGATGCGCCGCGGCCTGTACGAGCCGCTGGCCCTGTACGAGGACGGCGCGCTGGCCGCCTACGCCTGGCTGGTGGTGCTGCCCGGCTGCCCCGGCGCGCTGCTGGACTACTTTGCGGTGCTGCCTGAACGGCGGGGCGGCGGCGTGGGCACGCGGGCGCTGCAGGCCCTGGCAGGCCATTATGCGCCAAGCCGGCAGACGCTGATCATTGAGTGCGAGCACCCCGCCTGCGCCCCCGACCCGGCCGCGGCCCGGCGGCGGGTGGGGTTCTATCTGCGGGCCGGGGCCAGGCCCACCGCCATGGAAAGCCTGCTGTTCGGCGTGCGGTACCAGATCTACGCCCTGCCCTGCGGCGGCGCCGAGTCCGACGCGGACATCCGCGCCGATTTGGAGACACTTTACCGCACCATGGTGCCGGAGCCTTACTACCGCGGCAACGTGGTATTTTTTGGCGGCTGAGGGGGCGGCCGTGCATAAACGGGGCGGCTTTGCGGCATGATGCAGAAAGGAGCGGGGCGCCCGCAGCGGCCGCCCGCCGCCATCTGCCCACAGGAAAGGACCGTGACCCCCATGAAGCTGGACCCCAAACGCTATGCCGAGATGACCCGCAAAGCCACGCCCCACTCGCCGGTGCTGAAAGACTGCCTGTGGGCGTTTTTTGTGGGCGGCGCCATCTGCCTGCTGGGCGAATGCCTGCGCCAGTTCTGGCTGCAGTGGTACGACGCCGAGCTGGCCGGCACGCTGACCAGCATCTCGCTGATCTTTCTGTCCGCGGCGGCCACGGCGGCAGGCTGGTACCAGAAGCTGGGCGCCAAAGCCGGCGCCGGCACGCTGGTGCCCATCACGGGGTTTGCCAACTCGGTGGTCAGCCCGGCCATCGAGTTCAAGGCCGAGGGCTGGGTGACCGGCGTGGGGGCCAAGATCTTTATCATTGCCGGCCCGGTGCTGGCCTTTGGCACGCTGGCGTCCTGGGTGTGGGGGATCCTGTACTGGGCGGCGGGGAAGTTCGCGCCCTGACGGCGGGCTGCCGCCCCCGAATGAAGGGTCCGGCAGCTGGCATTTGTACAAAACCGCAGCGTTTTCCGCCGCAAACCTTTCCGGCGAGCGTGGAAGCCCGTCCTGCAATACAAGGCACGGGGCGGTGCCGTCAGCGTCCCGAGGGAATGCAGGGCAAGATTCTGCCGGGTTTTGGAAGATACCCCTGATACAAAGCAGCAATGCACCCCTCAGGCGGCCTTGCCGCCAGCTCCCCTTACAGGGGAGCCTTTCCAGCGGCGGCTTCAAATGCCTCCCCTGTAAGGGGAGGTGGATGCGCCGCAGGCGCAGACGGAGGGGTGCCGCACCTGGCCCTGCAAGTATCCTTCCGGGCTGTTACACATCCCCGGCCGCCCGCACGCATAATATCAATTCCCCTGCCGTGCCTCCCCCGCCGCAGCAGCACGAAAAATGCCCGCCGTAAAAACACGGCGGGCATTGTTTCCTTGGTCTGGTTCGCAGATCACTGAGCGGCGGCCTTGTTGGCGCGCTTGGCCATACGGCTGATCTTGCGGGCAGCGGTGTTCTTGTGGATGACACCCTTGCTCTTGGCAGAGTCGATGGCAGAGACCGCGGCCTTGATGGCGGCGTCCTTGTTCTCGTCGTTGCTGACGATGGCGGCGTTTGCCTTCTTGATGACTGTTTTCAGGTTGGACTTGACGGCCTTATTGTGCATGGCCTCTTTCTTGGCCTGGACAACGCGGTCCTTCTGAGATTTGATGTTGGGCATTCGTTCCACCTCCTTGCTTCCCCATAACAGTACACCATATAATACCATAGTCCCCGCCGGGATGCAAGTGGTTTTTTCCAAAAAAGACGAAATATTTTGCGGCAGCCAGGCCCGGCGGGCGTCCGGGCTAAAACGCCGCCGCCCCGCATACACATGGGGCTGAGAGCGCGGCCGGGCGTTGCGGCCGCGCCGGCGGCAAGAGAGGGGGCGCGGGCATTGAAGGGCTTGTACCGGCTGCTGCGGCGGATTATGGCGGCGGCGCTGACCGCCGTGACTGCGGCGGCCTGCGCGCTGGCGCTGGGCTGCCTGCCGCCGGGCGGCTGGGCGGGCGCAGCGGCGGTGCTGCTGGCCCAGCCGGCGGCACTGCCGCTGCTGGCGGACGGGGCGGCTCCCGCCCAGGGCACCGCCCCCGAAGATACGGCGCCCGGCGCGCCTGCCGGCGATGCGTCCGCGCCCGTCCCGGCGGCTGCGGAAGTCTCCCCAGCGCCCGCCGCCACCGCCGAGACCGCCGGCGATACCGGGGACAGCGCGCCCCAGTCCACGCCGCTGCCGGAGCCGGAGGCAGTGCTGCTTGACGCCCCCGACCGCCCCGACGACGCCGGCGACATTGTGGCGCAGACCTTCCGCCAGGGCAGCGGCGAGGGCTATGTGACGCTGGAGGCGGGCAGCATCCGCAACAGCACCCAAAACCCCGACAGCGTGCTGGCCGAGGCCGCAGCCGCCGGGCTGCCCTTTTCCATTGAACGGAACAGCGACGAGCCCCAGGTGCTGATCTTGCACACCCACGCCACCGAGTGCTACCAGCCCTGGGCAGAGCTTTGGTACGAGCCCGGCTTTTCCGCCCGCGACCTGGACACCGCGGTGAACATGTGCGCGGTGGGCGCCCGCATGGCCCAGGTTTTGAACGAGGCGGGCATCAACACGCTGCACGACGAGACACTGCACGACTCGCCCAGCTACACCGAAAGCTATGACCGCAGCGCCGCGACGGCGCGCGCCTATCTGGAGCAGTACCCCAGCATCCAGGTGATCCTGGACGTGCACCGGGACGCCATCGAGCAGGACGGCGCCCGGCTCAAGCCGCTGACGCAGATCGACGGCCAGGACACCGCCCAGGTGATGATCATTGCCGGGTGCGGCAACGGCAGCACGGTGCCGCTGCCCAACTGGAAGCAGAACCTGGCCTTTGCCGCCGCCTGGGAGACCCGCATGGAGACACTGTACCCCGGCCTGACCCGGCCGGTGCTGTGCGGCTACCGCTTTTACAACCAGGATCTCTCCACCGGCAGCTTGCTGATCGAGATCGGCGGCCACGCCAACACGCTGGCCGAAGCCCTGCGCGCCGGCGAGTACGCCGCCCGCGCCCTGGCCGACCTGTTCGGCGCGGGATAAAGGGGCGCGCCGGTGCGGCCGGGGCATTGATCCAAAAATCGCAAAAAAGGGCAGATCCGCACAAAAAGCACGGATCTGCCCTTTATTTTGGCCTGTCTGATGCCGTCTGATTTCAAGCAAAAGTTGTAGAAAAGTTGTAGTTGTAAGCCTTTTTACTGCATCTTGTTCCGTCGCACCTCGTCAGACACTATATATTGTGGAATTTCAGTCCAAAGGCTTCATCGTGGGGAACAGCAGCACATCGCGGATGGAGGCCGAGTCGGTCAAAAGCATGACCAGCCGGTCCAAACCGAAGCCCAGGCCGCCCGTGGGGGGCAGGCCGTACTCCAGCGCGTTGATGTAGTCGTAGTCCACCTGGGCCTTGCAGCCCGGCTCCAGCGCCTTGCGCTCGGCCACCTGGCGCTCGAAGCGTTCCTTCTGGTCGATGGGGTCGTTCAGTTCGCTGAAGGCGTTGCCGAACTCGGTGCAGTTGATGAAATACTCAAACCGCTCGGTAAAGGCGGGGTCGTCCGCCTTGCGCTTGGCCAGCGGGCTGATCTCCACCGGGTAGTCGTAGATAAAGGTAGGCTGGATCAGCTTGTCCTCCACGTAAGCGTCAAAGAAAGCCGCCAAAATGCTGCCGCGGGTGGGGATCTCCGGCAGCTCGACGCCGTGCTGTTTGGCGCAGGCGACGGCGTCCTCGTCGGAGGCCCAGTCGTGGTAATCCACGCCGGAATACTTTTTGACCGCCTCCGCCATGGTCAGGCGCTCCCAGTGGCTCATGTCGATCTGCTGGCCCTGGTAGGGGATGACCAGGCTGCCGCAGACGTTCTGCGCCAGCCGCTTGTACAGCTCCTCCACCAAATCCATCATGCCGTGGTAGTCGGTGTAGGCCTGGTACAGCTCAACGGTGGTGAACTCCGGGTTGTGGCGGGGGTCCATGCCCTCGTTGCGGAAGATGCGGCCCACCTCATAGACGCGGTCCATGCCGCCCACCACCAGCCGCTTGAGGTACAGCTCGGTCTCGATGCGCAGCACCATGTCCATGTCCAGGGTGTTGTGGTGGGTGATGAAGGGCCGGGCCGCCGCGCCGATCTCGAACGGGGTCAGGATGGGGGTGTCCACCTCCAGGTAACCCTTGCCGTCCAGGTAGGCGCGGATCTCCTGCAAAATGCGGCTGCGCTTGACAAAGGTCTCCTTCACGTCGGGGTTGACGATCAGGTCCAGATACCGCTGGCGGTAGCGGGCCTCGCGGTCGGTCAGGCCGTGGAACTTCTCCGGCATGGGCAAAAGGCTCTTAGCCAGCAGCGTGATCTCGGTGGCGCGGACGCTCAGCTCGCCGGCCTTGGTGCGGAACACCTCGCCCCGGCAGCCGATCACATCGCCCACGTCCAGCTTTTTGAAGGCAGCGTAAGGCTCGTCGCCCAGCACGTCGCGGCGGGCAAAGATCTGGATATCCCCCTTGCCGTCCCGCAGGTGGGCAAAGCTGGCCTTGCCCATGACCCGCTTGGACATCATGCGGCCGGCCAGGCAGACGATGCGCCCGGTCTCGGCCTCGGCGGGCAGGTCGGCGTACTCGGCCTTCAAATCAGCCGAGAAAGCGTCCTGGGGGTAGCTGGTGATGGTGTAGGGGTCCTGCCCGGCAGCCCGCAGGTCGGCCAGTTTCTGGCGGCGCACCGCGGCCTGCTGGCTGATGTCCTGCTCCGGGGCGCGGGGCGGCTTTGCGTTATTCTGTTCCATGGGGCATTTTCCTTTCCTCTCGATGCGGGCCGGGGTCCGGCACGGGGCCGGTCTCAGCGGCTGCGGCTGACGCCGAGCACCTTATAGGTGATGATGTTGCCGTTGGGCAGCGTCACATCCACGCTGTCGCCGGCCTTTTTGCCGATCAGCGCAGAGCCCACCGGGCTCTCGTCGCTGATGCGGTTGGCGTCCACGTCGGCCTCGGTGGAGCCGGTGATGTCGTACTCCTCGGCTTCGTCCTCGTCGTCGCCCTCGGCCAGAATGCGCACATGCATGCCAATGGAGACAGTGTCGTGGGACAGGGTGCTGTCGTCAATGACGCGGGCCACCTTCAGGGTAGCTTCCAGGTCGGCGATGCGGGCCTCGACCATCGCCTGCTCTTCCTTGGCGGCGTCGTACTCGGCATTCTCGGACAGGTCGCCGTAGCCGCGGGCGACCTTGATTTTATCTGCCACTTCCTTGCGCTTGACGGTGCGCAGGTTGTTCAGTTCTTCCTCCAGCTTTTTCAGACCCTCGTGGGTAACAACGATCTCTTTTGCCATAGCCGGTTTTCTCCTTAAACAGTAAAAGTTGTGCGGCCCGTCGGGCCGCACCAGTTTTTATATTATACCGATGGAATGTGTCGCTGTCAAGTCGTTTCCCCGCCGGGCGCGGGGCACTTTTCGCCGGGCGCGGGGGCGGTTTGTTCCCGTATGGATACAAATCGGACGAATTTGGCCGTATAATAAGGAATAGATACCCGGCCGCAGCCGCCCGCCCCAAAAGCGCGGCGCCCGGCCAATGCCAAAGGAGGCACTATCCCGTGAGACCCATCCTGATCGTGGACGACGAGGAAGCCATCGCCCGGCTGGTCCGTCGCACCCTGACCGACGCCGGCTACCCCTGCCAGGCCGTCACCAGCAGCGCCCTGGCCGCCGACCTGCTGGAGCAGAACCGCTATGACCTGGTGCTTTTGGACGTGATGATGCCCGGCATCGACGGCTACGACCTGCTGCGCTACCTGCTGCCCACCGGCACGCCCTGCATTTTTCTGACCGCCAAGGGCAGCCTGTCCGACCGGGTGCAGGGGCTGCACATGGGGGCGGACGATTACATCGTCAAGCCCTTTGAGCCTGCCGAGCTGGTGGCGCGGGTGGAAAGCGTGCTGCGCCGGGCCGGGCGGGGCAGCCTGCAGTTTACCGCCTGGGATGTGGTGGTGGAGACCGCCTCCTGCCGGGTGACCCGCGCCGGCAAACCGGTGGCCCTGACCCCCAAGGAGTACGACCTGCTGCTGCTTTTGCTGCGCAACCGGGGCTGCGTGCTCTACCGCGATTACCTGTATGAGACCATCTGGGGCGAGGACGAGATGCTGGACAACACCCGCACGCTGGACACCCACATCCAGCGCCTGCGCCGCAAGCTGGGGTGGGAGGACAGGATCACCACCGTCCACCGGGTGGGCTACCGGCTGGAAAGCGAGGAGGCCGACCGATGAAACGCCTTTTGCCCGCCCTGCTTTGCGCCGCGCTGCTGGCCGGCTGCGGGGCCGATGCCGCCGCCCCGGCAGGGCCAAAGCCCGCGCCGGAAACCGCCGAGGCCGCCGAGACCCTGCCGCAGGGGGCGCTGCGCCTTGTGTGGCAGGGCGGCGACACCTATGCCATGGGCGGCAGCACCGTCTATGGCGTGGACAGCGGCTACTATTACGACGCCCGCTTTTTGACCGGGCTGGACCTGGACACCGGCGTGCTGGGGCTGGTGTGCGCCAAGCCCGGCTGCGCCCACACCGACGCCGGCTGCGATGCCTGGCTGGGCCCCAGCCCCGCCGACGGCTACACCATTGCCCAGTGCGGCGCCTTTGCCGACGACGGCAAACTGTACCGGGTGTATGTGACCGCGCCGGAGCACGGCGGCGGCGCGGCGTACAGCACGCTGACCGTCAGCGCATTGGACGGCAGCGGCCAGACCCTGCTGTGCGAGGGCTTTGCCCCCGACGGCAGCTGCCTGGACATTGCCTGGCTGGCGGACGACGCCGCGCTGTACGCGGTGGCCGAGTCCAACCCGCCCCGCGCCGACGGGCAGAGCAGCGAGCGGACGGTGGTGCTGCGCATCTCCAAAACCGACGGCAGCGTGCAGCGCCTGTTTGACTGGTCGGCCGGCGGCGAAGCCCCCACCGCCACCCCGCGGCTGTTTGCCGCAGCGGTGTGCGGCGGCCGGATGGTACTGGGCCAGTCCCGCCCGCCCAAGGCCCATACCGGCAGCATGGCCGGCGACGCTGCCGCGAGCCGCATCACCTGGCACGTTTTGGACCTGGGCACCGGCACGCTGGGGGACGCTTTGCCCCTGGCGGACGAGGGGCAGCTTTTGGAGCTGCGGGACGGCGCGGCCTGGCAAATCGACGAAGCCGGCACCCTGACGGTGCAGGACCCGCTGACCGGCGACGTGCTGCGGCAGTACCCCGGCCTTTGGCCGGCGGAGCTGGAGCCGACCGCGGTCTTTGCGGTGACGGACCGTTACATCGCCATTGACGGCGCGGCGTGTTCCGCCCCGCAGGACGGCAGCCCTTTGTATCAGCCGCACCGCCTGGTGTTTGACCGGGCGGACGGCAGCCTTGTGCGGGAGCTGCCCGCCACCTGGTGGAAGGACGGCGCCGAGGCCCGCCTGCCGGCCCTGTACGCCCAAAACGGCAGCCGGGCGGCCCTGCTGGTGGACAGCCGCACCGCGACCGCCGCCGACGTGGGGCAGGACGGCAGCGTTTACACCCATCCTTCCGAAAGCCCGGTCTACGCCGTGATCGGGCTGGAGGAGTATTTGGACGGCAGCCAGGACTGGACGCTGTGCACCCCGCCCGACCTGGGCCCCGTCGGCCCCGCCGCCACCCGGTGACCCGGGGTGCATCGGACAAAGAAAAAGCGCCGGGGATTTTTTGGATGCCCCCGCCCCGGACACAGCCGAAAGGAGCTGCCGCCGATGAAGTTTTCCACAAAGCTCAGCCTGAGCTTTACCGCACTGCTGGCCGCCGGCCTGTGCGCCGTGGGGCTTGCGATGGTGGGCCGCAGCTTTGCCGACAGCCTGGCCTCCGCGGCCGAAACCGCCGGCACGCGGCAGTACAGCGAAGCCTACGCCATCACCCGCACCATGCTGGCCGGAGCCCCGGACGCGGACGGGCAGTACCAGCCCTGGGACCTGGCCGCCGCGGCGCAGAACTACGCCGAAAGCACCCCCGGCAGCAGCCTGGCGCTGTTTTTGGACGGGTCCGCCAGCGTTTACTCCAACCTGCCGCAGCAGATCCCCCGCGCCACGCTGCTGGAGGTACTGGCCGCCGGGCGGGAGCAGACCACCCTGGCCCGCGCCGGCAGCGGCACCTGGCTGCTGCTGGCCCTGCCGCTGAACATCCCCGGCCGGGAGGCGGTGCTGGTCAGCGCCTGCGATGTGTCCGGCGTGTTTGCCAGCCGGGACGCCCAGCTGGCCGCCTGGCTGGCGGCCACGCTGGCGGTGCTGGCGGCGGGGGCTGCGGCCAGCGCGGCGGTCAGCCGCCGCCTGACCGCGCCGCTGACCCGTCTGCAGCAGGCCAGCGGGCAGATCGCCGCCGGGGACTACGCCAGCCGCACCGCCGTGGACACCGACGACGAGATCGGCGCGCTGAGCCGCAGCTTTGACGAGATGGCCGCCGCGGTGGAAAGCCGCATCGCCGCGCTGGACGAGAACGTGCGCCGCCAGAAAGACTTTGTGGCGGCCTTTACCCACGAGATCAAGACCCCCATGACCGGCATGCTGGGCTACGCCGACCTGATGCGCGCCCGCCCCCAAAGCGCCGAGACCCAGCGGGAGGCCGCGGGCTATATCTTCCGCGAGACCCGCCGCCTGGAGGAGCTGAGCCGCAAGCTGCTGGCCCTGATGGGCCTGGAGCGCCGCGCCGACGGGGAGGAAAGCGCCATCCGGCTTTGCCCCGTCACCGACCGGGCGCTGTTTGCCCGGCTGGCCCGCAGCCTGCCGGACGCCGAAGGCGCCGTGCTGGAGTTTGCGCCCTGCGGCTGCACCGTACTGGGCGACGCCGCGCTGCTGGACGACCTGCTGCGCAACCTGATCCGCAACGCCCTGCACGCCTGCGAAGGGCGGCAGAACGGCCGCGTGACCGTGTCCTGCCAAGCGCAGGACGGCCTGGCGGTGTTCACCGTGGCGGACAACGGCTGCGGCATCCCCGCCGCCGACCTGCCCCGCGTGACCGAACCGTTTTACATGGTGGACAAGTCCCGCGCCCGCGCCGGCGGGGGCAGCGGCATCGGGCTGACGCTGTGCGCCCGCATCGCCGCGCTGCACCACAGCCGGCTGGAACTGCAAAGCCGGGAGGGCTGCGGCACCACCGTCACCTTCCGCCTGCCGCTGGCGGACCCGCCTGAGGAGGCCGACCATGCTGACTGAAATGTTCTCCCGCCTGCGCGCCATGCGCCCGGGCACCCGGCTGGCCGCGCTGCTGTGCGCGGCGGCGGTGGCCTGCTGCCTGGCGCTGCCGCCCGTGGTGTTTGCGGTGTGGGACGGCATGCTGTTTGCCGGCACGCATCCCCGCGCCGACGCCGGGCAGGCCGAACCGCTGGGCGACGCCGCCCGCGCCAACCCCGCCGCCTGCCTGCTGTACAACTGCGCCCATCTGCTGGGGGTGGACCCCGCCCGGCCTTCCGGCGCGCCCGACCAGTGGCAGGCCCGGACGCCGGCCGGGCAGGACCTGGCCGACGCCAAAGCCCGCTGCGCCGCCGCGGTGGACAGCGCCGCCGCCCTGGGCCTGCTGGCCGACGCGGACGCCGCCCGCCTGCGGGCCGCGTTGGACGGCAGCGGCTATCTGCTGACGGCGCAGGACGGCCCCGCCGGCCTGACCGCCTACAGCCTGGCGCCCGGCCCGGTCCCGGAAGAGCAACCCGCCGACGCCGGCCCGGCCGACGCCCTGACCCTGACCCTGGCCCTGACGCTGACCGCCGACGGCCGGCCGGTGTATTTTTCCTGGCAGGACAGCGGCCGCACCGGCGATGCCGCCGGGACCGGCAGCCTGCTGGCGCCCGCGCTGGCACTGCTTGGCGTGGACGAATTTACCGACTGGCAGCCGGTGGACTGGGGCGGCCGCCTGCCCGGCGCCGGCGAGGCCGCCTACTCCCCCGCCGCGCAGCTGTATGTCAGCGTCAACACCGGCGGCGGGCTGACCGTCGGCGCGGCCAGCATGACGCCGGAACAGTTCGCCGCGCTGCTGGACTGACCGCCGTAGCTGGAATCGTTTGCTTTCGCTGTAACATTTTGACCGGAAAAGGGACTGATCGTATGAGACCTGCACCGTTCGCCGCGCTGGCGGCCTGCATCGCCCTGCTGTGCGGCTGCATGCCGCACGGGCAGGCGGCCGCCACACCGGAAACCGCTCAAACACCCGCGCCCGCCGCAGCACAGCCTGAACCCTCCGCGCCGCTTGAGGGGGCGGAGGGCGGCATCCACCTGATCTCGGAACTGCTGGGCAGCCGCCGGTACGAGTACAAGACCTTCGATTACCAGCAGCCGGGCGGCGGCGCCATGGCGATGGGGCTGCTGACGGTCATCGACTGCGAGACCGGGACGGCGCAGCCCCTCTGCCACCGGGACGGCTGCGCCCACGACCAGCCCGGCTGCTCGGCCTGGCTTACCCCGAACGATGGCAGCCTTATCACACTGGCCGCCGACGGCGATACCCTTTACCTGCTGCACGACGCGGTGGACGGCGACGCCTGGCTGGAAGCCCGCAGCCTGGCCGACGATGCCACCCGCGTCCTTTGCACCCTGCCAAGGCTCGAAGCCGACCGGGAGTACGACTGGGCGCTGGCCGCGGCGGACGAGGGCACCCTTTACCTGAACGCCGCCAACTATCCCGCGGCGGCGGACTTCTCGGTCCCCCGCGAGGAGCAGGCCGCGGTGCTGGCCGTGGACAAGGTCAGCGGCGATGCCAGCCTGTGCACCAACCGGGAAGCCCCGCCCGCAGGCAGCCCCCGCCCGGCAGACCAGCGGGTGGCCAACGCCGAGATCTTTGACGCGCAGGACGGCTTTCTGTATCTCTGGCTGGGTTTGAGCGGGGACGGCGCGGAGGTCTGGCGGCTGGAGCCCGCCACCGGCCTGTGGAGCATGACGGCGCGCTATACCCGGACGGGTTTCTGGCAAGAGGACGGGCTTTCCGGGTACGACAACCGGGTCTCCCCCGCCCGCGCCGGCCGCCAGCTGCCCGGCGGGCCGCTGGTGCACGTGGACGAGCAGGCAGGGACGCTTTCCGCCATCGACACGGCCACCGGGCAGGAGCGCACCCTGTGCACCGGGCTGCCCCAGGCCGCCGGGCGCATTGCCAATTACGACGTGCAGGCCCTGCCCGGCTGGTATGTGGTCACGGTCCATTGGCTGGACTGGACCACCCAGCAGACAAGCTTCCGGCAGTTTTTGATCCCGGCGGAGGGCGGCAGCCCGGTTGAGGTCAGCTTTTCGCAGTACAGCGCGCCCCGCGGCAGCCAGTCGGTGCATTTTTTGGACCAGTACGGCGGGCAGTTTTACTGCCAGTACGAGATCCGCGGCTCCGGCCCGCAGCCCGGCATAGACAAGGACGGCATGCCCTACACCTACGAGGCCTGGCAGCTGGTCTACGGCCTGCTGCCGGTGGAGGACGCCCTGGCCGGGCACGGCAATTTTACCGAACTGTACCTGGAGTGACCCGGCCGGTTTTGCCCTCCGCGGCGGATGCCCAGCAATTTCCACAATTTTTGACACAGGATTTTTACATCTTTGCCTTACAATCTTGTGACAAAATGGATACATCGCGGCGTTATTCTAAATGCAGCAGACAGGCCAAAGACAGCAGAAAGACAAAACACAGGCACAGCCGGATGTGACGCCCGCCGGGGCAGGCCGCGCCGGGAACGGGATCGCCGGGATGCCCGGCCGCAGGATACAGGAGCGCAGGATGGACCATCGCACAGGACACAGCCCCGCACGGGCAAAAAACACCTATCACAGCACGGCGCGGCAGGCGCCGCCCCGCAGCCAGCCGGTGCCGCCCGTCTGCCCCGTGCCGCCGCCCCGCAGCCCACGGACCGGCCGTGCCCGCCCGCAGGCCGCGTCCAGCTACCGCCAGTATGCCGCCCGCCGGCGGCGGGGCTCGGCGCTGCGGCGGCTGATGTACCTGATGGCCGCGGTGCTTTTGGCCGGCGCGGTGTTTTTGGTGCTGAACGGGCCGGAACTGCTGCTGCCCGGCGCCGCCGAACCGGAAAGCCAGGCGGCCGCCGCGCCGGCGGACCCTGCCGGCACCGAACCCACCGGCTTTGTGGTGGCGGTGGACCCCGGCCACGGCGGCGGCGACCCCGGCACCGAGGGCCCCTATTTCAACGAGGACGAGATGACCTGGGAGACCGCCGAACTGCTGATGGACCTGCTGGAAGCCGACGGCCGGTTTGCCCCCTTCCTGACCACCGACGGCACCGAGTACGAGCGCCCCAGCCAGCGGGCCGCCAATGCGGTGGCCGGCGGGGCGCAGCTGCTGCTGTCCATCCACGGCAATTCCGGCGACGACCCCAACTATGCGGGCTTTGAGTGTTACCCCGTGCCGCCGGGCCGTACATACAACGCCGAGAGCCTGGCCTTTGCCCAGATGATTGCCGACCGCTTTGGCCAGACCGGCGAGCGGCTGCGGGGCGAAAACGGCGTGCGCTACATCTACTACGACGCCAACAACGAAAAGCAGATCTTTGAGGTCAGCGACACCACGGTGCACAGCGACCCCACCTTCACGCTGCTGGAGGAATGCGGCTGCCCCGCCGTGCTGGCCGAGCAGTGCTTTATCACCAGCCCGGAGGACGTGGCCGCCTTCGGCGACGAGGCCGGCCGCCAGGCCGCCGCCCAGATCTACTACGAGACCATCTGCGAATGGTACGAGACCTACGTGGAGGCCGCCGACAGCGATGCTTTGACCTGAGCCGCCGCGCTCCCCCCCCGCAGTGCAAGCCGCGCGGCTGTTTTCCCTTTTGTATTTTGCCAGGTTCCTCGGCACGCCAACGCCCCCGCCCCTCCCGGTTCAAAACGGGATGGGCGGGGGCGTCTTGTTTTTTGTGTTGGGGCCTGTGCCTGCGCCCGGCAGGCTCAGCCGCCGGCGGGGCCGGGGGCGTCCCCGGTGGTGCGGGGCAGCAGGTAGGGGGCAAAACGGTGCAGGTCGTCCACGCGGACGGTGCCGGCGTAGTAGACGCCCTCCGGGCGGTAGTCCTCGGCCAGCACGCTGCCGCGGCTGCGCAGGATGTCGGCCAGCGCCAGCTGGTCGTAGGGCAAAAGCACCTCGATGCGGCGCACGCGGGCGGCCAGGATCTCGTCCAGGCGGGTTTTCAGCGCGTCCAGGCCGCGGCCGGTGCGGGCGCTGGTCAGCAGGATGTCCGGGTCAAAGGGCACCGCGCCGGCCTTGTCGCACTTGTTGTAGACGGTCAGGCGGGGGATGCCGCCGCAGCCCAGCTCGTCCAGCACCTGGTCGGTCACGGCCAGCTGTTCCGGCGCGGCGGGGTCGCTGGCGTCGGCCACACGCACCAGCACGTCGGCAAAGGCGGCCTCCTCCAGCGTGCTCTTGAAGGCGTCCACCAGGTGGTGGGGCAGCCGGCTGACAAAGCCGACGGTGTCCACCAGCACCACGTCCAGGCCGCTGGGCAGCATCAGGCGGCGGGCGGTGGGGTCCAGCGTGGCAAACAGCATGTCCGCCTCAAAGATCCCGGCCCCGCACAGGGCGTTGGTCAGGCTGGACTTGCCCACGTTGGTGTAGCCCACCAGCGCCACCACCGGCACGCCGCTTTTCTGGCGGGCGCGGCGGGTCTCGCCCCGGCGCTTTTCCATCTCCTTCAGGCGGCTCTCCAGCGTTTCGATGCGGCGGCGGATGTGCCGGCGGTCCAGCTCCAGCTTGGTCTCGCCGGCGCCGCGGCGGGCGCCGGCCCCGCCGCCACCGCCGCCGCCCTGGCGGCTCAGCACCTCGCCCAGGCCCTGCAGCCGGGGCATCTGGTAGCGCAAAAGCGCCAGCTCGGTCTGCAGTTTTCCCTCGTTGGTGGTGGCGCGGGAGCGGAAGATCTCCAGGATCAGCATGGTGCGGTCGATGACCTCCACCTGCAAGGCGGCGCTCAAATTGCGCAGCTGGCTGCCGGTCAGCTCGCCGTCAAAAACGGCGGCCTCGGCGCCGGCGTTCAGGCAGACCAGGCGGGCTTCGGCCACCTTGCCCTCGCCCAGCATGGTGGCGGCCTCCGGCGTCTGGCGTTTCTGCACCACGGCGGCCACCGCCTGCATATTGTTGGCCTCGGCCAGGGCGGCCAGCTCGTCCAGGCTGCGGGCGGCGTCAAACTTTCCCTGGTCCAGCGCCAGCAGCACCACCGGGACAGGCCCCTGCGGCCCTGCGGTGGCCATGGGGTCGGCCGCCGGTTCGGGCTGCCCGGCGGGTTCCATGCCGGGCAGATGGATCAGTTCACTCATACAAATTCCTCAAAAACTCCTCTGTCTGTGTGTTTCCGGGACTTTTGGGGCGGCAGGGCGGCAGGGGCTGCCCTGCGCGCGGGCGGCGGGGCCTCAGCCCGGCAGTTCCACCTGGCTGCGCAGCAGAAAATAGGCCCGGCAGGGCACCGGCGTGCCGTCGAACTTGTGATAGGTCGCGTCGTGGTGGTAGGTAAAGCCGGCTTTCTGCATCACCGCGCCGGAAGCCACATTGTCGTTGGCGTGGCAGCAGCACAGCCATTTGCCCCGCACCGTGCCGAACCAGTAGTCCCGCACCGCGCACAGCGCCTCGGTGGCGTAGCCACGGCCCCACCATTTGCGGCCCAGGCAGTAGCCCGGCTCCCAGATCTCGCCCAGGCGCTCGCAGGCGGCGGGCCAGCCGGGGTCGGCCTCGCCCCGCGCCAGGCTGATGGAACCGATCAGCGCGCCGCTGACCTTTTCCTCAATGCCCCACTGGTAAAACTCCGGCTCGGCGTAATGCCCGGCCGCCTCGTTCAAATATTCGGCCGTCTCGGCCCAGCTGCGGTGGGGCTGCCAGCGCAGGTAGCGCGCCACCTCCGGGTCGCAGGCCCAGTTGCCGAACATCATCTCGGCGTCGTTGATGGACAGCGGCCGCAGCAGCAGCCGCCCGGTCTCCAGTATTTGTGTGCCGCAATGGCGCATGGCAGATCACCTCATACAATTCAACTTCCCGGTTTTTGGGGGATAGCGGGGCGTCCCCGGCCGCGTTACAGATTCCGCTGCACAAACCGCCCCACGCTCTCCATGGCCTGGGCGGCGCGGCGGATGGGCATCTGCTGGAACACATGCCAGCAGTCCTCGTAAACTTCCAGCGTCGAGTAGACGCCGGCCTCCTGCAGCTTGTGGTGCAAAAGCTCCGAGTCGGAGCGCAGGATCTCGTTGGTGCCCACCTGGATCAGCGTGGCGGGCAGGCCCCGCAGGTCGCCGAACAGCGGCGAGTAGCGGGGGTCGGCCCAGTCGGCGTCGGGGCCGGTGTAGGCCTGCCGCACCGCGGCGATATACTCGGCGGTGAGCATGGGGTCGATGTCGGCGCAGTCGGTGTGGGACAGACCGGAACAGGTCATGTCGGTCCAGGGGCTGAACAGCGCCAGCATCCGGGGCTGGCGGCGGCCCTGCTCTTTCAGGTTCAGGCAGAGCTCCAGCGCCAGGTTGCCGCCGGCCGAGTCCCCGGCCAGGATCACGTCCCGCGCGCCGAAGCCCTGGTACATCAGGTGGTCCCACACCGCCTGCGCGTCCTGCACGGCGGCCGGGTAGGGATGTTCGGGGGCAAGGCGGTACTCGAACGAGAACACGTCGCAGCCGGTGGCCAGCGCCAGCTTGCTGGCCAGGATGCGGGCATAGCCCAGCTGGCCGCAGGTGTAGCCGCCGCCGTGGCAGTACAGCACGATGTGCCGGCGGTCGTGGCCGAAGTCCAGACGTACCCACTCGGCGGGGATGTGCCGCACCCGGACTTCCTGGGTGGTCACGCCGATGGCGGGGGTGACCAGTTTGGCGAACAGCTCCTGCCCGGCGCGCTGGCGTTCCAGGTCCTCCGGCGAGGTGGACCCGCCCGCCGACGCCACCGAGTGCACCGCCCTGATGGCGCGCATCATGGGGCCGAGCTGGCTTTCATCCTGGCCGCGCTGGGGGATCAGGGCTTTCAATGCCTGGGCCAGGCGGGAAGGAGTATCGCGATTTTTTTCTTCCGGCATAGCGGGTCCTTTCTGTTTTGCGGGGGTACTGGCGGCGGGGGCGGCAGGGCGGCTGGCGTGCATCTGCCGCCAGGCCCTTTTGCAGGGGCCGATGCTTGCATCGGCCCGCGGTCAGGCATGGCGGGGGGCTGCCTCTTCCGCGTTATCTCCCGTTCCCGGCCGCAATGCAGGGCGGGCGTTTTCGCCCGCCGCTTGGGGTCTGCGGCATTGCAGGGTTTGCGGGACGATGCAAGCATCGTCCCCTACGGACGCGGGGCAAGGCCCTGCCGGGGTCTGCGGGATACCTGTGGGGCAAAGCGGCAATGCACCCCTCCGTCTGCGCCTTACGGCGCATCCACCGTCCGGTTTGCGGTGCCCGCATCGCACGGCGCGCGCTGAAGCACGCTTGTGCTCTGCGACCGCTGCACCTGCTCCGTCTCGCTTTCTCCGCCGCAGGCGGCGCTCGACTCCGCAGCCCCTTGCAGGGGAGACTTTGGGGGGACCGCCACCCGGAAGGCTCCCCTGTAAGGGGAGCTGTCGGCGTCAGCCGACTGAGGGGTGCGGCGCCTTGCCTTGCCAATACCCTTCCGGGCCGCCGCAAGGCCCCCGGCGGGCGTGAACGCCCGCCCTACAATGCAAGGGAAACAGGCGGCAGAACCGGGGGCAGGCCGCCGCATGCCCCCGTCCGCTCGCAACGCCTGCGTAGGGGCCGATGCTTGCATCGGCCCGCCGACGGGCCTGGCGGGGAGCTGCCTCTTCCGCGTTATCTCCCGTTCCCGGCCGCAATGCAGGGCGGGCGTTTTCGCCCGCCGCTTGGGGTCTGCGGCATCGCAGGGTTTGCGGGACGATGCGAGCATCGTCCCCTACGGATGCGGGGCAAAGCCCTGCCGGGGTCTGCAGGATACCTGTGGGGCAAAGCGGCAATGCACCCCTCCGTCTGCGCCTTGCGGCGCATCCACTTCCCCTTGCAGGGGAGGCTTTGGGGGATTGCCGCCCTATAAAGCCTCCCCTGTAAGGGGAGGTGTCGCCCCAGGCGACGGAGGGGTGCGGCACCCTTGCCCTGCCAGTATCCTTCCGGGTTGCCGGCTCTCCCTGCCGCCGCGTACCCGCGTAGGACAATGCCCCCTCCGTCGGCTTCGCTGCTCCAATCACCGCAGCAAAGTCAGCCTCGACGCCATGCGGCCGCCGGCCTTTTACCCCAGCCGGGCCAGCAGCCGCACCCAGATGCTGCGCAGCAGCGGCGGGTGCGCGGCGGGGAAGCAGCACAGGCGGTAGACCTTTTCCCGCGGGGGGAAAGCCCCGCGCTTTGCATACCGCCGGTACAGCACCCGCAGCTGGCGGTTTTTGCCGCCCGGCAGGTGGAAGATGCACACCGGGTCGTTGCAGTAGTTGGTGGAGACAAAGTAAAACCGCGCCCCCACCCAGTAGCGGAAGATATAGGCGTTGGCCGCCCGCACCGGCCTGCCCGCCAGCAGGCTGCGGTAGGCCGCGGCGCAGGTGATGAACTCGTCGCCCTCGTGGGGGCGCAGGCCCTTTTCGTTCATGGTGCGGTAGACCCCGGCGCACTCGGCCATAAAATCGGCCAGGCGGGCGCGGCTGCCGGCGATCAGTTCGCCGCCAAAGTGGGTCAGCACCGGCTGCCCGCCGTACAGCCGGGCATAATTGCGGCTGATGGCTGCCGCCATGGGCTGGCCGGCCGCGTGGGGAACCTGGTACAAGAGCACCGCCTCGTCGGCTTCGCGCCACAGGTCGGTGTAGGGGTACTGGGTGTAGGTGTCCACGTCCAGCAGCGCGCAGCGGGCATAGGCGGTGTGGGCCAGCACCCACTCCATGGCGCACAGCTTGTAAAAGGCCAGCGACCATTCCAGCGCCGCGTCCACCCGGTAATGGTCAAAGGGGCAGTCCAGCACCTGCACGCCGGCGGCTTCCAGCTGGGCGGCGTAGGGTCGGGGCACCGGCGCATTGGTGACAAGTGCAACGTCGCAGTCGGGGTTGGCCAGTTTGGCGCTGGCCAGCGCCACCACGACGCACCGGTAGTAGGCGTCACTGCCCAGGTTGGCGGCGTCGCCCTCCCGGTGGCCTTCCAGCGTGGCAAAGGCGCCGAAGATCAGGTTTTCCATGGTAGTATGCCCCTTTCGCGGGTGATCTTGTGTTCAGCGGCGCAGCAGGTCCTCTCTGGCGCTGCGGTACAAAAAGTAGGCGCCGTTTTTGGCATACCGCCAAAACTGCTTCGGCTCCCGCCAGATGCGGTAGGCCCATTCCAGCCCGGCTTTGCGCATCCATTCCGGCGCGCGGCGCACCTGCCCGGTCAAAAAGTTCAGCGCGGCGCCCACCGCCAGCACCCGCATGCCGTCCAGCCGGGCGGCATGGCGGGCCACCCAGTAGTCCTGCCGGGGCGCGCCCAGCGCCACCCACAGGTAGTCGGGCTTCGCCTGCCGGATGCGGCGGATGTCCTCGGCCTCCTCCTCCGCGCTCAGCGGGCGGAAGGGCGGCGCGTGGGTGCCCGCAATGCACAGGCCGGGGTACTGCTGCGCCGCGGCCTGCCGCAGGGCAGCCAGGTTTTCCTCGGTGGTGCCGTAAAAGTAATGGCGGGCGCCGGTGTTTTGGGTGGCGGCCAGCACAAGGCGCAGCATATCGGGGCCGCTGCACCGCTGGATGTCCGCCAGCGCCGGGTCCAGCTTCTGGGCCCGTTTGACCACCGGCATGCCGTCCATGGCGCAAAGGCTCATGCCGTTGAGCACCTGGCGGTAGCTTTCGTCCCTGGCCGCCTGGGACAGGCTGGTCACCGGGGCAAAGGCGGCGGTGCGGCACTCGCCGGGCTGCAGCGGCGCGGTGATGGCCGCCAGCAGTTCGCCTTGCGCGGCGGCGCAGTACCGCACGCCAAACAGTATGATGGTTCGCATATCGGTTCTCCTGTCCCGGCGCCCGGCAGGCGGCGTGGCCCGGCGGGCGCCGTATCGTAGGGCAATGCGGTCAGTGCCCGGCCAGGCCCAAGTCGTGCAGGATGTCGGCGCGGGTCTCCAGCGCAAGCTGGGCGATGCGCCCCACCCGGTCGGGCGTCATGTAGGGCGCCATGCCGCTGATGGAAAAGGCGCTGTCCGCCCGGCCGCCCGGCCCCGGTATGGCCAGCGCCACACAGCGGATGCCCGGCTCGTTCTCCTCGTCGTCGATGGCGTAGCCGCGGGTGCGCACCTGCGCCAGCTGGGAAAGCAGGCCGTTCAGGTCAGTGATGGTGTGCTCGGTCAGCTTGCGGGGCTGGCTTTGGCGCCAGATCTCCTCCACCTCGGCCCGCGGCAGGGTGGACAGGATGGCCTTGCCCACGCCGGTGCAGTACAGCGGGCTGCGCAGCCCCACCCGGCTGGACATGCGGCTGGGGCCGCTCTCGGTCTTATAGATGTAGACGATGTCCCTTGCGTCCCGGATGACCAGGTGCACCGCCTCGCCGGTGCGCTGGGCCAGCCGCTCCAGGTGCAGCTTGGCCACCCCCATAATGTCCATGCTGTTGACAATGCCGGAGGAAAGCTCGAACATCTTCAGCGTCAGGCGGTAATGGCCGGTGACGCTGTCCTGCCGGGCATAGCCCAGCTGCACCAGGCTGGCCAGCAGCCGGTGGGTTGTGCTTTTGGCAAGTCCGGCTTCCGCCGCCAGCTTTTGCAGCCCCACCCCCGCCGGGTGGGCGGCCAGCACCTCGATGATGCCGAAAATGCGCTCGACGCTCTGCACGCCGCCCGGTTCGCGCCCGGTCTGCTCTGTGTCCATGGCGTTCCCTCCCCGCCGCGGCGCACCGTCCGCGCGCCAAAATTTAACAAAAAGTTCACATTTTTGCCTGCCCGCCCCGGCGGGCGGCAGTTCCGTATTACGGAACCAGTATACCAGCAAACCGGCGTTTTTTCAAGCCGATATCCCGCCCAGCGGAACATTGGCAAATAGCCAGGAATTTTTCCTGTTTCGTTGTGCAAAATTACCCGATTGACGCAGCCGCGCGCACTTTGTTATAATAGATTCAACCGAAAGCGGAACGGCGTTCCGCTTGATGGAATGGTAAACCAGTCTTGGTAAAAAAGGAGAATGTGGTATGAATCCTGTATTGGAGCGTATCTATCAGATCGGCATTGTGCCTGTCATCGCCTTTAACAGCGTGGACGAGGCGGTGCCCCTTTGCAAGGCGCTGGTGGCGGGCGGCCTGCCGGCTGCGGAGGTCACCTTCCGCACCGCCTGCGCCGAGGAGTGCATCAAGAAGATCCACGACGAGGTGCCCGAAATGCTGCTGGGCGCCGGCACCGTGCTGACCAACGACCAGGCCGACCGCGCCATGGCCGCAGGCGCGTCCTTCATCGTCAGCCCCGGCTTTGACCCCAACGTGACCAAGTACGTCATCGACAAGGGCGGCCTGATGATGCCCGGCACCGCCACCGCCGGCGAGATGAGCCAGGCTTACGCCATGGGGCTGGAGTACGTCAAGTTCTTCCCCGCCGAGGCCAACGGCGGCGTTGCCATGCTGAAGAACATGGCCGGCCCGCTGACCACCATGAAGTGGATGTGCACCGGCGGCGTCAACGCCAAGAACGTCAACGATTACCTGGGCTACGACCGCATCCTGGCCGTGGGCGGCACCTGGATGTGCAAGGCCGACAAGATCAAGGCCGGCGCCTGGGACGAGATCACCGCCATGTGCAAAGAGGCCGTGGACACCATGCTGGGCCTGGAGCTGGGCCACATCGGCATCAACTGCGCCGACGAGGCCGAGGCCGCCAAGACCGCCGAGATGCTGGGCGCTTTGCTGAGCATGGCCGTCAAGCCCGGCAACTCCAGCATCTTTGTGGGCAACAAAGAGTTTGAGATCATGAAGAAGCCCGGCCGCGGCACCCATGGCCACATCGCCGTCAAGTGCAACAACGTCGACCGCGCCATCTTCCACCTGGGCCAGCGCGGCGTCAAGTTCGACCTGGATTCCAAGGTCGTCAAGAACGGCAAGACCACCGCCGTCTACATGGCGGACGAGATCGCCGGCTTTGCCATCCATCTGGTGCAGAAGTAAGCCTGCCCCGCCCCCCTTGGTCCCCTGTCGGCGGCCGGCCGGCAAATGAATAGAATAAGGAGAGACAACTTCATGAAAGTCGTTACTTTTGGCGAACTGATGGTCCGTCTGCAGCCCTTCAACTACGAGCGTTTCGTCCAGGCCAACAGCCTGGAGTTCACCTTCGGCGGCGGCGAGGCCAACGTGGCCGTGTCCCTGGCGAACTACGGCGTTGACGCCGCCTTCGTCACCAAGCTGCCCGCCCATGCCATCGGCCAGGCGGCCATCAACAGCCTGCGCCGCTACGGCGTCGATACCACCAAGATCGTCCGCGGCGGCGACCGTGTGGGCATCTACTACAACGAGAAGGGCGCTTCCCAGCGCGGCTCGGTCTGCATCTACGACCGCGCCCACTCCGCCATTCAGGAGGCTTCCACCGCCGATTTCGACTGGGACGCCATCTTCGAGGGCGTGGACTGGTTCCACTTCACCGGCATCACCCCGGCGCTGGGCCCCAACGTGGTGGACATCTGCCGCGAAGCCTGCAAGGCCGCCAAGGCCCACGGCGTCAAGATCAGCTGCGACCTGAACTACCGCGGCAA